>NZ_LROS01000011.1 GCF_001675165.1 Clostridium ragsdalei P11
ATTTGAGCATCCTCGATATCTCATAGTAACCACAGCTAATACTAATCTAGTAAATTTAGAATTCGTAGTGTTTTTTAGCTCAATTAAATCTTCAATTTTATAATCATACAGTGATTCTATTTCAAATGATTTTCTTCCCATAATTAAAACTCCTTTCTCCGTACATTTAGTATTTGGAGAAGAATTTTAATTATTCTGTATAAGTTAATATTTTAGTTAGAAACCCTATATAGGGTTTCTAACTTAAAAATCAACTTATACGCAGGCATATTTTTACAATAATGAAGTTCTTTTAAATATTTTGTATATAAGTCTTAGTGGAAAATTTGTTAAAAAACTAAGGACTTTTGAATTGTTTGAGGTACGAGTTTTTAAAAGTCCTTAAGTTTTTACAAATTTTCTACTTAGACTTATCAAAATATTTGATGAACTGAAGGTTGTAAAAATATCCGGAAGTATAAGTTGATTTTTTGCTTAGAAACTCTATAATTTTACAGTTACATTTCCAGTACTGTACCTGGATTGAGAATATTATTCGGGTCAAATGCCCTTTTTATGCTTTTCATAAGCTCAATTTCCGCTTTCGACTTCTGAAGAGTTAAATCCTTTATTCTCAGCTTTCCTATGCCGTGCTCCCCAGTTAAAGTACCGCCATATTTAAAGCAGAGCTTGTACATTTTCATTTTAAGTTCTTCCAGATATTCAGGATTTTTGCCATCCACCATATAAATATCATTATGTACATTTCCATCAGCCAAATGTGCTGTTATATAAGAATTTGTACCATAAGAATCCACAAGCTTCCACAAATCATTTAAAAAGTCAGGCATATATCCTGCCGGAACTGCCATATCAAAAGAATAAGCAATATTCTCCTTTATTACTTCATAACTGCCGCTTCTTATAGCAAGCATTTCAGCCTGCTCTTTTTTAGTACCTGCAAATACAGCTTTACTTGCATTATATTTCTTGCATACATTATTAATTATTTGGCAGGAGGCATATAGTGCTTCCTCACTTTTCTCTGATAAAATAATAAGAAGATCCGCCATGCCCTTATCAAGAGGCCAGTGAAGTCCAAGTATTTCAGCAGATTTTACATTTAAATATCTGTCCTGATATTCTACTGCAAGTGGAGCAACTCCATTTTTCATAATTTCGAGAACTGCATTTGAGGCATCACTTATATTTTCAAAAGCCAATACTATCGAAGCCGTAAATTTATCTTCAGGATATAATCTAAATGTGATCTTTGTTATAATGGCAAGAGTTCCTTCACTTCCCATAATCAATTGTAAAAGGTTATATCCTGTATTATCCTTAAGCAATTTCCCTCCAAGGTTTAGTATTTCACCATTTGGAAGAACTACTTCAATACCTTTTATGTGATTTCTCATAATACCGTGTTTTACAGCTCTTGCTCCGCCTGCATTGGTTGCAACCATACCTCCCATTTGCGCTCCCTCGTCTCCAGGGTGCACAGGGAAGCATATTCCGCTGTGATTTTCCAATTCTTCAATCAGCTGAGCCAGTGTAACGCCTGCTTCAGCTACTGCCATCATATTTTTCTCATCTATTTCAATGATTTTATTCATTCTTTCCATTGAAATTACAATACTTTTTTTTATTGGACTAGCGCCTCCACAGAGCCCTGTCCCACCACCGTGTACTACAATAGGAATTTTGTTTTCACCTGCATATTTTACAATTTCAGATATTTCCTTTGAATTAAGTGGCTTTACAACTACCGATTCCATATTTACCTTAGGTCTTACATTGTGTTCTATTTCATCATACATATAAGATAACTTTTGCTCAGGATCTGTTATTACAAAATCGCTGCCAACAGTATTTATTAAATAATCAATTGTTCCTTGTTCCATCATCAAGCCTCCATTATTTAGTTGAGTTTATTTCTTCAATCATTTTCGGAATAACTTCATATAAATCTCCTACATATCCGTAGTCTGCAATATTAAATATAGGTGCAGAAGGATCACTGTTAATAGCAACAATAACTTCCGATTCCTTCATACCTGCTATATGCTGGGGAGCACCCGATATACCACAGGCAATGTATATCTTTGGTTTTACCCTGTTTCCGCTATAGCCTATTTGGTGGGCACTTCCAATCATTCCTGCATCTACAAGAGCTCTTGATGCTCCAATTTTGCCGCCAAGTAATGAAGCAAGTTCTTCAAGCATATGTAAATCTTCTGCTTTTTTAATTCCCCTGCCAGCAGCAACTACAACTTCTGCTTCTGTAATATCAAAATTTTCTTTCTTAAACTCCTGTATCCAGCTTATTTTGTCATATGACCTAACATAAGGTTCTATTACTGAAACATTTATATCCCTTTTTTCATTTCTCTCTGCCTCATTAAATTCTTTGTACCTCACTGTAGCCATTTGGGGAAAACCTTTGGATTTTATATGAGCAAAGATATTATTACTAAAAGCTGGCCTAACCTGTATAAGTTTTCCATCTCCATCCACTTTCAAATCTGTGCAATCTGCCGTAAGCCCTATTTTCAAAGCCGCTGCAATTCTAGGTGCAAGAGAACGTCCAAAATTAGTAGCGCCTATCAATATGGTTTCTGGTTTGTATTCTTTCACAAATTTAACTATGTTCTCCTTAAACAGATATTCTTCTGGATTTTCAAAACATCTATCTTTCATATAAAATACTTTATCTGCTCCACAGTAATTCAGCCCTTTAACATCTATGCCTTCATCTCCAAGGACTAGACAGCATAGTGGTGCATTACTCTGTTTGCAGAGCTCCTTTGCTTTATTAATGAGTTCATAACTTACTTTGTGTATAGTACCTTCATGTTGTTCCACATAAATGAGAATACCCTTATAATCTTTCATGTTGTCACCACCTCATATTATATTTTTGTCTTTCATCATATGAATTACATCTTTCATGTAGCAATTTAAATTACCTTTATAAATTTTACTTTCCCGCTTTACTTCCTTTGGCACCACTATTTTAACAACTTTAGTCTTAGAACCGTTAAAACCTGCTTCTTCTCCTTTTATATACCCATTAAGGTTTTCTAAAGAACATTTTTCTATTTCAATTTTTAATGATTCAAGCTTTCTTTCTAACAAAGGCAACTCAGGATAATTGACGTTCTTAGTTACACTTATTAGTGCTGGCATTTTCATTTTTCTATTTTGTTTCTTTCCGCAAATATTTTCAATGGTTACTTCAATTTCATTTCTGGAAACAGCATTAACTTTTTCAACATAATAAGCATGGGGTATATTTAAAAATTCAGCTACTTCTGCTCCAACTTGAGCTGTATCCCCATCAACAGACTTTTCACCACAAATAATAAGATCATAATCCTTTATCTTTTTTATTTCAGCTGCAATGGTATTGGCTGTTGCCCATGTATCAGCTCCACCAAATTTTCTATCCGTTAAAAGGATTCCTCTATCTGCACCTCTAGCATAGGCATCCTTTAGTGATTTTTCTGATCTTGGAAGCCCCATACTAATAACAGTTACCTCTCCTCCAAATTCGTTTTTTAAATTAACTGCCTCCTGCAGGGCATTTAGATCAAAGGGGTTGATTTCAGCTTCAGCAGATGACCTGTCCACAACACCTTTTTCACTATCAAATCTTACTTTTTCCATATCTGGAACTTCTTTTATAAGTACAATTATCTTCATAAATACTCCTCCTAGTGGTCTTACCACGTAGAATATCATTAAGACAGCACTAAGTCAATATAAAATATGAATTATTATGCAAAGAAAATAATAAAAATTTGCATATTTGTATTGATTTTAATTTTATAAGTGATAATATTATATCAAGAAACGTCGTTTCAAGTAATATAATTTTATATTTGTAATAGCGGCATATTCCCATTTACCATTAATATCAAATGATTATATGCATGAAAAATTTAATACTAACAGATTATGAATTTTTTTAATAAATATTCAAAAAAATTATATTTAAAAATCTATCAAGTATAGACAAATTTAAAGGAGGCTATTAAATGTTAACTACATTTGATTACGGTATTATTATTTTATACTTTATTGTAATGATAAGTATTGGTATTTTCTCAACAAAATTTACAAAAACAAAGGAAGATTATCTAGTAGCTGGTAGAAGACTAGGATTTCCAATGTTTTTTGGATGCATGGCTGCCCTTGCAATAGGCGGTGCAGCAACAGTAGGTGGTGCAAAATTAGGATATACATTTGGTATATCTGGTATTTGGCTAGCAGGAAGTTTAGGCTTAGGCTTAATAGCCCTTGGATTTTTAGTTTCCTCCAAGCTTTCAAAAATGAAAGCACTTAGTATTAATGAAGTTATAGAAAATAACTACGGTAAATCTGCAAGAATATTTAGTTCATTACTTACATTCGTATATACAATGATGATGAGTGTTGTACAAGTTGTATCTGTTGGAGCAATAATAAGCGGTATAATGGGCTGGAATACACAAGTTTCTATGCTAGTTGGCGGTGGAATTGTAATATTTTATACTTTTATAGGAGGAATGTGGTCTGTTTCCATGACAGATATTATACAATTTGTCATAAAAACTCTTGGTATTGTTATATTAATTCCTATATTTGCTATAGTAAAAATGGGCGGTATTCACCACATCTTAACATCAGTACCTCAATCACACCTTAGTATAACAGGTATAGGATATGATAGTATTGTAATGTATCTTCTAATGTATATCCCTGGTTTGATAATTGGACAGGATATATGGCAGCGTATTTTTACGGCAAGAAATGGAAAGATTGCTAAAAGAGGAACTATTTTAGCGGGGTTCTACAGCATGATATATGGAGCTGCTGCTATTTTACTAGGTATGTGTGTATACATAGCTTTGCCATCATTAAAAGATCCTCAAAATGCCTTTGTTTCAGGAGTTTCTTTATTCCTGCCAATTGGAGTTAAAGGTTTTGTTATAGCTGCTGCTATGGCTGCTACAATGTCAGTTGCTAGCGGTTCTATCCTTGCATCTTCTACTATACTTTACAATGATGTGTATACTCGTTTTATCAATAAGAATCCTGATGAAAAGAAATCAATTGCCATTAATAGACTATTTGCTTGTTTAATTGGAATTGGAGTTATGATAATAGCATTTTTGATTCAAGATGTACTTACAGCACTGGATATGGCCTATGCTTATCTGTCAGGATGTGTATTCGTACCTGTACTTGCTGCATTTGTACTTAAAAAATTCAGTCCAAAAGCAGGCCTTGTATCATTATTTTTAAGTACTATAGTAGTTTCTGGAACATTTTTTAAATATGGAGTTGATTCTAATTATCCAATAATCTTTGGTATAATTGTAGGATTACTTTCATATATAATTGTTAATTCAATAGATAAAAATAAAGTTGAATCTGCTATCGACAAAGAAGAAAACATTGCTTAATAAATATTGACTTTTTATCTATAGTGATTCTAAACGAAAAATCAACTTATACTCCGTATAAGTTGATTTTTTAGTTAGAATCACTATAAATGTAATTTCACTAGTTTAGTTTGGCGTTTTTTATCTCATCCATTAGAGCAAATACCTTTTTTGAACACATATCCATTCTTTCAAGGCATTCTTCTGACAGCTTTATATCATTTTTCTCATATGCAAGAGCAGCTTCTTTTGCAACTTCATGTAATTCTATATGTGATTTTTCTAACTCTACAAAGGCCTTGCTATTTCTAAACTTATCACTATCTATATTATAATACCACTTTCCAAGTCTGCATCCCTTATAATCTTCTACAGCACTAATATTTACTTTTTCGTTACCAAGAAGCATATTATATATTCTCCATCTCCAAAGTAAATGGTCAGTTTTATAGATTTCTACCATATCAGAATCTGTGAGACATTCTTTATTTTTAAGCATTTCAACTCTCATAGAGTCTATTCTTTTACTTAAATCATATATAAATTTTCCAATACCTTTACAATTACTGTCTATATGATCAGCATGCTGGGATAGCTCCATAATACTACTAGCAAAAGACTGGGTTGCTGCAGTTTGTTCCTCTGTATCTGCTGCAACTTGATTAATTGTTTCGTTAACACTGTCTATTGAATTACCAATTATATTGATTGAATCCAGTGAGCTGTTAACTAGATCTTTACCTGACTCTAATTGCTTAGCTGTCTGGTTGATTTTATCAACTGATGAGTCAATATCTTTTTGCAAATTCGAAACATTTTTTTGTATATCTAAAACTGAACTTGTAGTATTTTCAGCAAGTTTTCTTACTTCATCTGCAACAACGGCAAATCCTTTACCTTGCTCTCCTGCTCTTGCTGCCTCAATTGAAGCATTTAGTGACAGTAAACTTGTTTGATCTGCAATACCTTTTACAATATCAACTATTTCATTTATTTTATGAGTTTTTTCCTTAACACCTTTCATTTGCTTGTCTATTATGTCAATATCATCAAATGATTTTTTTACAAATTCAACTGAATCATACACATTTTTTATTCCTGTTTCAGATACTTTTTTTACATCACTTGAACTCTTTGACATTTTTTGTGATATATTAGAAACATCCTCAATAGATGCCTCTAGCTCTTCACTATTTTGAGACATGGAATGTAAATGCTCTGTTTGTATATCCACACTTTTGATAATATCTCTAATTGAATCCATCCTAATTACCATTTGTAATACATCATTTGTTTCAAGAATGCTTTTTTTTCTGGATTCACACATCACGTCTATAACTTCATTCCATTTTTCTACCACATCACTGCACTTTACATCTCTTAAACTTAGTTTTGTCATTTTACCTTGTGCTGCATCAGAAAAAAGTTTTACAAGTATGTCCTTATGTATATAATCTGAACTCACATATTGATCTTCTTTTGTATCTGTTTTTTTTAATAACTTATCAAACAAAAATGATTCCTCCCAATTATCATATACTAATTATTTTAATTTGAATAATTTTATTCATTTGTTACATGGCAATTATATCATTGTGGTCTAATTAATGCCATACACTTACCATAATTCTTCATAAAAAAACATGTTTTGCAAACAAAATTTTTGATTTTTTAAGTGAGCTTCAACAATCAATAGAAAAATTCACCATATAATTTATCTATTCTAATTTTTGTGTTAAAATGTAATTAGTTACATTTTAAAAATATTTTATAGTAAAAGGAGATACTAATTATGGATGAAGTTTTAAAGTTCTTAACTGACAACAAAGTTTTTTATCTTGCTACTGTAAATGGAGATGCACCTGCATTACGTCCTTTTGGATTTGCAATGAAATACGACAACAAATTATATTTCTGCACTGCCAATACAAAAAATGTATATAAGCAATTAAAAGCTAATTCTACAATGCAAATCAGTGCAACTTCTCCAGAAGGGAAATGGCTCAGGTTAAATGGAAAGGCAGTTTTTAATACCTCTAAAGAATCACAAGAAGCTGTTTTGAATACTATGCCTATGCTTAAAAATATGTATAAAGTAGGCGATCCTACTTTCGAGACATTCTACATAGACCAGGCTGATGCAACATTCTATGATATGCAGGGTAATTCTCACAACGTTAAATTTTAAAGAGTATAAAAGCTAAAGTGCAGATACACTTTAGCTTTTATAATTTACATTGATACTACTAGTCTAACTTCTATAGTCATAAACTTATCTTTGTCCCATCTTAAAATGGATTCCACATATCCCAAAGTATCTGAATTATAAAGTCCTATTATCCTCTGACCTGCTAAAAGATCAAAAATCCCAGACCCATTTATGCTTAAAGGTGAAAGATTGGAAAGTGACAGCACTCCTGCTGCTTCAGGTTTTTTAAGGGTCCCATCTTTATTGTAAATCTTTGATAAATATTCTTCATCTCTTATAGATTTAAGATCTATTACACCCTTCAAATTTCTATTTTGTGATTTTACACTTACCCTATAGAAATTTTCATATACAGCATCATACATATTTTCATCATTAAATTTATCATAATCAAAAACAAGGTTTGTCACATTGTTTTTAAAAGAATAAATATAATCAAAATAATATCTACCACTGCCACCTGAATCTATAGATAAAAATGCAAAAGGTATACTGCTCTTTTTATCAAATTTTCCTATAAATAATTTAGGATCATAACCAGAATTTTCTTTTGGTTTTACCTTTATATTTAACCCTGTCTTTTTATTTCTTACAACAAGAGCTATGTCATCTATAAAACCATTTTCTCCATAAGGTTTCTTTCCCGTAATAATTAAAGTTTCAACACGTCCATCCCCATTTACATCTGCAAATTTTTTGTCTATAATGTATACCTTATCTTTGTTTTTCATAAACTCATCAGGAAATCTAAAAAACATATATATCCTCTCTCAATTATTAATATACTATCATTCTATTAATAATTGAAAAAAGTGCTCTTTCCTAGTTGATTTTAAACTTAAAAATTTCTCCTGATAATGCTGTTGAAAGTTCATCTAAATGTTCTGATGCTCCTTTAAGATTTAAAAATATATCTTCCTGCTTACTTACCATATCTTGAAAAGACAATGCACTTGCAACTGCTTCTTCACTCATGGCAGACGTATTTGAAACTGACTCAAATATTTTGCTATTATTCTGTAATACTATTTTTGCTATTTCAGATACATTGAAACTCATAGTTTTAATTCTATCAATTTCTTTTTCAATTTCTGAGAATATAACTAATATATTATCTGTAGATTTAATCCCTAGTCCTACATAATTAATACTTTCACCCATTGATACTACAGCATTTGTTATTTTGCCTTGAATTTCTTGTATTTCCTTTGAAATTTCTTGTGCAGCCACTTCAGACTGTTCAGCTAACTTTCTAACTTCTTCTGCAACAACCTCAAATCCTTTACCCTGTTCCCCTGCTCTAGCTGCTTCAATACTAGCGTTCAAAGCTAATAGATTTGTCTGTTCAGCTATATCCGTTATAGTAGTTGTTACATTTGCTATAGTCTTAGACTTCTCTGAAAGTTCTGTTACAACATCTGATGAAATATTTACTTTTTGTTCCATTTTGCTTAATAATTCTACTGTGGTATGCAAATTTTTAGAGCCGTCTGAAGTTTTATCTTTTGCTTCAGCTATCATTTCATCAATTCTAGTACTTATTTCCGCAAGTTCTCTGGATTTATCTTCAACATCATTTACCGATACAGTAATGTTTTGTATTTCCTCCGCTATATTTTTTGATCCTGAAGTTAAATTATCTATTGATTGCTTAATGTTTTTTCCTTCTTGTACCACTTCTAAACTAACCTCTTTATAACTATTTGAAGATTCAACAACAACTTCTGAAACACTTCTTATTTTGATTATTATATTCTTTAAGTTATTTATCATTTTATTAAAAGTTATATTAATTTTACCAAGTTCATCTGAAGATTCCGGCAAAAAATTCATTAAATTTCCTTCTGCTACCTTATCTGCAAGTAAAGATATCTTTAAAAGCCTATTAAAAAACTTTTTCAGTAAAATAATCAACACTACTATTAAAAATATTATTGCAAGAACACTAACTGCTAATATTAAATATAATAATGAATTTAAGCTAGAAGTATACTCTTTTGTAGGAACCTGAAGAAGCATATACCAATTTGTTCCGTCTACATGAGCAGAAAACAGCATCTTCGTTCCATCCTTGTCTTTAAACTGTCCTAAAAAACTATCTTTAGACAGTGCCTCTTTAACTAACCCATTAAGCTCACTATTAGAACTCTTCAATAAATTAGTTTCATTAAGTCCATCATTACTTTGCTTATATAAAACATCACCTTTATTACTCAATATATACACTTTATCAGTTTGTCCTATATGAAAATTGGTATTTTCCTTGAAAACTGTAGAAACAAGGCAAGCACCACTCACAAGTCCAATTGCTTTTCCACTTTTTATGTCTTTTACAGGACATTCCATAGAGATTATTAAATTTGAAGGATTTTGCTTATCTTTAAATGGATCTGATATAATTTGTTTTCCTTGAATAACCTTTGGAAATGTATCTTCCGAGCTTATATCAATCGTAACATCATTTTGCATAACCAACTTTCCAGATGTATCAGATATTCCAATGCTATTAAAAACTCCGTTATAATTTTTTTGTTCTCTTTTAAAATAAGGTATTATTTCATTATAATTCATGCTCGATACCAATTCAGTATTTGCAATTACCTCCACCTGTGATAATCTAGCTTTAATCCATGAAGATAAATTTTGAGCATGAATTGTAACTGTTTGATGACTACCTGCTCTAATACCCCCACTTCCCCAAGTGGCAGTAAAAGAGCAGCTACGTCCCTGGATAACGATTTCTAAGCATCATGTGAAGTCAAAACTCCATCTGATGCCAAGAACTCTGTTTATAAACTATATATAAATCCTTATAGAAAATCAAGTAACATTTCGCAAAATAACATTTTATTTCGTAAGTTCTTCCTAAAAGCAAAACTTGATGATAAAATTATACTTAAGAATTTAAAGTTTTCATTGGAATCAATAAATTTTATTCATAACATTATATAAATTGGGGGAATTAAATTTTGAATGTTGCAATATGTGATAGCTTAGAATCTGATATGCAAGTTTTAATTCATATGATTAAAAAATATTGTAATAATTATAATTTTCAAATTGAAATTTTCACTTATAAAAGTGGAAATAAATTACTCTCAGATTTTACACTAGTAAATTTTCAACTGATATTTTTAGATATTTATATAGACGATAAAATTTACTCTAACGGTATTGAAATTGCAAAACAAATTAGAATTCATGATGAAAAGTGCATAATAGTTTTTGTTACCAGCAGTAAAAGTCACGCTCTTGATGCCTTCGAAGTAGACGCAATGCAATACCTTATAAAACCAGTTAGTTATGATAAGATTAAACGTTTACTGGACAAATGTCAAAATGAGTTTTCAAACAATATGCGATTTATTGAAGTTTACAGTAAAGGTATTTCTATGAAAATCCTCCTAAAGGATATATATTATATCGAAGTATATGATAAAACTTGTCTTATTCACACAAGTACTCACATTATAAAAACCTGTTCTTCTTTAAAAAAATTATGGGATCTCCTAAGTGGGTCATCCTTTTTAAGATGTCATAGAAGCTATATCATAAATATGTTTTATATATCTTCTATGCTAGAAATTGACTTCCTTTTAAAAAATGGTGCTAAAGTTCCTATTCGTAAGGATAAAGCTAGTATTATTAAACAAATTTATTCTAATTATTGCTTTGAACAAATAAAAAGCGGGAAAGTTGATGTTGATTAACTTTCCCAGTTTAAAAATACTGCAAAGCAAAGCAAAGCTTTACAAGTTAAGAATTAATAATGAAAAATTAATAGTGAAGGATGATTTTTAGCTGTCGCAAAAAATCTTTAAATTTATATAACTCATCAATGTTTCGCTTTAGCGAAACGAGTGATGAAAAGCTTAATCAAAGATTTTTTGTAGTGTAACGTAAAAAAATCCACATTAACTATTAATTCTTCATTCTTAACTATTAATTAAAAATTTGTATATACAAAAGCTGAGTAAGTTAAACATCTCTATTGTTAAATTCACACACTCCAACTAATGTAACTACTATAAATAAAATAACAGATACTACATACATATATGGTGGAAAATTAAAACTCATATTTGAACCACCCAGTAATACCCTTCCTGGATAATCCCAGGGAAAAAGCATCCAATACTTAGTATTGTCAATAAGAACTGAGGGAAAAGAAAAGGCTAGTCCTACTCCCAGCGGTACTGCAATATTTTTGAATTTCATACTCAGATAATATTGAACTGCTATAACAGGCAGTGAAGCTATAATTGCAAGCAGCGGAGCATATATCATTTCCCTTGGCATACTTTGACTATGTGGTGCTATAACTGCACCTGCTAAGATCGTAAGAAGCATAAATAATATAAGATTTAAAAATACTATACCGCAGCCTATAACAAGCTTTGCTATATATAATTCACTTCTTTTCACAGGCAGCGTCAGCATTCTTTTAAAATTATCTTCACTATTTTCTATTCTAACCAAAACAGCAATTGCAATTGTAATAAATAATCCTATGATAAACAATCCATAAAATATTGAACTTTGAGTATATACTTGACTCCATACATTTTGTCCTTTTTCCGTAAAAAGCTTTTTGTATCTTAAGAAATTTGTAAAACCAAGTATTACAAAAAACAGTGGAAGAAACATCACTATGTTAAGTATTTTTGAATGTCTTAATTTTAGTAATTCTACTTTATATATGTTTTTCATACTGCTCACTCCCTACTTAATATCTCTTTTATTAAATTCTAAAATTCCAATTGCAAGCCATAAGATTCCAGACACTATTCCAAAGAAAGCTACAGTATATACATCTTTACTGCCTCCTGAAGGCAGTGCCAGTAGAACATTAGCATATGGTACTATATATGAAAGTAATTTGCTCTGTGCAAACATATAGGCTCCTATACTTCCTGCAAATCCTACAGCTGCTGATGCTAGAGAATTTTTCATATAACAGCTTATAAATTGCTGAAAGCTTACTACACCTAAAACTGTACACAGTTCTAGCCCCGCATATTTAAAAATCACTGCACAGCTGCCATCTATATGAAACAAACTTTTTATAATCATTAAAAATACTCCATTTAACATCACTAATATAACTGCAGCTATAAGTACTACAATCCATTTGGATAAATAAACTTTTTTTCTTTCAACAGGCCTTGCTATTATTTGCTTCCAGGTATTTTCGCTGTATTCCGTATAATTTACGATAACTGCCACTACAACAATGGACAAATTTAAAAGTATGCACCATAACGTAGCAAGATGACTTTCATAGAGCAGAGCACCTACCTTACCGTAAATTCCAATTTCAGCTAAATACTTTATATGACTATCTGACATTAAAAAGCTGCATCTAAAATGCAAATCCATAAATAAAAGTACAAATGAAAGAATCGGAATAAAAAATACACCTTTCCACAACACTGATCTTTTGTATTTTATTAGTTCAGATTTTAAAATTGACATAAATCTCATATATTTTCTCCTCCCTCAGTAAGGTCAAGAAATATTTCCTCAAGAGATTTTTGTACTTCTACAAATTTAAATATTCTATTGCCGTTTAATATAAGTTGTTTTAAAATCTCATCCGGCTCTCTTCCTTCAGGTTTTAAGAAAATCTCTTTTTCCCTTACTTTATACTTATATCCACCACTATTTAGCGTATCTTCTATCTTCTTTAAATCCTTAGATTCTATGCAAATTTGTCCTTTACTCTTTGAATGAAGTTCTTCAAGTGTTCCTTGAAACAACATCTTTCCTCTATTTATAATTCCAATATCATCTGCTATGAGTTCAATTTCACTTAAATTGTGACTTGATATAATAACTGTCATGTTATAGAGTTTGGGCAGTTCTTTAATGAGTCCTCTTATTTCATGAATTCCAGATGGGTCAAGTCCATTAGTAGGTTCATCCAATATTAAAAGTTCTGGTTTTGATATAAGTGCCTGGGCAATACCAAGTCTTTGTTTCATACCAAGTGAAAACTTACTGGCCTGTCTATTTTTCCATTCAGTGAGTTTTACAACTTCCAAAACCTCATCAATATACTTATTGTCAAGCTCTAAAAGTTCTGCTGTTACCTGTAAATTCTCATAAGCTGTTAGATTTCCATAATAGGATGGTGCTTCAACCATAGATCCTATTTTTTTCAAAATGCTCATTCTATTTTTTCTTAAGTCTTTACCAAAGACTTTAACTTGTCCCCTCGTTGGCTTTATAAGTCCCAGGAGCATTCTTATAGTTGTGGATTTTCCGGCACCATTGGGACCTAAAAATCCATATACCCTACCTTTCTTTATTGATAAATCTATTCCTTTTACTGCCTTAAAGTCCTTAAAATTTTTTGCTAAATTTTTTGTTTGTAAAATTTCTTGTGACATACGATTTCCTCCCTCAATTAACTTATGACCCTATAATAAAGCTGCAAGCTTAAATTTCATTTACCTAAACCTTAACGGAACCTTAAAATTTTTCTACTTAATTAAACAATATGTAAATAATGTTATAATAAAATTGACAATTGATAGTTAAAGGAGATAACCATGTACGATAACATTTTAGATAGGAAGATACTTTTAATAGACGATGAAGTGGAGCTGTTAAAGCTCCTGGAAACAGTGCTTAAAAAAGAAGGTTTTAGAAGAATATTTAAGGCTAAAAATGGCACAGAGGGTATAAAATTGTGCAAAACCGAAAAACCTGACATAGTAGTTTTGGACATAATGATGCCAGATATGGACGGCTTTGAGGTATGCAAAAATATAAGAACCTTTTCTTTTGTTCCAGTCATATTCTTATCTGCAAAATCTGATGATGTAGATAAAATACTTGCCCTTGGACTAGGTGCAGATGACTATGTAACTAAACCTTTTAGCCCTAAAGAAGTTGCCTTTAGAATTAAAGCTCATTTGAGAAGAAACATATATATTAAAAATGAAATGTCCATGAAAAAGGAAAAGATAAGTTTTGGAGATATAGTAATTGATCTTGAAAAAGGTGAAGTATCAAAATCCGATAAAAATGTAGTGCTTACTCCAAAGGAATACCACCTTTTATGCTATATGGCTCAAAACGCCAATCAAATACTAACCAAGCAAATGATATGTGATGAAGTTTGGAATGATGACTATGAAGGATATGACAATACAATAATGGTTCATATTAGAAAGCTAAGACAAAAGTTAGAAGATAACCCTTCCAATCCAAAATACATAGTCACTGCTAAGGGACTAGGATATAAATTGAAAATTTCTAAATAACAAATATTTGTTTTTGATATTTAGACTTTTATAATCTTAATTTTGAGGTAACTACAAATGAAATTTATAAGTAAAATTAAAACCAACTGGACCCTGACTACAAAATTTCTTGTAACACTAATATTTATAGTCATAATTGAATTATTCATAAATTTAATTGTTTGGAATGAGGTAATTGTATATACTAATGAAAATTTAACTAGTTTATCCCCCGAAAGGATTACCTTAAACTTTTCTGAATACATAGACTTTAAAAATGGAGTACCATTTGTAAAAGAAGATGGTAAAAATAAAATTTTAAAAAATAACGCGTGGGTTCAAATAATAGATGAAAATTTTAAAGAAGCATATTCTTTTAATAAGCCAAAAGCAGTCCCTACTAAATATACACCAATAGAATATACCCATATTTACAAATATGACATAGCAAATTCCTCTGTGTTTGTAAGCGAGAGGAAATACCATAATAGGAGTTTTGCCTATATAATAGGTTTTCCACTTAATCGTGTGGCAAAACATACTCTTACCTTTAATCCTTCTGCCTTAAAAAGTTTCTTTTGGAATGGTGTTATTCTATTACTGTGCATAAATATACTGGCAGCCATAATTATAGCTTATTTCCTATTTGGAAAGAGAATGGCTAAACCGCTTCAAAACATAATAAGCGGCATAAATAATCTTGCAAAAGGCAATTATGAAATAAATTATCCAGAAAAAAGTGTTTATAAAAGCGTCTTTTCTAACTTAAATAATTTAAGCAAAACACTTAGGGAAAACAAAACAAAAAGAGAAGAACTTGAAAAAATGAGAAACACCTGGATTTCATCCATATCCCATGATGTTAAGACGCCGCTATCTTCTATAAAAGGATATGCTGAAATAATGAAGGACCCGGATTATACTTTTTCTGAAAACGAAATTCACGAGTATTCAGAAATAATCTACAATAAATCCTCCTATATTCAGTCATTAGTGGAAGATTTAAATTTGACCTACAAGTTAAAAAATAAAGCTGTTCCTCTAAAAAAAGAAGAGGTAAATATAACCTCTCTTTTGCAAAATATAATTATAGGAATTTTAAATCATCCAATGTACTCAAATAGAAATGTAAATTTTTATCCCGAAAATGAAAAAATAAAAGCCTTTATTGATAAAAAATTTTTTAAAAGAGCCCTGAGTAATTTAATTTTTAATGCTATAACTCACAATAAGGAGGATGTCCAAGTTGATATTTCAATTTATGAAAAAGATAAGGTCTACATCATAATAAAGGATAACGGTAAAGGCATACCTAAAAAAGATTTAAGCTACATTTTCGAGAGATATTATAGGGGGACAAATACCAGTGCTTCAACAGAAGGCTCGGGCCTTGGTATGGCAATATCCAAGCAGATAATAGATGCCCACGGAGGAAGTATACATATAGAAAGCACTTTAGGAGAAGGTACAATCATAACCATAATCTTTTAATTTAATATCAAAAAAGCTGAACTTTTAAGTCCAGCTTTTTTGATAAAATTTAAAGTTTAAATTGAGATATAATTTCTTGCAGTTTATCAGCATTTTGTTTATTGTTTTCAGTAGTCGTCTTTACCGTACCCAACTTTTCATCTATATTAGTTATTTTACTAGCAATTTCAGTAATACCTTTTGCACCGTCAGTCACAGTATTTGCCACTTCACCCATAGCATTGTTTATTTCATTAATTGATGAACTCAATTTTTCTGCTAAACTGCTAAAATCGTTCATAAAATTGTTCACTGTTTCAGCATCTTGACTATACTCTTTACCTGTCTCAACTAACTTATTGTAGTCTTTTAAAACAATTTGATTTATAAATTCAAGAAGCTTTACTGAATTACTTGATAAATTCTTTACTGTTTCTGTAACCTCATTAACTACATTTTGAATGTTTCCAGCTGTCTTTGCAGATTCCTCTGACAATTGTCTGACTTCATCAGCTACAACAGAAAATCCCTTTCCTGCTTCACCAGCTCTAGCTGCTTCTATTGAAGCATTGAGAGCAAGCAAACCTGTTTGATCAGTAATAGAAATTATATCCGTAGACAACAACTTTATTTTTTCAATAGCCTTAGAATTTTCAATAGCTTTTTCAAGATTATCTTTCACAGAGGAATATATTTCATTGGCCTTTTCATTTGACTCAACTGCATCTCTTTTTAATTCTTCTGCTCTCTTTTCAATACCGTTAGCTTTATTTAAACCCTCTACAGATTTTTGGGCCATGGAATTCACAGCATTTCCAATTTCATCAGATGAAGCTGAGACTTCCTCTACCGAAGCTGCATTTTGTTCCATACCAGCTGAAAGATTTTGACTTTCTGCTGATGCACCTTCTAAATTGAGCTTTAACTCACCAGTTAATTTTTCCACTAACACAGCATTTGAATTTATTGTATCCGAAGACATTTTCATATCTTTAACCATTGTTTTTAATGCTTTTCTCATATTTTCTATAGAATTAGCCATTGTCCCTATTTCATCATTATATTTACACAGTTTGTCAAAATCTTTTTCATGGTTCAAATCTAAATTTGCTGTTTTATTTATAAGATTAACTATTTGAGTAATAGGGGTGGTAATCCTCGTTGAAAACATATATCCTGCTGCTATAGCTAAAATTGATGCTATTATTGCTATAAGTATTATAATATTTCTCATAGATTTAACATCTTTTAGCACTTCTAATTTATCAGAAGTTACTACTATAATCCAATTTGTTTCAGGGATAACCTTATATCCTGCTATTTTATCTACATTTTTAAAATTGTATTCAAGGACATCCTCTCTTACATTTCCACCCTTATTTAATTTATCAGCTACATCCTTTATCTGAGGCGTTTCAACAGGTTTACCTATTTTACTCTTAGTTGGATGGTAAATGGTATTGCCTTTATAATCTAATAAAAATCCATAACTAGATGAAAAATTACTTACTTTAGAACCAGCTAGATACTTTGAAAAGCTACTTCCATATACTGCTGTACCCACATATCCTAAAATTTCACCATTTCCTACTACAGGATTCGTAAACACTATTATTGGATTTTTAGTTACTTTTGACATCATAACTTCACTTACTGAAGCTTTACCTTCCAAACTAGGTTTATTATAGGATCTATCATTTACGTTTTTACCAAGAGAGTTCTTATCACTGTCTGCAATTATATTTCCATTTGTGTCAACCAAAAATATGTGCTCAAGATTTTTGTTCTCTTTAACATAGTTTTGTAAAGTTAAATTCATATCTTGTTTTTGCTTATTTAAATCCTCAATGTTACTAGAATCTTTATTTGTCTTAAGTAAATTTACAACCACATTTTTTTCTGAAAATATTCTAACCCCCAACTTTTCTTTTTCAATTATTGCACTTATAGTTTGAGACGAATGATTACATATTTCTTCTATTTCACTTTCCGTTTTAGTTTCTATTAAGTTGCTGGATCTATTATCAATAAATATGGTAGTTAAAGTCATTAAAATGATAACAATTATTGCTACTAAAAGTGGAATTTTTCTTTTTATAGACATATAAGCATCTCCTCCATATACTGCATAAAATACATTATTTTATTTAACCTTATTTTCGTATATTTTGTCAAAATATTTAATAAAATATTAATTTACAAAACGTTGTGTTATGTTTAAGCACATCTACATCCCACGACTTTCTGTTTCCCCAACTAAATAAGATTCATTGATGCTTTTAGCAGCAATAAGAGTTTTTAAATATACAGATTATTTCCAATTAAATTCCACCTCATAATAATATTTTTTTATAAATGATATTTTATTCTTATGTTCAGCATATTTTAAGGCCTCACCATATACTTTACCTTTAGACTGTTTATCAAACTCAAATGACTTTATTGTGCTAATGTACATACCAGTTTTAGTTTGCCTTTTTACTACCTCCCATTTCATTTATATACCTCCAATTTAATTTTTTTACACACAAAGAATTCCACTAACTAAAAATTCTCTATACAATTATAATTGTATAGAGAAAAACTTTTTTTGAAAATACTCTATATGGAGTATTTTTTATGAACTTTTAAAAAACAATATTAACAATTATTTTTTAAGATGCAGACTTCTCCATATGAGAAGCATACCATTTACCCAATAGTATTTTTAGTGAAGCAGCAGTAGGTACAGCTACAAGCATTCCTATAAGCCCTCCCAAATTTCCACCTACAAGTATTGCAATCATAGTAAATACAGGATGCAGTCCTACACTATTTCCTACAATTTTAGGTGCCAATAAGCTATCATCTACCTGCCGAACTGCAAGCATTCCAATAATTGCCCATACTGCTGTAATAGGTTGTCCACCTAGTAGTGCCATAATTACTGCCAAAACAGTTCCAACAACAGCTCCTATATATGGTATCATATTACAAATACCTGCAATAACTCCTATAACTAAAGCATAATCTATGCCAATAAAATACAGTACAATAGCTGATAGAACTCCCACTATAGATGCCTCTAGCAATTGTCCTCTTATATATTTATAAAATGTAACATCCATAACATGTAATACTTCTTTTAATTTGCTTCCTGTTTTACTTTTTCCAAATACAAGGCTAAAAACTTTATTCCATAACCCTACAAAATACTCGGAATCTTGTATTAAATAAATACTTAATATTATAGCTATAAAAAATAAAGCTATATTGCTTACTATAGCTACAATAGAATTTGTCATTGCTCCTATACTTGCTGAAAAATAAGATTGTACATAACTTACTATTTGAGCAATCTTATCATTTAAACTTGTAGGTATTGAAATATTTAAACTTTTTAATTTTTCACTAACAGAACTAACTGACAATGTTGGGTTATTTAAATATTCATTTAAATACGACGCCATATTTGCTATATTTGTATTGTGAGAGAGTTTTCCACCAATCATAATATATATTCCACTTACAACGGCTGCAAAAATAGCTGCTACTAATGTATACACCCCTATAATTCCTATTACTCTTCTGTGTGATGCTTTTTTTAGTATCTTTTTCTTTTCTAAGAACTTTTCAATATTTCCCACTCCTGGTTTCAATAAGTACACAATTACTAGTGCCATAAAAAAAGGTTTTGCAAGGTTAATGATTCTTTTTAACAGATTCCACAGCAGAGCAAATATATTACCTATATTATTTAAAAATGCTATACCAATATAAATTAGAATCACTGTTGCTCCTGCATATATACAGTATTTTAGTAATTTTTTATCTATTTTCATTTTCCCCTCTCTCTCTTAAGCTAACCTTATGTTTCTTATCTCACCATTTACTTTATCATATTTCTGCATTTTTAGCTAATATATTTATTTTACTTAACATTTTTATCCGATCACTCCCATTTACTCCAAATTGAAGGCTCATATCCCACTGTAGCCTGTTTCCCATTTCTAACAATTGGAGTTTTATAAAGCTTTGGATTCTTTAAAAGTATCTCTTCTTTTATATCACTGCTCCTTATTAGTCCAATATTTAATTTATCATATTCTTTTACCTTACTATTTATCAAATTATCAATACCTACTGCTGCCTTCAAGCTCTGTAATTCCCTTTTACTTATTTCCTTAATATTTAAATCTATAAACTGATATTTAATTCTTCTTTCCTTAAAGTAACGTTCAGCTTTCTTTGTATCAAAACACTTTTTCACTCCAAATATTTGAATATTCATTTCCAACTCCCCTTAAAATTATTGCTCAACATAAATAATTCCGAATATATACTATTTGTCTGATGGCTACCTACTGTAACACTCCCACTTCTATCAAAGTGGGAGATAACAGTAGCTACGCCCCTAGATAATTCATCTAAACTTAGTGGGAGAAACAAACTCCCACTAAGTAAGATTCATTGATAAAAAATAGACCTGCCTGGCGCAAGCCTATAATTAAATATCTAGAATAAATTTCCATTAAATCCCCAATCGCTAACTTCACTAAAGATTACATATATACTATCCTTTGGTATATTAAACTCTGATTCATAAAAAGAACATATTAAATCAGTAACCTTATTTTTATAAGCCCTTTCAGCCGTTCCACATATTTTTACTTCAACAAGGGCAGCCTTTTCCATTTTATTTCCTCTAAAATAAATTGTTTTATCATCATCAAAACTTACCATAAGCCACTCTTCGGATTTTCCAGGAATCTCTGAAATTATTTTTCCCATTTCACTTTTTATACGTTTTTTTTGCTCATATGAAAGCTTTACTGTTAATCTTGAATTTATATATGGCATAAACATTCTTCCCTTCTTTTGTTTACAATGGATCAATATTATTATACAGTAACTTTTCATTTTTTCATAATACTTTATTGTATTACTTCAGCACCATCAAAACCTATAGTAAGTGTTAATGGTGCTAACTTGTAATCACATATTTGCTTTTCTCAAGACTCACCTTTATTAGTCTCTCAGCATAAGCAAAATATTGTCAAGTGTAATTAAATGTAATATAATTGAAGATAAAAAAATTTCTCCATACAACTACAATTGTATAGAGAAAAAAATTTTTTAATATACTCCATATGGAGTATTTTTTTGTACAGTTTTAAAAAGCAATATTTACAATTATGGAATCAAGCGTAATCTATCTAAGTTTTCTAATTTCCTTCAAATCTTTTAAAATAGCCTCAAAATTATTACTTTTCCTAATAGGATCAAATACTGGATCTTCTAACACCTTCATCATGTTTTCATACAAATCCAAAGTAAAGGCACGTTCTCCTTCTGAAAGTTCATTGAAACACCAGGTAGATGAAAAATCCTTAGGTGCATTTATATCATTATTTTTAATGCATTGTATCCACTTATACAACATTTCTATTGCCTTTTTATTTTCGTCAAGCCTAAGATAAATTTGTGCAAAATTCATATATTCTACATGCATACCAATAACTTTATCACATTCTGGAGAAAATAACTTTTTAACACTTACAGCCAAATTGCAATATTTATCTATAACATCTGAGTTTTTATCTTTAATATAAGATTTAGCCAATGCTAAACAGGTAAAACTAATTCCAAATATATTTTTCCACAACTGACTTTGAAGTATTTTTCTCGCTTCTTTAATCTTATTTTTACTTAGGTATATATTTGCAAGCATAAAATCAACATTAAATTGATTTTTATGAATTTTATTTAATGCTTCTATTCCCTTATCATTTTCTCCAATGGAAGAATAAATACCACCAAGCTGAAATAGTGATTGCTCAACTAATTTTATATCATTACAATTTTCCACTACATTTTCAAGCAATTCAACAGAATTTTTAAGCATTATATTTTCTATTTTTTCTTCTCCCTTTTTCCACGAATACATGTTAAACAGGCATCCTATCATATATTTCAAATAATAACTTGATTTATATTTTGATATATATTCCATGGATTTATTAATTCCTTCATCAACTTTATCACTACTAAACAATACTTCACATTTCTTAAATATCTCCATAACTTCTTTTTCAGAGAGTTCAATTTTATAATTCAAAAGTTTATCTATAGAAACATTAAAATATAATGCAAGTACAGGAAGAAGAGTTATATCTGGATAGGAATTACCACTTTCCCACTTTGACACTGCTGCTGTGGATACTCCAATAAATCCTCCTAATTGATCCTGTGTAATTCCCCTTTCTTTTCTAAGTTTAAATATTACTTCACCTATCTGCAATTTATCCATATCATATTCACTCCATAATTTGATTATAAGGCCTTACAACACTTAGTATACCTTATTAGAGCTCTTATACCAATGGATGTATAGTTGAATTTATATAAAAAACTTAACCGCTAGTTAAAAAATCAAAATATCACTAATAATGCTTATTTGGAAATAAGCTGTAAAATTTCATTTTCTATTTGCATAGGTTCAACTGGTGATTCAAATCTTTTAACTACGTTTCCATTTTTGTCTATTAAAAACTTTGTAAAATTCCACTTTATTGAGTTTCCAATAAGCATATCAGGAAATTTTTCATTTAAAAATGTACTTAAAAGTTTGCCACTTGAACTACTTTCATCAAATCCTTTAAAAGGAGCTTTTTCTTTTAGATATTTATAGAGGGGATGTTCATCACATCCATTAACATTTATTTTAGCGAATACAGGAAATGTAACTCCATAATTTATTTTACAAAACTGTTTTATATCCTTATTTGTTCCTGGTTCTTGATTTGCAAACTGGTTACATGGAAAGCCTAGGATTTCAAACTTTTCATTTTCAATCTTCTTGTAAAGAGATTCAAGTTCTTCATATTGCGGTGTAAATCCACATTTACTTGCAGTATTTACAATAAGGAGCACTTTCCCTTTATATTTTTGCAGGCATATTTCATTATCATCTATAGTTTTAACTTTAAAATCATATATTAACATAAAATTTTTCCTCCAATCATATTCTTTTTATGTTTAAATTATATCACCAATTTAATTTTATGCAATTAAATTTTGCACAATTAATTTAATTGCTGTTAACAAAAAACTTATTTTCATTTATAATATATATTTAAAATAGATTTGAAAAAGGAGTTCATTTTAATGCAAAATAACGATCAACTTAAACTTAAAAATCAATTGTGTTTTTCTATATACGCATGTTCAAGAGCTATTACTAAAATATATAAGCCTTTTTTAAATAAACTTGGTATAACATATCCTCAGTACTTAGTAATGCTCGTACTTTGGGAAGAAAATTCTATAACGCTAAAAGATCTTGAATCTAAATTACACCTTGATTCAGGAACACTTACTCCCTTGCTAAAGAGAATGGAAAATATAAATTTAATCCATAGGCAAAGATCTTCCAAAGATGAGAGATTTCTTTTTATTACTATTTCTAAAAAAGGACAAAATTTAAAAAATCAAGCATTAACTATTCCCGAGTGCATTTTAAAATCTACAAATACAGATATAGAAACATTAAAAAAAATAAAGAAAGACGTGGATTTACTTCTTAAAAATGTAGTTAGTAATAAGTAGATTTATTATAATAAATCTACTTATTACTACGTTACTATTCTTCTATTTCAACATATATTCTTTTATTGATTTTTCCCTTGCTCTTAAACTTTACTATCTTAATCTTTCCAACTTCTGAAGTATTTCTTACATGTGTTCCTCCATCTGCTTGAAGATCAAGTCCTTCAATTTCAACTGTTCTTATTTCATTAATTCCTTCTGGAAGAAGATTTATTTTTGTTCTTATCAAATCTGGTATTTTAAATGCTTCTTCTCTTTTAAGAATATTTACCTTAATGTTTCTCTTAGCTTCTACTTCCTTATTGATTTTCTCTTGAATTTCATCTATTAACTCCTTATCAAAGTTTTCAAATTCAAAGTCCATTCTTGCACTGAGGCAATCCATATCTCCACCAGTAACCTGTGCTTTATAATCTCTCCACACCACACCGCACAAAATATGCATTGCAGTATGAGTTCTCATTAATTTATACCTATGCTCCCAATCTATTTTCCCAATACAACCTTCATTAACTTCAGGAAGCTTTCCATCAATATAATGATATATATTATTGCCTATCTTTTTAACTTTCTTCACAGTATACAAGCTTTGGCCATTCTCAAGTATTCCAGTATCACAAGGTTGGCCACCTCCTCCTATGTAAAAAGCCGTTTTATCCAAAATTACAGCATTTTGCTCCTCATCTACACTAACAATGTTACATTTAAATTCCTTTAAATAACTATCTTTTTGAAACAACAATTCAGTCATTTTTAAATCCTCCTCATAAATATTTATTAATTTTTGAATTAAAATATCATCCTTAACACTGCTATAGATATTACTCCTACTATTACAGTTAAAAGCAGATTATTCTTTTTAACAGCTACTGCTACAGTTATAATTGATGCAAGTACAGTAGCTATATCTATAGAAAATTTATTATTTAAAATAAACAGTGATGACACTACAAGGGCTGTCAAAATAGAAATGGGAATATATTTTAAAAATTCCGCTGTTCTATCATTTATATTAATTCTCGAAATCAACATTACAGGAAGTGTCCTAGGAAGTATTGTTACTATACAGCCGCCTATAATTATGTACCAGATATACATATTCATTTTCTTATTACCCCCCCTATAATTACTCCAAGTATGGCTGCGATCATAATTCCCGTATTTGCAGATAAAAATTTAATAGAAATAAGCAATATTACAGCAGAGCAAATTATAATTACACAGGATTTTCTTAAATTAGAATTTTCCTTCACACTTGAAATCAATAAACCTATAAACATAGCTGGAAGTGCAAAATCAAGTCCAAACTTTTTATAGTCATATATCAAGCTGCTAAAACATGCCCCGATAAAAGTTGCAAATATCCAATTTATATAGGCTGTCAGATTTATTCCCATCATCCATTTGTAGTCTATTTTGTCTTCACTATTTGCCTTTGATGAAGCAAGTGCAAAAGTTTCATCCGTTAAAAGTGCCCCTACTGTAAAATTTTTAAAAAGTGAATTTTTACTAAAATAAGGTGCTATGGATGCACTCATCAAAAGATGTCTTAAATTCACTAAAAATACAGTCAAGACTACACCTGGAACTGATACTGATGACAGTATCATTCCTGCAGCAGCAAATTGAGATGAACCTGCATATATGAAAGTACTCATAGCCACTGTTTCTAAGATAGTCATACCACAGGATTTACTCACTACCCCACAGGCAAATCCTATGCTTAAATATCCAAACAAAGTTGGAATGCAATCTATTGCCCCACTTATAAAAGAATTCTTGTTTGAGTAAGTTGTATCTTGTTCAGCCATTTTTGCCCCCTAATATTTAATAGTTTCATTTCGTATGTTATAATATAAATATTGTACGTTATAGTTTAGTTTGGTATACTATATTTATACAACCGTACGTTATATTTGTCAAGAGGTGAAATAAAATGAATTTAAATAATATAATTGCTTCAAATCTCAAGAAACTTAGAAGTGATAAAAAGCTAAGCTTAAGCAATCTTTCTGAACTCTCAGGTGTTAGCAAGGTTATGATAGGGCAAATAGAAAGAGGTCAATCAAACCCAACTATAAATACAATATGGAAACTGGCAAATGGGCTCAAAGTTCCCTATACAGCACTTATAGATGAACCTAAAAGTAAAACTACTTTAGTAAAAAAAGAAGATACTATAAATCAATGCAGTGAAGATGGAAAGTACAGAGTTTATTGCCACTTTTCTACTCAAAATGAGAGAAATTTTGAATTGTTTAGGGTTGAATTAGATACAGCAAGTTCATATACTTCAAATTCTCACGGTGAGGATGAGTATGAGTACATTCTGGTTTTTGATGGAGAGCTTACTCTTGAAACAGACAATAAAACATATGTTTTAAGTCCAGGAGATTCGATTTCATTTGATGCCTCTAAAACCCATACATATATAAATAATTCAAATGAAATGATTAGAATGACCATTTTAAATTATTATCCAATGAATCTTAAATACTATTTGCCATAATTTAAAGCAGGTAACCTTAACAAAGTCACCTGCTTTAAATTTTAAAATACTATATTTATAGGGTATCCACACTTAGGGCATTTATTGCTATCCATACGAACCTCAGTGAAATATCCCGCTCTCTCTACTAAAAGTTCTCCGCACTTAGGACAATATGTATAACTGTCAACACCTTGAACATTTCCAAGGTAGACGTAATTTAAATATTTTTTTGCAATTTTTTTTGATTCTACCATTACATCTATATCTGTAGCTGGTCTATCCATCTTATAAGTTGGAAAATATCTTGACAGATGAAGTGGAATGTCTCTATCTAAATTTCCAAGATAGGAAGCAATACTTTCCACCTCCGAAGCAGAATCATTTAGATCATTTACAAGCAGCGTGGTTACCTCTACATGAGTCTTCTTGGCTGATTCACTTATAATTTTAAGTACGGATTCAACATCTCCTCCACATACTTTTTCATAGTATTTTGGATTAAATGCCTTTAAGTCTATATTCATGGCATCTACATAGGGTAAAAGTTTTTGAAGTGGCTCCACTTCAATATATCCATTTGTAACAAGTACTACACTAAATTCCGGATGACTTTCTTTCAGCTTTTTCGAGGTTTCATATACATATTCATACCATATGCTGGGCTCATTATAAGTAAAAGCTATACCAATATTATCTTTTATATCCAAGCATGCTTCTATTAATTTTTCAGGAGATGCATACTCACTTTTAGGTCTATACTGGGCTATGGCATAATTTTGACAAAAACTGCATGAAAAATTGCATCCAAAACTTCCTACGGACAGAATGTTTCTGCCAGGTTTAAAATGATAAAGAGGTTTTTTTTCTACTGGATCAACTGCCATAGATGTTATTTCACCATAATTTGTAGATTGAAGTACACCATTTTCATTAATTCTAACAGAACATCTTCCCTGCTTTTTATCACCTATAATGCAGTTATGGGGACATAACATACATTTTACCCTATCATTCTGTTTTTGATAAAACAGTCCTTCGTGTAACAAAAGTTATCTTCCTCCAATACTCAAAAACTTTACTTATGCCTTATAACCTCAAACTTTTCAATAGTATAGTCTTCATTAGGAGATATGTTTCCCTTTTCAAGTGCAATTTGAAGCTGCTTATCTACAGTATCAACTCCTTCCAAATCTGGAAGTAAGAGACCACATCTAGAACCTTTTTGAACTATTACACCATATTTTTCAGGGTCAAGTTCCCCTTTTGAAGCTTCTTCTGGCTTTGTAAGCACATCTACGGAAAAATCTATATCTTCAAGTTCATCTTTTCTAACTGGCATAAACCTAGGATCATTTATTCCTGATGAAACGGCATTTTTGATAATTTCTTCAGCTGTATTCTTTGTTGTTGGAAAAATAGTTCCAATACATCCCCTCAGTTGGCCTTCCTTCTTCATTGATACAAAAACTCCCCTTTTACTATTTTTCATTTCGTCAGTTATATAATCAGGATTTTCTAAATATTTATGATAAACCAAATAAGAAGTTAAACTTTCACGAGCAAGCCTTACATAAGGATCTTCAGTTTTTCTTTTTACTGCAATTATTTTCTGTCTCTCTTCTATTAATTTACTATAAGTGTCCCTACCATCATCTTTAAGTGAAAAGCTCATTACACCATATCCAACACCAAAGGGTCCTTCATAAGAGAGAATTTTACCTTTGATGTCACATCCATCCATAGCTCCTAACATTATATAGTAAGATCTAAGTCCGCATTCTCCTGCTTCACTTACAATTTCTTTATCCATGTTAAATATTTTGAAAACATCGCCTTTTTCAAGTAATGACGTTATTTCCCTATCAAACTTTTCCCCATAAGGGCTGTATTCATAAGGTCCATCTTTTATAAGCCTATGAGATAAATCTCCACTTGCAATGAATACTGCTTTGGTATTGACCTCATTTACAGCTTTTTTAATACACATTCCAAATTTATAGAGTTCCATTTTAGAAAGCATTCCATAAGTTATATGAACTAGCTTGTAATTTGGATACTTTTTATTTACAAAGTACAATGGCACTAAGGCACCATGATCTAATTCATATTCCATCCCATATTCCTGGGCAGACCTTGTTGTTATCTTTCCTATTAAAATATTTTGTTCTTTTGAATATTCTATTATCTTTTCTGTTAAAGGCAGATTTATATTTGAACTCTGACTTACCTCAGGAACCCCAAATTTTCCTAAATCACCATGTATATTATTCTCATAAGACACTGCAATTGCATCACTAAACATTGGGCCGTGGGGAGTAATTATTATTATTGTATCTGGTTTTATAGATGCTATATCTTCCCCAACTTTATAACAGGCATCTAATGTACTTTTTATTTTTGCCTCCTGACCGCGTCCTATTTCAGGAACTGCAATGGGCGGATGCGGCATTGTATAAAATCCATATATTTTTCCCATAATATCACCTTACTTTAATAATTTAATATTTTACGTTTATTATCTGCTATTTTTATCTAAAATATAATCTAGCAGATCTCTTTATTTTAGATTATCTTTACTATTTAGTTAATTATAACATCTTCTTTTAATTATTTATAATCAATTTACAGTATGTGGATTTTTTAACTTAAAAATGAACTTATTTGCAGGCATATTTTTACAACAATGAAGCTCTTTTAAATATTTTGTATATAAGACTTAGAAAAAAATTTTTAAAAAATCTAGAACTTTTCAATTGTTTGAGGCACGAGTTTTCAAAAGTTCTCAGTATTTTTTTAAATTTTTTTCTTAGCCTTATCAAAATATTTAACGAGCTGAAGGTTGTAAAAAATATCCGAAGTATAATTTCATTTTTCGTTTAGAAATTCTATACATTATAATATAATCTTATGGAAATAGAACCTTAAGATACATATCATAAAAAAACATCTTGGAGTAAAACTATAAAAGGAGGTGTTTTCTATGACAAAAAAACTAGAAGATAAAATTGATAATAAAAAGGTAGAAAAATCAAAAAATGATGAAGAGCCTATAAATATAAATAACAATGACTTTGGTGCAAAAACACAGTGGAAGATTTACAGCAGTGAAAAAGGTTACCAAGTTTGTGGAAAAGACACCCACAGCAGATATTAACTTGTACACTTAAAAATAACAAAAGTGGTTTCTCCAAATAAAGTTGGAGAAGCCACTTTCATGTCTTTTCAAATTTATAAGATGCATAATTGCAATCAATTACTGTGATTTTTTGTACATATATGGCTTAGGTTTTACAGGTAAAAAAATAAGTCTGCCTTACAGCAGACTCACATAAATAAATATTATCCTTATTCTATAAATTCTGTTACTTTATCTATAAAGAGTATTCCATCTAAATGTTCTATTTCATGACATAAACACTTAGCTAAATCTCCTTCTCCTGTTATTGTAAATTCCTCACCTTTTTCATTTAATGCTTTTACTTTTACCTTTGCAGGTCTAATTAACTTTCCCCACTTATTAGGAATACTTAAACATCCTTCTATAACTTCCTGGCTTCCTTCTTCTTCAATTATTTCTGGATTTACTAGGCATATTATACCTTCACCCATATCTATAACAACTGCCCTTCTTAGGACACCAACTTGTGGTGCTGCTATTGCTGCGCCATTTTCTGTGTTATGCAGCGTATCTACCATATCCTTAAGTAAAGTTAAAATTCTATCGTCAACTTTTTCTACAGCCCGGCACTTCTTCCTCAATATTTCATCACCTAAAGTACGTATATTTCTTAATGCCATTTCAAAAACCTCCGTCACAAAATATTTTTTCACTATATATTATGCAATTTTTTTTGTCAATAAACAATACTTCACCATCTATAATTAAATAAGGTAAATTTTTACACATACCGTAAGAATTTTAAACTTGATACATTTTAGGATAACTAGATAATAAAATAATGGGTATAGATTTGTTTTTCAAAAAATTCTATACCCATTTCTAACTTTGTTAATAAAACACTATTAACAATTTTCTTCTATTATTTTAAATAAATTATTTGTGTCAATCTCTTCGTTACTATTATCAAATTCCTTTATCTTAACGTTTTTCCATAGACACTGTTTGGATTTTAAACTATCTATAAAAATATCCCAGTTTTTAAGTTTCCACTCATCCCTTTTAAAATTACGCTCTCTAATTCTCTTAAGTAATACTTCAGCTGATACTGCTACTCTTAAAACCAAGGGAACATAGTTTTCAAGGCTATATTTTTCTTTCAACTTATTTATATAGTTTTCATCTGTAAAATATCCTACAAATGGAGCATCCAATACTACTGATATACCACTTTTTATATTGTCTGCCGCTATTTGAAGCAAAGTCTCGTATTCTATCGGCATAATCCGCTTTTGATAAAATTCACAACCATCACGAGCATTAGGAGAAATTCCTTGAGTTTCTAGCAATTTACCCGTAAATTTATTACACACTACATCTTTATCTAAATATGCAAATTGAAAATGTGATGCAATAAGTTTTCCAACTGTTGATTTTCCGGAACCAGCAGGTCCAACTAAAAATACAACTCTCGGAGTCATTAATTTGCGCCTCCCCTATTTACTGGCTTTAAGAATATTCCATATGAAATAGCTCCAAGGATAAGGAGTCCTGCCCCTATTAAGAATACGCCGCCTATAGTTCCTGTTTTGTCAAGTATAATTCCTGTTGCTATTGGTGCTATCGCCGCTCCTAAAAATCCACCAAAATTTTGGATTGCTCCTAGCGATGCAACTTGATTACTTGGTGCAACATCAGCTGCAAGAGTCCATATAACTCCTGAAGGCAATTGTGATGCAAAGTATCCAACACAAAGAAGTACAATAATTACACTAGTACTCTTTATAAATGGAAGTGGAGCTGTAGATATTGCTGCAATAAGTGCTCCTCCAACTATAGGAAATTTACGTGAAGTTATAGCCTGAACACCTTTTTTAATTAAATAATCTGATATAGTTCCACCTAAAAGTACCCCTATAATACCACATATATATGGAAGGGAAGCTATAAAACCACTTTGAGTTAAACTAAAACCTCGCTCCTTTTGTAAATAAGATGGAAGCCATGTTAGGTATACCCATATAGTAAACATTATTCCGAAATTTCCTATTATCATAAACCATGTGTTTCTATGTTTAAATAATTCTCCCCATGAAGCTTGTTTCCCTGATTTTCTAACCTCTTGAGCAGCTTCTAGAGAACCTTTTATTGCAATTGTTTCTTCAGATGTAGGATCTCTATATAGTTTTTGCCATACTAACAGAACCAAAATACCAAGTACACCTATTATAACAAACATACTTCTCCATCCAAAAGCAACTAGCAAAAGTGTTAAAATTGGTGGAGCAATTGCATTAGAAATTTGTGAGCCTGTATTTATAATTGCAACCGGCAATCCCCTTTCTTCATCTGAAAACCACCTCTGATTTACTTTAAGTCCAGCTGTAAAAAATGGTGACTCAGCTACTCCCAAAATCATACGCATTAAATAAAATAGTGGATATGAACTTATAAAAGAACATATAATAGTTGCTGTAGACCAAAATCCTGATGCAAATGAAAACATCTTCTTAGGTCCAAATTTATCTACTAACCATCCAGATGGCAAATTTGCAATAGCATAGGGCCATAAAAATGCAGATAACAAAAGCCCCATTTGAGTTGATGATAAATGAAATTCCCTTGCAATAGTTGTATTGGCAACACTAAGATTTGCCCTATCTAAATAATTGACAATTGCCCCAATTAGTAGTAAAATGACAAAAGCCCAGCGAATGTTTAATTTACTTTTAGAATTATCCATAGATTGTGTATTAGACATGTTTTCTTCTTGTTTCATTATTAATCCTCCAATCATACTTAATTAACCGTTTTCATAATTTGCAATCGTTCTTTATGTGTGATTTCAGGTACTGCACTTACTTTTGCAAAGTTACACCGTCAAATGCCTTTGCAAAGGTGTCCATGCAATACGAGACAAATTGAATTTTTAATTACTTTAGCGGCTTTCTTTAACTACTTTTAAAAATAGTTCAGCTGCTTTAGTTACTTTTGTGTAATCGCCATCTTTTTGAGCTGCTTTAGTTATACCACTGCCAACTCCAAGGCATGTTGCCCCTGCTTGAAGCCATTCTCCGGCATTTTCTAGGGTTACTCCGCCGCTTGGCATAATAGCTGCTTGAACCAATGGACCTTTAACTGTTTTAACATAAGCTGGGCCAATGAAGTCAGTTGGAAATAATTTTACAATATCTGCACCTGCTTCTATGGTATTCACAATTTCCGTTGGTGTAAATGCACCACTAATAATAACTGTTTGATAGCGTTTTCCCATCTTAATCATTTCAGGATTTAAATTAGGACTTACAAGCATATTTGCACCTGCAAGAATAGCTGCCCGTGCGGTTTCTGCATCAAGAACAGTTCCTACTCCAATAACAAGTCCCTCTTCTTTATATTTTTCAGATAGTTTTTTAACAATTCCAAGTGCATTCGGTACACTCATAGTAATTTCTAGTGCCAAAATTCCACCCTTTATAGCTGCTTCAGCTACATTCATAGCTTCATCTTCACTATCTAAACGAATCATCAAAAGAATTCCAGTTTCTTCAATCTTTTTTAAGCTTTCTAGTTTTTCCCACATCTAAAAACTCCTCCTTTTTAATAAATTAAGTACTCCATAACATTTTATCCGATGGCTACCAGCCGTAATACCCCCTCGCACACAGCGAAAGCGACTATCTCCAAATCAAAGATTTGGGATATCTGCTTTTCTCATAAAGTGGGGAATATTAGAACTCTTGAGCTTCAGCGATTTAGAGTTCTTATGCTGTGCATAACGGCTGCTACGCCCCTAGATAACGATTTCTAAGTTTCAGATGGAGAAAAAAAACTCCACCTGAAACCAAGAACTCTGTTTATTAAAATAAATTTATACACATGGCATAATCTTATTTGTCCATGTATAATTTATTGCCCATATAACCAAGCCTTTTAGAAATCTGCATAGCAGTATCTGTTACTGCATTAGAAACAAATAGCTTTTTTTCATCATTCATTGAATTGTATAAGCTTGCAACACTTATAGAAGCAACTGCTTTGCCAAACTGATCATAAATTGCAGCACCCATACAATACATCTCTATGTTGTCTTCACGGTCATCTATTGAATATCCACGTTTTTTTATTTCATGCATATCTCTTAGTATCTCATCTACTGACGTATGTGAAAATTTAGTTTTGCCTAACAAAGGTTTCTTCTGAAGTATTTCTACAATTTTATCATCAGTATATGCAGCAAGTAATGCTTTACCAACCCCTGTTGTATATATAAGGCGCCTTGATCCCAATTTTGCTGTAGGTTTCATAATAGAGTGATTCTCAGCTTTATCAAGATATACAATATCTCCATTATCTTCTATTCCTAGAAATACTGTACTACCTGTCTTTTTATTAAGTTCTTGGATATATGCTCTTGCTACATCAGTAACACCTAAATTTGAAAGATATGCACTTCCTATTTCAAATGCTAGTAAACTTAATCTATAGGTTTTAAGTCTCTTGTCATCCATTTCAAGAATACCTTTACCTACTAGAGTTTGAACCAATTCAAAGGTACTGCTTTTAGGCCAATCCTTACTACTACAAATTTCATTTAATGTTAAAGTCTTCCCACTATGAGCCAATAGTACCAATATATCTACTACTCGTGCTGCTGATTTATTTTCTTTATAATTAGACATACTATCACCTTAGTTAATTATTGTTCGCATGTGTGAACCGCGTTCACAAACACTACAATTGTACTATAAACACTTTTTCATGACTTGTCAATATCTTTTTCAAAGTCTCTTTTTTTTAAAAATAGTCATATTTTTTTATAAATTGTAGGTTTAACTTAACTGACCCAACAAACAATAGCCTTTGGATAAACTACTTGGTTAAAGAAAAACTTTATGACTTATAAATATAAAAATTCCAGATAATTTAATTAAATCACCTGGAATTTTTATATTATTTACTTAAATTAATTGTAAATTTCAAGTCCTCTCTGAACTCCACGTTGCTAAAATCATTAGTAAATATAGTATATTTCTTGTTTGGGCCGAGTTTCTTAAATTGCCTTACAAATTCATTTGGCTTGCTGTCGTCTTTTCTTATATCATAGCTTTTGTAATCAACTTCTTTTCCACTAGAATCTTTTATCCAAAGATCTTGTGCCTGAAAGTATGGTGCTTTACCATCTACTCTGTATTTAACTGTAGTACCATCCTTATCCGTTTCTATACTTTCTATTGTAATCTTTCCCATTTTACCTTGAGAAAGTTCTATAGGATACACTCCATCAATTGTCTTACTTATTTCTACCGGCTTTTTAGCTTTAACAGTGTAATGTACTTCTTTGCCATTCTTATCCATACTCACACCACCCCCACCTGAAGGAGTAATTTTACATGGAACAATAGTTAAATATTTTGGGATCTTACTAAGTTTGTTATACTGCATTTCAATATTGAATATTCCTGTATTAGAATCACCGCTTCCACCACCTATTCCTTTAGGTATAAGTTCAACTCCCTTGTCATCATAAGCAGCCCAATAATCATAATCCATTAAGCTATCATCATGATTTACCTCCATATTCTTTTTAACCTTTTCCTTATCTTTATAATTTCCACTTACAAAGATAGAAGTATCTATAGGAGAAAAAACAATCTTATCTACCTTTGCAATGCTATTTGGAAAATCCAGCTTAATGTTCGGTTTAAATACAACACTATTTTTAACTAACTGGTCCTTGGATGCACTAAAGGCAAAATTCCACTTTCCTTTTATATTTGATATTTCATCTACATTTAAAGTTATATTGATCTTATTTGAAGCCTTCTTTAATAAGTCAGTATGAATTTCTTCACTTTTAACATAGGTGCAATCATCAATATAATTTCCTGCAGAACTTCCAGTAGAACCAGATGTTTTTCCATCAACTTTCAAAAACATACTCAAACTAAATGTTTCTAAATTTTCAATCTTTTTATTACTTTTTATCGTATAGCCTATCACAAGCTTTGAATCATCTGCTATTACTTCATTTATAGTAAGAGTTATCCCATTGCTCGTAACAGGTTTATTTACAATTTGAGAATACTCAGCATAAGATCCATGAGAACCAAATTCATCATTTAGTTTTTGTGTTATAGAATTTAAAATTGGAATATTTTCTGCAAAGGCTGGAGAAATAGTACCTATACCTATAGTACATATCAAACCTAATGCTGCTGCTATAGAAGAATATTTTAATGCTTTAAATTTTCTCTGACCTTTTATTCTTTTCTTTAAATTTTTGTTTATCTTCTGCTTTTCTATATCAGTAACTTCTTCATCCATAGGATCAAACTCGCTTTCTTCAATCTTTACATCGTTAAACAATTTATATATATCTTTTTCTTCCATATTAAAATCATTCATATTCATAATATTTCTCCCTTCAAGACTATAAGTTTTTCTTTCAAAAATTTACGTCCCCTTGAAAGTCTCTTGTCAATTAAGCTCCTATCAACTCCAAAGCTCTTTGCTATGTTTTCTATTCCTTCATATAGAAAATACCTTCTCACAAATATCTCCTTGTCCTGAGGTTTCATAATATCTAAAGCCTTTAAAAGTTCCTCCTTATTTTCCCTTGATATCAATTCATTTTCTACATTAAGTTCATCCTCAAGTCTGTAATCATCTATACTTTTATCTGTACCTTTGCTAAAAAGTTTTCTTTTACAATCTATGGATTTATACTTTGCTATAGCAGTAATCCAATATTTAAAGTTTCCCTTTTCGCTGTCAAAGCTTTCAATATTGTTCCACACAGCCCAAAACACATCATTTACACATTCTTCCGAATGCTGTGCTTCAAACTTAGAATTCAACACTGTGCGCACTACTTTAAATACCAAATTACTATATTTATCCACTACAAATTCAATAGCTTTTGGATTTTTCTTTTTTATGTGTTCTATAAAATTATTTTCATCTATCTTCACATTTTTCCTCCTTAAGAAGCTTCTCACATATTAATACGAAGATACAATATATTTTCTGACATCAATTTTTCTTAAATTTATGCTGAATTTAAGAACTATTATAACTTAAAAAAATGATTTCTATAAATATAGAAATCATCTTTTAATACAATTTATTTAGCTATAGAATTTATAAATTTTTCTGGATTAATTATATATCTACCTTCTGATGTAGTAGTCTTTGTTTCTATAAGCTTATCTAATATTTGATCAAACGTTAAATTTGGATTCACCTGCCATGCTAAAGCTGCAAGTCCTGTAACATAAGGAATGGCCCAGCTAAATCCTCCTTCGCCCCAGTAAACATAAGTATTATCAGAACTATTACCAGCAGTAGTTCTAAAATCTCCTGGGACAATTATATTGGACTTACTTACTTTTCTTTCATTTAAGTATTTACTAAGTTCATAATTTAGGGGATTATTTCTATCCTTTGAAGGATTACATCCTCCCCATGTAAATTTTCTATCATAAAGTAAGTTAGAATATACTACCGTAAGGCCACTAGAATTTGCTCTTTTTATAGTTTGCTGCCATTTATCATAGTATTTGGCCCGTTTACTTACACCATCTGATATGGATACAATTCGTATTTTTTCATTTTTGGAAAGTGATTTATTGACATCAATAATTTTATCTATAGCCTCCATATAATATTCCTGTCTATCTTTTGAATCTGGAGTTGCAAAGTAATATAATTTTGATCCACTTGCTACTCCACAAGTTTTACCTGCTAAAATAGAGGCACAAGCTAGTCCATGAAAATGAGGACTTGTTTGATGATCACCAACTTTATAATAATTCATCTTGCCCTTAAATTCATCGTGAGTTGACCTTATTGGCTTATCTATAACTGCTACACTAATTCCTTTACCTGTAATTCCCTTTTCATGAATTTTACTTAAATTGAGTCCTGGATCTTTACCAGTATCGAACCACTTATTAGGATCATATCCACCTGGAAGTTTGTTTTTTTCGGGCCACTTTGTAGACTTATCAAAGCTTATATTTGAAATAGCATCTAAAGAGACCTGTGACAAATCCTTTTTAGACATATCTTTATCTTGAAATCCATATATTCTCTCAAGATCTGAGTTGCATTTTTGCAAAACCCTGTCTGTTACTATGTCTGAAATTTTTGAAGGATTTATTCCCCAATTTTTAGGGTCACCTTCTTCCATAACATTTTTTACAAAAATGCCCCCTCCAATTGCAAATAGAATTACGATTGTAATCGTAATGATTAAAATTTTTTTCTTCATCTTTCATTCTCCTTCTATCCATAATTAATTTTTTATTCTTGGGTTTTTAATTATGTAATTTCCCCACTCATTAAATTTTGTAGACCTTCTAACTTAAGAATGAATTTATATGCAGGATTATTTTCAAGTTACAATATCTATATAGCGTTTCTAATTGAAATTTAAACTTATACATGAAATATAATGACAAAGTTGAAATCATACTTAAAAACTTTTATAAATAAGTCTTAGCTTGGTATTTTAGAAAACCTTAGAAACTCAGATATGTCTGAGGTACGAGTTTATCTAAGTTCCTTTAGGTTTTCAAAATACCAAGCTTTAGGCTTATTAAAAGTTTTTATGATGATGAAATTTGTCATTATATGATTTGTATAATTTAACTTTCAAGCTGCAAACTCTATATTTAAACCTTTTTCAAAACATAGTAAACTGGTTTTCTACAACCAAAAGCATAGTCGCCATTTTTCCACCTAAAAAACATATAACTTTCTCCATCTATATTTTTTATTACATATTCACTAGAAAGTTTATCACTTTTATTGATTGCAATTCCTTTTGTCCACGTTAACCAGCTTTTATCTGTAGTACCTCCATTAAAAAATTTAATTTCTTTTATATACATGTTATCCTTCCACTGTCTCTTATCTTTTTTGAAATCAGATATATTATCAACAATATCTACAGATTTCCAGTTTCCCAAAGCCTCAGGATCACATTCATAAGGATAACTTGTGTTATCCTCTATTCTATTTATTCCAAGTTCATCTACTACATATTTGGACGTTATCTGTCTATTTAACGCATCTTGTGAAAATACATTGTTTATTTTTGCTTCAGTAAGCATAATTAATATACAAAAGCAGAATACAATTATAGAGCTTATAATAGCCTTAGGTGAAATTCTTTCAAACTTCTTTATCATGCTAATTCTTTTGGCCATATATTTAGCATCTACAGATATGCCAACTGCCATACTTACTCTAGATTTTTTAACAAACTTTGAGTATTTTATGAGGTCTATCATAGTATATCCATATTCCTTGGTCTTCTCAGATTCTATATAATTAAGAGCTATAGAATCACAGGATAATTCCATATCCTTTTTCATTTCATTTGCGAAATACCATATAATGGGATTAAACCAATAAATTACTCTAGTTATTCTGATAACATAATTTACTAAAATATCTTTTTTCTTATAGTGCGAAAGTTCATGTAAAAATATATTTTTAATATCATTGTCATTCATATCTTTAATCACAGTTAAAGGCATCAATATCTTAGGTGCGATTATGCCAAAAATTGCTGGACTTTTTATATCTATGCCTTGTACAACATTTATATTCTTCTTTATATTCATATTGTTTTTGCACTTTTGCAAAATATCAATAATTCTTTTATCCCTTATTGATTCATATTTACTTACTTTTCTCAAACATGTCACATATGATATAAGTATATAAATCATGCCTAAAATAAAACCTGCATACCATATTTCAAATGTGACTTGCATATATGATTCGGGTATGTTAAATGTATCCCTAATAATACTTGGATTTAAGTAAGCATAATCAGTATCACCTTTAGCACTACCTACACTTTCCTCACTTACACTCTCAGTAAGATACTGATCATAATCAAATTTATCTATTGCCGATGTAACAGGCGGTCTATTAAAGTAAAACGGAATTATGTTGAATATGCTAAGTGAACTCTTAGGTAAAGCCGGCACAATAAGTCTTACCAAAATCAGAATTCCAATAATATATTGAACTTCTATTCTCAATCTCTGTTTTAAAACTTTTTTAGCAGCTAGAAAAAATATTATTAAAAAACTAGCTAGAAGTGATAAATATAACACCCATTTATATAAAATAATAAATTTAAACATAAGCTCCTAATCCCTATCATTTAATATTTTTTTTAAATCGTCTAAATCCTCTTCTGTCAATTTATTGTCTTCTATAAAATTCAATAACATATTTTTAGCAGCACCATTGTATACTCTTTTAATAAAAGAACTACTTTCCTGCCTTGCACATTCTTTTTCATCAAATAGAGGATAATAATAATAAGTTCTACCTTCTTCATTAAATCCAATCACATTTTTCTTTAAGAGTCTGCTTATAAGTGATTTAACTGTCTTAGGTTTCCAACTTGTACTATCTTCCAACTTCTTTACTATTTCATTTGCTGAACATGGATTTTTGTCCCATATGACTTTCATTACTTCCCACTCTGATTCAGATATTTTTGGTATATTCGTCATGATAACTCCTCCTGAAAGTATAATTACGTTTGTAATCTATGATATATATCATATCCCCTTTTTCAATAATTATCAATAGTATTTTATATAGTGCCTATCTTAAGATAGTATCATTTTTCTATATTTTCTAAATTATTTTTATTTAAAAAATTTATTAAATTATGTTGATTTTTGTTAATATGTACTTTATTATTTTATTATATTACATATTAACTAGAGTTAGCACTAAATTTTTAAGTGATTGGTATAAAATAATAAAGGGGGATTAAAATGACTTTTAAGGATTTCAAACTAAACAGTATTAGAACTAAATTAATTATTAGCTTAGTAGCAATTTGTGTAATTCCACTAGCTATAGGAGGCCTTGGTTCCTATATGCAATCAAAGTCAATTCTCACAAATAAGTTAATGCTTACAAGTACTCAAACTCTCACAGAAATAGACAGCGGATTAACTAATTACTTTAATGGATTTTCAGATATAATTGATCTTACTGCAAATAATCCCGGTATTATAAATATTGATACAGACAATAATACTCCAATGATATCAGATATGCTAAAAGGTATAAAAGAAAGCGATAAGGACATATTTGATGTATATTACGGAACTGCCTCCAAAAAGTTTACTATATATCCTATTTCAACAATGCCTGAAGGATATGATCCAACTACAAGGCCCTGGTATAAACAAGCTTTAACAAATAGGGGTAAAGTGGTAATAACTCCTCCTTATAAAGACGCTGTAACTGGTAAAACTCTTGTTGGAGTTGTACAAACAGTAGAAAAAAATGGTCAAATAGTTGGTGTTATTGGATTGGATTGTTCTCTAGCTACACTTACAGAAAGAATATCTACAAAGAAAGTGGGTACTACAGGATATGTGTTTGTTTCTGATGCATCAGGTAATACCTTAGCACATCCCCAAAAAGAACTTATCAATACAAATGCAGCCACTAAGCTATCTTTTTGGGATAAAGCAAAATCAGGAAACAGTGGATTTGTTAATTATACCTATAATGGTACCAGTAAATTTGCGGTATATCAGACAAATAAATTAACAGATTGGAAGCTAGTGGCGGCTTTAGATAAAAGTGAACTCACCAAGGATACAAACTCTATACTAGTTACAACTTTTTTAATAATAATAATAATGGGAATAATTGCAATATTTCTTTCATTGTTTTTAAGCAAAGGAATATCTAATAATATCAAAAAATTGAAGGAAGTATTTTCCAAAGCCTCAAATGGAGATTTAACGGTGTGTATAACTGCTTCCACAAAGGATGAATTTAAAGATTTGGCTGAATCATTTAACTTAATGATGAAAAATATATCCAAGCTCATGAATAATGTTCTAAAATCATCTAAAACAGTTCTAGAAACGTCAACAAGTCTTGCAAGTATGTCTGAAGAAGTAACCGCTTCTGTAGGCGAAGTAGCAAAAGCTGTTGAAGAAGTTTCCTTAGGTGCAACCGAACAAGCTAAAGGTGCTCAAAATGGCGCTTCTGAAATGGAGGATTTATCAAATAGGTTAAAAGAAGTTAGTATTACTTCTGATGAAATGGATAAGATTTCAAATGCCACTAAAAGATTAGGTACAAAAGGACTCTCTGTAGTAGATACTTTAACTGAAAAATCAAATAAAGCTAAAACAGTTACTACCTCTGTCAATGATATAGTTCGTGACATGAACGAAAGTGCTAAACAGATAAATAGTATATCTGAAACAATATCTGAAATAACAGACCAAACTAATCTTTTAGCATTAAATGCAAGTATAGAATCTGCACGTGCAGGCGAAGCTGGCAAAGGATTTGCAGTAGTAGCAGAAGAGATAAGGATACTCGCTGAAGAATCTCAAAATTCAACCAATGAGATAAAGAAAATTATAGAAAGTATACAAAATAAATCAGAGACAGCAGTAAGTGCTATTAAATCCGCTGAAAATGCAGTAGATGACCAATATTTAGCCGTAGATCAAACTCATAAAATATTTAAAGTAATTCTAAAATCAATTGAATCAATGATTGCTAAAGTTGATGAGGTAAAAACATCTATTTCCGATATAAATGAGAAAAAACAATCTACAATATCTGAAATTGATAATATTTCATCTATATCACAGGAAACAGCTGCAGCTTCACAAGAAACTACAGCTTCAACAGAAGAGATATCAGCCACTATGGAAGAACTTACAAAACATTCAAGTAATCTTCAAATATTGGCAGAACAATTAGCAGCTGAAATAAATAAATTTAAAATTAACTAATTGACAAAATTAAGCTGCTATATCTTATATAGTAGCTTAATCTTAAATTAATTACTCAACTCTCACAAATTAAGAATTAATAATGAAGAATTAATAGTGAAGGATGATTTTTAGCTATTGCAAAAAATCTCTAAATTTATACAAGTCAGTGATTAGTAATGTTTTGCTTTAGCAAAACGAGCCTTAAAAAATTTAATTAAAGATTTTTTGTAGTGTAACGGAAAAAAATCCACATTAACTATTAATTCTTCACTCTTAACTATTAACTAAAAAAGTTGCTTCATAAAAATCACTTGATAAATATCCTATTTACTAATTCTATAAGTTCATCCTTTACCCAATTCTTTTTAAAAAAGTAAGTGGCTCCAAGATCTTCACATATTCCATTTTCATCTGAAAAGTCTTTTTCCCCTCCATCCGAAAGAATAATTATTTTTAAATCTTTATACTCTTTTTTTAATTCTATAAGAACTTCTATTCCGCTTTTTTTAGGCATATATATATCCGTGATTACTAGATCAATATTACCGCTTTCTTTAAATACTTTAATTCCTTCTTCACCATCCCCTGCTTCATATACTTTATAATTTGCTTCCTCTAGAATTTTTCTTATAAATTGTCTCACACTTAAAGAATCATCAATTATTAATATATTTTTTTTACCCATAATTCTTTAAAACTCCCCTCATAAAGTTTATCTAATTTAATACTTTTTATCCGATCGCTACCATCTGTAACACTCCCATTAATTTTGTAAATCAACCATAAAGTTACCTAAGCATACAAATAATCACAAATTCATATTTTAATTATACAAAATATTAAAATAATTTTCTATAGTTTATGCCATTTTATTACAAACAATATTCTAAATCATTTACATATATAAAACTAAGTAGTATTATATACCTATAAATTAATAAATTGTTGCGGGGGTACCAGTTTGGTTGAGAAGGTAAAACCTGACCCTTTGAACTTGATGTAGTTAACACTACCGTAGGGAGGCAAATTAATAAAGATATATTTCAAGGAGTGTTTACAATATAAACACTCTTTTTTATTTTTAAAAACAAATTTATCCAGAAAATGAAAAATTGGGAGTCCATGATACTATGAACAAAAAATTATATGTAGTAACAAACAGAAAGCTTGTAAAAAATAAGAACATGATTGATATACTAAAGGGTTCCATATTAGGTGGTGCAGATGCCATAATCTTGCGTGAAAAAGATCTTACTTACAGGCAATTAGTTCCAATTGCTGAGGAAATAGAAAAAATTACAGGACCTAACAATATACCCTTAATAATAAACAGCAATATAGAAACAGCCTTAAAAGTAAATGCCAAAGGATTTCACACAAGTTATCAAAATTATATGAATAGCAATTTTAAATTAAAATGTACTGTAGGCGTATCTGTACACAATACTTTGGAAGCTATAAATGCACAAAAAAAAGGTGCAGATTATCTCCTTGCAGGACATATTTTTGAAACAGACTGTAAAAAAGGACTAAAAGGCAGGGGTATTTCATTTTTAAAAGAAATCCTAAATAACGTTTCAATTCCAGTTATTGCAATAGGTGGAATAACTGAGACCAATATAGATATAGTATTAGGAACCAAAGTTCGTGGTGCAGCTGTAATGTCTCTTGTAATGACTTCAGATGACCCTTTTACTACAACTTATAATCTAAAAAAACATTTTAAAAGATGAAGGTATCCATGACTTACATTCTTCAATAAAGTTCAGAATTCCATAAATGTACAACCTTGTAATATGTTAATTTAAGTATTACAATGTATACATATGTATATTTTTTTATCATAATCAAAACATAGATAAGAGGAGATTTTCATTATGGAAAGCACAAAGAACTTTAATGTGAGAAACGAAAGAAACCTCACAATGCTAGTAGATTTCTATGAATTTACTATGGGTAACGGGTATTTGAAAACCAATATGGGTAATAGAATAGCCTATTTTGATATGTTTTTCAGAAAGATTCCAGATGAAGGTGGTTATTGCATAATGGCAGGTGTTCAACAAGTTATAGAATACCTGTCAAATTTAAGTTTTACAGATGAAGATATAGAGTATCTCAGGGATAAGGAACAATTTTCAGAAGACTTTTTAAATTACCTAAAAGATTTTAGATTTTGCTGTGATGTATGGGCAGTACCCGAAGGAACTCCTATATTTCCAAATGAACCGCTAATAACTGTAAGAGGTCCCGCTATTCAAGCTCAGTTTGTTGAAACCATGATACTTCTAACTATAAATCACCAGACCCTAATTGCAACAAAAGCAAGTAGGATTTGTAGAGCAGCAGGCACTAGACCTGTAATGGAATTTGGTTCTAGGCGTGCTCAAGCTCCTGATGCAGCTATATATGGTGCTAGGGCTGCGGTTATAGGTGGATGTAATTCCACTGCTTGTACTATATCTGAGCAAATGTTCGGTATGCCTGCAGTTGGTACAATGGCCCATAGTTGGATACAACTTTTCCCATCAGAATATGAATCTTTTAAGGCCTGGGCTGAAGTATATCCTGATAATTGTGTACTACTTATTGATACATACAATGTACTGAAATCTGGTCTCCCCAATGCTATAAAGGTTTTCAAAGAAATTTTAATTCCAAATGGTCATAAACCTAAGGGAGTAAGAATTGATAGTGGAGACATAACTTACTTAACAAAAGAATGTAGAAAAATACTTGATAGGGCCGATCTTGAAGATGTTAACATAGTTATTTCAAACTCATTAGATGAATTTATCATAACTGATGTACTTAGAGAAGGTGCCTGCATTGATTCTTTTGGTGTAGGAGAGAGACTCATAACTGCAAGATCAGAACCAGTATTTGGTGGAGTATATAAGCTATCTGCCATAGAGGATAAGGAAGGTAAAATAATACCTAAAATAAAAATAAGTGAAAATGAAGAGAAAATAACTAACCCTGGATTTAAAAAAGTATATAGAATTTATAGTAAAAAAGGAAATAAAGCAATGGCAGATTTAATAACTTTAGAAGATGAAGAAATAAATAAGGATGAGCCTATAGAAATATTTGATCCAGTTTTTACGTGGAAAAGAAAAAAAATAAGAGATTATTATATAAAAGATTTAAGAGTAAAAATATTTGATAAGGGGAAACTTGTATACACCTGCCCTGATGTGCTAGACATAAGAGATAGAGCAAAAGAAGAATTGTCCAGATTATGGCCTGAAGTGCTGAGATTTGAAAATCCTCATCACTACTATGTAGATTTATCTGAAAAACTTTGGGATTTAAAACATCAACTTCTCAGTAAATATTCTTCAACTTATGTAGAATAATATCAATACAATTTGTAGAGGAACAGGTAATAAACTTATTACCTGTTCCTCTGTTCTATGGCTGAAGCCTCTAGACAATGCTTTCTAAATGCTAAAAACATTAAGAATACTGTTAATAAGTTATATCTCATTTTTAATTATATTCGTAAATTTCTTTATTATTAATGCCGTAAACCCCCATATAGTATAATCTTTATATGTATAAAAATATGTTGGCATTTTCCCCCTCCTAAATTTGTAGTTTTCTCCACCTATTATCAGATTATAGGGAAAGTCATCTTTTGGGTGTGGAACTATCTCAATTTCATGTAATACAGGTTCTTTATCCATAAAAAAATTTAGAGGTACCGTAAATACATGATCTACTTCCTCCTTACTTGGACTTATATCTTCCCTATTTAACTTGCATACAAAAGGATACATTACAAAATTATAGGGAGTAACAATGTAATCCATATCTCCTATAAATTCTATATCCTTCCTATTTAAATTCAGCTCTTCCATAGTCTCTCTAATAGCTGTATCTTTTGGAGCCTCCCCCTTTTCCATTTTTCCTCCAGGCAAACATACATCACCAGGCTGATGTTTTAAATTTAAAGACCTTACTTCAAATAACAAATTTAATTCTCCATCCCTGCTGCATAAGGGAATCATCACTGAATTTTTATTATAATGTCCAATCATATTTGCTTTTCTAGATTTAAATATATCATTTATTTTATCTATCATTGTTTACCTCCTAAAATCAAATAATCCTCAATTGTAAAATGAATTTTATAATGTTATACTTTAAAATGTCATGATTAATTATATAATGTTTTTAATAAAACATATACATAAATATTAAATAAGTGGAGTGATGTACTTTGAAATGTAAAAATACTAGTTTATTACTTACATTTATTTTCATATTTTGTTTATCTTTTAATGTACTTGCTGATAATTCAACTGCTCTACCTGAAATATACGGTAAAGCAGCCATAACAGTGGACATGCAGACAAATGAAATAATATATGAAAAGAATGCAGATATTAAAATGTACCCTGCTAGCACTACAAAACTTTTAACAGCTATTCTTCTTGAAAAAAATAAAAAACCAGGGGATATGCTAACATACACAGCTGATGCTAAAGCTCAACCACCATCCTCTTTAAATAGAGATCTACACGCTATAGATGTAGGTGATACCATGTCTGCTGAAGATGTAATGGATGGGCTTTTAATGTATTCTGCCAATGACTTAGCATACGTCATAGCAGAAAATGTATCTAAGGATGCACCTACGTTTTCTGACAAGATGAATGAAGAAGTAAAAAAACTAAATTTAAAAAACACTCACTTTGTAACACCAAATGGTCTCCATAATCCAAATCACTATACTACACCCTACGATATGAGTGTTATAGCAAGACAAGCCTTTAAAATTCCACGTATACAAAAGGCTATGGAGAGACCTGCAAATACTATAAAAACTACAAAAGGACTTGCTTTTCCCATTAAAAACACAAATAAACTTTTAGGCAAAGATGGTTGCATTGCAGGTAAAACTGGATATACCGATCCAGCTGGAAGATGTCTAGTTGCAGTTTATAGCAGAAACGGAAAAGAAATGGTAGGAGTCGTAATGGGTTCAGTTTATGATCCTGCAGACAGTTATGTATTTAATGATATGGAAAAAATAATAAATTGGAGTTATTCAAAACAACCTGTTGTTTTACATAAAAAGGATTCTATAATAGGAAGAAAAGAAGTTAGCTACAATCCTATTTCTTTTATAGGTATTAAAAAAAGCTTAGAAGTACCTATTAAAATTAAAGATGATGTAACATATTATGATAATGATTTGAATAAAAAAGACTTGAAAGAAACGATAAGCATTAAAAATACTTCTGTGGAAGCTCTAAAAGGTGAAGTTCCCCTGGGAACACTTACTGTAAGCCAACGTGAGTTCTCCAAGGATTATAATATTTATTCAGATCTGCCAAAACAGACCTTAGATAAAAATGTTATTTCCTTTTACGCTGCAATTTTTATATTGGCATTGATATTTATTTTTATCCTGGCACGTATAAAGAGAAGACGTAATAAAAGGCGTCGTTATTTATAATAGTTTAGGCATTTTCAAAGAAATAACTAGTCAGTATGCTAGCCTATTTTTTATCATACTGCGTCGGTAGAACCCTTAGATAGGATTCACTATCTGCGGAACCTGCCTCCTTGTCTGATAAACAAAGTTCTTGGCACATGATGCTTAGAAATTATTATCCAGGGACATAGCCGCTCTTTACTCACACTTGGGAAAGTGTGAGTATTAGAGCGGGTTAGTCATCGGATAAAAAATATTCGTCGCACCTTTGACTTGTTATTTTCTTTCAAATGCCTTATGTAAAAAACTAACCAAGCTAATTTAAGATAAAAAATTGTTCCTATGAAATTTCATAGGAACAATTTTTTTATTGGATTTCAACTTAATTGATATTTTAAACTCCTTCTGCAACCATATCCATAGGTTTTTCACTAGCCTTCTCCATTTCACCTGCAACATAATTTGCCAGATCTACAGTTCTACAAGAATAAGCCCATTCATTATCATACCAAGATACTACTTTAATCATATTATCCTTTAATACCATAGTTGAAAGACCATCTACTATAGAAGACCTGTCGTCTCCTTTATAATCTATAGATACCAATGGTTCTTCAGAATATCCCAGTATTCCTTTCATAGATCCCTCAGAAGCTCTTTTAAAAGCTTCATTTACTTCTTCTACCGTAACAGATTTCGAAAGTTCACAGACCAAGTCTGTAATGGAAACTGTAGGTGTAGGTATTCTAAGTGCAAAACCACTTAATTTTCCTTTTAAATTAGGCAATACTTTTGCCACTGCCTTAGCTGCTCCAGTAGTAGTTGGAATTATAGATTCTCCTGCAGCTCTAGCTCTTCTCAAATCCTTGTGAGTTTTGTCAAGTAATTGTTGGTCATTTGTATAAGAGTGAACGGTAGTCATAAGGCCTCTTATAATTCCAAAATTGTTATCTAATACTTTAGCAAAAGGTGCTAAACAATTAGTCGTACAGGATGCATTTGAAATAATATTGTGAGATTCAACATCAAATTTTTCTTGATTTACTCCCATAACTATAGTTATATCTTCGTCCTTTGCAGGAGCTGTAATTATAACCTTTTTTGCTCCAGCTTTTATATGCTTGTATAAACTTTCTCTATCTTTAAACTTCCCTGTGGATTCTATAACTATATCTACATCCAATTTACCCCAAGGTAAATTTTCAGGATCATTTTCCCTAAACACTTTTATTTTAGAACCATTTACAATAATTGAATCTTCTGCTGCCTTTACATTTCCATTAAATCTTCCGTAGCAGGAGTCGTATTTTAGAAGATGTGCCAGAGTTTCGTTATCTGCTCTTGCGTTAATTGCTACAATTTCAATATTGTCCTTCAGTCTTTCTTGGGCAATTCTCAAAACCAACCTTCCTATTCTTCCAAAACCATTAATTCCAACTTTTATGGACATTATCTTTTCCCCCTATAAAAAATTTATGTACTTTTACTTTATTATTACATAACATTTATCTTTATATTTTTAAATATATGCTGTATAAATAATATATGTGCTATATTATTTATATCAATAGATAGCATATATGTCAAATTTATTTTCCTGCCCATTTATTATGATATACTTATTTTCCTTTCATATATTAATATTATCTACATTTAATATGCATTTTCTCTATTTTACAAATAAGTTCATAATAAACCTGCTTGACACAAAATCTCTATTATTATATTATTTAAGGGTAGTAGAAAACTTACAGCCTTTCGTCTAAAATAGATGAAAGGTTTTTACTTTAAAATAATGGGAGTGAAAAAAATGGCTAAAGTTAGAACGAGATTTGCGCCAAGTCCAACAGGATATATGCACGTTGGGAACTTAAGAACTGCGCTGTATACATATTTAATTGCAAAACATGCAGGTGGAGATTTCATACTCCGAATTGAAGATACAGATCAAGAAAGGTTTGTAGAAGGCGCTCTAGATATAATTTACGATACTTTAAAAGCTACAGGTCTTAAACATGATGAAGGACCTGATATAGGAGGTCCTGTTGGTCCTTACGTACAAAGTCAAAGAATGGATGTTTATTTAAAATATGCAAAAGAACTTATAGAAAAAGGTGAAGCATACTACTGCTTCTGTACAAAGGAAAGACTAGACTCACTCAGAAATAATTCAGATACTTATAAATATGATAAACACTGCTTACACCTCTCAAAAGAAGAGATAGAAAAAAACTTAGCATCAGGAATTCCCTATGTTATAAGACAAAACAACCCTGAAGTAGGTGTTACTTCATTTAACGATGAAATTTATGGTAACATATCTGTGGACAATTCTGAATTAGATGACATGATACTTATAAAATCAGATGGATATCCTACTTATAATTTTGCAAACGTAATAGACGATCATCTTATGGGAATAACTCATGTAGTAAGAGGAAGTGAGTATCTTTCTTCTGCTCCTAAATACAATAGATTATATGAAGCTTTCGGATGGGAAATTCCAATATACGTTCACTGTCCCCCAATAATGAAAGATGAACATAATAAACTCAGCAAAAGAAACGGTGATGCATCTTTTGAGGACTTGATAGAAAAAGGTTATTTAAAAGAAGCTGTGCTTAATTATATAGCACTTTTAGGATGGAACCCAAGGAGTGAACAGGAAATTTTCAATTTAGAAGAACTTGTAAAAGAATTTGACTATAGAAATATCAATAAATCACCTGCCATATTTGATAATGTAAAACTCAAGTGGATGAATGGAGAATATATAAAGAAACTACCTTTAGAAGAGTTCAATTCTCTTGCCCTTCCTTATTATAAGAAAGTAATTTCAAAGGACTTAGATTTTTTAAAGATAAGTAGTTTACTCCAAACAAGAGTTGAGGTATTAAGCGAGATACCAGACTTTCTAGATTTCTTTGAGAAGCTTCCAGAATACACTGAAGACATATATGTTCACAAAAGAATGAAATCAAATTTGGAAAGCTCACTTACAGTACTTGAAAAAATTCTTCCAAAGTTTAAAGAACTATCACCCTGGACTTTTGAAAATATAGAAAAATGCTGCATGGACTTAATATCCGAAATGGATGTTAAAAACGGAGTAGTACTGTGGCCTGTACGAATTGGCCTTTCCGGTAAAAAATCTACCCCTGGTGGCGCTTTTGAAATAGCCGATATTATCGGCAAAGAAGAATCTATAAGGAGAACAGAAATTGGTATTGAAAAGTTAAAAAATGCTCAATAATAAAAACGTACCTATACTTTAGGTACGTTTTTATTATCAGTTTTCTGCTCTGGCATCCCATGTGCTTTCTTTAATTCTCTTACAAATAGTATATTGTAAAATGTTACCATTGTGTTATTATCTACTATAACAAATCCTTTACCTACATTTGTAACAGTCTTATTTTTTAAATGCTTAAAGCTTTCTTCACCCTTTGTACAAAGCTCTATAACTTTTCCCTTTAAAGAACTAAAATACTCTCTCATAGTTTTTTCAAGAGGACAGCTAATTTTATAGTTTTCTTCCTCTGATAGCTTTTCCATAGAGGACAGCTTAGTAGAATATAATCCTACTATATTTTTTATAGGTACTACAATATCAGAATCTTCACCATTAAATCTAACAAGTTCCCCATCTGAATGCACTACATTTACCTGTTTAAAAATATCACTTGTATCATTTTTAACATACAAGTCTAATTTTTCATTGCCTAATTTATTCAGCAAATCCATTACTCCTGAATTACAGTTTAAAAAACATTTATTTTTAAACATTATACTGCCATCCTTTTTAATTTTTCCATCCAACTTTTTTAAATTTTTATCTTTTCCATGGGAGCTATGTTTTTTTGATGCTTGCTTTTTATCATCATTCTTTTTTTCCTCTGATTTATCTTTTTCTTCTTTCTTATCTTTTTCCTCTTTTTTCTCATTTCCCTCTTTTACATTTTTGTCTTTCTCAATAACATTTTTAGTCTTATCTCCTGATTCACTTTTTAATAGATCTATATTTTTTTCTATAATATTTTTCTGTATAAAATCAAATATTTCTTTATTGTCAGCATATTCCTGCTCATAGTACTCTTTTTCATTATCAGAATCAGCATACATCTTATTATATTTTTGTATTCTTTTCATATACTTTGGCACCATATATAAAGCTAATTGCATTAAATCATCTGCATTATTTCTTTTGGACAATTTAAAACACCTCCATAACTAAGGCTATAGGGTAATCCTATAGTATTAGAATATGAAGGCTTTAATTTAAGTTGCAGATTTAATTTTTATTTTTACATATTTATTCTATAGCTTAAGGCATTTGAAAGAAAATAACAAGTCAAATATCCTAGCATACTGACTAGTTATTTCTTTGAAAATGCCTAAACATCTATTTCAGCTTCTTCTCCTAAAATATCTTTGCTTTTATCAAGAAGAGGTTTTATTTGCTGCTGGATAAAGTCAACTACCTGGCCAGGTGCCCTACCTATAAACTTCTTAGAATCCACTAGTGAAAGTATCTCTTCTTCACTCATCTTAAAGAAAGAATCTCCTATTATTCTTTCCAATAAGTCGTTCTTCTTTCCCTCAACTTTTACCACTTTAGCTGCTTCCATAGAATGAACCCTAATTCTTTCATGAAGTTCCTGTCTATCTCCACCTTTTTTAACAGCTTCCATTATTATGTTTTCTGTAGCCATAAAAGGAAGTTCAGAAGCCACATGAGATTCAATTACCTTAGGATAAACTACCATATTTTCCGATACATTCATATATAAGTTTAGCACTCCATCAAGAGCTAGAAAAGCTTCTGGTATAGATATTCTCTTATTTGCTGAATCATCAAGAGTTCTTTCAAACCATTGAGTTGAAGCTGTTATAGCAGGATTTAAAGCTGTTACTATTATATATCTTGCAAGAGAACCTATTCTCTCACATCTCATAGGATTTCGCTTGTATGCCATAGCAGAAGATCCTATTTGATTTTTTTCAAAAGGTTCCTCCATCTCTTTCATATTCTGCAATATTCTTAAATCATTGCTGAACTTATATGCACTTTGAGCAATTTCTGATAGGGTATTTAATATTATGGAATCAAGTTTTCTAGTATAAGTCTGTCCTGTAACCATAAACTCCTTTTCAAATCCCATTTTCTTAGTTACCATTGTATCTAATCTCTTTACTTTTTCTTCATCTCCATTAAAAAGTTCCATAAAGCTAGCTTGAGTTCCGGTAGTTCCCTTTACACCTCTAAATCTCATATTTTGTATGACAAATTCTATATTTTCAATATCTAAATAAAGGTCTTGAAGCCATAAAGTTGTCCTTTTTCCTACTGTAGTAAGCTGTGCAGGTTGAAGATGTGTAAAACCCAAAGTTGGCATATCTTTATATTTCAAAGCAAACTTAGTAAGATAGCTTATTACATTTATAACTTTTCTCTTTATTATATGAAGGGCTTCTCTCATAATTATAAGATCAGTATTATCCCCCACATAACAACTAGTTGCACCCAAATGTATTATTCCCTTAGCTTTAGGGCATTGTAAACCATAAGCATATACATGACTCATTACATCATGTCTTACTTCCTTTTCTCTTTTTTTTGCATCTTCATAATTTATATTTTCCATATTAGCTTTCAGCTCATCTATTTGCTCAGAAGTTATATTAAGTCCAAGCTCCTTTTCACACTCTGCAAGAGCTACCCAGAGTTTTCTCCAAGTTTTAAATTTCTTTTCATCAGAAAATATATAGCTCATCTCTTTAGATGCATATCTTGTGTTTAAAGGAGTAGTATATGTGTCTCTCATTTTAAAAATACCTCCGTACGTATGTAATATAATTGTTTTTATCATTCATATTATAACATATATTTTTCCTATATTACACGTTTATATTCACTAAAATAATAGATTTAACAAATTTTATCCAACAAATAAAATATACAAGCTGTTCTATTTTATTATATAGCTAATATACTTTAATTAAGAACTAATAAAAAAAGAAAGAGGTGAACTTTATTGGGTTTGGGCAGATTTACCCACCCAGTAAGCAAAATATGTATAAACTTAGTATCATAGATAAAGTTTCTTTAATTTTAGTAGTTATCGGAGCCATAAACTGGGGACTAATAGGTTTATTAGATTTTAACATAGTGGAGATTTTATTTGGTGACCCTGTTAATTTAATTGGAAGAATACTATATATACTTATAGGAACTGCAGGAATAGATATGATTATACTATTTTTTAAAGCCAAAAAAGGCTATCAATGAATCTTACTTAGTGGGAATTTTGTTTTTCCCACTAAGTTTAGATGAATTATCTAGGGGCGTAGCTACTGTTAGCTCCCACTTTGATAGAAGTGGGAGTGTTACAGTAGGTAGCCATCAGATAAATAAATATAAGACCTATACTTTTATATAGGTCTTATATTTATTATCTTACTCTTCTAGTGAGTTTATTAATTTAATAATCTCTTCTACTGCTAGTGATTCATCATTACCTGATGCAGTAATTTTAACTTTAGAATCTTTAGTTACTCCTAATGAAAGAACTCCAATTAAACTCTTTATGTTAGCTTTTTTTCCATCAAATTCTATGGATAAATCTGATTTAAATGAAGAAGCTTTTTTTACTAATAGAGTTGCAGGTCTTGCATGTAATCCTGTAGAACTTTTAACTATAACTTCTTTAGAAATCATTTAATTCACCTCTATGCTTTAATATTATATACCACAATGTGACAAATCTTTCTCTACTTATTATACCATTTTTTGTTTACGTTTCAATACAATTTTTTTGTTCTATGACAAAAACTGTCATAGGCTATTTTAATTGAGATATAAACTTATCTATCCTATCCATTCCATTTTGTATATTTTCCATGGATGTAGCATAGGATAACCTTATGTATCCATCTAGTCCAAAACCCAGACCTGGAATTACTGCTACTTTTTCTTTCTCCAATAATTTTTGTGAAAATTCTAAAGAATTATTTATTACTACATCATCTATAGTTTTACCAAAAAGATTTGATATATTTAACATTACATAAAAAGCTCCTTCTGGATTCAAACAAGAAACATTTTTCATTTTATCTATTTTACCTACCATACAATCTCTTCTATTTTTAAACTCACTTACCATACTTTTAATCTGAGTATCTTTTCCATTTAAAGCAGCCACAGCTGCATATTGTGCTATAGAATTAGGATTTCCAGTAGTATGGCTCTGTATATTAGACATTACCTTTATTATATCTTTATTTGCTGCAGCATAGCCTATTCTCCATCCTGTCATAGCATAGGTTTTTGAAACTCCATTTATAACTATTGTTCTGTTGTAAGCATCTTCTGACAAACTTGCTATACTTATGTGTCCATTAGTACCATATATTAATTTTTCATATATTTCATCAGATAAAATGAGCAAATCCTTTTCCTTTGCAAAATTAGCTATTACTTTAAGTTCTTCTTTTGAATAAATAGTTCCTGTTGGATTATTAGGACTATTTAACAAAATCATTTTAGTATTTTTAGTATATGCTTTTTCTAAAGTTTCTAAAGTATATTTAAATCCATCTTCTTCTTTTGTATCTGCAAATACAGGCACACCATCTGCAAGTTTAACTAGTTCAGGGTAGCTTACCCAATATGGCGTAGGTATTATAACTTCATCTCCAGGGTTCAATGTAGCTAAAAATGTATTTGAAAGGCACTGTTTTGCCCCTGTAGATATTATAATCTGATTTATATTATAGTTCAGTTCATTATCTTTTTTAAATTTTTTAACAATAGCCTCTTTCAGCTCTGAAATACCAGACGCTGGAGTATATTTTGTGCACCCTTTTTTCATAGACTCTATTGCAGCTTCCTGAATATTTTCTGGTGTATTAAAATCAGGTTCTCCTGCTCCAAAACCTATTACATCAATTCCATCTGATTTCATTCTTTTAGCTTCAGCTGTTATAGCTAAAGTTATAGACGGTTGAATTTTTTCAGCTTTTTTTGACAATATCATTTTCATTCCTCCATTACAATTTAATTTACAACATTCTTTATTTATAATAAGATAAGTCAGAGTTTTTTATTCTAACTTCTTGAAACAAGTATTACCCCAAGCATTATAAAAGCTACTCCTAGTATTCTTATAAAAGATATGTTTTCCTTAAACATAAAATAAGAAAACACCATAGTTATTATATATCCTAAACTAACCATAGGATAAGCATAACTTAATTCTACCTTACTCAAAACCTTTATCCATAGTAAGAAACTTAATCCATAGGATATAATTCCTAGCATAACGGGTAAATTTTTTAATATGCTTAAAATACTTGGAATTAAATATTTTATAGTAAAGTTTAGATTGAGATTTACTGCTCCATACTTTACAAGTACCTGTCCAATGGCTCCCAAAAAAACCGATATTAATATCAATACAATCATGCCCTTATCCCCTTAACTTTTAATAATAGATGTAATAAGTATTTTAAAGAAAAATAACAGCAATAAACAGCTATAAATATTTCTGGGAAGGAATACCGCCCTTGTCCTTCTGTTACAAAATAAACAGAGGTAAACATAAAAAATAACATTACTAAATAAAGTTTAAATTTATCTAATTCATCACTTCTGCCTTTAAAGATACTATAAAGTGTTCTTAACGAATATAACAAAACATATATAATAGTGGATAAAAACACAATTACCCTTATAATATTGTCAATTGCAAACAGAGTGTGAACATAGCTCTTATTAACTCCACTACCATAAGTACTATACGTTACATCATCACTCCAAAAATATGTATTAAGCAATCTTTTAAATCCCAATTCTATAAAATCAACAGGATGGCCTTTTATCCATTTTTTTGCAGCAGCACTTAACATCTTATTTTGTTCTGTTCTATTTGCCTTTTTATATTCAGGTTTATTTACAATAGAATCTTCCACATCTGCTGCAGGCATCCATCTTCCCAAATGATTTTGTGAGTTATTATTTATATAAAGTACTATTCCACCATTATTAGATACAAAAGTATGTTGTCCCATTAATTTTGTGTTTCTATATATCCAGGGAGAAATAACAATTATACTCATTATAAGAACAATAAGAGAATTTCTAAAAGCCCAAATCAACTTTTTATGCTTTATTACATCTACTAAAAATATAGCAAAGAAAAATACTATAAAAAAGGGCTTTACTATTGTATTAAGTCCTGTAAATATTCCTATAAAAAAATACTTAAATCTCAAATCACTAAAATAAAGACAAGTGGCTGCAAGCATTATACTTGTAAAAATAAGTTCTGTACCTAAAATACTGTTAAAAAGTATGTTATTAGGGAACAACACAAATAATCCAAATATTATTTTCCTATCTATTTCCTTTAAGTTCACCTTATATAAGATAAACTTAAAACACAAGTAATTTATAAAAGTAATACACAAATTAAATATTTTAGCCGTTAATACACTAGCTCCAAATAGCTTAAATATCCCCCCTAAAACTATGGGATAGCCTACAGAAGTATATGTATCTCCCCAAGGAAGTCCTCTTGATATTTCCTTTGCCAAACTATAATAGTAATCAAAATCTGAAAATGGCTTAGCATTCACAAAAATTACCCATAGTATAGATAAAGTCATACCTAAAGCCATCATAATATAATAATACCTATTGTTATTATTGTAGTTATCATTTCTTGATTGGTAGTAATTATATTCAAAAACGTTAGATTTCATTTAAAACTGGTTTCCCTTCTATAATTTAAAATATATTATAGCTATAACAGCTATAATCCATATTAATATATCCGCAAGAAAAGGTATATCTTTTTGAAATACATCCTCCGGCTTTCCACCTATATTTTCTTTATCCATTAAATATTCATATCTGAGTATACCATACAATACAAAAGGAATAGTAAACATCATAGTTCTACTTTGTGTAGAACTAAAAGTATACAGGCAATAAGCCATAAGTACAGATGGGTTTACTATAGTTAACATTTTATCAATATTCTCAATTGAATATTTTTCTAATATCTTTCTAGAAGAACTTCTCTTGTCCTTTAAAGTTACAATCTCACTTTTTCTTTTGTTTAAACCTAAAAACAGTGCTAGAAGTATCGTACATAAAAACAACCAGGGTGAAACCTGAACCCCTGTAGCTATACTTCCACTTTCAACCCTTAATACAAATCCAAAAGCAATAGTCATAACATCTATTATAACTAAATTTTTAAGTTTAAAGGAGTAGAATATATTCACTATAATATACAACAAAAAAATAAGCAAAATTTCTACATTTAGAAATATATAAGTAAGGCATATTACTAAAATAAATAATAGTATATCTAAGGTGATAGCTTTATTTTTAGATACACGGCCACTTGCAATAGGTCTGTTTTTCTTATCAGGATGGCACTTGTCCTTTTCAACATCTACAATATCATTTAATACATAAATAGTAGAAGATGTCATACAAAATAAAATAAAAGTTAATATATTATTCTCTAATACACTGGTGTGTAAAAAATTTCCTGAAAAAATAATTGCAGCGAAAACAAAAAAATTTTTACTCCACTGCTTAGGTCTCATTAGTTCAATTATTGCTCCCATAACTTTCCTCCCTAGCTGTATATATGTTAAAGTTGAATTATGCGTCTTTTTACATTTTAACATAGTCTATGTTATAGTCAATATGTCATTTTAATCGTAATATAATAAAGGACTTGAGATAAATCACAAGTCCTTTGATAAAAATTAATTTTTATTGTTATCTTGGCTGTATTATTAATTTAATTGCAGTCCTCTCTTCTCCATCTATTTCAATGTCCGTAAATGCCGGAATACATATTAAATCGATTCCACTAGGTGCTACGAACCCTCTAGCAATAGCTACAGCTTTAACAGCTTGATTTAACGCTCCTGCTCCTATAGCTTGTATCTCTGCTGCTCCCCTTTCCCTTAAAACTCCTGCTAATGCTCCTGCCACCGAATTTGGACTTGATTTTGTTGAAACTTTTAATACTTCCATAATTAAACCTCCTATATATTATAATAACTCTTTACATTAACTTTAATTATTACTACTACATATATATAGTATTCTACAAAAAATCAAAAATTCCTTTTAGGTTACAAAACCTAAAAGGAATATTTTTCTATGTTATAACAATACTATTTATTATTTTGCATATTCAATTGCACGAGTCTCTCTAATGACATTTACTTTAATCTGACCAGGATACTCTAGCTCTTCTTCAATTTTCTTTACTATGTTCCTTGCCATTTCAATAGCACCTGCATCATCAATATTTTCTGGTTTAACCATTATTCTAAGTTCTCTTCCCGCTTGAATGGCATATGACTTTTCTACACCTTCACATGTATTTGCTATTTCTTCAAGTTTTTCTAGACGCTTAATGTAAGCTTCCAGTGTTTCTCTTCTAGCACCAGGCCTTGCAGCAGAAATAGCATCCGCCGCTTGAACGAGTACAGCTTCTAAGGATTGAAATTCTACATCTCCATGATGAGCTGCAATAGCATTTACAATTATTGGTGATTCTCTGTATTTTTTAGCAACCTCTGAACCTATAACAGCATGAGGGCCTTCAACTTCATGATCCACTGCTTTACCTATATCATGAAGCAATCCTGCTCTTTTAGCTATAGTTGGATCTATGCCAATTTCTGATGCCATAAGTCCAGCCAAATAGGCAACTTCCACAGAGTGTTTTAAAACATTTTGACCATAGCTGGTTCTATACTTCAATCTTCCTAATAACTTTACTAATTCCATATGAAGGCCGTGCACGCCAGTTTCAAAAGTGGCCTGTTCTCCTTCTTCTTTAACATTATTTTCAACTTCTTTTTCAGCTTTTTGAACCATTTCTTCGATTCTTGCTGGGTGTATTCTTCCATCAATTATAAGTTTCTCCAGTGCTATTCTTGCAACCTCTCTCCTTATAGGATCAAAGCCCGACAATATTACAGCTTCAGGTGTATCATCTATTATAAGATCTACACCAGTTAACGTTTCAAGAGTCCTTATATTTCTACCCTCTCTACCTATTATTCTGCCCTTCATTTCGTCATTAGGTAAAGGTACAACATGTACTGTAGTCTCTGCTACATGATCAGCAGCACATCTCTGGATAGCACAAGTTATAATTTCTCTTGCTTTTTTATCAGCTTCTTCTTTAGCTTTTGTTTCAATTTCTTTAATCATCATCGCAGATTCATGTTTTATTTCCTTATTAACTTGTTCTAGTAAAATATTCTTAGCCTCTTCAGAACTTAGTCCTGATAACTTTTCTAGCTTTTCTCTTTGTTTCTTATATAATTCCTCTACACTTATCTGTAATTTATCTATGTCCTGCTGTTTTTTATCTAGGCCACTATCTCTCTTTTCAAGAGTATCACTTTTCTTATCTAATAACTCTTCTCTCTGGATTAACCTTCTTTCAAGTCTTTGATTTTCATTTCTTCTATCTCTAGACTCTTTGTCAAAATCATTTCTTAATTTATGAATTTCCTCTTTAGCTTCTAGTATAGCCTCTTTTTTTTGGGTTTCAGCTTGTTTTTTTGCCTCTTCCTTCAATCTATTAGACTCTTCTAAAGCCTGTGATTTTATAACAACTGCTTTCTTTTTGATCATATTGAATTGAACTATCAAGGCAGCTGCTATTATTATACCAGCAATAACCTCATATATTATTATGGAATTCACATGAACACCTCCTTTGCTCTTATTATGTAAATCTATAATTCAGTTAAATATGCAAGCATAGAAAAGGTGCCATATTTATTCAATTGGTAATTCCTAAATACATGATAAACCAGAATTTGTCTTAATTTTATATTATATTTTAATTATTGTCAAGTTATATGCATTTTATTCTCTTAAACAAAATTTGGTACTTATTTTTACTTATAAAAGGGAGTAAATTACTCCCTTTTATAAGCTATTTATCAGAATGTTTTAAATTATCTTTTTTTGAATCAGTTTTACTACCAACATTACTTTTATCTTTGTCTTCAAGAGAATTCTTTTTTAAAGAAGGCAATTTATATTTTTCCCTTATCTTGCTTTCTATCTCAACTAATATATCATTATTTTCTTTCAAAAATTGTTTTGCATTTTCCCTGCCTTGTCCAAGCCGTGTTTCTTTATAGGAAAACCATGCACCACTTTTCTGTACCAATTCTTCTCTAACACCTACATCCAACACATTTCCTTCTCTTGAAATACCTTGATTGTACATTATGTCAAACTCTGCCTGTTTAAAAGGTGGAGCTACTTTATTTTTAATAACCTTTACTCTTGTTCTATTACCTACTATGGTATCTCCTTGCTTTATAGAGTCTATTCTTCTTACATCCATTCTAACTGAAGAATAAAACTTTAAAGCTCTTCCACCAGGCGTAACCTCAGGATTGCCGAACATAACTCCTACTTTTTCTCTTAATTGATTTATAAATACTGTTACACACTTTGATTTATTTATAGAAGATGTAAGTTTTCTAAGAGCTTGGGACATAAGCCTAGCTTGAAGTCCCACATGTGAGTCTCCCATTTCTCCCTCTATTTCAGCCTTTGGCACAAGTGCTGCTACTGAATCCACTACCAAAACATCTATAGCATTGGATCTTACAAGTGCTTCTGTTATCTCCATAGCCTGTTCTCCAGTATCTGGTTGAGATACAATAAGATTATTTATATCTACTCCTAAATTTTGGGCATAAGAAGGATCCAGTGCATGCTCTGCATCTATAAAAGCTGCAGCACCTCCATTTTTCTGAGCTTCTGCAATTATATGAAGTGCCACCGTAGTCTTACCTGAAGATTCAGGGCCAAATATTTCTATTACCCTTCCTCTTGGAACACCACCTATACCTAATGCTATATCTAAGTCAAGGCAGCCTGTTGAAATGGCATCCACATTTAATACACTGTGTTCTCCTAGTTTCATTATGGCACCTTTTCCAAATTGTTTTTCTATCTGTCCCATAGCTGATTCTATAGCCTGTAATTTCTCATTACTTAAATTTGCCAAGAAGTTCACTTCCTCTCTAATACGAACGCATGTTCTGTATAAATTATATACTATCTACACTATACAGTCAACAGTTTTTTTCATAATTGTGTATTTAGCTTTAATTATGAACACTTAAAAACATTTTAATCAATATTACTTAATTATCTGTCTGTCCTTATAACTTCTTTATTTTTTAGGAAGTAATCTATACCTGAAATTAAAGTCATTATTATAGCTATACCCATAGCAACATCTGTAACTAAATTTAAAACTTTGTGAGGACGGTTCAAAAATCCCCTAAGTAAACTTAATGATACATGATTATAAGTTAAATTTAAAAGAGCAAGAATTATAGCAATTATTTGTGTTGCAGTTTTAGCTTTTCCCCAAGGACTTGCAGCTATTACCATTCCTTCTGCTGCTGCAATTGTTCTCAGTCCTGTAACTGCAAATTCTCTAGCTACTATTATCACCGCAACCCAAGATGGTATTATATGGTACTCTACAAGACATATAAGTGCAGTAGTGACCAAAAGTTTATCCGCTAGGGGATCCATAAATTTTCCAAAATTTGTTATTTGGTTTCTGCTTCTAGCTATATACCCATCTAATTTATCTGTAATAGATGCTAATATAAAAATAGCTATTGCAATAAGTTTACCATAGGGCATCCCCTTTACCGTTATAAATATTAAAAAAAACGGAATCAATATCATTCTAAGCATTGTAAGCTTGTTTGCTAGATTCATTTCATACAACTCCTACCAAATCATATTCAAGGCTATGAGTAATTTTTACATTAACCATAGTACCTATTTTTAAAGTTTTTTTACACTTTATATATATAACTCCGTCTATATCTGGAGCCATTTCATAACTTCTTCCGTACCACAGTTCTCCTTTTTTTCCTTCTATAATTACTTTATAAGTTCTCCCAATTTTACTTTTATTTATGGAACTCATTACCTTCTTTTGAAGTACCATAAGTTCTCCTTCCCTTGCAGATTTAATCTCCTCAGGAACCTGATCTTTCATTTCTGCAGCTGCAGTTCCTTCCTCTCTGGAATACTTAAATACACCTAAGTTATCAAATTTCATAGTACTTACAAAGTCCTTTAGTTCTTCAAAATTTTCTTCTGTCTCTCCAGGAAAGCCAACTATTATTGTAGTCCTAATTGCAATACCCTTTGCTCTAGCTCTAAGCTTATCTATATTTTCTATTATGTCTAATTTTCTTCCTCTTCTTCCCATAAGCTTCAGTATAGAATCACTTATATGTTGAATAGGTATATCTATATACTTACATACTTTATCATTTATTGAAATTTCATTTATAATTTCATCCGTTAATTCCTCAGGGTAGCAATATAAAAGCCTTATCCACTCTATTCCATTAATTTTAGATATTTTTTGAATGAGTTCAGGAAGCACTTTTTTACCATATATGTCTATTCCATATCTTGTAGTGTCCTGTGCAATAAGTATTATCTCCTTAACACCTTGATTAGCTAAATCATTACATTCGTTTATTATGTTTTCAATGGTTCTACTTCTATACTTTCCCCTTATTTTAGGAATTATACAATAGGTACAATGATTGTCACATCCTTCTGCAATTCTCAAATAAGCAGTGTGTGTTGACGTAGTAAGTATTCTTTTTCCTTCATTTATATTAGAATCACTGTAATCACAATTATAAATCCTACTGTTGTTAGTTTCAATACATTTCTTTATAGTTTCATTTAACTTATCATAATCATTTACTCCAAGCATTATATCTACTTCAGGTAATAACTTCATAAGTTCCTTACCATACCTTTGAGCCAGGCATCCTGTTGCCACAATTAATTTGCAATTAAATTTTTCTTTATACTGTGACATTTCAAGTATTGTATCTATGGATTCCTGCTTAGCTGATTCTATAAACCCACATGTATTTATAATTATTACATCCGCTAATTTAGGATCATGAACTAAACTGTATTCTTGATTTAAATTACTTAACATTATTTCAGAATCCAATCTATTTTTGTCACAGCCTAAACTTATTAGTCCAACTCTTAGTTTATCCACCAAACTTCCTCCTATTTAGTTATTTTTAATCTTATATAAAATATTACTATTGCATTAATTTACGTATTTTCATAATGATTTCTGTCAATTAGAATTTGTCTTGGCTTTGTTCCATCCTTTTTTGATATTATTTCTCTGTCTTCCATTTCTTCTATTATTCTAGCCGCTCTATTATATCCTATTCTAAGCCTTCTTTGAAGTAAAGATGTAGATGCTTGTCCTGCATCTACTACAATTCTAATTGCCTCATCTAAAAGTTCATCGCTATCACTACTAGTTTTCACTACATTTGTATCTATTTGCTCGATTATTTTATCCTCATAATTAGGTCCACCTTGTTCATCTTTTATATAATTTACTACTTTTTCAACTTCACCTTCGGATATAAAGGCTCCCTGTATTCTTATAGGTTTTGCTTCACCTACAGGATAAAATAACATATCTCCTTTTCCAAGTAATTTCTCAGCTCCAGCACTATCCAGTATAGTTCTAGAATCAATTTGACTAGATACTGCAAAAGATATTCTTGAAGGTATATTTGCCTTAATTACTCCAGTAATTACATCTACAGAAGGTCTCTGAGTAGCTATAACCAAATGCATTCCAGCTGCCCTTGCCATTTGAGCGAGACGTCCTATATAATCTTCAATTTCATTTGGACATACCATCATTAAATCAGAAAGTTCATCAATTATTATAACTACAAAAGGAAGCTTACTATCTGTTTTTCCTTCTTGAAACAATTGATTATATCCCTCTATATTTCTTACATTATTTTCTGCAAAGAGCTTATATCTCCTTGTCATTTCTTGTACAGCCCAATTTAATGCACCTGATGCCTTTTTAGGGTCTACAACTACGGGTATAAGAAGATGTGGGATGCCATTATATACATTTAATTCCACCACTTTAGGATCTACCATCAAAAGTTTAACATCATCAGGAGAATACTTATAGATCAAGCTTATTATAAGAGCATTTATACACACACTTTTACCTGACCCCGTTGCACCTGCAATAAGCATATGTGGCATTTTAGTAAGATCTGATACTATACAATTTCCTCCTATGTCTTTTCCAAGACAGTAAGCTAGTTTACACTTTGAATTTATAAACTCCTCTGATTCTACAACTTCCCTTAAATAAACTGGTGTCAAATCTTTATTTGGCACTTCTATACCTATGGCAGATTTTCCTGGTATGGGAGCTTCTATTCTCACTCCTGAAGCTGCAAGTCCAAGGGCTATGTCATCTGATAAATTTACAATTTTACTTACTTTAACTCCAGGACTTGGCTGAAGTTCAAATCTAGTTACAGAAGGTCCCTTGCTTACTTGAAGCACCTTTGCATCTACTCCAAAATTTCCAAGAGTTTCTTCTAGCTTATTGGCACTGCTTATTAATTCCTTTTTATCATGCTTATTTAACTTTGACTGTACATTTTGTCTCAATAAATCCACTGAAGGAAAATTATATACTGAAACTAAGTTTTTTTCACTTTCTGTCATATTTTTTTCAAGCTCTTCATTTATTAATTCACAATTTTTTTTGTAAGTGTCATTTTCAAGTTCAGTAGGATACGTTAAATTTTCACTGTTTTCCTTAGGCTTTTCTGATCTATAATTATCCTTTATATCTGATGATTTCATAAAATCTAATATCTTTATTCTATTGTTTATAGTTTTAATGAAATCATCTTTGTTTACTTCTTCATTTTCAATTTTACCTTGATTTAAAATTTTGTCTTCTATTTTAGTGTCATTGTTTGTATTTTTTTCAAGGAAAAAAGCTTTTATATTATGTAATACATCGTATATAGTAACCTTACTCATTATTATAAAAGATATTATGTAAATTGATATAAATATAACATAGCAGCCTGTTTTTCCAAACAATTTAAAAAGTGGAACATCTATTAGGAAACTTATTATTCCTCCATGAAATACAGTATTTGATTCATACAATCGTTCTATACCTGAAATCAAGCTATATTCTACATAATAGTCAGACATAACTATTAGTTGTATGAATAACAGTGTATTTATAATAAAGAGTAAAATTCCATAAAATTTTTTGTTGAAATTTATCTTATTTTTCTTTGCTATACAGCAGCATCCTATAAATATTATAAAAAATGGTAATATATAAGATCCTATTCCGAATACTGCTATTAAGATTTTTTTTATAAATCTACCGATAATACCAGAGGAAGACGGTGAAAATACACTTATTATCATAAGCACGCCTACTGTAAATAGCACTATGCCCTTTATTTCTTTGTCAAGTACATGAGTTTCTTTTTTTCTGCTTTTAGCCATATCTATATCGCCTCCAGTAAATTACAGACACACTTTAATTTAAAAATAGATATTTCTAAATTAAATATTCTACATAGCTTTCCTTTTTCCTTTAATGTTTTTAATAGATAAGACTTTAAATATTTATATTAAAACATAAATTACCATAGGATAAATCCTATGGCTAATTTAATAAAAGTAAATTTATTTTGCCATCATTTCATTTAGTTTGTTAATAGCCTGACTTATTCCACCCACTTCATCAATTAAGCCTTGCTCCACTGCCTGTTTCCCAATCAATATAGTACCCATATCATTTAAAAGTTCATCTGTCTGAAGCATCAACTCAGTTAACTTTTCTCCAGTTATTTTAGATGTTCGAACTATAAATTCATTTATTCTCTCCTGCATTTTATTAAAATATTCAAAAGTCTGAGGTACTCCAATAACCATACCACTCATTCTTATTGGATGTATAATCATGGTTGCACTAGGAGATATAAAGGAATAATCAGAGGCTGTAGCAAGTGGCACACCTATAGAATGTCCTCCTCCTATAACAAGAGATACCGTCGGTTTACTTAAGCTTCTTATCATCTCTGCTATAGCAAGGCCCGCTTCTACATCTCCTCCTACAGTATTTAAAACTACAAGCAATCCTTCTACTCTTTTATCATTTTCAATTTCTATTAAATTTGGTATCACATGTTCATATTTAGTGGTTTTAGTTTCAGATGAAAGATTTACATGACCTTCTATTTGACCTATTATTGGAAGTATCTGAATATTGTCTCTTCCTTCAGCTACATTTACAGACCCTAGTTCTTTAATATTTTCCAATTTTCTATTCTTAGTTTCATCTTCTGGCATTTTAATCTCCTCCTTGAACAAGTTTAGCTTATGCATTTTAGGAGATTCATATACCTTTCTGAATGGAGCTCATAAGTTGATCTTTTATATTAAAATCATATTTATTTTAATGAACTCTTTTTAAAGATTTTTCTTCTACATCTATTATAATAGTCTTAGCCCCTATTTTTTTTACGTATTCCCAAGGAACTTCTATAAATTCGCTTTTACCAAAAATTGAAAATTTTGATTTACTTTCACTTAAAATAAGTATTTTTAAGTTTCCAGAAGAATCCACTATTATATCATTATTTCCAAGGCAATTGTATTTATTTCCATCATTTACATTTATAATCTCATATCTTTCCATTTCACTATAAAACTTTATATTTTCATCCATATTACATCCCCCTATTCAATTGTATATTAAATATTATGAGGGATATTTTCTCTTTATTACCAACTAATTTTTTAATAATTAAATGCTTTACAATAAATTGTGTTCTGATTTTGGAAATAAATCTGTATCTTTCTCTAATAAATTTTCCATAAGATATATATCTACTTTTTCTCCTACAAAAGCAGAATTTACTATTCCCTTACAAAAAGTATTTTTCATAACCCTTTTAATAGTATCTTGATCTATTTTATTTATTTTGTCTATTATATCCGAGGGAGTACTCAACTTATTTAGAAACAAGACTGATTTCCCATTACTAAACATTTTACTACTCATACTTTCAAGTCCTAGTACGTAATTTCCTTTTAATTGTTCCTTTGCTTTTTTCAATCTGTTAGAGTCTACGCCTTCTTTTACAAATTTTTGCAGTTCATCTTTTATCCTGCATATTACATCATAAGAATATTTCACATTTAATCCAGTATAAATATTAACTACTCCTATGTTATTAAAGGAAGCTGGATAAGAATAAATTGAATAACAAATTCCCATTTCCTCTCTTATTTTTTGAAATAGTATGGAAGAAGTCCCTCCCCCATACACATTGTTTAAAAGCAAAAGTGCATAAATATCATCATTGCCATTTTCAACTCCAGGTACACCAAGACTTATGTGTAACTGTTCTATACTTTTTCTTTTAAAAAGATGATTTTTTAAAAATTGGGGTCTAGAATAATTTATTAGGCTCTTTCCATTGGAATTCCATTTTTCAAAATACTTTTCCATCAATTTTTCAACTGTATTCATGTCAATTTTGCCTGCTATGGACACTACAGAATTTTCAGGTATATAATGAGACCTTATATATTCTAGCAGTTCTTCTCTTGTAAAAGATTTTACAGTATCAGCATTCCCCAGTATTGGTAATGATATCGAATCATCTCCCCACATAGCTTTGCTATGAAGGTCTGAAAGTACATCTTCTGGAGAATCGTCATTCATATTTATCTCCTCAATTACAACTCCCTTTTCCTTTTCTATGTCTTCAGGGGAAAATTTGCTGTTAAATAGCATATCAGATATAACATCTATTGCCAGTTCGAAATGTGAATCCAGTGCTTTTACGTAAAAGCATGTAGCTTCTTTACCTGTAAAAGCATTTATCTGCCCTCCTACATCTTCTATGCATTCAGCTATTTCAAGAGATGTTCTATTTGATGTTCCTTTAAAAAACATATGTTCTATAAAGTGTGAGATGCCATTATTTTCTTCATTTTCATTTCTAGATCCATTTTTTACCCATAGACCTACACTTATAGAATTTACATAATCTATATTCTCTACAATTACCTTAAGTCCATTATCCAATTGAAACAGATTATACATTGGCTTTTACTGCCCTATAGTGATATTAACCCTACACACTATACTGCAAGAGTTTTCACCCCTTTCATCTTTAAAAAATAAAAAGGCATATAAGCCCTTCTATTTATTACTTATTTTGCTTTAAGTTATTTTCTTTAGAACTATTTTCCTTAGAGTTATTTTCTTCAGAATCCTTTATCGCATCTTTTCTGGATAAATTTATTCTACCCTGATTGTCTATATCAGTTACCTTTACTAATATCTTATCTCCTACTGAAACTACATCTTCTACCTTATTAACTCTGGTAAAATCTAATTTTGATATGTGTACTAATCCTTCTTTTCCTGGAAGTATTTCTACAAAGGCACCAAAATTAGTTGTTTTAGTTACTTTACCTAAGTATATTTCTCCTGCTTTTACCTCTCTAGTAAGGTCCTCTATAATCTTCAATGCTTTCTTAGCACTACTACTGTCCTCTGACATTACAAATATTTTTCCGTCTTCCTTTATGTCTATCTTTACACCAGTTTCTGCTATTATCTTGTTGATAACTTTTCCGCCAGCTCCTATTACATCTCTTATTTTATCTGGAGATATAGACATTGTATATGTCTTTGGGGCATACTCTGATAATTCTTCTCTAGCTTCTGGAATACACTTGTGAATTTTATCCAATATAAATAACCTAGCTGTCCTTGCCCTGTTAAGAGTTTCTCTTATACAGTTTTCAGATAATCCATGAATCTTTGTATCAAATTGAATGGCAGTAATACCTTTTTCTGTTCCACCAACTTTAAAATCCATGTCTCCAAAGAAGTCCTCAATTCCTTGTATGTCAGTAACTATTTCTTCCTTTGACAAATCTTCACTAGTTATAAGTCCCATGGCTATTCCAGCTGCTGGTCTCTTTATAGGAACTCCTGCATCTAAAAGTGCTAGTGTACTTCCACATATACTTGCCTGGGAAGTAGATCCATTGGAACTCAATACCTCTGATACAAGTCTTATGGTATATGGGAATTGATCCTCACTTGGTATAAGTGGTTCTAATGCTTTCTCAGCTAACGCACCGTGTCCTATTTCTCTTCTTCCAGGTCCTCTTAAAGGTCTAGTCTCACCCGTACTGTACGATGGGAAATTATAATGATGTATATATCTCTTTGATTCTTCAGTGCCTACTCCATCAAGTATTTGTACATCACCTAAAGAACCAAGGGTGGCAACAGTCATTACCTGGGTCAATCCTCTTGTAAACAATCCAGTTCCATGAGTTCTTGGAAGAATACCAACTTCACAACTTATTGGCCTTATTTCATCAAAAGCCCTTCCATCAACTCTCCTGTGTTCGTTTAACATCATATTTCTTACTATTTCTTTCTTAATCTTATATACTACATCTGCTATATCTGATCCATTATCAGGATACTTCTCTGAAAATTGCTCATTTAACTCTTTATCCACATCTTCTAAAGCTGCATTTCTCTCGTCTCTATCCATTATGTACATGGCATCCTTTATTTTTTGAAATGCAAATTTTCTAACTTCTTCTTCTATGGATTCCTCTACTTTATAGAGTTCTGGTTCTTCCTTTTGTTTTCCATATTTATTCATAGTCTCTTTTTGAAATGCAACTATCTTCTTACATTCTTCAAATCCAAACATTATAGCATCATACATGGTATCTTCTGGTATTTCATCTCCACCAGCCTCTACCATCATAACTCTTTCATCCGTAGCGCATACTGTAAGATTTAAACTGCTTTTACTTCTTTCCTCTAAACCAGGATTTATTACAAACTTACCATCTACAAGTCCTACAGATACTGCTCCTACTGGAGTAGTAAAAGGAATGCTTGACATACAAAGAGCCAGTGATGCACCATTTATAGCTAATATATCTGGTGCATTATCTTGATCTACAGATACCACCGTACAAACGACTTGAACATCATTTCTATATCCTTTTGGAAACAGTGGTCTAAGAGGTCTATCTATTGCCCTTGCGTGTAATATAGCCTTTTCAGAAGGCTTTCCTTCCCTCTTTATAAAACCTCCAGGTATTTTTCCAACAGAATACAACCTTTCCTCATATTCTATACTTAAAGGAAAAAAGTCCACTCCTTCTCTAGGTTTATCTGAAGCATTAGCATTGATTAAAACTACCGTATCACCATAACTTATAAAAAAAGCACAATTAGAAAGTCTTCCTATTTTACCATAATCAACTTTCAAAGTTCTTCCAGCAATAGTAGTTTGAATAATTTCACTCATAAAAAACATACCTCCTCTCAATAGGTTACAATTTTGTTAAAATAATAGAGCGGTTACAGCCGCTCTAAAGATTACTTTCTTAAATTCAACGCTTTAATAATAGCACGGTATCTTTCAATATCTTGCTTAATTAAATAGTTAAGAAGACCTCTTCTCTTACCAACCATCATTAAAAGACCTCTTCTTGAGTGATGATCTTTCTTATGAATCTTTAAATGATCATTTAAATGATTAATTCTCTCAGTAAGTAATGCTATCTGAACTTCTGGTGAGCCTGTATCTCCTTCGTGTCTTGCATATTTCTTCATTATTTCTTCTTTAAATGCCTTTTCCATTTTGTTACACCTCCAATTGTTAATCCCCTATATTCCAAGAATGTCGTCGGCAATTCGGAATTCTTAGCATACGGATCACGATTGTAATTATAGCAAATAAAGTCGTTATTGTAAATTAATTTTTTAAATTAATTTCTATTCTTTTCTTACTTGCATACATCTTATCCTTTTTTAATTGATCTGCCAGTTCTGTTAAACTGCCAAATTTTGATTCATCCCTAATTCTCTCAATAAAATATATCTTTATATTCTTATCATACATGTTTTCATTAAAATTAAGTATATGTGTTTCAATGCTCAACTTATTGTCACAGGTAGTCGGATTATAACCTACATTTGTTATACCTTTAAACAAATCATTATTGCATTCAACTATAGTGTAATATACGCCACCTTTAGGTATAACAAATCTCTTGTCATAATCAAGGTTTACAGTTGGAAATCCTAATTTTCTTCCTAGTTGTTTACCGTGTATTACCTCACCCTGCAGCATAAAAGGTCTTGTTAAAAGTTTATTCGCTTTTTTTATATCCCCTTCATCGGATATAATAGTTCTTATTATTGAACTACTAACTACCTGACCTTTATATTTTACTGAATCTATAACATTTAAAGAAAACTTATGTGCCTTGCTCATTTTTTTAAGTAAGCTTACATCTCCCAAGTTCTTATACCCAAATCTATAGTTAAAACCAACTACGAGTCCTTTAGCTCTATAATTGTTTAAAAGATGAATAACAAAATCCTCAGGACATATTTTCATAAATTCTTCATTAAAGTTAGCCATATTTATTATGTCTAAACCAGCATCTTTCAATACACTTATTTTGGATTCATTATTCATTAAAATTTTAGGAGATACCTCAGGGTTTATTGTAGAAAGTGGATGATTTTTAAAGGTAAACACCATGCTATTTGCCTTGTTATTTCTTGCAAGTTTAACAGTTTTATTTATAAGGTTTATATGTCCTAAATGAAGTCCATCAAAACTTCCTAAAGCAATATATGTACTTTTCGTAAAATGTTTTTTAAAATTATCTTCCATTATTATCATAATTAGTTACCTCTAACGAATAATTTTACCATCTTAAATCCAAAAGTTCCCCTACTTCCAATACCTATAAATTTATTTTCATGTATATATACCCTATAGATTTTACCTTCTTGAACTTTATCTATAAACTCTTTGTCTTTTATTGTGATACCATTTAAAACGTGTTTTAAATATCTATCTCCAACTATAACCTTAGGATATTCTTCTAGTGCTTTATCTACTGGAATAATGTATTTTGATATGCTATCTTTCTGCAGGTCTTCTAGTAAAATGGAATTTGAAATATTAAAATTTCCCGTAGCCATTCTCTTTAGGTTCCACATTATTCCACCGCAATTTAATTTTTCACCAATATCATGGCATAAACTTCTTATATAAGTTCCTTTAGAACACTTAACTTGAAACACTACATAAGGTAATTTCATATTAATAATTTCTATAGAATATATGTTGATTTTTCTTTTATTTCTCTCTATTTCTATACCTTGTCTTGCTAAATCATAAAGCTTTTTTCCATTAATCTTGATTGCTGAATACATAGGTGGAAGTTGTTCTATTTCCCCTTGAAAACTTAAAATTGTATCTCTTACACTTTTTTCATCAAGCTTAACTTCTAAAGTATCTACTATAGTTCCTTCCCTATCATAGGTATCCGTATTAACTCCAAGCTTCAACTCGGCTAGATAAATTTTGTGGCTTTTCATTATATAATCTGCAAATTTTGTGGCACCACCTATACAAATGGGAAGTACTCCTGATGCAATAGGGTCAAGAGTACCTGTGTGGCCAACTTTTTTATTACCTGATATTGATCTAATTTTCTTAACTACATCAAAGGAAGTCATTCCAACAGGTTTATTTATGTTTAAAATTCCATCAATCATATCAGTTCTTTCTCAACCTCTTTTAATATCATATCTTTTACTTCATCTATAGATTTATCACTAACTGCAAGACCACTTGCTCTTACATGTCCCCCGCCATTGAATTTTTCTGCTATCTTTCTTACATCTACCTTTGATTTAGACCTCAAACTTACTTTTATCTTATCTTCTACTTCCTTTAACAAAATTCCAACTTCTACAGTATTCACCTTCATGCCTATATTTACAATATCTGAAGTGTCTGTATCTCCTTCTATACCAACTTGAGACAGCATATCTTTAGTGATACTTATTACACAGATACTGTCTTTTATAAGCTCCATACTCTCAATTGCTTTTCCATAAAGTTTTATTCTACTAAACTTCTTGTTTTCAAAAATTATCCTGTGAATTTCACTAAAATCCATACCTGTATTTATCAAATCTCCTGCTATAGTATGGGTTACACAAGTAGTTGAGGGATATCTAAAGGATCCGCTGTCTGTTATTATTGAAGTATAAAGACACTGAGCTATATTTTTATCCAGTTCAACATCCATAAGTTTTAATAACTGATATACTATTTCAGATACAGCAGCTGCATTAGTATCTACATAGTTTAAATTTCCATATAACTCATTTGTTAGATGATGGTCTATATTTATTACAGTATAGCTTCCTTGCTCAAATTTCAAATCTGCATTTATTCTTTTTACATCTCCGCAATCAAGCACTATAACACATTCTACTTCAGGGTCCACTTCAAACTTTTTGCCATTTATATTTTCACTATAGGGTAAAAAGCTGAAACTCTCCGGAATTTTTTCCTTTGAGAGTATTTCAACTTCCTTTCCCAATTTTCTCATGCCTTGAAATAGTGCTAAAGAACTTCCTATAGAATCACCATCTGGAGAAGAATGAAAAGTAATTGCAATTTTATTACTTCTTCTTATCTCACTTATAATATCATTCATTATCATTTTTCTCATTCTCCTTTATCTCTTGGAGAATTTTATCTATATGCATGCCGTATTCTATAGTATTGTCCAGTTCTATAATTATTTCTGGAGTATTTCTAAGTTTTACTCTATGCCCAACTTCTCTCCTTATAAAACCTGCTGAATTTTTAAGTGCCTCAAAAGTATCTTCCTTTGATTTGCCTTCACCATAAACGCTCACATATACTTTTGCATATTTTTGATCTTTTGTAACATCAACCTTAGTAACACTTATCATAGCAGTAACTCTAGGATCCTTGATATCATTTCTAATTATATTGCTTATTTCCTTTTTCATTTCTTCGTTTATTCTTCCACTTCTGTAGTTAGTCATAAACTACCACCTCACTATTTATAACTCTTTTTTCTTAATTTCCTCCATGGTATAAGCTTCAACTATGTCTCCATCTTTTATATCATTGAACTTATCAATAGAAAGTCCGCATTCATATCCTTCTGCTACTTCCTTTACATCATCTTTAAATCTCTTTAGGGAAGCAAGCTCAGACTCAAATATAACTATACCATCCCTTATTATCCTTACCTGGGAGTTTCTAACTATCTTTCCTTCCTGTACATAACATCCTGCAATAGTTCCTACATTGGATATTTTATAAGTCTGCCTAATCTCAGCTTTTCCAAGCACAACTTCTTTATAATCAGGTTCAAGCATACCAACCATAGCAGCCTTTATATCTTCTATTGCATTATATATAACTCTATAAGTTTTTATATCAACTGATTCTTTTTCTGCCGCTGCCTGAGCATTGCTATCAGGTCTAACATTAAATCCTATTATTATAGCATTTGATGCAGATGCTAATGTGACGTCTGTTTCTGTTATAGCACCAACTGCTCCATGAAGTACTCTTACCTTAACCTCTTCATTTGATAATTTTTGAAGAGATTGTTTTAATGCCTCTATAGATCCCTGTACGTCTGCCTTAACTATTATGTTAAGTTCCTTTACTTTTCCCTCTTTTATTTGATTGTAAAGATCCTCCAGAGAAACTTTATGAGCGGACTGCAGATATTCCTCTCTTACCTTTTGTTTTCTCTTTGCTGCTATATCCCTTGCAGTCTTTTCATCTTTAACTTGATGAAATCTGTCTCCTGCTGCAGGCACTTCTGATAATCCAAGTATCTCTACTGGTATAGAAGGTCCTGCAATTTTAATTTTCTTTCCTTTATCATCAAACATAGCTCTAATTCTACCATAAGTACTTCCAACTATTATAGAATCTCCAACATGAAGAGTTCCATTTTGAACAAGAAGTGTAGCAACTGCTCCTCTTCCCTTATCCAGTTTTGCTTCTATTACTGTTCCCTTTGCATTTCTATGAGGATTTGCCTTAATTTCCTGCATTTCAGCAGTTAAAAGTACCATTTCAAGTAAACTATCAATACCTTCTTTAGTATGAGCAGACACTGGTACACATATAGTATCTCCACCCCAGTCCTCTGGTATTAGCCCATAATCGGATAATTCCTGTTTAACTTTATCTACATTAGCTCCTGGTCTATCTATTTTATTTATAGCTACTACTATAGGTACATTTGCAGCTTTACAGTGATTTATTGCTTCTGCAGTTTGCGGCATTATTCCATCATCTGCAGCTACAACTAAAATAACTATATCTGTAATTTGAGCTCCTCTTGCTCTCATGGCAGTAAAAGCTTCGTGACCTGGAGTATCTAAGAAAGTTATCTTTTCTCCATTTATATTAACAGTATAAGCACCTATGTGCTGGGTTATACCTCCAGCTTCTGTCTCAGTTACTTTTGATTTCCTTATAGCATCTAAAAGAGAAGTCTTACCATGGTCAACGTGTCCCATAACAGTTATAACTGGCGGTCTTTTTTCTGAATTAGGATCATCATCCTCAGCATCTTCTTGTTCTACTTCTTGTTCCACTGCTTCCTTATTAATGTCTTCTTCTTTTCGAAGTACGGTTACATCAAATTTTTCTCCTAATTTTTCAGCTGTACTAAAATCTATTTCTTGATTTATAGCTGCCATTACTCCCATAAATATAAGTTGTTTAATAACTTCTGTAGATGGTTTACCTATTTTTTCAGAAAACTCTTTTACAGTTATAGTGTCTTCCATTTCTATTTCAGCTCTTTCAGTTTCTTGTAACTCTCCATCCTTTGATTCTTTCTTTCCTTGAGTGTTTTTACTCTTAGTATTATTTTTAACACCTATAGTTTTCTTTTTAACTTTTGGAGAATTTTCCTGCACTAAATTTTTGTATTTATCCTCTATGCCCTCTTCTCCGTCTTCGCTGCTTTCATTTTCTTCCATAAATTCTTTAATTAGTTCTGCATCTTCCTCTTCTATTACGCTCATATGGTTTTTCACTTTTACTCCAAACTCATCTAGAAGTATGGATATTAATGTTTTACTGGATATATTTAACTCTTTGGCTAATTCATATATTCTTATTTTTGACAAATTATACACCCCCGAAACTAAAGTTTCTCATTTTTCTTCAATAAATTCATTAGTGCCTTACCCATGTTTTTATCTGTAACCCCTACAACTTTTATTTCACTTGATCCAATTGCATTTCCAATTTCTTCTCCAGTATATATTGTCTTTACAACTGGTACTTTATATTTATCATTGTAGTTTAAAAATTTTTCCCATGTATTTTTAGAAACATCTTGAGACATTATCACAAAATGCACTCTATTCCTCCTAATTGCTTCTTCACATTTATTATATCCTTCTAAAAGTTTTCCTGCACGCTTTATTAATCCCATAAACTGAAGAAATTTATCTACCATTTTCTATCTGTTCCTTTAAACTTTGGTATAAGGTTTCGTCTATCTGAATTTCAAGATTTTTCTGGAGCCTTTTGTTCTTAAAAGCTTTCTCCAAACATTCAACATTTTTGCATACATAGGCTCCCCTACCATTTTTCTTTCCTGTAGGGTCTACAGAAACTTCACCCTCTTTGCTTTTTACTATTCGTATGAGTTCTTTTTTGGGCTTCATTTCCATGCATCCTGTACACATTCTCTGTGGTACTTTTTTTTGCTTCATTCTAAACACCACCTTAATTAATTTTCTTCATCTTGCGTCTCAGCCTGTGATTTGCTCTTTATGTCTATTTTCCATCCTGTAAGTTTTGCTGCCAGTCTTACATTTTGACCTTCTTTACCTATAGCCAGAGATAACTGATTGTCATCTACTACAATTTGTGCAAATTTAATGTCTTCATTTAAATCCACATCTAATACCTTAGCAGGGCTTAGGGAATTAGCTATATACTCTTCTGGAAGTTTGCTCCATTTTATTATATCTATCTTTTCATTTTTTAGCTCGTTTACTATATTTTGAACCCTTACTCCTTTAGGTCCTACACAAGCTCCCATAGGATCTACATTTTCATCATTAGAGTGTACTGCAATTTTTGTTCTAGAGCCAGCTTCCCTTGCTATGGACTTTATATCAACCGTTCCATCAAATATTTCAGGTACCTCTAGTTCAAACAATCTCTTTATAAGTCCAGGATGAGTTCTTGATATTACAATTTGAGCTCCTTTTGTAGTATTCTTTACCTCAATAATATATAATTTCAGTTTGTCATTGAAGTTATACTTTTCTCCCGGTATCTGTTCATTTGGTCCAAGTACTGCTTCTGTCTTTCCTAAGTCTATAAGTACATTGTTTTTATCTTTTCTTATGACTGTACCTGTTATTATATCGTCTTCCTTTTCCGCAAAATCACTGTATATAATTCTTCTTTCTTCTTCTTTTATCCTCTGTATAACTACTTGTTTTGCAGCCTGTGCAGCTACCCTTCCAAATTTTCTAGGTGTAACTTCTATGTTTGCTATATCACCTACCTCATAACTTGAATCCATGCCTTTAGCATCTTCTACACTTATCTCACCGAATTTATCACAAACTTCCTCTACTACATTTTTTTGTGAATACACATGAATTTCTCCATTTTCTCTATTCATAGTAACCTTAACATTTTGGCTACCTACTCCATGCCCCATATAATTCTTTTTATACGCAGCTACTAATGCATCCTCTATGGTAGTAAATAGTAAATCCTCACTTATTCCCTTTTCCTTAACTATTTCTTTTAAGGCCTCTATAAACTCCTGATTCATTTTAAAATATACCTCCCCTAAAAATCACCTTTTAAATTTACGTTTAAAATTTTGTCCCTTGGAATAGCGATATCTTCTTCTTCACATTTTATCTTCAATTCCTCTGAATTAAAATCCAGAAGTTCCCCCTCATACTTTTTCTTTCCTTTTAAAAGTCCTGATATATTAACCTGTACGCTATATCCAATGTATCTTTTTAAGTGTTCTTCCGTATATAGCTTTCTCTCTAAACCTGGCGATGAAACTTCTAGGTAATAAGGATCTTTTATAGGATCTTCTTTATCCAACATATCACTAACTGCTCTACTTACACTTTCACAATCTTCTAACGATATGTTTCCTTCTCTTTTATCTATGTATATTCTTAAATAATTATTGTTACCTTCTTTTTTAAACTCTAAATAGTATAATTCATAATTTAAATTATTAACTATAGGCTGTATTAATGCTGACATTCTTTCCATAAAAGTATTTTTTGTCATTTAAATCCTCCTCTATTTACAGGTTATACGTTTATGTTATACAATCTTGCTAAAAAAAATGTTAAATAGCTAATTAAATTTAAAAACGCAACTTTCGCTGCGTTTTTCACAAATAGAAAGAGCGGGTTAAAACCCACTCCTACATTCTAAATAAACTTCTGTAGATTTACCATTTATATTTTAACACACTGTAATTCTTATTTCAAGAAAAATTATTCACAAGGTTACCCAAAATGTAAATAATTTGAATTAATCATGCAAAATTTAAATGTTTTTTATCTCTTCTATAAGTGATTCTACTAAATTTTCCTCACTTACTTTTTTTACTATTTTTCCTTTTTTAAATATAATGCCTTCACCTTTTCCACCTGCTATACCAATATCCGCTTCCCTAGCCTCACCTGGTCCATTTACTACACATCCCATAACTGCAACCTTTATGTTTTTATGCATATTTAAAAGTCTTTTTTCCACTTGCTCAGCTATTTTAATTAAATCAATTTCAGTTCTGCCACAGGTAGGACATGATATAAATTCCACACCTTCTTTTATAAGTCCACAAGATTTTAATATTTCTTTTCCCACTCTTACTTCTTCCACTGGATTTCCTGTAAGGGATACTCTTATAGTGTCTCCTATACCTTCCATCAAAAGAGTACCTATGCCTATGCTCGATTTTATAGTTCCGCGCCAAATAGTTCCTGCTTCTGTTACTCCAAGGTGAAGTGGATAATCTACAATTTGAGATATTTTTCTGTAACTTTCTACCATTTGATTTACATTTGAAGATTTTATGGATATGACTATATCATAAAATCCTACATTTTCTAATATTTTTACATGTTCTAAGGCACTATCTACTAGTGCATCTGAACAAACTCTACCATATTTATTTAAAATATCCTTTTTTAATGATCCAGAGTTTACCCCTATTCTAATTGGAATATTAGCTTCTTTTGCTGCTCTTGCCACTTCTCGTACTCTTTCTATGTTTCCAATATTTCCAGGATTTATTCTAAGTGCAGATATTCCATTTTCTATACATTTAAGTGCCAGCTTATAATCAAAATGTATATCTGCTACAAGTGGAATATCTACTTTTTCTATGATTTTTTTCATGGAACTGCAAGCTATATCGTCAGGCACTGCACATCTGACGATATCACAACCTGCTTCTTTTAGCTCAAATATCTGAGCTGTAGTGGTTTCTACATTCCTAGTATCTGTATTTGTCATAGACTGTACGGCTACTGGAAAATCTCCACCCAAAAATATATTGCCCACTTTTACTGTTTTCTTTTTTGCTCTATTCAAAATTTCACCACCAATTTATTCAATTCACAATTCACAATTCACAATTCACAGTTCACAGTTCACAATTTCGGTAGTTTTTTCATTAATACTATGAAAAATCTAAAAACTAAGTAGTATGAACATTAAATTTTTAGATTTTCTGTTACCACAGAAAATCATGCTTAATTGTAAATTGTGCATAGTACATTGTGAATTGATTTTTTAGTATTACTTAAAATTTTATAGGATAGAATATATCCTTTACTGTAACTAGTACCATAAGTGCCATAAGTATTGCAAATCCAACATAATTTATCATTCCGACCCTGTTTTCATCTACCTTTTTACCTGTTATTATTTCAAACAAAAATAAAAATATATATCCTCCGTCCAAAGCTGGAAAAGGTATTATGTTAAATATAGCAAGCTGTATACTTATATAAGCTGAAAATGCCATCAAACTCAATATACCTGCTTTTGCTGCTGCACCTGATATCTTTATTATAGTAACAGGTCCCCCTACATCATTCATAGATGCTTTTCCTCTAAATAGTGTTTTAAAAAAGCTAAATGTCTGCTTGATTAAGGATTTAGTTTCTATAAACCCATAGGATACTGACTGCCCTAAAGTAGGTTTAGTCACTTGAGTTGCTTCAATTCCTACAATATATCTATTCTCTTTTTTATCTTTTACAGGAGTTACTCTAACTTGATTTGTACTTCCACTACGTTCATAAGTTATATTAATTGGATTTCCACTTGTAGTATAAACTTCTGTTACAAAATCCTCCCAGGTAGATATCTTTGAATTATTCACTCTGGTTATTTTATCCCCCAATTTAATACCTGCTAAAGCTGCAGGTTGATTTGGGGTTACTTTATTTACTACAGGAGATAGATACCCCCTTGCAGAAGCTATTATTGCAAACAATATAACTCCAAGTACAAAATTCATTATAGGTCCAGCTATTACTACACTTAGCTTTCTAAGAGGGCTTTTATTATTAAATGCCATAGGATCATCACTTTCTCCCTCATCACCAAGCATTTTCACATATCCACCAATTGGAAGAAGTCTTATATGATATTCCGTCTCCTTGCCCTTTATTCCAAAGAGTTTAGGCCCCATTCCTATAGAAAATTCTTCAACTTTTACCCCATTTAATTTTGCCATAGTAAAATGTCCCAGTTCATGAATTATAATCAATACGCCAAAGGCTATTATCGCTGCTATTATATACAAATGGTATTCCTCCCAATCTTATTTGATAAATTTATCTTTTACATATTTCTTAACTTTTATTTCTACGTTAAGTAAATCTTCCAAAGTGTATTTATTTTGTGAAGTAAATTTATTCATACATTCTTCTAATATATTACCTATATCCAAAAAATTTATTTTATTTGCAAGGAATAAACTTACTGCTTCCTCATTGGCACAATTTAATATAGCTGGCATTGTACCTCCTGTTTTTCCTGCTTGGTAAGCCAATTTAAGTGGTTTAAATGTATCTGTATCAGGCTTTTCAAAACTTAAATTTCCTACACTATAGAAGTCCAATTTATCTATTACAGCTTCCTTTCTTTTCGGATAATTCAGTGCATATTGTATAGGCAACCTCATATCTGCAGTGGCAAGCTGTGCCATAACACTTCCATCCCTATATTCCACCATAGAATGTACTATACTTTGTGGATGAACTACAACTTTTATGTTTTCATAAGGTAAGTTAAATAGGAAGTGAGCTTCTATAACCTCAAGTCCCTTATTCATAAGAGTAGCAGAATCTATCGTGAGCTTTTTTCCCATACTCCAATTTGGATGATTCAACGCCTCTTTTACAGTTACTTGTGAGAGTTGATCTTTTGTTTTTCCTCTAAAAGGTCCACCTGAAGCAGTTAAAATCAAATTAGCAACTTCGTCAAAATTATTTCCTTGAAGGCATTGAAAAACAGCACTATGTTCTGAATCTACGGGAAATATTTTGACATTATTTTCCTGTGATAATTTTGTAACCAGCTCTCCACCTACAACTAATGTCTCTTTATTAGCTAAGGCTATGTCTTTCTTCGCCCTAATTGCTTTTATAGTTGGTACAAGCCCTATCATTCCAACTACAGATGTTACCACCATATCAACTTCAGGAAGACTAGCTATAGTATTTAATCCATCTACTCCAAATAATATTTTTGTATTTGATTTTTTATTACTAAAAATATCTTTAAGCTTTAAATAAGATTCTTTTTCGGTTAGCACCGCATACTTGGGGTTAAATTCATCTATTATATGTAAAAGTTTATCTATACTACTATTTGCAGATATGCCTATAAGCTGAAAATCTCCTTTTTGTTTTCTAAGTACATCAAGAGTTTGGGTCCCTATAGAACCTGTGGCTCCAATTATTGAAATTCTTTTCATTCATAACAACTCCTTATTTCCCTCTAGTCCTTATACCACATTACATAAGATTTTTAACATGATTAACTATACCATATTTATGCTATAAAATAAACATGCACATGATCTATATTAAACTCACAGCTAATACTTGAAATAAAATAATAGAGAAATATACCCCTTTTATAGAATATATTTCTCTATTATTAACTCAACTTTCGCACATATAAAACTTTTTTAATTAATAGTTAAAAATGAAGAATTAATAATTAATGTAGATTTTCATCACTCGTTTGGCTAAAACGAAATATTGCTGATTTATATAAATTTAAGAATTTTTTGCGATAGCTAAAAATCATCCTTCACTATTAACTTTTAATTATTAATTCTTAACTTGTTAAGATTTGGGTTCTAATTTTAGTAACTCCTTCTCCTTTCAGTGGAATGAGTAAGCGATTCACTCCAAATCAAAGATTTGGGTTCTCTGCTTAAATTACAGCTACAAAGGTTAAATAGTAATAAACTATAACTCCTGAAAAAAGTATGCTGTCAAATCTATCTAATATCCCACCATGACCTGGTATGAGATTGCTATAATCCTTTACTCCCACATATCTCTTTATAGAAGAAGCTGCTAGATCCCCGAACTGACAAAATGCTCCACAAATTATTCCCATTACTATATAATGATAAAATGATATGGGAACACCCCTTTGAATTGAAAAAAATCCAAAGATTCCACAAGCCACTGCACTACCAATTATTCCACCTATAGAACCTTCAATAGTCTTTTTAGGACTAACCTTAGGGCATAATTTTCTCTTACCTAAAAATTTCCCCGTATAATAAGCTGCTGTATCACAGCACCAGGAAGATATAACTATAATCCACACTAAATAGTTACCATAACTACTGCTATTTACTAAAACTATAGTGCTAAAAAATACTGCCACATACAGAAAACCAAATAGCGTAGTTGCTACATCTAAAAAATTATATTCCACATCTAAAACTGGAATACAAAGCGTCATAAAAATTGACACTATAATAGCAAAAAATACAAATTTATAATTTACCTCTACTCTTAAGGTTACATAGTAGGATATACAAAGCAGATATCCTACTATATTTATAGAATTTATATTTTTTTGTTTTATTACTTTATAAAATTCATACATTCCCATAAGTGAAATGATCATAATCCCATATTTTAAATAAATTCCACCTAAGAATAATATTAAAATAAATGGTATGAGTGCAAATGCTCCCAAATATCTATTATTCAAAGCTCCACCTCCATAGAATAAAGTATCCATGGGGATTTTAAGTAAACTAACTTACATCCCCAATATACAGTTATTTTAATCCTCCAAATCTTCTATCTCTATTTTGATAATCAGAAATAGCTTTATAAAGATGTTCTTTTTTAAAATCAGGCCACTTTATGTTGGAAGTCCAAAATTCAGAGTATGCACACTGCCACAATAGAAAATTGCTTAAACGCTGTTCCCCACTTGGCCTTATTATAATATCAGGATCTGGCATACCTCTAGTATACAAATACTTTGATATAGTGTCCTCATTTATATCTTCTTCTTTTATTTTTTTAGATTTTATATCTTCATACATAAGTTTAAAAGCCCTTACAATTTCATTTCTTCCACCATAATTTACCGCCAAATTTAGAACAAGTCCGGTATTAGTTTTAGTTTTCTTATGAGATATGATTAATTGCTCTTGACAAGGCACAGGCAGCTTACTTATATCTCCAATATAGTTTATAATAACATTATTTTCATTTAACTCATTTAATTCCTTTTTTAAATATTGAACTAAAAGTTTCATAAGAGCACTTACTTCATCCTTAGGTCTTTTCCAATTTTCTGTAGAAAAAACATATAGCGTTAAATATTTTACATTTAACTTACTGCACTCTTTTACAATCTCTCTTACAGCTTCTACTCCTGCTTTATGTCCCATAGCTCTAGGCAAGTTTCTTTCTTTAGCCCATCTACCATTTCCATCCATTATAATAGCTATATGTTTTGGAACATTGTTTAAATCAATATGTACTTCTTTATCATCTTGGTCTTTGTTTTTATTTAAGCCAAAAAATTTTACCATAGTACACCTCATTTCTTACAATACAAAGTTTTAGTGAAACCATATTTAACAAAAACCTGCGGATTTGCGCAGGTTTTAAAAATCTAAATATATTTTTGATACAATAACTGCTTGCTTTATAATGACATAATTTCATTTTCTTTCTTTCTAATTATTTCATCTATCTTTTTTATAAAATCATCAGTTTTTTTCTGAACATCTGCCTCAGCCTTTTTTATTTCATCTTCAGAAATATCATTTTCTTTTTTAAGAGCTTTAATATTATCATTACACTCTCTTCTTATTGCTCTTACAGCAACCTTTGAATCTTCCCCTGCTTTCTTTACATTCTTTACTATATCTTTTCTAGTTTCTTCTGTAAGTTCAGGTATAACCAATCTGATAACTTCTCCGTCATTAGATGGATTTATACCTAGGTCAGATTTCAATATTGCCTTTTCTATTGCCTTTAAGGCCGTTTTATCCCAAGGTTGTATACAAAGTACCCTTGGTTCTGGAATAGATATGTTTCCCAATTGATTTATAGGAGTCATTGAGCCATAGTATTCTGCCTCTATTCTATCAAGAAGTGCTGCACTAGCCCTCCCTGCTTTCATAGAAGCTAATTCACTTTTTAAAGCATCTATGGTCTTACCCATTTTTCCATCTGCTTTATTTAAAGTATCCTTGATCATAAGAAAATACCTCCTCATTTTTATTCTTTACAAACAAGTGTACCAATTTTTTCTCCAAGAACAATCTTTTTTATGTTTTCTGGATTATCTAATCCAAATACTAATATAGGTATATCATTATCCATACAAAGTGATGTAGCTGTAGAATCCATAACTTGAAGTCCTTTATCCAATACTTGAATATAAGTTAACTTATCAAATTTTTGAGCATCTTTATACTTATGAGGGTCTTTGTCATATACACCATCTACTTTTTTAGCCAAAAGTATAACATCTGCCTCTATTTCTGCTGCCCTAAGAGCTGCAGTTGTATCTGTTGAAAAATACGGATTTCCAGTGCCCGCCGCAAATATAACCACTCTATTTTTTTCTAAATGCCGCATTGCCCTTCTTCTTATAAATGGTTCTGCTACTTCTCTCATCTCGATAGCTGTCTGAACCCTAGTATTTACGCCTAAATTTTCCAGTGAATCCTGAAGTGCCAGAGCATTTATACATGTAGCAAGCATTCCCATATAATCTGCAGTGGTTCTGTCCATACCTTCTCCGCTTCTTCCTCTCCAGATATTGCCGCCACCTACAACTACTCCTACTGATATTCCCATAGATGTGAGTTCTTTTATTTCAATTGCTATACTTTTTGCTACATCAAAATCCAGCCCATATCCTTTTTCTCCTGCCAAAGCTTCCCCTGAAAGTTTAAGCATTACCCTTTTGTATTTAAGATTACCCATTTATATTATACCTCCAAATTATGATAAAATGAAATATAAAACTTAAAAAGTTCATACCCCAAAAAAAGAGAACACGGCGTGTTCTCTTTTCAGTTACTATTTACCTTCCATCTGCTTACGAACCTCTTCGGCAAAGTTTTCTTCTTTCTTCTCTATTCCTTCACCTTTTTCAAATCTAACAAAATCAGAAATCTTTATTTCAGCTCCAACTTCCTTTGATTTATCCTTAAGGTATTTATCGATAGTAAAGTCTGAATCCTTAACCCATACTTGATTTACTAAGCAGTTTTCTTTATAATATTTTTGAACTTTTCCCATAACTATCTTATCAACGATTTTTTCTGGTTTTCCTTCATTTAAAGCTTGAACTTTATATATTTCCTTTTCTTTTTCTAAAGCATCACTATCAACTGTATTCTTATCTAAGAATAGTGGATTAACAGCAGCTACCTGCATAGCTACATCTTTTGCCACTTCCTTTAGAACAGGACTCTCATTTTCACATTCAAGTTTAACCAAAACTCCTATTCTTCCGCCACCATGAATATAGCTTTCGATTAAACCCTTTGAAACAGAAAACTTCTTAAATCTTCTAAGCGTCATATTTTCACCTAATTTTGCAATTAAGTCTACTAATGCATCTTTTACAGTCTTAGTATCATCTGCTATATATTTTTCTTTTTCTAATTCTTCTACAGTAGTTGCACTTGTTAAAGCTGTCTGTTTTGCTATATTATCTGCAAAACCTACAAAATCTTCATTTACAGATACAAAATCTGTTTCACAGTTTACTTCTACTATTGAAGCAATTTTTCCATCCTCTGAAATATATGTTTTAACTAATCCTTCAGAAGCTACTCTGCTAGATTTTTTAGCTGCAGCTGATAGACCCTTTTCCCTTAATATTTCAATGGCTTTTTCAGTATCACCATTTGCTTCATTTAAAGCTTTTTTGCAGTTCATCATTCCTGCTCCGGTTCTTTCTCTAAGTTCTTTTACCATCTGTGCAGTTATCATAATTATATTCCGTCATCTAAAAGCTATAGATTATTCAAAAATACAATAAAACCTTATAGCTTACTTCTCTGCTCACAGTGTCTGAAGCTTTGTCTTCTTTTGGTCTGACACTCCCAGAGCGTAAATTCGGATGCATTACACCCTACTTATATGGCAATCATAATTTTTAAGCAATTGCCAATCAACGGTTTTTCAGCTCCTCTCCTACTTGTATTCGACCTATATATAAACATTCTCTAATTTTCATATATTATTCTTCTTCAGCTAATTGTTCTCCCTGTCTTCCTTCCATTACTGCATCTGCAACTTTAGACGTAATTAATTTTACAGCTCTTATTGCATCGTCATTTCCAGGTATAACATAATCTATTTCATCAGGATCACAATTTGTATCAACTATAGCTACTACTGGAATGCCTAAAATTTTAGCTTCAGATATAGCATTCTTTTCTTTTCTTGGATCAACAATGAAAAGTGCTCCTACATTTTCAGCATTCATTGTCTTTATTCCACCTAAATTTTTCTCTAACTTTTCTTTTTCATTATTTAACTTTATAACTTCTTTTTTAGGAAGAACTTCAAATGTTCCATCTTCTTCCATCTTCTCTAATTCTTCTAATTTAGCTATCCTTGTCTTTATAGTTGCAAAGTTTGTAAGCATACCTCCAAGCCATCTGTTGTTTACATAATGCATATTGCTTCTTTTTGCTTCTTCTCTAATAGCTTCCTGAGCTTGCTTTTTAGTTCCAATAAATAATATATCTTTTCCTTCTGCTGCAACTTCCCTTATAAAATTATAAGCTTCTTCTACTTTTTTTACTGTTTTCTGCAAATCTATTATATAGATTCCATTTCTCTCTGTAAAAATATAAGGAGCCATTTTAGGGTTCCATCTTCTTGTTTGATGTCCAAAATGAACACCTGCTTCTAATAATTGTTTCATTGAAATAACTGACATTAATTTTTCCCTCCTAGGTTTTTCCTCCATCATCTTCATATTCACAAAATACCTTTTGGCACCTTTTTGTGAATTAGATAATGTGTGTATTAATTACCTTATGTAGTATACCACAAGGCTTAAATGTATTCAATAAAAAATTAGTATTTTTTATTTTATCCGATCGCTACCATTGCCAACCCCCCATCGCACACAGCGAAAGCGACTATCACCAAATCAAAAATTTGGGATATCTGCTTTTCTTCAAAGTGGTGGGATAAGCACTGCTACGCGCCTGGATAAGTTCTTCTAATGTTCAGATGGAGAAAAGGTATTCCTTATAAGCAAATTCCACCTGAACCTAAGAATCACTTGATCTTCTTCAACTCATCCATTAATTTTTCATTTAATATCTTAATATGAGTTCCCTTCATTCCAAGTGACCTAGATTCTATAACTCCTGCACTTTCAAATTTTCTAAGTGCATTTACAATAACAGACCTAGTTATTCCCACTTTGTCAGCTATTTTTGATGCTACAAGTAATCCTTCATTTCCATCTAACTCACTAAATATATGTTCCACTGCTTCTAATTCTGAGTACGACAAAGTTCCAATAGCTAATTGAACTACTGCTTTTTTCCTAGCTTCCTCTTCTATTTCTTCATTTTTAGATCTTAATATCTCAAGTCCAATTATAGTTGCACTATATTCCCCTAATACTAAATCATCATCTGTAAATTTTTCTCCAAAACTTGCCAATAATAAGGTTCCTAATCTTTCTCTATTACCTACTATAGGAACTATAGTTGTAAGCTTATTATCTATATCACAGGAAGTTCCATCTTCAAAAACACAAATCCCATTATTACTTAAATTGGCCAAAGTCTCATGTACATTTAAAAGCTTATTGTTATACTGCTCAGGAAATTTCATTTCATTTATTACTTTCTCCTTAACCATATAACATTCAAAACCATCTGGGAAATTATATCCTAATATTTTCCCTCTCCTGCTTATAATGTAAACGTTACATTCCAAAACTTCACTTAACAATTTACATATATCTTCAAAAGCTACTGGTTCTGTTCCTGATTTCTGTAATATCTTGTTTAATTTTCTTGTTTTGTCTAATAGTGTTGACATTTATAACCCTCCTTGTTACCGCTGCATTATCTCTTACACATAAACATTGCATATACATTCCTACCTATTAATAAAAAAGATATATCTTTTGCAAATATCCGTATAAAAAATTTTCTTTAATTACATTATTAATAATTTAGACTTTTTGAAATATTTAGAATTATTCTTTATCCACTAATTATGATAACATAATAATGATTCTAATTCAATATAATCATTTTAATTCGACTAGATTTTACCTTTATCTACACTCGAAGATTATACTTTTAACTAGTTTTTATTTTAAATGTTTATTAAAATGTAAAATATATAACTTTTACTTAGCTGTTTTTTCATCTCCATCTTCCACAGCTTTATATTCTCTGTGTTTACATTCTGAATTGGAACATTCCAAATAATTTCCTTTGGATTTATTGTACTTTTTTACCATATAATTTCCACATTCTTTACACTTTTCGTTTGTAGGTTCAAACCAACTTACAAAATCGCAGTCAGGGTAATTACTGCACCCATAAAATTTTCTGCCCTTTCTACTTCTTTTTACCAAAACTTTTCCCTGACATTTAGGACATTCTACATCCAACTCTTCCACTATTGGTTTTGTATTCTTACATTCCGGATATCCTGGGCATGCCAGAAAATCTCCAAATCTTCCATGCTTTATAACCATATTTCTACCACATTTATCGCACTTTATATCTGTAACCTTATCCTCTATAGTAATTCTAGCAACTTCCTTTTCTGCTATCTCAATGGATTTTTTTAAAGGTTCATAAAATTCACCTACTACTTTTCTCCAATCATCTTTTCCTTCTTCAACACTATCCAACTTAGACTCCATTGCAGCAGTAAATTCCACATCTACTACCTGCTTAAAATACTGACTTACTATATTATTAACTATATCTCCTAATTCAGTTGGAATTAAAGTTTTCTTCTCCCTCTGTATATATTTTCTATCCAAAAGAGTTGATAAAATTGGAGCATAAGTGCTAGGCCTGCCTATTCCATTTTCTTCTAAGGTTTTTACAAGAGATGCCTCAGAAAATCTAGCTGGAGGTTGTGTAAAATGCTGTTTTCCATCTATAGACTTTCTTAATAATTTCTCTCCTTCTTCAAGCTTAGGGAGGGATATATCGGATTTTTCTTCTTCTGTGGCATATTTGTAGACTTTCATAAATCCGTCAAATTTTATTCGTGATCCACTGACTTTTAATCCATAATTGTTATTCACTATGTCTATAGATTTAACATCGATCTGGCAAGATGACATTTGGCTTGCTACAAATCTATTCCATATTAAATTATAAAGTTTATACTGTTCTGGTTTTAAATTTTCCTTTGCCATTTCAGGTGTTATTTCTACATTAGTAGGTCTTATAGCTTCATGTGCATCCTGTATATTTTTTTTACTTTTAAAGTTTCTAGGCTTTTCTTCAATATACTCCCTTCCAAATTTATTTGCTACAAAATCTCTACAAGCTTCCTGAGCTTCTTGTGCTATTCTAACTGAATCAGTTCTCATATATGTGATAAGACCTATAGTTCCATACCCTTTTATGTCCACTCCTTCATATATCTGTTGGGCTATGGACATAGTTCGTTTAGTAGAAAAGTTTAATTTTTTATAGGCATCTTGCTGTAATGTACTTGTAGTAAATGGAGGAAGAGGAGTCCTATTTTTATTAGTATTTTTTATTGATTTTACAATAAATTGTCCTTCTTTTAACTCTTCTATAATTTTATCCACTTCATCTTTACTACCAATTTCAATTTTTTTCTTATTAAATGTAGTAAGCTTTACATTAAAACATTTACTCTCATTTTCTTTATTGAGCTCACATTCTATAGTCCAGTATTCTTGTGGCACAAAATCTACTATTTTCTTTTCTCTCTCACATATCATTTTGAGAGCCACTGATTGTACTCTTCCTGCACTTAGACCCCATTTAATTTTTCTCCAAAGTATAGGGCTTATCTTGTATCCAACTAACCTGTCAAGTACTCTCCTAGCCTGCTGTGCATTAACTAAATTTATATTTATTAATCTAGCAGATTTTATTGAACTTTTTACAGCATTTTTTGTAATTTCGTGAAATTCTATTCTACATTTTTCATTTTCATCTAATTTTAACGCATGAGATAGATGCCAGGAAATAGCTTCTCCTTCTCTATCAGGGTCAGTAGCCAAATAGACTTTTTCACTTTTTTTTGCTTCTTTTCTCAGCTTATCTAAAAGCTCACCTTTTCCTCTTATAGTTATATATTTAGGAGTATATTCATTATCTATATCAACTCCTAGTTGACTTTTGGGAAGATCCCTAACATGGCCCATTGAAGCCTTGACTACATAATTTTTACCTAAATATTTTCCTATGGTTTTAGCCTTTGCTGGTGATTCAACTATAACTAATTTTTGTCCCATTTATATATACTCTGGTATATTTAATCTCACCCCAGAGTGTACACCCCCCTTAGATTTTAGCCATCATATTTAAACCCTTGACTAAATATTATTTTTAATTAAATTATATGTACTATCTTGTAATACTCTCGCTGCCTTCAGCTTTTACATAATAATTACCTGCAAGACACATTATTTCACCTTTTAACTGCAATTCAAATAATAACTCATATAATCGTTTTATGTCAACATTAGTTGTTCTACTTATTTCATCTATATGCATGGGAATATGTCCTATTACATTACATATTTTTTCTTCTTTACAGCTTAATTTATTCTTTTTTTCACAGGTTTTATTAATATACTCTACAGGTAGTATATCAAATAAGTCCTCTAAACATGTAAATACATAAGCTCCATCTTTTATAAGTTTATTCGTTCCTCTACTCTTAGGAGAAAATATAGATCCTGGTACTGCCATAACATCTTTGCCCTGTTCCAAAGCACAGCTTGCTGTTATTAGTGTTCCGCTTTTATCCCCTGCTTCAATTACAATTACCACATCACTCAATCCACTTATAATTCTATTCCTGAGTGGAAAATTATAAGGATAAGGTTTTGTCTTAGGAACGAACTCTGACAGCACACATCCTCCCTTCAGAATACTTTCATACAATTTTCTATTTTGTCTGGGATATATAACATCTACCCCCGATCCAAGCACAGCACAGGTATATCCATTTTTTTCAACAGCTGCACTCTGTGCATAACTATCAACTCCTCTTGCCATACCACTTATTATACTTATATTATTTACAGCAACTTCCCTACTTATTAATGTAGCTAAATTTTTACCATACAAGCTACAATCCCTAGCACCTACAATAGACACACTAAAATTATCGTTGAGTTTTTTTATATTCCCTTTATAAAATAGAACTGCTGGAGAATCTTCATAATTTTTTAATCTCGCAGGATATACTTTATCACAAAAGTTTATAGCATTAATTCCATTTGTACTGCAGTATTGCAGCATATTCTGCAATTCATAGCCATTCCAAGCCTTTTTAAATTCATCGTATATTTTAGGATAACTTTTGCGTAAAAATGTAAAACCATCGTTGTAAATACTGTGAACATATACTTCTCTTGTACTTTTAAATTTTTTTAAGATAGAAATTTTCAACTTATTTGATATTTTAACACAAGCAAACCACAAATCATATATATTCATATATTATTCACATCCCATATCTATAATTATGTAAAAATTATGCTCATAATCCATACATTTTATTCAAATCAAAATTAGTATTAGCTTCATAATTTGATTTATTCTCACCTATATTTAAAAGTTTAAAATACAAATTTATTGTCAAGAATTAAGTAGAGGTGATAATAATTATGGCAGTTAAACTGAATACAGCTTCATTTTTAGGTGTAGAAGGAAATATAGTATCCGTAGAAGTAGATATAGAAAGAGGGCTTCCCTGCTTTAATATAGTAGGCCTTGCGGATACTTCTGTAAAAGAATCTAAAGAGAGAGTTAAAGCTTCTATCATAAATTCAGGTTTTGAATTTCCTGTAAAAAAAATAATAGTAAACTTAGCTCCTGCTGATATGCGAAAAGTTGGATCTTTATTTGACTTACCTATAGCCCTTGGTATATTAATGGCCACAAATCAAATAAATTTTGCTGATTGCAGAAACTTTTTAATTATGGGTGAATTGTCTTTATCTGGAGAACTTAACAAGGTAAGAGGTGTCCTTCCTATAACAATAGAAGGTATGAAAAACAACATTAAGAATTTTATAGTTCCTATAGGAAATGCAGAAGAATGCTCTGCCATAAATAAAATTAATTGCTATGCATTCAATAATTTAAAGGAAGTTGTATATTTTATAAAATATAGAGATTTGGTACCATTTAGCCATAAAACAATAAATATTGAAAGTAAAAATGCATTAGATTTCTCAGATATATTAGGACAAGAAAGCTGTAAAAGGGCTTTGGAAGTTGCTGCTGCGGGAAATCATAATATACTAATGATAGGTCCTCCAGGATCTGGTAAGACTATGATGGCAAAGAGGATTCCAACTATACTACCAAATCTGAGTTATGAGGATGCCCTAGAAGTAACTAAAATATATAGTGTAACTGGAAGTTTAAACAAAAATGAAGGTCTAATAACAAAGCCTCCCTTTAGAAATCCACACCATACAAGTACAACCGCTTCTCTAATAGGAGGTGGAAAAAATTTAATGCCTGGTGAAATATCTTTAGCCCATAATGGAGTGCTTTTTTTAGATGAAATTTTGGAATTTAGGAAAAATGTCCTTGAAACTTTAAGGCAGCCTTTAGAAGAAAAAAAGATAACTATAAATAGAGCATATGGTAGGGTAACTTTTCCCTGTAATTTTATGACTGTATTAGCCACTAATCCATGTCCCTGTGGAAATTTTGCCTCTAAAAAAGAGTGCAATTGTACTGAATTTCAAAGGAAAAGATATATATCAAAACTATCTGGCCCTATTCTAGATAGAATAGATTTATTTACTTTCGTAAATTCACTAGACTTCAAAGATATTGAAAACTACTCCAGAGGTGAACCTTCTAAAAATATAAAAAGCCGAGTAGAAAAGGCAAGAAAAATTCAAAAACAAAGATTTAAAAATGAAGGAATACACTACAATTCAGAAATGAGCAGCAAATTAATAAGAAAATACTGCTATCTAGATGAACGATCTCTGTTACTTATAAAATCAATTTATGTTAAGTACAACTTAACAACCAGAGCTTATAGCAGAATATTAAAAGTAGCCAGAACTATAGCTGATTTAAACAATAGCAAAAAAATACAAGAACCTCATCTAATAGAAGCTCTTCACTATAGAAAATTTTTAGATGAGAAATTTTTGTAATTTCCATAAAATTCCTGTAAAAGCTTTATTTTAAGTTTTAAAAATTGTATAATAGAATTAAGTTATTTTTTTACATAAAATCAATTTAATAGGAGTGATATGTATGTACTTTTTACTTGTTATACTTGGTATGTTTTTCAGTTTCATATTATTTTTTACTGGAATACAAAACAAAAATTCTGATACCATAAGTATTGGAAGCGTACTTTCTATATTCTTTTTATTGATTTTCATAAATATATATATACCTGATGTTGTACATAGTTTAAAAACAGGCTTAATAAGTATATCTAGCCTATGGTAATCGTATTCATAATTTGAAAAATAAAAGGAGATTTTTATGCATTCTTTTAATAAAGATATAGGTTCTCTAGGGGAGGATATAGCTGAAATTTACCTCAAACAAATTGGATATACTCTGCTAGAAAGAAATTTTCATTGTAAACTTGGTGAAATAGATATAATAGGAAAAGACGGCAATTATATTTGCTTTATAGAAGTGAAAACACGCTGTAATACTCTATATGGCAGTCCTGGTGAAGCCGTAAATTACACCAAACGTATGAGAATATGCAATACTGCTAAAATGTATATAACCCAAAAAAAGCTATTTAGATTCAATTTTAGGTTTGATGTAATAGAAGTTATGGTTAACCCTCATGACGGCATTTCATCTATAAGGCTAATTAAAGATGCCTTTGAAATATGAATTTATCTACAATATGTTTTTTAAAAAACTTACTCTATGTATTTTACAAATTCCATATTTTTTTATAGATTCTATATGATCTTTAGTTCCATATCCAGAATTTTGCTCAAACTTATAATTTGTATACAGATGAGAGTATTCTTCCATGAGACTATCCCTGTATACCTTGGCAATAATTGAAGCTGCAGCTATACTGGCACTCTTTGCATCACCTTTTATTACAAACTCATTATTGGTGGACAAGTTTTTTACCGCATATCCATCAGATAATGCCATAGCTACAGGTAATTTGAGGCCTTCTACTGCTCTTTTTAACACTTCATTATTACACCATGATATTCCCCTCTTATCTATTTCAATATTGTTTATAACTGCAATATTATAAGCAAGAGCCCTTTCTTTTATAGCTTTTGCAAGCTCGCATCTACGTTTTGGCGTAAGCTTTTTAGAATCCTTTATGCCTAAAATCAATTCTCTATCTTCACTATAATTCAAATTGAGTATCACTGCCCCAGCAGCTATTGGACCTGCCAAAGGTCCTCTTCCAACTTCATCTACACCAGCTGTATATATATGATTTCCAAAAGACTTATCAAATTCATACATTTTTCTTACCCTGGAAATCTCTAAATTTTTATTTAAAATAAATTTGTAAAAGCTTGAAGACAACGACCTCACATTTTTTCTTTTGTCTAACTTTAAATTTCCTATAACTTTTTTGATTTCATCTTGATTTAAGTCAAAATAGCCTTCTTCTAAATTTTTTATTGCATACTTTATTTTGTCAAATTTAAAATTTTCTAATTCATTCCACGAAAAATTTTCTTTATTTATATCAAAATCTACACTTTCGCTATCTTCCATTGCTTAAAATACACCTTTCAGAAGTTTAATTCAATTAAAATCTAATGGATCTTCAAGAGAGATAGGTCCTAGCTTTCCTCCTCTAAATTCATCCAAAATTATAACAGAAACTCTATTGTAATCTATTTTTCCTCCAGATACTATAGCTCCTCTTTTTCTTGCTATATTATCCATATTTACTAAAGGATCTTCACTTAGTTCAGATAACTTATATCTATCCATTAGCCTTTTAGGATATCTTTCACATAAGTCCTTCAAAAGGCTTAATGCAAGTTCCTCAATATCCATGATTTCATCCTTTATGGCTCCCGTAAAGGCTAAATGGAGCTGGGTTTCCTGGCTTTCCAGCTTAGGCCACAATATTCCAGGTGTGTCCATTAGTTCTATTCCAATCTTAGTTTTAATCCACTGCTTGCTTCTTGTGACTCCCGGCTTATCTCCTGTTTTTGCTATGCTATTTTTAGCCATTTTGTTTATAAATGAAGATTTACCTACATTAGGTATACCTACTACCATTACCCTATCAGTTATACCTGAAATGCCCTTATTTTTCATTCTATCATGCTTTTCTTTTAAGAGTTCATTTAATAATGGTTTTATACCTTTAATACCCTGTCCTGTATTTGAATTTACAGCAAGAGCCTTGATGTTTTTATTTGATAAATATTTAATCCACTTTTTGGTTACACTATCCTCACTTAGATCATTCTTATTTAGAAGTATTATTCTAGGTTTTGATCCACAAATATCATCTACCTCTGGATTTTTGCTTGACCTTATTATCCTAGCATCTCTCATCTCTATAACTGCATCTACCAACTTAAGATTTTGTTTCATCTCTCTTTTTGTCTTGGCCATATGACCTGGGAACCAATTTATATCCATATAATTTCTTCCTTTCTACTTATTGACTGACTTCAACGTTCCAAATCTGTTAAATGGATATATTCTAAAAGCAGCTCTTCCCACTACTAGTTTATAGCTTACAAAGCCTACATCAGAAAATCTACTATCCCTGCTGTTATTTCTATTATCTCCAAGTACGAATATCGTATCTTTAGGTACAGTAACTTCATTAAAGTCTCCTGTAACCATAGGTTCTAATATATAAGGTTCATCTTTAGCCACATCATTTATATAAAGTTTTCCATTTTCAATCTTAACTTTGTCTCCACCTACTGCAACTACTCTTTTAATAAACTTTTCTTTAGGATTTGCAGGGTACTTTATTACAACTATATCACCAGGCTTTGGAGCCCTAAAATAATAGCTAACTTTTTCTACAATTAATCTATCCTTATTATTTAAAGTTGGATCCATAGAATGCCCATCTACACTTACTGTTTCAAATACAAAAGTTATAATTAAAAATGCTGCTATTATAGCTACTAGTATGGATTTACCTAGATCTAGCAATTCCTTCATAAAAACTTTTCGCCACCTTAAATACAAAAAAAGGACTTATAAAGCCCCCTTTTCTTATTTTAATATCTCTTTAACTTTAGCTGCTTTACCTACTCTATCTCTTAAATAGTATAATTTAGCTCTTCTAACTTTACCTCTTCTAATTACATCTATCTTATCTATTATAGGAGCATTTACTGGAAAAGTTCTTTCAACACCGACACCATAAGCAACTCTTCTAACAGTAAAGGTTTCTCTTATTCCACCGTTTTGTCTTTTTAAAACTACACCTTCGAAAACCTGTACTCTTTCTCTATTTCCTTCCTTAATCTTTACATGAACTTTTACTGTATCACCTACATTGAATTTTGGAAGATCTGTTCTTATCTGTTCGCTTTCTATTTGTTTTATTATATCTAACACTGTGCATTACCTCCTAATAATTATTCAACGTTCTTATCCAGCTTATAGCAAATAGAGGAACGTCTGTATAGCACACAAAATACATTCTAGCATATTTGCATATCAAATTCAATATATAATTAAAAATTTACATTATATGTTTTTTTCATATAAATCCATGAATTTTTTGTCTTCTGTGGATAATTTAAGTTTTTCAAATAAATCTGGCCTCCTATTTTTAGTTATTACAAGCGATTTCATTCGTCTCCATTTTTTTATATTCTCATGGTGGCCAGATAAAAGAACCTCTGGTACGTTATCACCCTCAAAACATTCCGGTCTAGTATACTGTGGATATTCTAGTGATCCATTATAAAAAGATTCTTCCATATAACTTTCACTTTTAGCAAGTACACCAGGAATCATTCTACATATACTATCTACAATTGGGATACATGCCATTTCTCCGCCAGTTATTACGAAATCTCCTATAGATATTTCAGTGTCTACATATTTATAAACTCTTTCATCTATTCCCTCGTAATGTCCGCATAGAAATATCATTTCACTCTCTTTTGAAAGTTCTTTAGCCATAGACTGGTTAAAAGTTTTTCCTCTAGGTCCTAGATAAATCACTTTTCCATCATTTTGACATTTAACTTTTCTTATACAATCTACAATTGGCTGGGCAGCCATTACCATTCCTGCCCCTCCACCATAGGGATAATCATCTACTTTTCTATGCTTATCCCTAGTAAATTCTCTTATATCAAAAGTATTTATTTGTAAAATATCTTTACTAATTGCTCTTCCAATTATACTATAGTTAAATATGTCAAACATTTCAGGAAAAAGTGTCAATATATCTATTTTTACATCCATGTTTTCACCGGCTTTATAACTATCTTTTCTTTTTCTACATCTATACTAACTACAACATTTTCTATAGCAGGAATTAAAAGTTCATTTTCTCCCTTTATCCAGTAAACATCATTACTATGGGTATGAATCACATCTCCAACCTTGCCATAAAAAGTTCCATCCTCATCCACTACACTGCATCCTACTATATCTGTAATAAAATATGTTCCTTCTTCCAATTTAACTGCATCATTTCGTGGAATTTCTATATATCTTTGTTTATAAGCCATAGCTTCTTCTATAGAATCTATACCCTCAATTTTAAGTATAACCTTATTTGACTGGAGTTTACATTCTACTATATTTTTTAGTGTACCATCTATATATGCAGATTTTAATTTTCTAAATCTTTCAATATCATCAGTTAAAGGATATACCTTTAACTCTCCCTTTATTCCATGAGTATTTATTATCTGTCCTACAGTTATAAAATCTTTCATAGAACAATATCCCGAATATCAAAAATTAAGGTTTTAAGCTTAATTTCTAAAAGAGGATAATTTCACTCCCTTCGCCTAATTTTAAAATTATATATATAAATATAAGAGTTAGAATATCTAACTCTTATATTATCTCTACAACAACTCTTTTATTCTCTTTTATAGCCGCTGCTTTTACAACAGTTCTTATAGCCTTGGCTATTCTTCCCTGTTTTCCTATTACCTTTCCCATATCATCTGGTGCAACTTTTAATTCAAGAATTATAGATTGCTCACCTGCAATTTCATTTACTTGAACCATATCTGGGTTATCCACTAATGACTTAGCAATAATTTCCACTAACTCTTTCACTCAATACACCCCCAGTTACTACTTATCAAGTTTATCTTTTAGCCCAGCTTTATCGAAAAGCTTTTTTATAACATCAGTTGGTTGAGCACCATTTTTTATCCATTTGACAGCTTTTTCTTCATCAAATTTAACAGTGGTTGGATCAGTTGTAGGATTATAGTATCCTATTTCTTCTATAAATCTTCCATCTCTTGGAGATCTAGAATCTGCTACAACTATTCTATAAAATGGAGCTTTTTTAGCACCCATTCTTCTCAATCTTATCTTTACAGCCATTAATAATCACCTCCTTAAAATATTCAAGCATATGGCTTTCATATCAATGAATCTTACTTCTATTTTAAAAAGGCATTTTTCCAAATAATCCCTTTTTAAATCCTTTTTTCATTCCATTTAGCTGTTTCATAGTCTTCTTAATCTTTTCAAAATCCTTCAGAAGTTTATTTACCATCTGTATAGTAGTACCAGAACCCAATGCTATTCTTTTTTTTCTTGAAGAGGAACCACTTATAATAGAAGGATTTCTTCTTTCCTTTACTGTCATGGAGCTAATTATACACTCGATTTTTGCAAGTTCCTGTTCTCCCTTAGAAAAATCTATTCCCTTCAATTCCTTCATGTTAACTCCTGGTACCATCTCCATAAGTTTACTTATAGGTCCCATTTTTTTAGTCTGCTGCATTATAGCCAGAAAATCTTCAAAGTTAAACTCCTTGTTCAGCATTCTATTTCCTAACTTTTCAGCTTCTTCTTTATCTATAGATTGCTGTGCTTTTTCTATAAGTGAAAGCACATCTCCCATGCCAAGTATTCTCGAGGCCATTCTATCTGGATAGAATACTTGAAGGTCATTCATTTTTTCTCCCATACCTACAAATTTTATAGGTTTATCAGTCATAGATCTTATGGATAATGCTGCTCCACCCCTCGTATCTCCATCTAATTTTGTAAGTATGACCCCACTTATATTTAACTGTTCGTTAAAGCTGGAAGCCACATTAACTGCATCTTGGCCTGTCATTGCATCTACTACAAGCATGATTTCATCAGGGGTTACATTTTCCTTAATTTGCTTCAATTCACCCATAAGCTCTTCATCTATTTGAAGTCTACCTGCTGTATCTATTATAACTACATTTAAATTGTTGTTTTTTGCATATTCCAGAGCCCCTTTACATATATCTACTGCTGTCACCTTATCTCCCATTGAAAATACAGGAACATCTATTTCTTTTCCAACTACTTGAAGTTGTTTTATTGCAGCAGGTCTATATATATCACAAGCTGCTAGAAGGGGTTTTTTATTCTTTTTCCTAAGTTGAAGTGCCAATTTTCCACACATGGTAGTTTTTCCTGCGCCTTGAAGTCCGACAAGCATTATTACAGTCAATCCATTGGAATTATACTCAATTCCACTCTCATTTTTACCCATCAATAATGTAAGTTCTTCATTTACTATTTTTATAACTTGTTGCGCTGGAGTCAAACTTTTTAGTACTTCTTCTCCCATACATTTTTCACTGACACTTTTAATAAAATTTTTCACAACTTTGTAATTAACATCTGCCTCTAAAAGTGCCAATTTCACTTCTCTCATAGCATCTTTTATATCTTTTTCAGAAAGTTTGCCTTTACCTCTAAGCTTTTTTAAAGTTTCCTGAAGTTTAGATGCCAATCCTTCAAAAGCCATGATAACCCTCCTAAATTCAAATATTATCTATTATGTAATTCTTTATTTTACTAAGCATTTCTTTATTTTCACTACAGCATAATGAATCTATAAATTTTAAAAGAGATTGCTTGCTTTTTTTCAGCTTTTCATTCTTCTCTAACAAATGAAGTTTTTCCTCATACTGCAATAAAAGTTTGTGGCATCTCTTTATTATGTCATATACTGCCTGCCTACTAGTACTAGTGTGTTCAGATATTTCTGCTAAAGAAAGATCCTCATTATAGTACAAATCCATCACATCTTGCTGTTTCTCAGTTAAAAGCTTACCATATATATCAAGTAATATGGAAAGCTGTACTCTCTCTTCCATAATACCATCTCAACTTAAATTAATTTATTAGAAGCTGGACTGCCTAAATTAAAAGCTCTTCATCCAACGAAATATATGATATCAAAATTTGTGAGTGGTGTCAAGTATTTTTACTTAACAGATTTTAAAATAATGCCTCTACAAAATCTCTGCTACAAAATTCTTGAAGATCATCTATGCCTTCTCCAACTCCTATTAATTTTACATGTATATCTAAACTGTGTTTAATAGATATTACAATTCCACCCTTAGCGGTACCATCTAGCTTAGTGAGTATTATGCCATCTATAGGACATACTTCGGTAAATTGTTTTGCCTGCTGTACTGCATTTTGTCCCGTAGTTGCATCTAATACAAGTAAAGTTTGTTTAAATGCCTCCTTATATTCTCTGTCTATTACCCTATTTATCTTACTCAATTCGTCCATTAAGTTTTTCTTGTTATGCAATCTACCTGCAGTATCACATATGAGCACATCAGCTTTTCGTGCTTTTGCTGCCTGAATAGCATCAAATATAACTGCTGCAGGATCAGAACCTTCCTGATGCTTTATTATATCAACACCGGCTCTCCTGCTCCACACCTCTAATTGATCTATAGCTGCTGCCCTAAAAGTATCTGCAGCTGCCATAATTACTTTATTACCACTATCTTTAAGTTTTGAAGACATTTTCCCTATTGAAGTAGTCTTTCCCACGCCATTTACTCCTATTACAAGGACTATTTCAGGAGTTTTTTCAGGTTCAATACTATTTTTTTCATCCCCCAATATGTCTATAATAACTTCCTTTAAGCACTGATTTATAAGAGAAGGTTCCTTTATTTTTTGATCTTTTATCTTTTCTTTTAATTTATCTATAATATAAGTAGTGGTTTCAACACCTATATCTGCTGTTATAAGTATCTCTTCCAATTCTTCATACAAGTCATCATCTATACTGACAGCACTAGTTAACATGTCACTTATTTTTCCAGTTAAATTATTTTTGGTTTTTTCAAGCCCACTTTTTAATTTATCAAAAAATCCTTTTAGCATGTTTGACACATCCTTTCATCTTTTTTAGGTATATTTAATATTCGTCTTTTAAACTTACAGAAACAATTTTTGAAACACCTTTTTCCTCCATAGTAACTCCATAAAGCACATCACTTGCCTCCATAGTTCCTCTTCTATGAGTTATAACAATAAACTGAGTCTCATTTGAAAATTTCTTTAGGAAGCTTGCATATCGTGCTACATTTGCATCGTCAAGAGCAGCTTCTATTTCATCCAATATACAAAAAGGAGTAGGTTTTATCTTAAGTATTGCAAATAGAAGTGCTATAGCAGATAATCCTTTTTCCCCTCCAGACATTAGATTTATGTTTTGAAGCCTTTTTCCTGGGGGCTGAACTGTTATATCTATATTCCCACTAAGTTCATCTCCACCTGTAATTATTAAATCTGCACTTCCACCTTTGAACAACTCTTTAAACGTTTCATTAAAACTTTCTTTTAATCTATCAAAATTTTTTTTGAATACGGTTCTCATTTTTTCCGTCATAGCATCTATTACATTATTTAACTCTTCTTTTGATTTTACCAAATCTTCTCTTTGAGTACTTAAGAATGTTACCTTTTCTCTCAAATCACTATACTCCTGTATAGCACCCAAATTCACTATTCCTAATTTGGAAATACTATTTTTCAAACTTACTACATCTGAATTATATTTATCTAAATTTTCTATGTCCTTTTTATATTTTAGAGCTTCCTCATAGGTAATTTTAATTTCATTTTTTAGTTTTAAACACATATTTTCTTTTTCTGAATTAAGCCTAGCTAAAACTACCTGCACTTTATGAAGCTTTTCTTCTTTCTTATTTATTAAAAGAGTTAAACTTTCTAACTTTTCATTACATTTTTTTACGCTATCCTTTAATTTTATAAGTTCTTTATCATTTTCCTCTATACTATTTTTTAAAATTTCTATATTTTTATTTAAAACTTGTATTTTTTCTTTATTTTCATTTACCTTTAACTCTTGATTATGTATATTATTTTCACAATCTTTGTTTTGCTCAATTATACTGGATTTTTTCACGCTTAATTCTTGTATTTCATCTGTCAATCTCTTAAGCTCTCTGTTTTTATTTAAGATACTTTCATCTAATTGAGCCTTTTTTACTTTGAAATCTAAAAGTTTTTCCTTCATTTTTTCTATATTGATTTTATTTTCTTCCAGTTCCTCTTCTATTTTTAAAATAGAACTGTCATTTTCGTTTTGTTGTCCCAAGGAATTTTCTAATTTCTTCTTCTTATCCTCTATATTCTTTTCCTTCAACTCTTTATTCTTAGTCAAAATATCTATCTCTCTATTTGATATTTTCATATTTTCTATTAATTTAGAGCTTTCATTATCTATATTATTTATTTTTCCCTGAATCTTAGTCAATTCTATATTTTCAGAATAACCTTTTTCCTTTAAATCTAAAATTTCTTCATCCAATTCTTTTATACATTTTTTATATTCTTGCACCTTTGCATTTAAATCTTTTAGGGATTCACTTGTTTTTTTTATTTTAATTGCACTTTCTTCTATTTCACGCTTTCGCCCTATTATATTACTGCTCTTTTTTTGAAAACTTCCACCAGTAAGGGATCCTCCTGAATTTACTACATCTCCAGCTAAAGTAACTATTCTAAAACTATATCCACTTAATTTAGCTATTTTAAGTGCACTATCCATATCCTCACATATAACTGTCCTTCCAAGTACATATTCAAGTGCATTTTTAAATTTATCCTTATAATTTACGATCTCATTAGCGACCCCTATATATCCACTTATACCCTTAAACCTTTCACTATTAGAAATCTTTTTTCCCTTTATTATATTAAGGGGCAAAAAAGTAGCTCTTCCCATATTTTTATTCTTCAAATGCTTTATGAGAGCTTTTGCTGTAATTTCGTCTTCAGTTATTATATTGGATATGGCACTGCCAAGGGCAACCTCTATACAAGTTTCATACTCTTTAGGTAACTCTATAACCTCTCCAAGCAAAAAGCAGCTGTTTTCAGGCACTCTTACTGCCTTATCTTTTATATCCTTCATAAGTGATTTTACAGACCTATTATATCCTTCATAGTGCTGCTGTAAATTCAAAAGCACAGTATAATTTGCCTCTAATTTGTTATAAGTTCTATTTAATTCTTTAAGATTTTTTTCTTCTAAAACAAGATTAGTATTAGATTTTGAAATTTTCTTTTTATTTTCTTTAACTTTGTCTTGATATTCCGATATTAGTTTTTTTATACTAGATACTTTTGCAACCAGCATATCTTTAGTACTAGCATTTATTTTTATAGAATGAACATAGCTTTCGCAGGAGCTTTTCATATTATTAATTTTATCAAGTGTATCTTCTATTTCCTTTTGTGCAGAAGATATTTCATTTTTTAAGTTAGATATATTACTTAAATATTCTATCTGATCATCCTTTAATTTCTTATATAAGTCTTCTCTTTCTACTGCATTTTTTTGTACATTTCCTATATTATCGTTATACTCAGATATACTATTCTCTAACTTATCCTTATCCTCTTTTAACTTAGAAATGCTATTTTTTTGAAGTTCCACCTGCTGCAGCTTTTTTCTCTTAGATTCTTCAACTTGTTTTAACTCTAAAAAATTTTTTTCTATAGTTTCCTTTAAATTTTCTATTCTTTGTTTTAAAAGTTTTATTTCACCCTCTGTTTGTTGAACACGTTCTCGGTCTCCATAGTAATTTGTTTTACAGTTAGAACTTTTATTATTAAAATCCTCAATTTGTTCATTTCCAGTTGCTATCTTACACTTTAAATCCACAAATTCTAAATTCAATTTTTTAACTTCTTTATCCATAAAATCTGTAGATTTTTGGTTTTCTCCAATTTTACTTTCTATTTTTTCCATAGAATGAACTAATAAATTTATTTCCTTTTCCTTCAGCTGCTTTGATAGTTTCAAAAATTCATTGGCCTTGTCATTTTCCTCTTTAAGTGATTCTAACCTTTCAGTATGAGTTTCTAAAATATCCTCTATTCTTACCAAATTGGCATCAGTATTTGATAGTTTTTTTTCTGCTTCTTCTTTTCTCCACTTAAATTTAACAATACCCGCGGCTTCTTCCAGCACACTCCTTCTATCTTCAGGTTTTCCACTCAATAAGGCATCTATTTTACCTTGTCCTATTATTGAATAACCTTCTCTTCCTATACCTGTGTCCATAAATAGTTCATTTACATCTTTTAATCTACACTGAGTATTATTTATGTAGTATTCACTTTCTCCAGATCTATAAAGTCTTCTTGAAACAGTTACATCAGAATAATCAATAGGAAGTTTCTTATCCTCATTATTTAAGGTAAGAGAAACCTGACATAATCCAACTGGTTTTCTATATTGAGTACCAGCAAAAATTACATCTTCCATCTTTCCGCCTCTAAGGCTTTTCACGCTTTGTTCCCCTAACACCCATTTAATTGCATCAGAAATATTGCTCTTTCCACTTCCATTTGGCCCTACTATAGAGGTAACTCCCCCTTTAAATATAAGTTCCGTCTTGTCCGCAAAGGATTTGAATCCTCTTATCTCTATATTCTTTAAAAACATCGAAAAGCAGCCCCTTATCTAAAAAGCATTGGAAGAAGCGTAACTAAAAACATAAGCACTACAAAAACTATCATTACCTTCATCATTTTATCTCTAGTATTCTTTTTCATAATACACACACTCCTTTAAAAAACTCTACCTTTCCTTACACTTATCTGCTATATATTCATCTATAGATACGGATTTAGTTACTTCCTCTTCAATTATAACTATGTTTTCCCTACTAATTGAAGGATCTTGAATAACTTTTACAAAACATTTACCAAATTTTTTTTTCATCTCATTAAAATATCTTCTTTTATTTGCATACAACTTTGAAATATCCCTATTGTTTATCTTTATAACTACATTTCCCTCATAAGACTCTGATATGCTGTCTTCTATCATATTATTGTAAATACTTCCTTCTACCAATTCCCTAAAGGCAGGATGAAAAGGACCCGCTATTACATCTTTACCTACATTTATTTCTTCTGTAGGCTGAAGTCCCATCCTTATTACATTTATTTTATTTTTCCGCAAGATATAATACAAATTTCTGCATATATCCACTGCTTCATCTAATGTATAAGGTTTATATACACCTTTTTTGTACATGGTCTCCATGAAAGTTCCCTTTATTACAAGAGCAGGGTATAATCTGTATATATCCGGATTCATAAGTACGGACTTTTTTACAGTTTCCATATCTTTTTTGAAAGTATCTGAAGGTAACCCCAGCATAATCTGGTGTCCTAATGTGAATCCATACTCCTTTATAAGAGAAGATGCTTTAACAACATCCTCCGCAGAATGTCCTCTTCCTGATTTTATAAGCACTTCTTCATCTAATGACTGTACACCAAGTTCTATAACGTCTACAGAATAGCTTTTTAAGTTATCCAGTATACTTTTGTCTATATAGTCTGGTCTTGTTGACATATGTATAAGATCTATATCTCCTCTATCTTTATACTCTTTAGCCACACTTAAAAGTTCATTTTGCCTTTCCATAGGAATTGCAGTAAAAGTACCTCCAAAAAAAGATACTTCTACTACGGAATTTTCGCGTTTTATAGTTTTTAAATACTCATTTATAGTATTTCTAGTAAAACAGGCATCAACTTTTTCCTCATTTCCTGTAATTGCAGTCTGGTCACAAAATACACAATTATGAGGGCATCCTTCATTAGGTACAAATATAGGTATTATATAATGTTTCATTTTGACTTATCCTCATTCCTAAAGCATACTTACTTTTACATTTAATTTCATCAAAGCATCCCGAGCTGCATTTTGCTCCGACTCCTTTTTGCTGTATCCTACGCCACTACCCAAAGCATTTTTTTCTGTACACACTTCAGTATAAAACTTTCTTCTATGAGGAGGTCCTTCATATTTTACGAGGTTATATTCTATAGATACATCCCCGTCTTTTTGTAAAGTTTCTTGAAGCTTGGTTTTATAATCCATAATTATTCTATTTTTAATAGCATTTTCTATAATATCTTGAAAATTTTCAATTATAAATTTTCCTGTCTTCTCATATCCAAAATTCAAATAAATTGCAGCAATAATCGCTTCAACACAATCTGCCAATATAGAGGTTCTTTCTCTTCCTCCTGTAATTTCTTCTCCCTTACTCATTTTTATGTATTTACCAACATTCCATTTTTTAGCTACATGATAAAGGGAATTTTCACAAACTATAAGAGACCTTTTTTTTGTAAGCTCTCCTTCAGGTTTACTTTTATATTTTAAAAATAAATATTCTGATATGCAAAGCTGCAATACAGAATCTCCTAAAAATTCTAATCTTTCATTGAATTTTATATTTTTTCTACCATTAGCATATGAACTATGAGTCAAAGCTACTTCTATGATTTCCTTATTGCTAAAACTCATATTGAATTTCTTTTCTAGTAATTCAATAAAGCCTACCTCTTCCATTTTCTAATTCTCCTTTTGAAGTTTATTCTTCAGTTTGCCATAGACCAACTATATAAAAAACAAACTCAAGAATAAATTCATTACTGTAATCAAAGATTTAAATTAAAAGTCCCGATTTAACGGGACTTTTAAGCATATACTCTGTTTATCCGATGACTATCTGCTCTAATACTCCTTGGAGTAAAGAGCAGCTACGTCCCTGGATAACGATTTCTAAGCATCAGGTGGAGTTAAAAACTCCACCTGATGCCAAGAACTCTGTTTATTCTTCAGTATGAGCCTTTATGTACTCAACTACATCTCCCACTGTTTTTACCTTCTCAGCTTCTTCGTCTGGTATTTCAATATCAAACTCTGTTTCAAGAGCCATTATTAACTCAACGATATCAAGGGAATCTGCACCTAAATCGTCAATAAAAGATGATTCCATTTTTATTTCATCAGAGCCAATTCCAAGTTGTTCAGATATTATTTTTTGTATTTTTTCAAAAATCATAATTTCGCCTCCAAAAATTTTTCATACATAAATAATATTACATAAGTTATATACCGTCAATAATAAATATATTTATTATACTAACTTATATTATATCAATACATTTATATTATATACTTTATATATTATTACTTTCTGCATTATGTATTTTTTCTATTTCAGATTTTATTTTTCCAACAACATTATTTTCATAACAGCTTATGGCTTGCATTACTGCATTTTTAAAAGCTTTTCCATTAGAACTTCCATGAGCCTTTACACATATGCCATTACATCCTAAAAAAGGAGAACCACCATATTCTGTATAATCAAATTTACTTTTTAAACTCTTAAAAGCAGGTTTTAAAATAAAAGCTGCCAACTTACTGCTAAAGGATTTCATAATCTCTTCTCTTAACATGGAAAATAAATTTAACGCTACTCCCTCATACATCTTTAAAACTGTGTTTCCTACTACTCCATCACAAACTAATACGTTCACATCTCCATTTGTAACATCTCTTGGTTCTACATTCCCTACAAAGTTAAAATCCATGCTTTTCAAAAGTTTATATGCACTTTTAGCCAGTTCATTTCCCTTTTCTTCTTCTTCACCTATATTTATAAGGCCTATAGATGGGTTATTTACTTTTAGTATGCTTTCAAAATATATCTTGCCCATAAGAGAAAATTGCTGCAAATACTGAGGCTTACAGTCCACATTTGCTCCTGCATCTATCACCATAAAGTTTCCATTTTTTCCTGGCATTACAGGAGCTAATGCTACTCTATCTACCCCTCTAATTCGCCCTACGATTAAAGTTGAACCTGCCATAAATGCCCCTGTACTTCCTGCTGATATAACAGCATCCGCTTTACCTTCTTTTACAAGATTCAGTGCCTTAACTAAGCTAGAGTCCTTTTTTTTCCTTAAAGCCATAACCGGGGATTCACCTGTAGTTATAACCTCTTTAGTATTTAAAATATCTATTTTGTCCTTAGGATAATTATATTTAGCTAATTCATTTTCAATTTGCTCTTTTTGGCCGGTTATTATTATATTTACGTCTTGCTTTTTAACTGCTTCTACCACACCTTCCACTACAGCGCAAGGTGCAAAATCTCCTCCCATACCATCCACAGCAATTATCATATTTTCACATCCTATCCTATAATCTGGACCTTTGTTACTTAATATGGTCTAATTTTTGTAGACCCCATGAACAAAAAAAGAAAGTCAAATGACTTTCTTTTATTTATTTTCAGTTGAAATGATTTCCTTACCCTTATAATATCCACAATTCTTACAAACTCTATGTGCAAGTTTCATTTCATGGCACTGAGGACACTCAACTAAACCTGGTAAACCTAATTTAAAAGTCTGTGCTCTTCTTGAATCTCTTCTTGCTTTTGATATTCTGCTGGCTGGATTTCCCACAGTAAACACCTCCTTAATCAGTGAAAAACATATCTTTTAGCTTTGCCAATCTCGGATCAATATCATCGCTTTTGCACTGACATTTAGAATTATTTAAGTTAGTGCCGCACTGTTGGCATAACCCTTTACAATTCTCGTTGCAAAGCCTCTTAATTGGTAAAATTAATATAATGTTATTTTCTATTATTTCCGTAATATCAATGATATTACTATCTATAAAGATGGCTTCATCATCCTTATTTTCCTTATTATTATTTGTAAATCTTTCAGTAATAGCAACATTCACAGCATAAGAGAATTTACTTAGACATCGTGAACAAGTGAGCTCTAGTAAAGTATTAATTCTTCCTTCTAACAGAAGAATATCTTCCTCTTTACTTAAAGTTCCGCTAAACTTTAGAGGCTCTAATAATTTTATGTATTCACTTCCATCATAGAATCCCTTTTCTTTTACTGTAACATTTACATTCTTTGTAACAACTTCTTCACTTAGTAAATCTGATACATTTAATTTCATATCACTCACCTCTATATATTAGCCACAACCTATTATATAGAGATGAGCATTAAAAGTCAAGTCTTATTTATTTTCAACTATTTCTTTTGTATCCCTAGCTATCATAAGTTCTTCATTTGTAGGAATTACTAATACTTTTATCTTTGAATCAGGTGTGCTTATTTCTAGTGCTTCTCCCCTTTTCTTATTCTTTTCTTCATCTATTTTAATTCCAAAATAGCTTAATCCCTTACATATAGCAGATCTGCTAGTAGCTGAATTTTCTCCAAGTCCTGCTGTAAATATTATAGCATCTGCTCCATTTAAAACTGCAACATAAGCTCCTATGAAAGATTTAACTTTGTGATAATACATATTTAATGCAAGTTTTGCTCTATCATTTCCTGAATTTGCAGCTTCTTCTACATCTCTAAAATCGCTGCTTACTCCTGATACTCCAAGTATTCCTGACTTTTTGTTCATTAAAGTATCCATTTCATCTACAGACATACCTGTTCTTTTCATTACAAATGGTATTATAGCTGGATCTATATCACCACATCTAGTTCCCATTACAAGTCCTGCAAGGGGAGTAAGTCCCATAGTTGTATCTACTGCTTTTCCCTGGTTTACTGCACATATACTAGCTCCATTTCCTAAATGACAAGTTATTAGCTTAAGATCTTTTGGATCTTTCTTTAACAACTTGGCTGCTTCAATTGAAACGAATCTATGAGAAGTTCCATGAAAACCATATTTTCTGATATCATACTTTTCAGATATATCATAAGGTATTGCATAAGTATAAGCATAATCTGGCATTGTCTGATGAAATGCTGTATCAAATACTGCTACCATTGGAGTATTTGGCATTAGTTTTTTACAAGCATCTATTCCCATTATATTAGCTGGATTATGTAATGGTCCTAATGGAATACATTCTTCTATTGCTTTCATTACATTGTCATCAATAAGAATGGATGCCGCATATTTTTTTCCACCATGCAAAACTCTATGCCCTACAGCAGATATTTCTGACATATCTTTTATTACACCATGTTTTTTATCTACAAGAGCATTTAATACTAATTGTATAGCAACTTTATGATCTTCCATTGGCTGCTCTGTAACAAACTTTTCTCCGTTAACTTTATGTGTTAAAACTGAACCTTCTGCTCCTATTCTTTCTACAAGTCCTTTTGCCACAACGCTTTCATCTTTCATATCAATAAGTTGATATTTTAAAGATGAACTTCCACAGTTTACTACTAATATTTTCATGTTTAATATTCCTCCTAAAAATGAATCATTTATGCTTTTTGTTATTACTTTTGAGCTTGTGCCTGAACTGCTGTTACAGCTACTACATTTACTATATCATCGGAGTTACATCCTCTTGACAAATCATTTATAGGTTTTGCAAATCCCTGGCATACAGGTCCTATAGCATCAGCTTTTGCAAATCTTTGAACAAGTTTATAACCTATATTTCCTGCTTGGAGATCTGGAAATACAAGTACATTTGCTTTTCCTGCTACTTCACTTTCAGGAGCCTTTAAACTTGCAACCTTTTCTACGATAGAGGCATCTAATTGTAATTCTCCGTCCAAACTTAAATCTGGTTTAGCTTTTTTGGCAATTTCTACAGCATTTCTAACTTTATCTACTAATTCGTGTTTTGCACTTCCCTTAGTAGAAAATGAAAGCATTGCTACTTTTGGATCCATTCCACATAAGTTCTTTGCAGTTTCTGCTGTACTTATTGCAATTGAAGCCAATTGATCACTATCTGGGCATGGATTTACAGCACAATCAGCAAATAGAAGTACACCATTGTCACCATATTCACAATTTGGTACTTCCATTATAAATGTGCTGGAAACTACTGATGTACCTGGAGCTGTCTTTACTATTTGAAGTCCTGGTCTCAAAAGATCACCTGTAGTATGCACTGCACCTGAAACCAATCCATCTGCATCTCCAAGCTTAACCATCATCGTAGCAAAATATATTGGATCTCTTACTATTTTATCCGCTTTTTCTGGTGTTATTCCCTTCTTCTTTCTCAATTCATAAAAAGCATCTGCATATTTTTTTAGTTTATCCGAGGTTTCTGGATCTACTATTTCTGCTCCATTTAAACTTACGCCTAATTTTGATGCCTTCTCCTCTATTACCTTTTCATTCCCTACAAGGATTAAATTTGCAATACCTTCTTTAATTATTTTTTCACAAGCTTGAAGAGTTCTTTCTTCTTCTCCTTCAGCTAAGACAATCTTTTTTTTGTCTTCCTTTGCCTTATTCCAAATTTTTTCCATCAATTTCATGTTTATTTCCTCCCTTTAAATTTAACACAAAATTACACACACTTATACTATAATCCTTTTTAGTTGTATTTTTCAATAAAAATTATTCAAAAATATAACTTTTGCTAAGAAATTTCACAGATTAAAGTATCACAAAATTTTACTAGTCAATACTTTACTCAATATTATACAATGTAAATCAAATAAGTAAAAATTTAATCTGAAAATAGATACTCTATTTAAAAATCCTACACTAATACTTATTTTATTGTTATAATATGTATATATTTTACTTAGGCATTTTCAAATAAATAATCAATCAGTATGCTAGCCTATTTTTTTAAATGCCCTGTACTCTGTACTTATAGTTTTCTAATGAAATAAACAGAGTTCTTGACATGGAATAAAATATTTTAGAAAGGAAAATTTCTATGAACGTAACTGGAATAATAGTTGAATATAATCCCTTTCACAATGGACATAAATATCATATTGAAAGTGCTCGTTCTGCTACAAAATGCGATGCTGTAATAGCAGTTATGAGTGGTAATTTCGTGCAAAGAGGTGCACCGTCTATAGTTGACAAATGGACTAAAACCAAAATGGCACTTCTAAATGGAGTAGACCTAGTATTTGAACTTCCTGTTATCTACAGTCTATCTTCTGCTGAATTTTTTGCCTACGGTGCTGTAAGTCTCTTAGAAAATTTGGGTGTAGTAAAAAATCTTTGCTTTGGAAGCGAATGCAGTAATATAGACTTGCTAAAATCTATTGCAAAAATTCTTGCAATAGAGCCTGACCAATTTAAGTTATTTTTAAAGGAAAAAATGTCACAGGGTATGTCCTATCCTTCTGCACGAAATAGTGCTTTAAATAATTTTCTATTAAATACTAAAAGTTCTCTTGCAAAGTACAATATAGATGAAATACTTCAATCTCCAAACAATATTTTAGGTATAGAGTATTTAAAAAATCTAATAAGGATAAAAAGCAATATTACTCCCATATCAATAAAAAGAATTGGAAGTTCATATAATAGCTTAAATATAGAGCAATCTTTTTCCAGTGCATCATCTATACGTAATTTCTTAAAATTAAATGGCAACATAAATGACTTAAGTTCTAATATTCCAGAAAATGTACTTTCTATTTTAAAGGAAGTTCAATCTACAGGATGTGGTTTTATTTTCGAAGATTGTATGGTACCTTATTTAAGATATAAATCCTTCCTATATGAAAATAGAATTAAAAGTTTACCTGACATATCCGAAGGAATTGAAAATAGAATACTTAGATCCCTACAGAATAATTATTCCTACAACGATATAATAATTAAATCCAAAACAAAAAGATATACTTACAGCAGAATAAGTAGAATATTATGCCAGTTTTTTTTAGGATTTGAAAATTTAAATTCTGAAATATTGAGAAGAAATATATGCCCCTATGGAAGAGTCTTAGGATTTAATTCTACCGGTATAAAAGTACTTAAGGAAATGAAAAATAGCTCTTCCATTCCAATTTATGTAAAGATTCCAAGAAAAATAAATGAAATGCTGCAATTAGACATACAGTCCTCAAAAGCCTATAGTCTGTTAAACAAAAACATATCCTTTAACAGTGACTACCTTCAAAGTCCTATCATAGCAGATCAAATTTAGAATAAGTTTCCTACTTTTTAAATATAATTTAATAAACTGTGTTCCTCCGATGACTACCTGCTCTAATACTCCCACTTCTCCAAGGAGTAAAGAGCAGCTACGTCCCTGGATAACGATTTTCCCTAAAGGATAACGCCTTCTAAGTGCTAAAGCACTAAGAAGCCTGTTAATAAGCATCAGATGGACTCAAACTCCATCTGATACCAAGAACTCTGTTTATATTCAATAAATTTTTTAAAAAGTAGGTGATATTCTTGGAAGTTTTATTTTATCTATTAATATTTGCAATATTAATACTCCTTTTTATTTTACTAAAAGATAAAAATTTACTTATAACTATAGTATGTTCAATTTTTATAATTGAAATTATACTTGCACCAAAACTATGTATAGATGGGGTAATTTCAGGCAGTCTGCTATTTTTTTACAAAGTATTTCCATCTTTATTTTCATTTTTAGTTGTATCCAACATAATACTCTCTTGTGATGGAGTATACATATACTCAAAATTAATAGGTAAAGCCCTGTGCAAACCCTTAAGGCTCCCAACTAGCTGCAGCTTCGTGTTAATCATAAGCACACTTTGTGGGTATCCCCTTGGAGCAAAGTATGCTTGCCAGCTTTATGAAAAAAAAATAATAGACCTTTTCACCTGCGAGAGGCTTTTAAATATAGCTTCTAATGCAAGTCCTCTCTTTATGCTAGGTTCTGTTGGAGTTTCCATGCTAAAGAGTCCTTTTATAGGATATATACTATTACTTTCTAATTTGCTATCCTGTATAGTTATGAGTTTTTTGATACCTTCTAAAAAAATATATTACAACCCTATTGCTTATAGAAATCATTCTCATGAAAGTGAAAACATCGGAAAAGTATTTAAAAACAGCATTGAAGATTCTTTAAAAAATTGCATATCAATAGGTGGATTTGTCATATTATTTTCTGTTTTAAATAGCATTTTAAAAAATAACATTCTATTTAATTTACTAATCAATAGTATTTCAAGTGTAACTCATATTTCGGGTAATATAATGGAAGGAATCTTCCTTGGAATGATAGAAATGACTAATGGATGCAGTTTAATATCGTCTTCTACTGCCTCCCTTAATTTAAAAATTATACTAGTAAGTTTTTTATTCACCTTTAGCGGACTATCAATTATATCCCAAGTATACTCTTTTACCTATAAATTTAAAATATCTTTAAAAAAATATTCTCTTAGGAAAATACTACAGGGAATAATATGCTCCATATTTAGCTTATCACTTTATAAGCTATTCTCACTAAAATTATCGCAAGAAACTTTTCTACCTTATTATAAAATAACTACATACTTCAACAACTTGTTTATACTTACTATACTTTTACTTATTACTCCCTGGATTTTATATAAATTAAAACATTTATTTCATGTCTCTTAGTTCTTTTATATTTGCTCTTATATCTTCAGTCTTTAGATCCATACTATTTACTAAATTGTTTAACATCTTTTGAAGCTCTACTTTCAGCGTTGCTAGCATCTCATCATTTTTCCTTGATAACTCATTGTCCAGCTGGCTTAATAGTTCATCTGCATAGTCTCGAGCGCCTAGTCTTATTGCCTTGGCGTTTTTCTTCGCAGATGATATAATTTCCTCTGCCCTCATATTAGCTTCTTTGGTAATATCATGATTTTCTATTTGACGTCTTAACAAACTCAAATTTTCTTTTTTCATAGTTTCAGATTCTTGTACAGCTTCACTTAAAATTCTCTCTTTTTCGTTTACTATCCATTGTGCCTTTTTAAGCTCGCTAGGAAGGTAATCAACTATTTTTTGTAGCACATCTAAAATTTCCTTTTTATTTACCATAACCTTCCCTGTCATAGGAACTTTTGCAGATGTATCTATAATTTCTTCAAGATATTCTATTAATTTAATAGCATCCATAATTTTTCCCCCTAAGATACCTTAGCACTTTTTATAAACTCTGTTAATCTTGTTTATAATGTCAAACCTTATTTCTTCAGGTACTAAACCTTTAATACATCCCCCAAACATAGCAACTTGCTTTACCGAGGATGAACTCAAATAGGAATTCATGGCACTAGTCATCATAAATACTGTTTCTTTATCAGAATCTAGCTTTTTATTCATAAGAGACATCTGAAATTCATATTCAAAATCTGATACTGCTCTCAATCCTTTTACTATAACTTGAATGTCATTTTTTTTCATAAAATCTATTAATAGACCACTAAAGCTCTCAACTTTTACATTAGGTATATCTTTCACTACCTTTTGAATCAATTTTACTCTTTCTTCAATATTAAATAGACCCTGCTTTTCAGGATTAATTAGTACTCCAACTATTAAATGATCAAATACTTTAGACGCCCTATTTATTATGTCTAAATGCCCATTGGTTATTGGATCAAAACTCCCGGGGTATACCGCAGTCTTCATAATAATTAATCCTCCTTATATTTATAAAAACATACCGTAGTTTTTCCATATTTTCTATGATCCATTAAAACTATATTAATATTTCCTTGATATAGTTCTTCACTGGTATCAATTTTAGTAACTATAATTCCATCTTTTTGCAATAAATTTTTATTTTCAATTATCTCTACAGCTGGTGGAATCATATCCTTTTTATAAGGTGGATCAATAAATATTATGTCGAACATCAAATTTTTTCTTGAAAGCTCCTGTAAGGCTTCATAAGAATCCTTATTAATAGTTTTACATATATCAGAGAACCCTAAATTTCTCACATTTTTGTCCAAAAAGCAAAAAGTGTCACTACTTCTGTCAACTAAATAACATTTTTCTGCACCACGGCTTGCAGCTTCAAGTCCTAAGCTTCCTGTACCTGCAAATACGTCTAATACTTTTGAACCATAGACTCTATTCTGAATTATATTAAACATAGCTTCCTTAACTCTATCTAAAGTAGGTCTTGTAATATCATATCCATTAGGAGACATTAATTTTCTTCCTCTGGCAAGACCTGCAATTATTCTCATAAATTTTCCTCCTATTTTATGTTTTTTACATACTATAGTCATTCTATAATATTTTAGCATATATTTTTATATTATTCAAAAATTATTTAAAATTAATAATGCACCCTGCACAATTCTCAATTACTGTGAATTATACATTAATTCATTTTTCATTTTTCATTATTCTTATATTAAGTTAATTTATCCGATCGCTACCATTGCTAACACCCCCATCGCACTCTGTGAAAGCGACTATCACCAAATCAAAGATTTGGGATATCTGCTTTTCTTCAAAGTGTGGGATAAGCACTGCTACGCGCCTGGATAAGTTCTTCCCCTAAAGGATAACGTATTCTAAGTGCTAAAGACACTAAGAATACTGTTAATAAGGTTCAGATGGAGAAAATGTATTCCTTATAAGCAAACTCCACCTGAACCTAAGAATCACTTGATTATGCGGCCGATTTAAAAACTAATTAAAGCTTATAAATTTTGAAGTTCTTTCTAAGTTATTTAATATTTCTTCTTTTATTCTTATATCTTCCTCATCTTTACTTGCTAAAAGTCTTTTAGCTTCCCCATTAGCTTCCTTAAATACATTTATGTCCTCTACCAGATTAGAGAAAACAAGTCCATCTTCCCCGTGCTGCCTAAATCCAAAAATTTCTCCTGAACCCCTTATCTTCAGATCTTGCTCTGCAATAAAAAATCCATCATTACTGCTTCTCATTATCTCCATTCTTTTTCTTATTATGTCATTTTTAATATCTGCAATCAAAATGCAATATGATTTATAAGAGCCTCTTCCTACTCTTCCTCTTAATTGGTGAAGCTGTGCAAGTCCAAATCTCTCTGCATTTTCTATTATCATAACCGTAGCATTTGGCACATTTATACCTACTTCTATAACCGTAGTTGAAATTATAACCTTTATCTCACCATTTTTAAATTTATTCATCTTTTCTTCTTTAAGTTTCGGCTGCATTTTTCCATACAGTATATCTATCTGTATATCTTTAAAATATTTCTCTTTTAATTCTTCATATATATCTTCTACAGAACTTAAATCCAACTCCTCGTTTTCCTCTACAAGGGGACATACTACATATACTTGTCTTCCTCTCTTTATTTCCTCCAAAGCAAATTTATAAACTTTGTCTCTTGAATTTTTATCTCTATAATAAGTATCTATCTTCTGCCTTCCTGGAGGAAGTTCATCTATAGTTGATACATTTAAATCACCATATAAATACAAACTCAAAGTTCTTGGAATAGGCGTAGCTGTCATAATAAGAGTATCTACATGATCTCCCTTATTTACAAGTTTACTTCTCTGCATCACTCCAAATCTATGCTGCTCATCTGTAACTACTATTCCTATATTTTTAAACTCCACATTGTCTTCAATTAAAGCATGGGTTCCTATTATAATATCTATTTCACCCATTTTTAATTTTTCTTTTATTTCATCTTTATTTTTTGGGGTAACACTTCCACACAATAATCCTATACCTACATCAAAGCCCTTCAAAAGCTTCATAGCTTCTTCATAGTGCTGTTGTGCCAATATTTCGGTGGGAGCCATTAGAACTGCTTGATAACCGTTTTTTACTACATTAAAAATAGATATTAAAGCCACTACAGTCTTTCCACTTCCTACGTCTCCTTGCAGCAGTCTATTCATAGGAACATCTCTTTTTTCATCTATAAGTATTTCTCTTATAACTTTATTTTGAGCTTTTGTAAGTTTATATGGTAATTTATTCTTTAGTTCTATTAACTCTGGGGCTATTTTAAAGGCTACTCCCTTTTTATTTTTTCCAAAGTACTCTTTTAACATCAAAATTTTTAGGGAATAAGTAAAAAGCTCCTGAAATTTAAGCCTCTTTTTTCCTTCTCTCAATTCTCTAAAATTAACTGGGTTATGTATTATCCTTATAGCTCTATCCAAACTACAGAGCTTATATTTTGTAATTATCCACTTAGGTAAATTTTCATCTATACTTACTTTAGTAAGTGCATACGATATAAGTTTTATAAATGTATTGTTAGTTATTCCTGACTTTAAAGGATATATAGGAAGTATTTTTTCTTCCATTTTGCTATTTGAATTAACACTTACCACTTTAGGATTTGTTATAACACTACTTCCTCTGTACTGCTGAATTTTACCTGCTATTCTATATTCAGCATCTATCTTAAACTTCTTTTTCACATAAGGTTGATTAAACCATTTTGCCTTAAAAAGTCCATTTCTATTTTCAAAAACAATTGTAGAGATTATTTTACCAGTCTTAGTCCTTATATCTCTTTCTATTGAATTAACTGTACAATCTATCATGACTTTTCCTTCTGTATTCCCTTTTAAATCACTGCAGCTAGAAATAATGTCATAATCTCTTGGAAAATATAAGAGCAAGTCAAGTATGTTGAATATACAGCATCTGTTTAAGTTTTTACAAGTTACCTCACCTACTCCTTTTAATGATCCAATATCCTCCCTTAGATTCACAACCTCTCACCTGCCTTCTTATTAAATACCAAAAATAAAAAAAGCTTTACGCTTTTTTTATTCAACAGAAACTATAAAATAGTATAAAGGCTGTTTTCCACTATAACATTGTACATCCATTTCTGTATACTTCTTCTCAAACTCTTCTACAAAATGCTTTACTTTTTCTTCTTCACAATCTGTACCATAATATATACTTATAAGTTCGCTATCCTCTTTTATCATATGCTTTAAAAGCTTGCCACAAACTTCAAACATATCCTTTCCAACTTGCATTATCTTTCCATCAATAAGTCCTAATATATCTCCTTTTTTTATGCTTATATCATCTATTTCCGTATCCCTAACTGCATAGGTCACAGAACCAGTAGTCACTGTAGTTAGTGCCCTTTCCATAGTACTTATATTTTTATCTATATCCATATCTGAATTAAAAGATGTTATTGCCGTAATACCTTGTGGTATTGTCTTACTAGGCACAACCTTTACATTTTTATTGGATATCTCTTTTGCCTGATTAGCAGACATAATTATATTTTTATTATTGGGTAATATAATTATATTTTTAGCATTTACTTTATTTATACAATTTAATATGTCTTCAGTACTAGGATTCATGGTCTGTCCGCCTTCTATTACGTAATCTACTCCCAAATCCTCAAATATACTCTTAATTCCCTCTCCCATAGCTACTGAAATAAGTGCATACTTTTGTGACTCAGTTTTTTCTTCATAACTAAGTTTTTCACTATCATAAGCCTTATCTTCATTGGAATTTTCCTCAAAATTTTCTATACTTAAAAGATGTCTGTGCTGTTCTCTCATATTGTCTACTTTTATTTTTGACAATTCCCCTAGCTTAATTGCCTCTGAAAGAATCCAGCCCGGATCATTTGTGTGAATGTGCACTTTAATTATATCTTCATCATCCACCACTACCATGGAATCTCCCATGGTCTCTAATTTTTTCTTAAATTCATTTATACAAGTTCCTTTAGAATGGATAAAGAATTCTGTGCAATATCCATATTTTATATCCTGCTGTCCTAAATCTTTAACTGCAGATTTAACTTCTTTATCGTGAGCTTCTTCTACAACTACATTTTCCTTACCATCCCTTAAAGCTTCCTGCATTCCTTGAAGTATTATTAGAAGGCCCATTCCACCTGCATCTACTACTTTTGCTTTTTTTAGAACAGGAAGCATGTCAGGCGTTTTATTCAATATAGTTCTACTATAACTACATACATCTTGAAGTAACTCAGTTATATCCTTTTTACTAGACTTAACAGCACTTTCACCAGCAACCCTTATAACAGTTAATATGGTTCCTTCTGTAGGACGCATAACAGCTTTATAAGCAGATTTTGCCCCCTCCTGTAGGCTATTTGCAAACTCTTCTGAGTTTACCTGTTTTTTTCCCTGAAGACCTTTTGCTATTCCTCTAAATATCTGAGACAATATCACTCCTGAATTTCCTCTTGCCCCCATAAGCGCACCTCTAGCTAATTGTTTAGAGATACTTTCTATAGAACTATCTTTAGAATTACTTACCTCAAGTACTGCACTTTTAAAGGTCATAGACATATTAGTTCCCGTATCACCATCGGGAACAGGAAATACATTTAATGAGTTAACAAAATCTTTTTGATTCTCCAGCTTATTGCTAGCATTTACAACCATGTTGTAAAAGTGATGTCCATCTATATTTAAGTATTCCATTTTTACGAATTACCTCCCTAGACTCTAACACCTTGAACATTTACTGTAATCGTTGATACTTTGAGTCCTGTGTAGTTTTCTACATTATACTTTATCCTCTGTATTATACTATTTGAAATCACTGATATTTTTGTTCCATATTCCACTATTATATATAACTCTATTATAAGTTCGTTATTTTGAGAACGAACCCTTACTCCTTTATTAAAGCTTCCACCTTTTATTAATTCCCAAAAGCCATCTTTTGCGTTTTTGGAAGCCATACCCACTACTCCATAACATTCCATAGTTGATAACCCAACTATGTTTGCAACTACTTCTTCCGAATAGTCAATATACCCATTTTCTTCGGCAATACTAGCTATCATACAAAAACCTCCTTACTAAAGTATTGTATTCTATAATACCATAAACATATTTTATATTAAATAAAACATTTATTCAAGGAAATATTAACTCTATGAAAAAGGACATTTACTTAAATTTTACTATTTACTTGCACTTATTATGCCTTCTGTGATAAAATAAGTGGTGTTTGAATTTTAGAGGACTCATAAGGAGGTGTTTTTAATGTCAAAGAAGTGTGAAATATGTGGAAAAGGTGTAGTATTTGGAGTACAATACAGCCACTCCCACCGTCAATCTAAAAGGACTTGGACTCCAAACGTAAGAAAAGTTAAAGCTATAGTTAATGGAACACCAAAAACTATACATGTTTGTTCAAGATGCCTTCGTTCAGGAAAGGTTCAACGTGCTATATAAAAAATAAAAATGCAGTTGTTTATATACAATTGCATTTTTGTCTTTAAGTACTTATTTTTTTTTAGTAAAAAACTTTATAATCGCAGATAGAACTCCTGGAAGCTTAAATGCAATAATTTTCATTAAACTACCCCCTTATTTATGATAACTTATTAAATACCATCCACAATAAATTAGTCCCATACCTGCAGCTATTATCCAGCCCCATATTGGGATAATAACTGTCATTAAAAATCCAACACCTATAGATAAAGCTATCAATCCTATTTTTTTCTTTGTTCTTCTTCTAATACAGCTTTTCTTTTTCACGCTATTATCCCTTAAAATTGCTTTATACTATTATATGCATAATATCTTCATATCGTTACTACTTTTTATAATTGCAAGCTTTAAATCTATACCATTAGAAGTTTGTCTTATTATCTGTTCAATCCTTGCTGTGCATGCACAAAAGCATACCGCTATCAAATACTATACGTGCTTCCTCTTGAATAAATTCATTAGATACTGTCCTTGCATCACCTAAAGCCAAATCATAATTACTTAACTTATATCTAGCGCCTATTATATTTAGATTTTTGACTACATTACAGTAGGCATGAAGGGAAAATGTTTCGCCAGGATATCCTTTTATTGTCGTTGTCTTGCATAATAACTCAATAGTATTATGTTCATCCTTTATATATGCCTTCACTCCACTGCGGCTACATTTTAAAAGCATACCTAAGTTAGCTAAAACATGATCCACCCTGGTTCCAGTACACCCAAGCATTACTATCTTGTCTGCCTTTAACGCCAGGGACTTTTCTACTGCAATTTCAGTATCCGTAAAATCCTTAGCCCTAGGATATGTATCTATAGAACATTCTTTACTTTTAAAAAACGTTAAAACATCCTTGTCTATAGAATCAAAATCTCCAATTAAATAATCCGGTATAATTTTATACTCATAGAGACAATTTGCCCCTCCATCTGCACAAATCAAAATAGAATCTTCATCAATTTCCTCTTCAATTAATTTTCTAGATGGAGCACTGCCCCCAGATACTATAATTGCTTTCATTTTAAATTTCCCCTCTTAATAATCTTATGTTTTCTTCTATATTTCCACCCTTAAATACAGCAGAACCCGCTACTATTACATTAGCACCGCTATCTACTATTTTTGCTATATTGCCCTTTGAAACACCACCGTCTACCTCTATCATTAAATTTTTATTACATTTATTGCTTAATTCTTTTATGTACTTGAGTTTATCAGAACAATACTCTATATATTTTTGTCCTCCAAATCCTGGATTTACAGACATTATGAGAACCATGTCTAAATAAGGTATTAAATACTTTATATTATCTACTAAGGTAGCTGGGTTTAATGCAATTGCAACTTTTACTCCAAAACTTTTTATATAATTTATAGTTCTATCTATATGCCTATCCGCTTCGAAATGAACTGTTATAATATCTGCTCCTGCTTTTACAAAATCCTCCACATATTTTGAAGGTTCCTCTATCATCAAATGAACATCAAAAGGTAGCTTGGTGAGCGGCCTTATACTTTTAATAATAGGTACTCCAAAAGATATATTGGGTACAAAATTTCCATCCATTACGTCTATATGAATTAAATCAGCCCCATATTTGTCCAGACTTTTTATATCTTCCCCTAATTTTGAAAAATCTGCAGATAATATTGAAGGTGCTATTCTTATCATATGTTTCTCTCTCCTTAATTTATACTGCTATATGAGCAGCTCAATACTTTTTTTTACTTATAATTTCATTTAAAACCTTAATATAAAACTCATATCTTTTTCTATCTATTTTGCCATCTTCGACAGAAGCTTTAATGGCACAATTTGGTTCTTTATAATGGAAACATCCCGTAAATCTACACTGACCTATAAGGTCAGTAAACTCTGGAAAACAATATTGAAGTTTTTCCTCTGATATATCAGATATATCTAGAGAGGAAAATCCCGGAGTATCCACTATAAGCCCTTCTTCTAATTCTATTAACTCACTGTGTCTTGTAGTGTGTTTTCCTCTCTTCAATTTTTGACTTATCTCACCCGTTTCCATAATCTCTTTTCCTGAAATGGCATTTAAAATAGTAGATTTTCCAACTCCCGATGGACCACACAGTACCGTAATATTTCCTTTAAGCTTTTCTTTAATTTTATCAATTCCGCAATTCTCTTTTGCCGTTAAAAATATTACGTCATAGCCTATTTTTTTCATAGTATTAGCTATATCGGATTTTTCCTTTTCTTCTGCTAAATCCAGCTTATTAAAGCAAACTACTATTTTCAAATTATTCAATTCACAGCTTATAAGAAATCTATTCAATAAATCTTCATTTATTTCAGGACGGGTAAATGCAAAAACTACCAGTGCCTGGGTTACATTAGCTACAGCAGGTCTCTTCAATTTAGTTTTTCTAGGATAGATTTTATTAATAACTCCCTGCTCTTTTTCTAGTGCAATATCCACTTTATCTCCTACCATAGGGGAAAGTGAATTATGCCTAAACCTTCCCCTTGCTTTACATTCAATTATCCCATTATCTGTTTTTATATAATAAAATCCTCCTATACCCTTAACTATAGTTCCCTGCATAAATTCCTCCTAATTTGTTTTATCTGAATTTCCTGTACCACCCGTACTTGTATTTCCGCTGCTTCCTGTACCTCCATCAGAAGAAGAACTACCTGTGCCGCTTCCACTATCGGATTTACTTCCGCTAGACCCGCTTCCGCTGCCTGTTCCGCTTACATCCTTACTTTGTCCGTTACTTCCAGTGTTTTTTCCTCCACTTTGATTCCCTAAATTACTGCTTTGATCATTTTGAGTTTCTTTATATTCATAATAAGTTAAGCTTACCGTAGTGCCTTCTTTAACTTGCTGTGATCCTCCTATGCTTTGACTTGTTACAACTCCACTCTGAGATTTATCTGAAGTAACTACTGGATTTTTAGAAACCTTAAGTCCTGAACCTGCCATTATAGAAGCTGCTTCTTCTATGTTTTTGCCTGAAACATCTGGTACCGTTACATATTTTGCATCTGCTCCCTTGCTTACCACAAGATTTACTTTTGTACCATTTTGAGCTTTGCTATCTGCTGTAGGATCTTGGCTTATAACGTCTCCTTCTGCTACATCCTCACTGTGCCTATAAGATACTGTTCCTAAAGTGAGTCCACTATTTGATATAATATCCTTTGCAGTTGCAAAATCTACTCCAACTAAATTTGGAACAGTCAGTGAATCAGATCCAGTGCTTATAATTACCCTTACATCTGAGTTTGCTTTTACCTTTGTTCCTGATTTAGGAAAACATTCTATTACTGTTCCTTCTGGTTTGTCACTTTTTTCTTTGCCTCCTACTACAAAATTAAGCTTTTTGCTTTCTACTAACTGTTTGGCATCATCCTGTTTCATGCCTACAATACTCGGCACAGTTATGTCTCCGCTGCTATATACCTTGTTATACCAAATATAGCCTGAAATTATACCTATTACAACTACAAGAACACCTATTGCAGTTGTCAATATTCTTTTTTTCTTTTTAGGATCCAAGTTTAATTTAACTGGTCTTCTTGCTGGCTCTACTTCTTCATCATAATCGTCCTCATTTTTATAAGCATTATTTACATCTACAGGATCCATTATCCTAGTCATATCACCACTTAAGTCATCATCTTCCAAATTGATTTTTTCATTATTTTCTATCTTTTTCAAGTCCACTAACATATCTTCCATCGTCTGATATCTTCTTATAGGCTCTTTCTCCACAGCTTTCAGAATAAGTCTATTTAAACTATCTGGTATATTTTCATTTAACTGATTTGGTGGAACTACAGGTTCTTGTATATGTTTTAGTGCTATCGACACAGGACTTTCTGCATCATAGGGAACACGTCCTGTAACCATTTCATACATAACTATGCCAAGGGAGTAAATATCTGTTCTAAAGTCTACAAAGCTTCCTTTTGCTTGTTCTGGGGAAAAGTAGTGTGCAGAACCCATTATCTTATTAGAATTAGTTATTGTAACTGAATCCGAGGCTTTGGCTATACCAAAGTCCGTTACTTTTACTATACCATCTTCTGTCACAAGAATATTATGAGGTTTTATATCTCTATGTATAATATTATTCTTATGGGCACATTTCAAAGCTTTAGCTATTTGAATAGCTACTTCTACTGCCCTTGCAGGAGGTATTTTCTTGTCTTCTTTTATTACTTGTTTTAAAGTCTTTCCAATAACACATTCCATTACTATGTAGTTTATATCCTTCTGTGTACCTACATCATATATGTTCACTATATTATTATCTGAAAGACTTGCTGCTGCTGCTGCTTCCCTTTTAAATTTCTCTACAAATTCTCCGTCACTTGAAAATTCTTCTTTGAGAATTTTAACAGCTACGTTTCTGCTCAAGAGGTGGTCTTTGGCTCTATAAACAATAGCCATACCTCCCTCTCCTATTTTTTCAAGCAACTCATATCTATTCCCTAGCATAGTCCCTATCATTTTTTACACTCTCCTTCAAATACAATAACTGATATATTATCCTTTCCACCTCTAAGTTTACTTAGTTCTATTAGCTGCTTGCAAGCATCTTCGTTATTGTTATTCATTATTATATCATACATTTCGTTCATATTTACTCCATTAGATAGCCCGTCAGTGCACATTATTACCCTATTTACATCTTCTAAATTTACTTTAAATATATCTACTTTTACAGACTTATTAGTTCCAAGCGCTCTTGTTATTATATTTTTATTAGGATGAATTGCAGCTTCTTCTTCAGTTATACTACCTTCATCCACCAGTTGTTGTACTAAAGAGTGATCTTTAGTCACTTTTGTTATACCATCATATTTTACAACATAGCAACTACTATCCCCTACATTTGCTACTATCATATCTTTATCTTTTACAAGGCAGACTGTTATAGTTGTCCCCATTCCACCAAATTGACTGTGGCTAATAGAAAGTTCATAAATTTTATCATTTGCTACACTTACAGCTTTTAATAAGTCTTCCTCCATATTTGATGTTTCATTTGATTTCATGTAAGAAATGGTTGTTTCCACAGCAATTTTGCTAGCTACCTCTCCTGCATTGTGTCCACCCATTCCATCTGCTATTACATATAAGTTAAAATTTTTACCATTATAGAAATCTACAAAATCTTCATTTAGCTTTCTTACCTTACCTACATCTGATAAGATCCCCACCATTTTCTACACCCTCTCTATAACTTTTTCGATTCTAAATAACTTCTCCTCAATTGTCCGCAAGCAGCGTCTATGTCTGAACCCATTTCTCTTCTTATAGTAGTCTCTATTTTATTCTTAATCAACCTATGGTAAAATTTCTTTACATCATCAGAAGAAGATTTTTTTAAGTTATTTTCCTTAACTTCATTGACTGGTATTAAATTAACATGGCACAATAATCCACTTATAAGTTCAGTTAATTCATCACAACATTCTAAACTGTCATTTACTCCACTTACCAAAGCGTATTCAAAAGATACCCTTCTACCCGTCTTCTCTATATAATACTTACATGCATCTATTATATCTTTTATGGAATATTTATTTGCAATAGGCATTATTTTTTTTCTCATAACATCATTTGGAGCATGCAGTGATATAGCCAAAGTTATTTGAAGGTCCCTATCTGCTAAATTCTTTATCTTAGGTACTATGCCACAAGTTGACAAAGTTATATGTCTCTGGCCTATGTTGAAACTGTATTCAGAATTTACTATTTTTAAAAATTTTAACACATTTTCATAATTATCTAGGGGTTCCCCACTTCCCATAAGAACTATATTGGATATTCTCTCTCCTACTTCATTCTGGGATTTTAAAATTTGGCCTAACATTTCTCCTGCTGTCAAGTTCCTAACCATTCCATCTATTGTAGATGCACAAAACTTACATCCCATTCTACATCCTACTTGAGTTGAAATACATATGGAATTACCATGTTTATATTTCATAACTACAGTTTCCACCATATTTCCATCTTTATATTCATATAAAAATTTAAAAGTATCTTTAAATTTTGACTCACATTTTTTAACTAATTCAGTAGTACCTATGTAAAAATTTGTTTTTAACTTTTCTAGTAACTTCTTAGGTATATTGGTCATATTGTCAAAATCGCATTGACCATTTTTATATATCCAGTCCATTATCTGTTTTGCTCTGAATTCACTTTCACAATTGTCATTCATCCAACTTTTCAATTCTTCCATATCAAAGTCAAGAATATTATCCATATATTGCACCTACCTATGTTTTATCATTTTTGCAATAAAAAATCCATCCATATTATCATCGGGCAATATAGTTATATATCCCTCTTTATGATAAATTATGTTGTCAAAATCACCACAATAAATTTTTTCTAGTTTATACTGGGGATTTTCTCTAATAAACCAATTTATGTTATCTTCATTTTCACTTTTATTTAAGGTACAAGTAGAATATATAAGTTTTCCACCATCTTTTACATATCTTGAAGCATTTAACATGATTTTTCTCTGCACATTTATAAGGCTATTTAAAGACTTCCTACTTTTATTCCATTTAATTTCAGGTTTTTTTCTTACTATTCCTAGTCCTGAACATGGCACATCTATTAGCACTCTATCTGCTGTAGCTTCAAACTGTTCTACATATTTTTCCGCATCTAACTTATTACACCTTATGTTTTTAATATCCATTCTATTTGCATTTTCTTCTACAAATCTTAATTTATTCTCATGTAAATCATAGGCATATATCACTCCTGTATTTTTCATAAGTTCTGCCATATGACAGGACTTTCCTCCAGGTGCACTGCACATATCAAGTACGGTCATATTTTCTTTTGGTTCTACAATATGTGCTACAAGCATGGCACTTTCATCCTGTGCTGTTATATATCCTTTTTTAAAAAGTGGATTTTTCTCTATATTGCTGCCTCTATTTATTACTACAGCTTCCTTACATATTTCACCTTTTTCTATGTCATATCCATTTTTTAAAAGTTCATCCCAAACACTTTTATAATCAATTTTTAATCCATTAACCCTAACTGTAACTTTAGGTACGTAATTAAGTGCTTGTAATATACTCTCACCTACAACTTCTCCATATTGATGAATAAAAAGCAAAGTCATCCATCTTGGAAAGGAATATTTAAAACACAGGTTATCTATTTTTTTGTCCTTATGTTCACAGTGCAAATTATCCTTATTTCTTAAGTAATTTCTTAGGACTCCATTGACTAATTTTGAGAGCCCCTTTGACTTTTTTTTTGAAAGTTCTACAGCTTCATTCACTACTGCAAATTCAGGTATTTTATCTAAATATCTGAGTTGATATATAGAAATTCTCAGTATATTTACTATATCTATATTCATCTTCTTTAAATTGCTTTTTATAAAATCACCTAGTATAGTGTCAATAGTATACATATATTTTAAAGTACCATATACTATTTCAGTAACTAAACCCCTATCCTTTTTGTTTAAATTATTCTTATTTAAATACGTATTTAAAATTTTATTAGAATATGCATTATTTCCCAATACTTCATTAAGTATTTCTACAGCTGTACTTCTTGCTCCATTCATCTTTTTACCTCTAACTTAAGGCATTTTAAAAGAAATAACCAGTCAGTATGCTAGCCTATTTTCTTCAAAATGCCTAAAATATATATTTTTAATCTCTGTCCCTACTTATATATATAAGTCTTAATAAGTTAGCTATAGCCGTTAATGCTGCAGCTACATAAGTCATTGCAGCAGCACTTAAAACAGATCTAGCTCCAACTAACTCATCAGAATATAATATATTTCTTCTCTCTAATATTTTCAATGCTCTACTTGACGCATTGAATTCTACTGGAAGAGTTATTATCTGAAACAAAACTACTAAAGTAAATAAAATTATACCTATATTCACAAGTCCCTTAATTCCTAAAATAATTCCTGCTAAAAATAGTATCCAGGATGCACTAGAACCAAAGTTAACTGCCGGTACAATAGAGTTTCTTATAATAAGTGGTACATACCCGTTTTTGTGCTGAATTGCGTGCCCTGTTTCATGAGCTGCAACTCCTATTGACGCCACAGAATTTCCATAATAAACTTCTTCTGAAAGTCTCATAACTCTTTTTGAAGGATCATAGTGATCACTGAGTTTTCCTGGTATTAATTCTACTGGTACATCATATAAACCACTACCATCTAATAGCATTCTGGCTACCTGGGCACCTGTATATCCATTTTGACTTCTATATCTTGAATATTTATTAAAAGTGGCCGATACTTTATACTGCGCCCAAACTGCTATTAAAATCGCAGGAATAAGTATAATAAAACTGCTGTCAAAGAAAAACATAGGTTAACCACCTCCACAAATTACTTTTTTAATACAATGTTTTTTTCTATAGAATGTCCCTTTATATATTCACTTACATTCATAGGTTTTCTTCCAGGAAATTGTATTTTCTTTATGAGTATAGTGCCACTACCACAGGCAACTTTAATACCCTCTTTAGACACATCTATTATACATCCTGGTTCTTTATCATAACTTTCATTTAAGCATTCTGCCTCATATATCTTCATATTATCATTCTTATATTGAGTATATGCAATAGGCCATGGATTTAAACCTCTCACAATGTTTTTTATATTTTTGCAGTTTAAATTCCAATCTATCTTTGCCATACTCTTGCTCAACATTCCAGCATATTCAGTTGTAGTTTCTCCCTGCTTTTTTCTTACAATATCGCCTTTTTCCAGTCCCTTTAATGTTTTCACCAATAGCTCTGCTCCATCTTCCATAAGCACATCGTGGAGTTCACCCGCTGTCATATTGTCTGCGATTTTAACACTGCTGCTTAAAAGCATATCTCCTGTATCAAGCCCTGCATCCATAAACATAGTAGTATTTCCACTTTCACTTTCTCCATTTATAATGCACCAATTTATAGGTGCTGCCCCCCTATATTTAGGTAAAAGCGAAGCATGAAGATTTATGCATCCATACTTAGGTATATCCAGCACTTGTTTTGTAAGTATCTGTCCATAGGCAACCACCACTATGAAATCTGGCCTTATTTTCGTTAAAGCAGAAATTGCCTCTGCATCATCTTTTAACTTAAGAGGTTGGTATATTGGAATATCGTGTTTAAGAGCCTCTTCTTTAACTTCGGAAAAAGATAGCTTTTTACCTCTCCCCTTTGGCTTATCCGGTTGAGTAAATACAGCTTCAACATTAAATTCCTCTATTAGTCTTTTTAAAGATGGCACTGAAAATTCAGGTGTTCCCATAAAAACTATATTCATTGCTTCGTTACCTCACCTTTTTTTATGATTTTATCTATGAAGAGTATGCCATTTAAATGGTCTATTTCATGGCAAAGTGCTCTGGCAAGCAGATCCTCACCTTCTATTATAATCTCTTCACCTTTCTCATTTAATGCTTTTACCTTTACTTTCTTTGGCCTTTCAACCTCTCCTTCACTTCCTGGTATACTCAGGCATCCTTCTATATCTACGGCTTTACCCTCAGAATATGTAATTTCTGGATTCACTAGCTTTAAAATTCCTTCTCCAACATCTATAACTATAACTCTCTTTAAAACACCCACTTGTGGTGCTGCAAGTCCTACACCATCTTCTTCATAAAGGGTTTCCTCCATGTCATCTAACAGTACATGGATTCTTTCATTTATTTCCTCTACTTTCCTACTTTTTTTTCTTAATATACTATCTCCATATTTTCTGACATTTCTCAAAGCCATATTATTCGCCGTTTCAATGAAATCTAATATATATTGATAGATTTTTTACGGCTTATTCAACTCCTCCCTGTTTTATCTTTATAATTGCATCTAAATTAATATATCTTACAACATACTGTTAGGATTTCTATCTATACTAACTCTTATATCATTATAAACATCTTTCAATAAATCATAAACTACTTTTTTAACATTTTGTGCAATATTTATGGTTATTTTTCCTTTTAATATTATCTGCCACCTATACAATTCCTTTATTTTAGATATTTGACAGGGACATGGTCCTAATATTTTAATTTTATCATCTTTTTCAAGAAATTTTTTTAAGAATATACCAACATTTTGTATATTTTTTATTAATACATTTTCATTTTTACTATTCATATTTATAAGAAGTATATCTGCAAATGGGGGATAACTCATATTTTCCCTTATTCCAATTTCTTCCCTATAAAAACTACTGTAATCATTTTTAGCTGCATATCTTATGCTGTAATTTTCAGGATTATAGGTTTGAATAATTACTTTTCCAGGCTTTTCTCCTCTACCTGCTCTTCCTGAAACTTGGGTTATAAGTTCATATGTCCTCTCTGTAGATTTAAAGTCCGGCAAATTAAGGGATAAGTCTGCAGCCACTACACCTACTAAGGTTACATTTTTAAAATCCAAACCTTTTGCTACCATTTGAGTCCCTATAAGTATGTCTGCTTTTCCCTGTTTAAAAGTATTATAGATATTTTCATAAGAATTTTTACTTCTTGTAGTATCAAAATCCATTCTAAGTGTTCTTGCTTTAGGAAAATAAGCTTTTATCTGGTTTTCCACCTTTTCTGTTCCCACACCAAAATATTTAACATATTTACTACCACATTTAGGACAAACTTTAGGTACTTCTATCTTGCTTCCGCAATAATGACAAACGAGTTTTCTTTGATTCTGGTGATAAGTATAGGATATATCACAATTATTGCATTTAAATACATAACCACATTTTCTGCAAGAAACAAAAGTGGAATAGCCTCTCCTATTTAAAAACAATATTATCTGTTCGCCCTTTGAAAGTCTATTACAAATATATTGATAAAGTTCCCTACTGAATATAGATTTATTGTTATTTATAAGTTCCTGTCTCATGTCTACAATTTCAACTTCTGGCATAAGTGCACCATCTGCCCTGTTTTTTATATCTATAAGTTCAATTTCACCAGTCTTACATTTATAATACGTTTCTATAGAAGGTGTGGCTGAACCAAGTATCATTTTACAATTGTATTGTTTACATTTCATCTGTCCAATTTCTCTAGCATTATACTTTGGATTACTATCTGATTTGTAGCTCCACTCATGTTCTTCGTCTATTATTATAAGTCCTAAGTTATTAAATGGAAGGAATACCGCAGATCTTGCACCAATTGCAACTTTCACCTTACCAAGCTTTACCCTCATCCATTCATCATATCTTTCCCCATCTGATAACTTGCTATGAAATACACTTATATTTTTTCCGAATCTTCCTTTAAATCTTTCAACCATCTGTGGAGTAAGTGCAATTTCCGGCACCAGTATTATAGATTCTTTGCCTTTATCCATAGCCTTTTCAACAAGATGCATGTAAATCTCAGTTTTACCACTACCTGTTACTCCATGAATCAAAAATATGTTTTTATCTGAGTTTATTATATTGTCTACTGCATACTGCTGCTCACTATTCAGTACTTTTCTAGAATACGTATTATATTGTCTTACATCATACCTATCTACAGTTTTCTCACTAATCACAAGGAATCCATGTTTTATCATAGTATTTATAGATGATAGGGATAATTTATAATTTTTGCTTATATAATTCTTAGTGTATACTCCATTGTTTTCTTTTACTACTTTATATATATCTATGTAGGGTTCCTTATTAAAGTTTCCTTCTAAATCTTTACCAATATGAATCAGGTTTTCCTTTTTCTTTTTCATTCCTTTAAATATTCCCCTTGGAATAAATACCTTTATACATTCTAGATATGTACACAAGTATACTTCTCTCATTTTTTCTATAAGAATCAGATCTTCCTTTGTAAAAAGCGGAAATTCTTCACATATATCACTTATTTCTTTAATCTTCCTATTTTCTATATCATCTTCATACAATCTAACTACAAATCCATCTAATTTATTGTTTCCCATACCAAAAGGTATTTTTACTCTAGAACCTATACTAATTTTTCCACTTAACTTGTCTGGTATTTTATAGGTAAAAATTTTATCTAATTTTACAGAACTATTGTTTACAATTATACCTGCATATGTATACACTAAATCACCCTTTATATAAACATTAAATAAGAGAGGTATTTTAAATTTAAACCCCTCTCAAACATTTAAACCGATATTTTAGATAAATCAAATTACCTTTGGGATAGTATATTGAATAAATTTCGAGCAACTTCTCTCTTACTCATCTTATTTAAATCTACCTTTTTTCCATCCCTTGATAGTATTGTTACCCTGTTGTCATCTGAAGCAAATCCTGAATCAGATGCCGTTATATTATTGGCAACTATATAGTCAAGATTCTTTTTCTCGAGCTTCTTTGAAGCATTCTCCAAAAGATCATTGCTTTCAGCAGCAAATCCAACTAGAATTTGGTTTTTCTTTAATTTTCCAAGCTCCTTCAATATATCCACATCACTAATAAAATCTAATGAAAATTCATCTTCACTTTTCTTTATCTTCCTCTTTGAATAATTTTTTGCTTTATAATCGGATACTGCAGCAGCTTTTATTACTATATCTTGTCCTTGAAAATTATCAAGCACAGCCTTTAACATCTGTGCATTTGTCCTTACATTTATAAAATTAATTCCAAATGGAATACTTAGCTTTGTAGGTCCAGATATCAAAGTTACATCTGCACCTCTGTCCCTAGCCTCTTCAGCTATGGAATAACCCATTTTTCCTGAAGACCTATTTGTTATATATCTTACTGGGTCTATATCTGCTATAGTAGGACCTGCAGTTACAAGAACCTTTTTTCCACGTAAGTCCTTAATGCCATAAAGCATACTTTCAATCACCTGAGCTATAAAATCAGCATCTGGAAGTTTTCCTTCACCACTATCGCCACATGCCAATCTTCCCACAGCTGGCTTTATGAATTCATATCCAAATTTCATAAGTTTGTTTATATTATCCTGCAGAATTGGATTGGAATACATATTTGTATTCATGGCAGGGGCAAAAATTACAGGAGCCTTAGTTGCCATAATAGTTGTAGTTAGAAGATCATCTGCTACTCCATTTGAAACCTTTCCTATTATATTAGCCGTAGCAGGAACTATTGCTACCAAATCTGCTTTCTTTGCAAGAGAAATATGCTGTATTTCAAAAGCTCGTGGTTCTTCAAACATATCAGTGTGCACTATATTTTGACTTAAAGTCTGGAAAGTAAGGGGAGTAACAAATTTTGCAGCAGACTTTGTCATTATTACATCTATATCAAAATCCTTTTTTTTCAACTTACTTATAACATCCAGTGCTTTATAAGCTGCTATTCCACCAGTTACCCCTATGACAACTGTTTTCTTGCCATTTACCATTATTTAATTCCCTCTTTTACAGTTTCATAGGTAATCAAATCTTGATCTATTTCATTAATAGCTATAGTAACTGGTTTAGTTGAATCCACATCTACAAGTGGTTCCGAATCCTGGATTAGTTGTCTTGCCCTTTTAGCTGTTATAGTAACTAAAGTATACCTATTATCTACCTTTTTAAGTAAATCCACAATAGATGGATTTATCATTGAATTATTCATATAAAATACCCTCCTTAGAATTTAATATTTCATCTTTAATTCTGTCTACTCTACATTTTTCAGCTGTAATTATGCTCTCTATATTTTCCACTGCATTGTCTACAGTATCATTTATAACTGCATAATTATATTTTGAAACATAATTTATTTCCTTATAAGCTGACTTAAATCTTAGATTCAAGGACTCAGGTGTTTCACTTCCCCTACCTACAATCCTATTTTTAAGTTCCTTCATTGAAGGTGGAAGTATAAATATAAACACTCCTTCTGGATAGCTTTCTTTTACCTTTAAGGCTCCCTGAATATCAATTTCAAGCACTACATCTTTTCCTTCATCTATGGCTTTCAAAACTTGAGACTTAGGTGTACCATAATAGTTTTCATAAACTTTGGCATACTCTAGAAAATCCTTATTTTTTATTTTATCCTTAAAAGTCTCCTCAGTCAAAAAATAATAATTTACTCCATCTACCTCCCCTTTTCTTGGAGACCTAGTAGTAGCTGAAGTAGAAATCCAAAAATCATTTTTTTTCAGTAATGCCTTGCAAACTGTACCTTTCCCAGTTCCAGAAGGTCCTGATATGACAATTAGCAATCCTTTTCTTGACATTATTCCTCAACCTCACCAATATCATCTTCACCATCTTTGGAAGACAATCTATGTGCTACAGTTTCAGGTTGAACTGCTGAAAGTATCACATGATCACTATCTGTTATTATAACAGCTCTTGTTCTTCTTCCATAAGTAGCATCTATAAGCATTCCTCTATCTCTTGCTTCCTGAATTATTCTCTTTATGGGAGCGGATTCTGGACTTACTATAGCCACCAATCTATTTGCTGAAACAATATTTCCAAATCCTATGTTTATTAATTTTATACCCATACATTTCCTCCTATCTTACTCCACGTTTTGTATTTGCTCTCTTATTTTTTCTATTTCGTTTTTTATATTCAATGTAACTTTAGTTATATCCAAATTTGTTGATTTAGAAGCAATTGTATTTGCCTCTCTATTCATTTCCTGTAATATAAAATCAAGTTTTCTTCCTACAGGTTCCTTCAATGTTAAGGTTTCTTTAAATTGTACTATATGGCTATTTAACCTTACAATTTCTTCATCAATACAAGATTTATCTGCAAATAGTGCTATTTCCATTGCAACTCTATTCTCATCTACTGGATATTTATCCAGCAAATCCTTCAACCTTTCTGAAAGCTTTTCTTTATATTCCTTTACTACTTGAAAAGATTTATTTTCTATAGTATTTAGTAAAGTTTGAATAGAACTGCATTTTTCAAGTATATTTTTTTCTAGTTTCTCCCCTTCTTTTTCTCTCATACCCACTAGCATTTGTAATGCATCATTAAAAGCACTTAATAAATACTTCCATATATTTTCAAGATCAGCATCGTCTTTTTTTACAGTTATAATTTCTGGAAATTTAGCAATAAGTGAAAGAGATATATTGTCTTTTATATTGTATTTTTCCTTAATAACATTTAAACATTCTACATAGCTATTAGCTAAACCTTCATTTAATACAGCCTTTGTAGACTGATCTTCAAAATTCATTTGAGTTATAAAAACATCTACTTTACCTCTGTTTATTTTTTGCTGAACAATTTTTCTCATTCTGTCTTCCAGAGGCATAAGACTTTTTGGCATTTTAATATTTAAATCACAGTATCTATGATTTACACTTTTTATTTCCACTATAAAACTTTGTTTTTCACTTTCTATAGTGCCTCTTCCAAAACCAGTCATACTTTTAATCATTATAATTTCATCCTTCCATGAAGCCTCATCAATCCACATTTTATTATACATACATATTAATAGCAATTTCAAGAAAAATTTACGAGTACTTTAATTTCAATTGATCTATCATAAACCTAAGTTTAAAAGCAAGATTTAAAATGATTATACCATAAAATATCTCCAACAAACAAACCTGGAAGAATGTTCAATAAAATTTATTTTGAGCTATATATATCATTTTAAATTATACTCAAAAATTTAGGACTCTAGACAATATCAAAATCATCTAAAACCCTAAATTTTAAAAGCACAGATGTTAAAATTTACGCCATTATAGATACTTTTAAGTAAAGTAAACCCCATGATGAAACATTAAAGTAAAATGCATATTAATCCGCCGTTACCTTCATTTATGATTTTTTGAAGTGTTTTTTGTATTTTAATTTGAATATCTTCTGGCATTTTATAAAGCTTGTTTTGTAATCCCTCTTTCACTAATATCTCTAGAGATTTTCCAAACATATTGCTCTGCCATATTTTAGATGGGTCGCTTTCAAATTGCTCCAAAAGAGATTTAACCATCTCTTCGCTTTCTCTTTCTGTACCCATAATAGGAGAAATCTCGGTTTCAATATCTGCTCTAATAAAGTGGAGTGAAGGTGCACTTGCCTTTAATTTTACTCCAAATCTATTTCCCTGCTTTACAATTTCAGGCTCTTCTAATTTCATTTCAGAAAGTTGTGGAGCAACTAGTCCATAACCTGTTTCCTTTACTTCCTTTAATGCACCTGCTATCTTATCATACTCCACTTTTGCACTGTGCATTTCTTTTACTATGTTTAATAAGTCACTTTCACCTTCGATTTTTTTCTCACAGACCTCACTTAATATTTTATAATAAAGGTCTTTTCTAGGTGTTAAATCAATTCTGGCAGTACCTTCTCCCATATTTATTTCTTTTACCATAGATTCTCCAATAAATTCTACATCTTTAAAACTTTCTAGTGACTTTGTTATATCTCTAACCTTGTATATATTACTACACATATCTTTTACTAGGCCTATAAAATCTAACTTCAACCAATGTGACGGATCCATTTTTTCTATCCATTCCGGCATATCAATATTTATCTCTTTAATAGGGAATTCTTTAAGTACTCTTTGAAATACATTTGTTATGTCGTCCTCTTTCATATTAAGTACATCCATAGTTTGGACAGGCACATCATATTTACCTTCTAACTCTTTTTTCAAGGCTACCGTATCAGGATCAAAAGGATGCTGAGAATTTAACACCATTATAAATGGTTTATTGATGGATTTTAGTTCATTAACCACTCTTTCCTCTGCTTCAACGTAATCTCCTCTCTCTATATCCGTTATAGAACCATCTGTAGTAACCAAAAGTCCTATGGTAGAATGTTCGTTTATTACTTTTTTTGTTCCTATTTCAGCTGCTTCTTCAAAAGGAATTTCATAGTCATACCATGGAGTAGTAACCATTTTAGCCTCTTCACCTTCCATATATCCAGCTGCACTTTTAACTATATACCCAACACAATCTACCATTCTAACTTTAAATTTAGTTCCTTCGTTTAAATTTATCTCTATAGCCTCATTTGGTACAAATTTAGGTTCTGTAGTGTGAATAGATTTTCCTGAGGAGCTTTGTGGAAGCTCATCTTTAGCTCTCTGTTTTTTATAGGAATTGTCTATGTTAGGAAGAACCATTATTTCCATAAATCTCTTTATAAAAGTTGATTTTCCAGTTCTTACAGGTCCCACAACACCTACATATATATCCCCCTGAGTTCTGTCTGCAATATCTTTGTATATATCAAAATTTTCCAAAATATACCCTCCAATAATCTAATATTATCAGTATATATATATTTTTATAGGGCATATTTTATTACTAATATTATTGATTAATGCACTTCATCCTTTTTTGCTCTGGTCATAAGCTCATATACGGTATACTTAGGCTCTTTTCCTTGAAACAATATACTGTAAAGTGCCTCCGTTATAGGCATCTGCACATTTAATTTTTCTTTTAATTCATAAAAAGCTCTGCAAGCTTTTATACCTTCTACTACCATTCCTACTTCTTCTACTGCTTTATTTACAGGAATTCCCTGTCCTATAAGTATACCTGCCCTTCGATTTCTACTATGAACACTTGTGCAAGTAACTATAAGATCACCTATACCTGTAAGTCCCGAGAAGGTTTCCCTTCTGCCTCCTAATTTTTCACCAATCCTTACTATCTCAGCAATTCCCCTAGTCATGAGAGCTGCCTTTGAATTATCGCCATAACCTATACCATCTGAAATTCCACAGGCAAGTGCAATTACATTTTTAACTGCTCCCCCAATTTCCACTCCTATAATGTCTTCATTTGTATATATCCTAAACTTATTTGTCATAAACAAATCTTGAATTTTTTTCGCATATTCCATATTTTCTGAAGATACAGCTACTGTAGTTGGTATATCTCTAGCAACTTCTTCCGCATGGCTTGGTCCTGAAAGTACCACTACCTTATTTAAAGGTAATTCTTCCTGTATAACTTTAGAAAGCCTCTTTCCACTTTTTTCTTCTATACCTTTAGCTATGTTTACAATTATTTGATCTTCCCTTATAAAGTTTTTAAAATTTATCAAAACCTCTCTTACTGCCTGGGATGGCACTGACAACACCAAGACTTCTCCTTTTTCAATTACATCCTTTGCATCATTAGATGCCTTTACATCTTGTGGAATAACTACGCCGTGCAAATACCTTATATTTTCTTTCTTTACATTTATATCTTCAACTATACTTTCATTTCTATCCCACAAGTTTACCTTTACACCTTTTTTTGCAAGTATAACTGAGAGGGCCGTTCCAAAACTTCCCCCTCCCAAAAAAGATACAGATGAATACACAATTATTCCTTCCTTTCCCTAAACTCTAACTTTATCCCTGTTCCCGTAAAGTCGAAGTTATCTCTCAATTGATTTTCGATATACCTTCTATAAGAAAAATGAACACAGCTAGGGTCATTTACGAAAAATACAAAAGTAGGAGGTTTATTTCCTATTTGAGTTACATAGTAAATTTTTAATCTCTTACCCAATATAACAGGAGGTTCTTTCATCATAACTGCTTTACTTATTATGTCATTTAACACTCCTGTTTTTATCTTCTTACAATAATTATCATAACATTCTTTTATAAGTTGTAAAACCTTATTTACTCTCTGTCCTGTTTTTGCAGATATAAATAAATAAGGAGCATATGGCATAAAAGAAAGACTTGTTCCTATTTCCGTCTTATATTTGTTAACTGTTTTTGTATCCTTATCTATTAAGTCCCATTTGTTAATTATAACCATAATAGATTTACTTAATTCATGAGCATAGCCTATTATCTTTTCATCCTGCTCACTTATACTGTGAACTGCATCCAATATAAGCACACACACATCTGCCCTCTCTATTGCAGTGTAAGTTCTTATTACACTATATCTCTCTATTTCCTCTTTAACCTTACTCTTTTTTCTAAGACCTGCAGTATCTATAAGTAAAAGCTTACCATAGTCCGTTTCCAGGTAACTATCTATAGCATCCCTTGTGGTTCCAGGAATATCACTTACAATAACTCTTTCTTCCCCTAATAATTTATTTATAAGAGATGATTTTCCTACATTTGGCTTTCCTATAAAAGCTATTTTTATATACTCACTGTCTATATCATCATCTTCATCATCTTTAAAGTTTTCCACTACTTTATCCAGCATATCTCCAAGTCCTAATGCCTGTGATGCAGATATAGCCATAGGTTCTCCTATACCTAAGTTATAAAATTCGTAAACATAATCATTTTGATTTATATTATCTATTTTATTCACAACAAGTACAACCGGTTTTTTACTTTTTCTAAGCATTTGGGCTACTTCTCTATCTGCTGCAGTAACTCCTTCTTTTCCATCTACTATAAATATTATTGTATCTGCAGTTTCTACTGCTACCTGAGCCTGCCTTCTCATTTGAGAAATTATTACATCAGTGCTTTCAGGTTCAATTCCACCTGTATCAATTATGGTAAAATTGTATTTTAACCATTCTGCTTCAGCATACACCCTGTCTCTTGTAACTCCAGGTGTATCTTCCACTATAGATATTCTCTTTCCTGCTAATTTGTTAAATAACGTAGACTTACCTACATTAGGCCTTCCTACTATAGCAACTATTGGTTTTCCCATTAGTTATTCCACCTCACTGTTTTCATTTATAATCTGTATTAAATCATTTCCTGTATAATCACATACCAGTATGTTTCTACTTAAAGTTTTTTCTAATTCATCTAAAGTTATATCATCTAAAAACACCCTTTTATCTGAATTTGAAAGTTCATATCCTTTTCTAAGCATACATTCTGGTATTACTATGTTTTTTCCTAATGTCTTATATTCTAATTGTTCCATTATATCTCTTGCCGTAATAAGCCCAGACACAGTTATAGTATGGCCAAAAAAATTATTTATTATTTTTTTTACATCAATTATTATATCTGGACTGTTTTCCATTATTTTTTCTGCTGCATCTTTTATTTCATTATAGGCTAACTCCCCAGTTAAAAATGTAAACGACCCTCGTGCACCTTTATTTAAACTTTTAAGATGACTTGAGATATTATCCCTAAAAAGTCTTACCATGCCCACACCATCTTCCAACTGGCTGTAATTTTCATAAAAATCAGAGTTTGGAATCTCAGTTTCAGAAACAAGATAAAATTCATCAGATAATCTTACAAAAGGAACTCCTATTTCTTCTATATATTTACGCTGCAATTCTTCTGCAATCTTTAATTGGTTAGATGCAGAATTTTTATCGTATCTAGATAATTTAAAAAGGTTCTGCCTGTACTTTGTAATTCCCACAGGAACTACTGCCGCATTTGTGACTCCAGGATATAATCTATACAAATCCTCTACAGTTCTTTTAAATTCTGCTCCATCATTTATACCCGGACATAATACTATCTGACAATTTATTTTTATACCATTTTGGGTAAGTCTTTTTAATAATGTATATATATTGCCAGCAAATTTGTTATTTATCATTTTAATTCTAAGATCTGGATTAGTAGTATGTACAGATACATTTATAGGACTTATCCTATATTTAATTATTCTATCTATGTCCTCATCATTCATATTAGTAAGTGTCACAAAGTTTCCTTGAAGGAATGCCAATCTTGAGTCATCATCTTTAAAATAAAGGGTATCTCTCATTCCTTTTGGCATCTGATCTATAAAACAAAATATGCATTTATTATGGCAACTTTTAGGTTTATCAATAATAGGTTCCTCAAATTCCAATCCCAGTTCTTCATCATATTCCTTTTCTATCTCTAAATCCCACACTTCTCCACTTTGCTTTTCTATTTCAACTTTAATATACTCATCGCTTATCAAAAATTTATAATCTATAATATCCTTGACTTTCTCTCCATTAATAGATAAAAGACAATCTCCCTTTTCTATTCCCATTTCCTCAGCAATGCTTTCAAATTTAATTGCTTTTATTTTATTTCCCATTTATACAACTCCCGAATAAAATTTATGATATGACACTTTTAATCTATTGGGTTACAATATTGAACTCTAGATACTTTAACATACATTTAGAATATAACCTAATATGCATATTTAGTCAATTATTAAACTTTTTAAATAAAAAATCTCCCTAAATTAATAGAAGAGATTTTGTTAAAATTATAGTAAATTTATTAAAAACAATATAATTCCTGAAATAACAGCACAACTTGGTATGGTAAATACCCAGGTTATAACTATATCTTTAACTACAGACCACCTAACTGCTGAAAGTCTTTTAGCTGAACCAACTCCCATTATAGCTGAATTTATTATATGAGTTGTGCTAACAGGTGCCTGAAACATAGTAGCCGTTAGTATTACCGCAGAAGACCCCATTTCCGCTGCAAAACCATTTACAGGCACTATTTTAGCCATTTTAGAACCCATGGTTTTAATTATCCTTTTTCCTCCCATTGCAGTTCCACATGCCATAGCAAGTGCACAGGTTATTTTTACCCATGTAGGTACTGAAAATTCTTTTATAAACCCAGCACTTACAAGAGTCATAGTTATAACCCCCATAGTTTTTTGAGCATCATTTTCACCATGATTTAAAGCTAAAAACATGGTAGAAAAGATTTCAGCTTTTGAAAATATCTTTGTTACAGTAGAAGGCCTCGTATTTACTAGAAATGCTTTTATTATATTCATAATAATAAATCCCACTATAAATCCTATTACTGGCGACAATATGAGCCACAAAATAACTTTCCAAAAAAGAGTTGACCAATTGACAATTAGAAATGTACCCTTATATATAATTGCTGATCCTACTATTCCTCCTACAAGGGCATGGGAAGAACTACTAGGTATTCCGAAATACCAAGTTATTAAGTTCCATATTATAGCTCCAATGAGGGCTGCTATAATTACTTCCTGAGTTATGTTATTAGGATCAACTATACCTTTTCCCACAGTTTCCGCGACTGAAACGCTTAAAAAAGCACCTGCAAAATTTAAAACTGCAGAAATTACAACAGCCTGCCTTAAAGATAAAGACCTTGTAGATACAGCACAGGCTATAGCATTAGCACTATCATGAAAACCATTAATAACATCAAATATAACTGCAATTACAACTATTAAAATAGTTATTACTAAAGTACTAGGCATTTTTCATTACTACTCCTTCAATAACATTAGCTAAATCCTCACAAGCATCTAAAGTATCCTCAAGATATTGATATATTTCTCTCCATTTTATAACATCTATAACTTCTATGTCTTTTCTAAATATATCACCAATAGCTTTTCTTGAAACTACATCTCCCTCTTCTTCTATCCTATTTACTTCTATTATTTTCTTTGATAACTGTTTACTTGTCTTCATATTTTTTAATTCTTCCATTATAATGATAAGTTCCTTGCAACACTGAACTATCATTTTGCTTAATGAAATAGCATCTTCCGTGCATTCATTTACATTAAACATAACAAATCTACTAGCTGTAGATTCCATATAATCAATAATATTATCCATGTCGTTTGCTATTGCATATATATCTTCCCTATCAATTGGGGTAATAAATGTCTTATTTAGCTGTTCCAATATCTCATGCTGTTTTTTATCTCCTTCATGTTCCACCTCTTTTAATTTTTTTAAATTTTCTTCTGAATTTTCCAAGTTATTTAAAAAATCTAACAACAATTTTGCTTCTGTATAGGCAATATTTGCAGTTTGCACAAAGAACTCATAGAATTTGTCTTCTTTTGGAGTAAAAGCAAACATTATATCCCTCCCTATTATTGAAAATATATATTTTCGACCTTATAAAGTATAACATATAATTAACTAAAATTAAATACAAAATTAACCTCTATATTATATGCGAATATACGATTAATATGCTAACTAAATGCATGAACTATACCATTTTAATATATTACATGACATTAAAAATTAAAAATAATTAAAAATTCTACAAGAATTTACTGATAGCTTAATTTACACCAAAGGCTAATATTTTGCAAAATAAATGCACCTAGTTTCCTAAGTGCACTGCTAAATATATTTATTCATTTAAATCTTTTTGTTCTCCTGTAACTAAATATATGGCCTCTTCACATATATTAGTTACGTGATCTGCTATTCTTTCTAAATATTTGCATACAAATAACAATTGGGCAAATTGATTTATCTTGCTTTTATCTTTATTCATCAATTCCAGCATTTCTTTAAATACACTTTTATATAATTTATCTACCTCATCATCCATTTTGCAAACTTCATACGCTTCTTCCACGTTTCTGTCCACATAAGCATCTAATGCCCTCTTTATCATCTTATTTATTATCTCAGCCATTTGAGGTATATATATAAGCTTTCTTTCATACTTTTCACTTTCCAGTCTCAATGTAACTTTCGCTATGTCTACAGCATGATCAGCTATTCTTTCCAGGTCAGTTACTAATTTAGATGTAGTAAATATTATCCTCAAATCCGTAGCAATAGGTTGTTCTCTTGCTGTCAATCTTATACACTTATTTTCTATTTCTTTCTGCAAATCATCTACTAAATCGTCATTTTTTATAGTTTGTTTTGCAATCTTTACATCTTGATTAACTAAAGCTTCTATACATTGATGAATTTGCTTTTCAACTACACTTCCCATCCTAAGTACATCATTATGCATTTCCGATAATTCATAATCAAATTTACTTCTCGGCACAATATCACCTCTCTTAAATATAATATATACTTTTATTTTAAAATTATAGTTTAGCCAAATCTTCCTGTAATATAATCCTCTGTTCTTTTATCTTTAGGTTTATAAAAAATATTTTCTGTTTTTTGTGCTTCTATAACTTCTCCATTTAGGAAAAAAGCAGTATAATCTGATATTCTACCAGCTTGTTGCATATTATGCGTAACTATTATTATAGTATATTTTTTCTTTAATACATCCATTAATTCTTCTATTTTTAATGTAGATATAGGATCTAATGCAGAAGTAGGTTCATCCATAAGAAGCACCTCTGGTTCTACTGCAAGAGTTCTTGCTATACACAATCTTTGCTGCTGACCACCAGAAAGCCCTAGTGCACTTTTATTTAACCTATCTTTAATTTCATCCCAAATGGCTGCCCCTTTTAAACTATTTTCAACTAATTCATCCAATTTACTTTTGTCCTTTATACCATGTATTCTAGGTCCATATGATACATTGTCATATATTGACATAGGAAATGGATTAGGGCTTTGAAATACCATTCCAACTCTTTTTCTCAAATCTATTACATCATAATCCTTATATATGTCCTTGTCTTCAAAAAACACTTTTCCCTCTATCTTGACTGAATCTATTAAGTCATTCATTCTATTTAAAGTTCTCAAAAACGTAGATTTTCCACATCCGGAAGGTCCTATTAATGCTGTAACAGAGTTTTTTTCTACATTCAAACTTACTTTTTTAAGAGCCTGAGTAGACCCATAATACAAATCAAGATCTTTAGTATATATTATATCCATCAACTTTCCTCCTTATTTTTTACCAGTATAGGATTCATATATCTTTCTTCCAAGTACTCTGGCTAAAAAATTAAACAATAATACCATAATTACCAAAACTGCAGAAGCCTTATTAGCTATTTGTGCCGCATCTGGTACCATTCCCTCAGAATTTAACTTCCATATATATACTGCTATGGTTTCTGCAGGTCTCATTAAGCTAAAAGCAGAACCATTGTCAATCAAACTTACATAGGAAAAATTTAATTTAGGTGCACTCATTCCTGCTGTATATAGAAGTGCTGCTGCCTCTCCAAATATTCTTCCTGCTGCAAGTATTATACCTGTCAATATTTGTGGTATTGCCGAAGGAAGAACTACTTTTGATATAGTCTGCCATCTAGTTGCCCCAAGTCCAAGACTAGCTTCTTTTACAGGAATTGATGCTATCCTTACAGCATTTTCACTTACCCTAGTTAAAGCTGGCAAATTCAATATAGATATGGCTAGTGCCCCTGATAATAGCGTAAATCCCCAACCGGTCATATTTACAAATATGAGGAGCCCAAACAATCCTACTACAATAGAAGGCAAAGAAGACATGGTTTCTATGCACAATCTTATCATATTTAAAAGCTTTCCTTCTCTAGCATACTCTGCTAAGTATATTCCCCCTCCTATGCCAAAGGGAACACTTATAATAAGTGCAACTATTAACATGTAAAAGGAATTAAAAAGCTGAGGTCCTATACCTCCTCCTGCTTCTCCAAATTTTGCACTTCCAAATAAAAACGATGGTTTAAAAAATCCTATGCCCTTAAACAATATATATCCTATCAAAGCTACCAAAAGAGCTACTATAAAAACAGTTACTGCATAAAAGACTCCAGTCCAAATTTTATCTTTAACTTTAGCATCCATTATTTCATTTCACTCCTTTTTTCAATAGCTCTTATTATTATAATAAATATAAAAGAAATTATTAAAAGAAATAGTGCTAGAGACCATAATGCGTCATTCCATGCAGTTCCAGATACCGTATTTCCCATATCCATAGTCAAAACGCTGGTGAGTGTGGATGTAGGACTCAATAAACTTTTAGGGAATTTCACTGTATTTCCTATTACCATTTGCACTGCAAGAGCTTCTCCAAAAGCTCTTGCAAGACCTAATACTACTCCAGTCAATATACCGCTTTTAGCAGATGGAATTATCACTCTGCTTATAGTCTGCCATCTAGTGGCACCAAGTCCATAAGATGCTTCCATATAATTTTTAGGAATAGTTTTTACAGCATCTGCAGATATGCTTGCTATAGTAGGTAAAATCATTATACTTAAAACCAATATACCTGCAATTAAGCTAAAACCAATTCCTCCAAAACCTCTCTTCAAAAATGGAAGAAGCACACTAAATCCTACCCACCCATATACAACTGAAGGTATACCTACAAATAATTCTAGAGAAGGTTGTAATATCTTAGAACCTACCTTAGGAGATATATAATGCATAAATACAGCAAGTGCTATACCTATAGGTGCACTTATTATAACTGCTCCTACAGAAACAAGTATAGATCCTACGAAAAATATAGCTGCCCCAAGTTTTGGATTGCTGCTGTCAGGAGCCCAATTAGAAGTAAATAAAAATTCAGTTATAGGATATCTCCATTTTATAAATGTATTTATGCCTTTTGAAGCTATAAAAATTATTATGCTAAGCGTAAGAACTATAATAATTAGTCCACAAAGTGTGGCAAATCCTCTTCCTATATACTCATTTTTCAGTTTATTCCAAAATAACTTTTTTTCCATATTCACCGACCTCAAATTTATATTTTTAATGGCTGACTGCTTTTGCAGCCAGCCATTAAAATTTTCCAAATTATTTTTCATTCATATCACTCATTGGTATATATCCAAGTTTTTTTATAGTATCTTTATTTTCATTGCTAAGTACGTAATCTATATATGTTTTTGCCAGTCCTTTTGCTTCTCCCTTTGTATACATATGCTCAAAGGACCAGAAGGGATACTTTTTAGAAGTTATATTGTTTGTTGAAGCTTCAACACCTTCTATTTTTAAAGTTTTAACATTATTTTTTGCTGATCCTGTTAAATAGGAAAGGGCTAAATAGCTTATGGAACCTTGAGTAGTCTTGATTGAATTTTCTACATTTCCATTAGAATCTTGAGTTGTTCCAAGTCCTTCCTTTTCATCTTTTCCGCCCATTACAGTATCTTTAAATGTAGCCCTTGTACCAGATGACTTGGTTCTATTTATTACATTTATCTTAATGTCATCTCCACCTACATCCTTCCAATTAGTAATTTCTCCTGTAAATATTTTTTGTATTTGATCTTTTGTTAGAGAATCTACTTTAACACTAGGATTTACTACTACTGCAAATCCTATTGCACATACTTTATGATCTACTAACTGCTTTGCCTTATCTGCATCTAATTTTGATTCTGCTGTTACATCAGAATTTCCTATATCAGCCGTACCTTGAAGTGCTAGATTTAATCCTGTACCACTTCCTCCACCTTGAACATTAATAGTTGCCTTTGTATTTTTTTCAGAAAATGTCTTTCCAATTTGATCTGCTAAAGGCTGAAGTGCAGTGGATCCTGCTAATGTTATAGCTCCTGATACTTCCTGTTTAGATCCTTCTGATGTACTTCCTGAACTATTTTGATTTTTGCTTCCACCGCATCCAACAAATGCTCCTGCAACTACGGTAATAGTTATCGCTGCTACAAGAGCTCTTAAGCCTTTTTTCTTCATAATATTAGACCTCCTTAAAATTTGATCCCTAACAATGTGTTTTTATGAAATACTTAATTACTACAATGTTTATAATATCCCTCAAAGGTTACTCCTTTATTACATTCATGTTAATTAAAATTAACATCCATACTTATTTTTTAAGTACAGATGTTAATTCATTGCTTAACTATATATTTTCATTTTTACTATTAGCATCTAGAGGGATTTTAACTGTAAATTTACTCCCCTTTCCAACTTCACTTTGGAGGTCTATAGTTCCACTAAGTCCTATAACTATGTGTTTTACTATAGCAAGTCCTAGTCCTATTCCACCCTGGCTTCTGGATCTAGCTTTATCCACTCTATAAAATCTTTCAAAAAGCCTATTTTGATGTTCTTCTGAAATTCCTACACCGTTGTCCTCTACCCATAGAACGCAATTATTGCCTTGAAGCATTGTTCCAACTTTTATCGTGCCACCATCATTGGTATATTTTATTGAATTGTCCATGAGGTTTATTACCATTTGCTTAAATCTATCTGCATCAGCCCATATGCTAGGTACTTTATCTCCTATTTTTTCTATCTTAATATTCTTTTTATCTGCTGCAGTTTTCATCATATAACATACATCTTTTATTATGTCATCTATTTTTACTTTTCCTAAGTTATCTATACTATTGCTTTCTATATGAGAAAGAGTTAATATGTCATTTATTAACCTGGTAAGCCTGTCTGCTTCATCGTTTATTATATTTAAAAATCTATTTTTATTTTCAGCATCATCTACATACTTTAAAGTTTCTGCAAATCCTTTTATGGAAGTAAGTGGAGTTTTTAATTCATGAGAAACATTAGCTACAAATTGAGACCTCATATTTTCCAACTTTTTTATATCCGTTATATCTTGAATTACTGCCACTTTACCTATTTTTTTACTGCTATTTATAATATAGGCTGTTTTTATCCTTAATTCTCTCTCTCTTGGCCATAGTATTTTGATTTCTCTGTAGTCATCCTCCATACTTTTAAATATATCTTCTAGTTCAAAATCCCTTATATTATCTATCAAACTTTCACCCATTATATCTTTTTTTATACCAAATATCTTTTTTGCATAGGGATTTATCATTATAATATTGTACTTAATATCAACAGCTATTACACCACTGTCCATACTTTTAAGTATTGCCTCTAGTTTGTTTTGCTTATCTAGAGAATCCTTTAGGGTACTTTGAAGAGCATCTGCCATATAATTAAATGTATTTGCCAATTCCCCTATTTCATCTTTAGAATTAATTCTCACTCTCTTATCCAATTCTCCACTTGCTATACTAGCTGTAGTATACTGAAGCTTTTTTATAGGGCCTACTATGGACTTTGAAAGCTTTAAGGCAAATACTATAGAAACAAGTATGGAAAAAAGGGTTATAATTATATAATATTTAAAATAATTATCCTCAAATCCCTTAATTGTCTGCATGGTAAATGCACTTCTTACTACATATCCATCTTTAAATATAGTGGCAAAATAAAGTGTTTTTTTACCCGTAGTATCACTCACTCTTATATCATAACCAGTCCCACTTTTTCTTGCTTCTTGAATTTCCTTTCTGTGATTGTGATTATTCATATCCTTTTCTACTGCCACAGAATCACTTATTACTTTGCCATTCCTATCTATTAAAGTTTCTCTTATAAGTTTATTTTCAAATTGCTTTTTAAAAAAACTTCCCCTGTTATCTATCTTTTCATTTTTCAGTACATTTATTATAATCTGGTTATTCACTTTTAAAGTTTGTTTCATGTTCTCAATGTATTCATGATTTTCAATTACTATAAATAATATAGTTGTTATAACCATATTAAATATAAGAGTACAAAGCATGGAAACCGTTAATCTTTTTTTCATTTTTATCACCAACTACTCTTCTGAGTTAAATCTGTAACCAATACCACGAATAGTTTCAATATACTTAGGTTTGTTGTCAAAGTCCTCTATTTTTTGTCTTAAATGCCTTATGTGAACATCCACTGTTCTAGTTTCTCCAACGTATTCATATCCCCATATTTTATCTAGCAGAAAATCTCTAGTCATTACTCTTCCCCTATTTTTTATAAGCATTTTTAAGAGCTCAAATTCTTTTAATGTTAATTCTACCTTTTCTCCATTTTTAATCACTTCATGTTTATCAAAATCTATGCTTACCTGTCCAAATACATAGCATTTATCTACAGGTTTTACTGCAGTTCTCCTGAGTACAGCTTTAACCCTAGCAACCAATTCCCTTATAGAAAAAGGCTTTGTCATGTAATCATCTGCTCCGAGTTCTAGTCCTAGCACCTTGTCAAATTCCTCTCCTCTTGCAGTTATCATTATTACAGGAATAAAAGATATGGAATTGTCCTTTCTTATTTCTTTACATACATCATATCCATCCATTCCAGGCAGCATTACATCCAGTAAAATTAACTGAGGCATCTCTTCCCTTACAATTTTCAGTGCATCTATTCCATTTCCTGCCACAATGGCCTTATATCCATTTTTCTCAAGATTAAATTTAATAAGTTCACAAATATGTTCTTCATCATCTACTATCAATATCTTTTCTTGTAACATAATAGTCCCCCATTTTTATTTTAGATAAATAAATGAAAACATTCTTCCATAGTCTTTATTTTTTCTATAAGAATGCATTTCATATTCAGTATTACAATAAGTACATATATCTAAATATTTTATATTTTCACTTTCTATATCTCTGTCCTGGAGTTGATACAATATACATTTTTTTAGATCAAGATTTCTATCTCTAAATACATCCTTAAATCTATAAAAATCAGAGTTTTTAAATTTGTCCATTACTTCTTCCCCAACTTCATAACAGCAGCCGTGAATATGTGGCCCTACACATACTATTATGTCTTTAGATTTACTTTTGAAATCCCTTTCAAGTTTTTCAATGGTTTTAGAAAGAATACAAGCTAAAGTACCTTTCCATCCACTGTGAACTGCTGCTATAATCTTATTTTTTTTATCATATAAAAGTATTGGAATACAATCAGCATTAAAAACCCCTACAGCTGTGTTATGCTCATTTGTAATTATTCCATCTGCATCCTCTTCATCTTTGCCCGTATAAACTACACTCTGGCACCCATGAACTTGATTCAAATATCCCACAGTTTTTAAATTAAACCATCTTTTTAAATTTTTAATATTTTCCTTTCCAGCATCTGTGGATTTATTAAAGCTTAAATCATTTTTAGCTGTTGAAAATATTGCTTCTGCACCTGGCAAATCTATTTTTATAAATTCATAACCTTCTACTGTAACTTTCTCCATATTAATCCTCCATCTAGAATTTATTTCAAAATCAAAAATATATTTAGAATTATCTTAAATATATTTTAACATTGTTTTTTTAATTGATGGGACTATAAATATCTTTTAACTTTAATTTAACATAAAATAAATGGTATGCCTTTAAGCACACCATTTATTTATTTGAAATAAGATTTTTTATTTCCTGCATAAAAGTATTTATATCTTTAAACTGCCTGTAAACAGACGCAAACCTGACATAAGACACTTCATCCACCTTTTTTAAATTCTCCATAATAATTTCCCCTATCTCCGAGGAACTTATTTCTGTAATCATATTATTATTTATCTTTTTCTCTACTTCATCGGTTATATTTTCAATTTGTTTTCTTGAAACAGGACGTTTTTCACAAGCTTTTATCAATCCTTTTAATATTTTTGTCCTGTCAAAATATTCTCTATTCATATTTTTCTTTACAACTAAAATGGGTACATTTTCAATTTTTTCATAAGTGGTATATCTTTTATTACACCTTAAACATTCTCTTCTTCTTCTTATGGCCATATTGTCATCTGTAGATCTGGAGTCCACTACTTTAGTTTCATTGTATCCACAATAAGGGCATTTCACTTTAATTCACGTCCTTCATATAAGATAGTATACATATTATAATTATATACTTATTTTGTGGAAACTTCTACTCCTCTACAAGATTTTTCCCATCGACTAAAATTACATCTACACCTATTTTTTTTACATTATCCCATGGTATTTCTATATCTTCATTTTTGCCAAATAACGATATTTTAAAAGTTTGAGATGGTAAAATAATTGACATTATCTTATGCTCTTCACAATTTATCTTTAGATCTTTTATAAAACCTAATTTTGCACCCGTATTTATATCTATTATTTCCATATTTCTTAGATTAGTTAAAGAAAATAAATCTCCTTCTAACTCCATTTATGTACATCCTCCCATTTTTAATTATTTCCTAGCTTAACTTTCACAGTTTAAAAATTTTGTGAAGCAAAGCTTCGCAAGTTAAGAATTAATAATGAAGAATTAATAGTAAATGATAATTTTTAGCTCTCGCAAAAAATTTTTAAATTTATATAAGTCATCTCTTAGTAATGTTTTGCTTTAGCAAAACGAGTGGTAAAAAGCTTAATCAAAAATTTTTTGTAGTGTAACGGAAAAAAATCCACATTAACTATTAATTTTTAATTCTTAACTATTAACTAAAAAAATTACGTCGTAATTTTTTATATTAAGTCAAAATTTCGTATGTGTGAAAATTCAGTTTATAATTATAATAAATTAAACATTATACCTATTTATATATATTTTCGCATATGCCTTAAGGCAGTTTTCTCTAACCTAGATACCTGTGCTTGTGATATACCTATTTCATCTGCTACTTCCATCTGAGTCCTTCCATCAAAGAATCTTAAATTAAGTATCAATTTCTCCCTGTCATTTAACTTTTTCATGGCTTCTTTTATCGATATGTTTTCCAACCAATTTTCATCCAAATTTTTAGTATCACTTATTTGATCCATTACATAAATTGCATCACCACCATCATGATATATTGGTTCAAACAGGGAAACTGGATCCTGAATGGCATCCAATGCAAATACCACTTCCTCCCTTGGTATATTTAATTCCTCCGCTATCTGTGATATAGTTGGCTCTTTATTATTTTCCCTTATTAATTTATCTCTAACTTGAAGTGCTTTATAAGCAATATCTCTAAGAGATCTACTTACCCTTATGGAATTATTATCCCTTAAGTATCTTCTTATTTCTCCTATAATCATAGGTACAGCATAAGTTGAAAATTTAACATTTTGACTTAAATCAAAGTTGTCAATGGCTTTTATAAGCCCTATACATCCTACTTGAAATAGATCATCTACATTTTCTCCCCTGTTATTAAATCTCTGTATTACACTTAACACCAATCGTAAATTACCCTTTATAAACTTTTCTCTGCATTCATTATCTCCCTGTTGCATTTTTATTAAAAGTTCTTTCATTTCCTTTCCCTTGAGAACTGGCAATTTTGATGTATTTACGCCACAAATTTCTACTTTATTAATTATCATGTAATCAGCCCCTTTAGAATATATAGCATTTTAAGTATTTACTAAGAAGCTGAGTTTTATACTAAAGACAACCCTATAACATTTTATTTATTTCTTTTCTAAGTCTCTTTATTATTCTCTTTTCAAGCCTTGATATATAAGATTGTGATATTCCAAGTAAGTCTGCAACTTCTTTCTGAGTTTTTTCACTTTTGCCATTTAATCCAAACCTTAGATTAACTATCTCCTTTTCTCTGTCACTTAATTTTTTCATGGCTAACATTAGAAGCTGCTTATCCACTTCATCTTCTATAAAATTGTAAACTACGTCATTGTCCGTTCCTAAAATATCAGAAAGCAATAATTCATTTCCATCCCAATCTATGTTGAGTGGTTCATAAAAAGAAATTTCTGCCTTTGTTTTACTATTTCTTCTCAGATACATGAGTATTTCATTTTCTATGCACCTAGAAGCATAAGTAGCTAATTTTATTTTTTTCTCAGGATTAAATGTATTTACTGCTTTTATAAGTCCTATGGTACCTACTGATACTAAATCTTCCACATTTACCCCTGTATTTTCAAACTTTCTAGCTATATAAACTACCAAGCGCAAATTTCTTTCTATAAGAGTAGATCTTACCTTCTCATCTCCAGAAACTAGCTTCAAAACCAAATCCTCTTCTTCTTTTTTGCTAAGTGGAGGTGGTAGTACATCATTTCCCCCTATATAGTATATATTTTTTATTACAAATTTAAATTTTGTAAGTATTCTGTTCAACAATATTTTTAACCTAAGCATAATCATAGCCTCCATCATTTAATTTCCTTTTACATAAGCACATGATGCCTATATCACTCCCCTAGAAAGAAGTGCATGATAATCGTCAAATTTACTCAATTTATCCTTGCAAATAGCAATTATAACTTCTCTATATTTAGTCTCTTGTCCAAAGTCTATTTTTACTACATCTGGTTTAAATCCCTGAAGCTTGCCACACTTGCCGTTTATAACTCTATAGGGTATATAAAACTTATCCATTCCCTCCAGATTTATATTTTGGAATACAGATTTCTCAACTATCACTACTGGCAAATTGGTAGCTGGCTCCCTAAGTTCGTTCCCGGTATCCAAAAAAGCCTTTACAGTCTTGCTTTTGTTTTTAAATACAATATCTACATCATAAATTAGTTTAAACACCTTGTTCCTATCCTTAACATAAATTACTAACCTATCAATTGTTATGTACAACACCATGATAGAAATAAAAAGCCATTCATAAGGGAAATTAATTATCATATAATCTCCTGTATAGGAGCAATTACTATATTCCACAAACATACAAATACCTGCCAGCAGCATAGAATATAAAATAAATACAGCTGAAATTTTGAAATTACATATAAACCCCCTATTACCGAAAGAAATATAAATTAGCATAGCTGCTACCAAAATTTTAAAATAGAAAGCAGAAAATACATTTAAGGCTGGATAAATTAATGTAACCGTATAACCACTTCCTATGGCTGCAGCTAAAATCATAAATTTAAGTTTTACCTTTAACTTAAGAGTTCTTCCTGTAATATACAATAGAAAAAAGTTTACTATAAAGTTTATTAAAATTAGCAAGTCTGCATATACTACCAATTATAAACTCACCTCCACTTTTGTTTTCCTGTATTTACCTTTATTATATACTTATATATTTCAAAATTTTGTCATTTTCTAATCATATACAATATTTTTATTTTCTATATTATGCCAGAAAATCTTTTTTTAGTACTATTTAAAATCATTTCAATTAAAATGATTTACATAAACAGAGTTCTTGGTTTCAGGTGGAGTTTTTTCTCCATCTGAAACTTATTAACAGGATTCTTAGTGCTTTAGCACTTAGAAGGCGTTATCCTTTAGGGGAAATCGTTATCCAGGGGGCGTAGCAGCCGTTATCCCCCCACTTTATAAGAAAAGCAGATGTTCCAAATCTTTGATTTGGCGACAGTCGCTTTCGCTGTGTGCGATGGGGGGATTTACGGCTGGTAGCCATCGGATAAAGTTAGATAATAAAAAATCCGTGTATAGCTTTAAACTATACACGGATTTTTTCTACTTTCTCTGTCTCCTTAGGAAAGCTGGTACTTCCAAATTATTTTCATCAATTTTCTCATATTCCACGGAAGCTGCTGCTTCATCTTCATTATTCATCATACTTCGCCTTGAAGATTTGATATCAGATTTTGTATCCCTCTTAACTTCATCCTTTCCCGTTTCAAAACCTGTAGCTATTACAGTAATTCTTATTTCATCTTTTATTTCCTCATCTATAACGGCTCCAAATATTATGTTTGCATCAGGATCTGCTGCATCTTGAACTATCTCTGCAGCTTCATTTATTTCTAAAAGTCCTAGATCCTGTCCACCCGTTATATTCAAAAGTACTCCAGTAGCCCCTACTATGGAAGTTTCAAGAAGTGGACTTGATATTGCCTGTTTTGCTGCATCCTGTGCCCTATTATCACCATTTCCCTTACCTACGCCCATATGTGCAAGACCCTTGTCTATCATAATTGTTCTAACATCTGCAAAATCTAAATTTACAAGTCCAGGTATAGTAATTAAATCTGATATACCTTGAACGCCTTGTCTTAATACATCATCTGCAAGCCTAAAGGATTCCATTAAAGTTGTCTTTTTATCCACCACAGAAAGTAACCTTTCATTTGGTATTGTAACCAAAGTATCAACTTTATCCTTCAAATCCTTTATTCCCATTTCTGCATGAAGCATTCTCTTTCTTCCTTCAAAAGGAAAAGGTTTAGTAACCACACCTACAGTAAGTATACCCATTGATTTTGCAATTTCTGCAATTATAGGAGCTGCTCCTGTACCAGTTCCACCACCCATACCTGCTGTAATAAATACCATATCCGCACCTTTTATAGCTTGAGATATTTCATCCTTATTTTCCTCTGCAGCCTTTTTTCCTATTTCAGGATTTGCCCCTGCACCAAGTCCTTTTGTAAGCTTATCACCTATTTGTATTTTTTGCGATGCTTGTGAAAGCATTAATGCTTGCTTATCTGTATTTATGGCTATAAATTCAACATTTTTTAATCCTTCTTTTATCATTCTATTTACGGCATTGTTTCCTCCGCCACCGCATCCTATTACTTTTATCTGAGCAAATTGTTGAACATCAACATCAAAATCTAACACAATACCCTGCCTCCTTTATTAAAAAAAATCTGTAAAGAATTGTTTTATTCTTGATACAAAACTACTATCTTTATTTTTTTTACTTGTTTTTTCTTTTTGATCTGCTTCCTCATAATCACATATATCTTTATTTTTAATCGGATCTGTAAATGCCGTATTTTTAACTTTTATTGAATTTGAAACATCTTTTACTACTCCAACTGCTGTAGCATACATAGGACTAGCTGCTCCTATGTATTTTGGAATTCCAATTCTTACAAGCTTCTTCAACACATTTTCGCCAAATTTTTCTATTCCATTTATAGCAGCCATTCCGCCTCCTACCATAACTACTCCTGAAAGTTTATCATAATACTCAGAATTTCTTATTTCCTTATCTATTATAGAAAATAATTCTTCTACCCTAGCTTGTATAATTTGAACTAAAATATTATAATCAACTTTTACTTTGTTATTATAATCAGCATCGACTTCTATCTTAAAGTTTTCTTCATCATGGTTTATTTCAAGACTTCCATATTTTATTTTGAGTTTTTCTGCCTCTGAAGCAGAAAGTTTTAAACAAACTCCAATATCATTTGTTATTATATTTCCACCTAAGCCTATAGTACTTATACTCCTCAAATTTCCACCCTCATAAATATAAATATTTATAGACTCCGCTCCTGCATCAACAAGAGCTACTCCCCGTTGAATTTCATCTTCTTTTAATACTACTTCAGATATAGCTATTGGTTGAAATACTACCCCTAAAACTTTTATTCCTGCTTTATTTACACTTTTAAAAATATTATTTACTATTGCTGACTGAGCCATTATTATTTGTGAGTCTACTTCCAATCTTAATCCGCTCATACCTATGGGATCCTTTATTTTGTCGTAACCATCAATTATGTATTGCTCAGGTATTACCCCTATTATTTCTTTATCATTTGGAACCGTAATAATCTTAGATGCTTTTAAAACTCTTTTTACATCATTTTGTTTTATTTCACGATCTTCTGAAGATACAGCAACTACACCTTTATTCCAAATAATCTCACTTATTCCTCCTGGTAAAGATATATACGCTTCTGATATTTTAGTATCAAGCATTCTTTCTAGAGAACTTATACATTTTTTTATAGATTCTGAAGTATTATCTATATCTACAACTATTCCTCTTTTCACTCCCGTACAATTTGAAGAAGTTATACCCATTATCTGTACTCCAGCATGTTTGTCCACTTTTCCAGCAGCAGCACATATATTGGACGAACCTATATCTATGCCAATTATATACTCATTCATTAAAGTATTTTTTCCCTCCTTTGCATAAACATAATTCCTAGATTCAACTTTTTGAATCTTAGAAGACGTTATCCATGTACGCAACCGCTCCTCAATTTCATAAAGTAAAGATCTTTTTACATTCATACAGTTTTTATTATAAATATAAAATATTATCACATATTAGAGCACGAGCAGGTAGTCATCGGATAAAGAAAACTATAGAAAATACACATTCAAAATATATATTCAACAAAAAATCTAATTTTCCTCTTATATTTTATCACATTTTAATAAAAACTCAAATTAAGTTAAACAATATTAAATTAATTTGGGAATAAATCCTGTTCAAATACACCCCAATAAGGGGAAAAGACTTGCAGCCTTTTCCCCAATAAAAATTTATTTAATTAGCTTTTTCTAAATCCTTTATCTTTACACTTCTACTGTGAATAGTATGATTCCATTCTTTATCGTTTTTGTATATAATTCCTTGAAGAGAAATTGGAAACCATGTTATAACATATAGAGGATAAATTATGTAATACCCAAATATCCTAAGATCTAATTTTTTTTCTAAAATAAGTATAAAAGGAGTATATACAAATTGTAATATAGAAAATAGCACCGCTATAATCGTAAATAAATCAAAATTTATAGAGTATACAACTGTATTGAAATTAGATATTAAATTATATGTCTTCATAAAATATTGAATTACACCGCTTATAGCAGAAATTCCTATAAGAACAGTTACTATAGGTTGAATACTATAAAATGCACAATCAAGAAGTACAAAATTGCAACTTTTTATTGATTTTATCAAAAGTTTAAAAAAATATCTGCTAGATACATCTGCAAATCCCTGCATCCACCTTTTTCTCTGTTTCCAAGACTGGAAAAGTGTAAGTGGCTTTTCATCATATATTATGGCATCATGTGCCCATCCTACCTTATAACCATGCAATACCAATTTACATGTAAACTCTAAATCTTCCGTAAGACACGTGGCACCCCAACCTAATTTTTTTAAAACAGTTATATCTATGCAAAAACCAGTTCCACCAAGTTGAGTTGACAAGCCTAAATTACTTCTAGCTAGTTGAAACATCCTGTTACAGGTCCAAAATGCTATAGAATAACTTCCTGTAATCCACGTATCACAAGGGTTCTTACTATCCAAATAACCTTGAACAACTTTATAGCCTTTGCAAAGCTGCTTATTCATCTCCTTCAAGAAATTTCTATTAACCAAATTATCAGCATCAAATATAGCAACAGCATCGTACTTTTTTTTCATCTTAAAGATCTTATCAAACATCCACTCCAGTGCATAACCTTTACCTCTTTTTCCTTCGGTAAATCTTTCATACACAATGGCTCCTTTTTTTCTAGCCTTTAATGCAGTTTTATCTGTACAGTTATCTGCAATTACAAAAATGTCGTATAATGCCTTAGGATAATCAAGTTTTTTTAAACTTTCTATAATGTCATCAATTACAACTTCTTCATTGTGAGCTGCAACAATTAATGCAAAACTTTTTTCTGGTTTTACCTCTCCAGTATCTTTTTTTCTCCGTATGCCAAAAATTGATATAAACAAATAATAAATAGATATTATATAAACTGTATAAGTTAAAACACGAGAGGCATTATGAATTAATTCCTTAAAAATGCTCAATTTAATCCCCCCTAATTCAAAGTTATTTTAGCACAAATAAAAATTAATTACTATAGTAATTATAATAATTAATTAAAATATTTTATTTATGTAAAAAAGCAGCACTTAAAAGTTCTACCTTTTTACATAAATTCTCTATAAAGAAATTATTTTAGTTATTATATTTGCATCACAAGCATAGGCAATGGCAGATTCATAAGATATTAATCCTTTTTTATAAAGTTCCGCCAGTGCTATATCCATTGTCTTCATACCATACTTTGATCCTGTTTGCATTGAAGATTCTATTTGATAGGTTTTTCCTTCTCTTATCATATTTTTAATGGCTGGAGTGGCAATCATAGTCTCAACTGCTGCTACTCTTCCCTTACCATCTTCTCTATGTATAAGCTGCTGAGATACTATTCCCCTTAAGACTGCTGCTAATTGTATTTTTATCTGCTGTTGTTGATACGGTGGAAATACATCTACAATTCTATCTATAGTTTTAGCTGCTCCTATAGTATGTAACGTCGAAAATACCAGATGTCCAGTTTCAGAAGCCGTAAGCACAACAGATATAGTTTCAAGGTCTCTCATTTCTCCCACTAAAATTACATCTGGATCTTCTCTAAGCACTGACTTTAAGGCATTAGCATAGCTAATAGAATCTTTTCCTATTTCCCTCTGATTTATTATAGACTTGTTGTGCTTATGTAAATATTCTATAGGATCTTCTAGAGTTATTATATGTGACGCTCTTGTACAATTTATTTCATTTATCATAGCTGCTAAAGTTGTACTTTTTCCACAACCTGTAGGACCTGTTACCAAAATCAGTCCTTTTTTATAGGATAAAAGATTTTTTATTACCTGTGGAAATTTAAGTTCATTTAAAGTAGGTATTTTCAATCCTACAACTCTCACTGCAATGGCACTACTTCCCCTTTGCTTAAAAATATTTACTCTAAATCTACCAAGCCCAGCTACAGAAAATGATATATCAATTTCTCCAATTTTCATATATTTATCATAATCTTTATCTAATATTTCTTTACTAAATCTTTCTGTATCTGATGGCTGTAGTTTTTCCTTTCCAAGTACTTCAAGTTCTCCATTTACCCTTATTACAGGAGGTACCCCTACAGTAAGGTGCAAATCTGATGCCTCTTCTTTAATAGTTATTTCTAATAAATCTTTTAGTGATAGCAATTTAAGTTCCCCTCTCTAATCCATCTATATTTTCAATAATTATTTTATACAATAAAACTTTAACTCCAAAATTTAAAAGTTATTTATAAAATTATATTATACCTTATTATATTCGTCATTTATGTCTACTTTTTTATAAACAATTTTACTTTTGGCCAAAGTTATTTATAATTATCAAAAAATAAAATAAATTCCATATGCATTTACATAAAATTGTGCAAAAATACATAATGGAATTTATTAAAACCTTTACTCTCTAAGTTTGATCCAAAATTATCCTGTACCGTAATTTAATTCTTTGTACAACTTTTTTAAAGCCTTTTTTTCAATTCTTGATACATAAGATCTTGATATTCCTAGAAGCTTAGCTATCTCTCTTTGAGTCCTTGGTTTTCCCTCCAAAAGGCCATATCGCATTTCTACAACACTTTTTTCTCTTTCAGATAAACAAGTGTTTATTTTAGAATATAATTTTTTTACCTGTAATTTTTGTTCTACAATCTCAATTATAGAACCTTCATCACTACTGAGAACATCCATAAGAGATATTTCATTTCCTTCTTTATCAACACCTATAGGATCTTCCAAGTATACTTCATTTCTAATTTTCTTATTATTTCTTATAAGCATCAATATCTCATTTTCTATACACTTTGCTGCATATGTTGCTAGTCTAGTTCCCTTAGACATGTCAAAAGAATCTATTGCTTTAATAAGACCAACAGTTCCAATGGAAATTAGCTCATCTACTTCTTTACTAGGATATGAATATTTTTTTACAATATGTGCTACTAGTCTTAAATTTCTCTCCACTAAAATACTTTTAGCAAGCAAATCTCCCTGTTCTAATTTTTTGAGATAATATTCTTCCTCTTCATCACTTAAGGGTTGTGGAAATGAACTACTATTTGTAACGTAAGCCGTCATAAATACTACATTTCCCAGGATATCTAATAAGCAATTTGTTAAAAACACTTGTTGCTCCTCCTAACAGTGCTTATTAATATACTATGAATATATTTTAAAAAAGTGCACACATAAATAAATTTATTTAATTTCACTTTAAATACTGCTGTACTTTCAAAATTATATTTTTAAAAATAGGAGCTGCAGTATTTCCTCCACTTTCGCTGTCTTTATTTATATCTTCAACAAAAACTACCATCGAATAATATCTTCCATTTGCTTTAAAGAAACCGGAAAACCATCCATCTGAATGTTCCTGTGCAGTTTTGCTGCTGCCAGTAAGTTCCACTCTCTGCGTGCTTCCAGTCTTTCCTCCTACTTCCTGGTCATTTATATACGCTGATTTTGCTGTACCCATGTCAACTACATTTATCATCTGCTTCTTCATTTCCTCTGCTGTAGATTTCTCAATTACAGAATTACTTGTAGTATTAACTTGTTCTATAACATTATTTTTATCATCTACGTAACTATCTACTACATACGGTTTAACATATACTCCATCATTTATAACTGTATTAGGTATACTTATAGCTTCTAGTGGAGTTATTCTTACATTTTGACCTATAGCTGCAAGTCCCAGGCTTCCATCACTATAACTTGGGTTTTTCACCTCAAATCGGCCCTCTTTTTCACTATCCAAATTTAACACTTTTTGAAACAATCCTTGGGATTTTGCATTGTCATAAAAATTGTTAAATCCAACCTTATTTCCTATTTGAGAAAATACATCATTACATGACAGTGTAAGTGCTCCCTCTGGAGTTAAAGTTCCGTGATGGGACTCATCTTTTTCTTCATAAAGTCCTCTACATGTAAACTTATCATTTACACTTATCATATTCTTATCGAGTCCTGCTTCCTCCACTAAAACTTTGAATATAGATCCAGGGAAAAATCCATGATTAGTAGAAACCCCTAAATTTACATTTGGCTTATTATCATCTTTCTGCACTAGAGCTTTTATCTTTCCTGTATTTGCCTCCATTAAAACTACACCAATCTGGCCATAGTTTTTATTTTCGCTGCTATTTAACACCTCTTTTATTTTATCTTCTATATCTTTGTCTATAGTCAACCTAACATTTACATTGTTTTTAGGTAAATTGGTCTTTTTCCCTATTATATTTCCATTTACATCTCTCTCAAATACTACCTGAGATTTTTCGTTGTTCTTAGTTTTATTATATATCTGCATTTCCAAAGAATTCCCAGATTTCATCTTATTATCCTTAGTTCTTCTAGGGTTTTCAAGTAAATTTTCTATGCTCCACACTCCACTCCTATTTAATGGGGAGTATATATAAGTATAAAATCCATTTACACCTTTTATATCTTTTAGTTTATTATATGTACTCGCGTCAATTTCATAATATACTTTTTGACTGCTATTTAGCACAGCTATCTTAGATAAATCATAACTACTATTATAATTTCTAAGAGTGTATACAAGTGTCAAAACTTTCTCTGAATCTGCATTTTGATTATCTTTTAAAAACACTTCCGGCAGTATTACAACATAATATTTTTTATTGTAACTCATAAGCTGTCTTCCATAAGAATCAAATAATTTATAATTGGCATCTGTTAGATCTTCTTTGTAGGAATACTGAGCATCCGCCATTACACTTAATTTGTTCCATCCAAAATATTGCACCTTTATTATTTTAAAATATAATACTGAAAATATTAAAATAATTACTATAAATAAAAAACACTGTCTTTTTCTAATTACATTTCTATTAATCTCAAACATAAAAAACACCTCATCTAGACTAAAATTTTGTCCAAAATAAGGTGTTTTATTCATAATGTTATGATTTTTACCATATTTATTTTTTACTTATCATTTTTTGCTTTTAAAAGCATATCTCCCTTTTCCATTTTGTTACTTACTTTAGCTGTAAATATCATTTGGGCTACGGGTGCCGATTCTATTTTTTCTCCCTTTTCATTTCTCATATCACAAAGGCGTATACAAAAGCCATCATCTTTAGGTCTAAGCACTTCTACTTCATCTTCGTTAAGAACCTTATTCCTCTGTTCTATAACAACCCTTTCTTCAAGGCTATCATAATCTTTCACTATTCCTACTATATCATAATTTCTTATATATGAAGAGGTTTCATATATCTGTTTGCCCGGATCTCCAAAATAGAATCCAGTATAATATACTCTATGGCTTGCTTTCATTAAATCATCCAACCATACTTTTTTAAATTTATATGAATCTGGATTTTCAAAATAAGCATCTATTGCCCTTCTATAGGCTTTTACTACAGTAGCCACATAATATGAACTCTTCATTCTTCCTTCTATTTTTAATGAATTTATGCCACTCTTAACTAGTTCAGGAATATGCTCTATCATGCATAAATCTTTAGAATTTAATATATAAGCTCCTCTATCATCTTCAAATACTGGGAAGTATTCCCCTTGTCTTTTTTCTTCCATCAAATAATATTTATATCTACATGGCTGGGCACATTGGCCTCTATTGGCATCTCTCCCTGTCATATAATTTGAAAGTACACATCTACCAGAATAGGACATACACATTGCCCCATGGACAAAAGCCTCTATTTCACAACTCTCCGGTAAATGGCATCGTATCTCACTTATTTCTTTAAGCGATAACTCTCTTGCAAGTACTATTCTCTTTACTCCTTGGTTGTGCCAGAACATAGCTGATTTCCAATTCACATTATTGGCCTGAGTACTTAAATGAAGTTCTAAATTGGGAACAACTTCTTTCGCAGTCATTATTATTCCTGGATCAGATACAAGTATTGCATCTGCTTTTAATTCATATAATTTTTTTAAGTAATCTTCCATTCCCACTAAATCTTCATTATGAGGGAACACATTTACAGTTACAAATACCTTTTTACCCCTTTTATGGGCGTACTCTATTCCTTCTTTTAATTCATTATCTGCAAAATTATCTGCAAAAGCTCTTAAATTCAGCTTACTGCCTCCAAGATAAACTGCATCAGCACCAAAGTTTATAGCTGTCTTCAGCTTTTCAAGATTACCAGCTGGTGCTAGAAGTTCTGGTTTTTTCATCTTAATTCCTCCTCACTGTAACAGCTATACCATCTCCCATAGGTATAATTGATGTTATAAATTTATCATGATCAGATATGGTATTTAAGTACTCTCTCATTCTTTTTACTATAGTTATCTTTCTTCTCTTCACCAATTCATCTGAAGCAATCATTCCTCTAAATAATGCATTATCTGCTACTATCATGCCTTCTTCATTTAAAAGTTTTAAACAATAAGGTAAAAAATGATTATAGTGTGCTTTGCCTGCATCCATAAATATAAAATCATATTGTTCCTTCATACTTTTAAGTACTTCCAGGCAGTCTCCTTCTATAATGTCAATGTGCTGCTCAAATTTATATTTTTTCACATTTTCCCTGGCGATTTCTATCATGTGCTTATCTCTTTCAACCGTTGTTATATGACTTTTTTTATGGGAACTTAAGCTCATGAGAATAGCAGAATAACCAATTGCCGTTCCAAGCTCCAAAATTTTTAAGGGCTTTTTAACAGTTATCATAAGTTCTAAAAATCTTGCCACTTCCTTATGAACTATTGGAACAGAATTTAATCTAGCGTATTCTTCCATCTCATTTAATATCCCATCATGTTCTCCTATCAATGATCTTATATAATTTTCCATGTATTCATATGCAACACCGCTCATTTTTTCCTCCAAAATAACTTCAAATTAAATAGTTATTCTTATGTTTAAAAACTTTTACTATTTTCTCCTTGCAGCCTTTTTTCTAAGATCTGTATTTAATATTCTCTTTCTCATTCTTATACTCTTAGGAGTAATCTCCACTAATTCATCCGATGCTATAAACTCTAGTGATTTTTCAAGACTCATTTTATTTACAGGAACTAACTTTAATGCATCATCTGCACTTGAAGTTCTTGTATTTGTCAAATGCTTCTTTTTGCATACATTTACCTCTATATCCTCAGCTCTTGAACATTCACCAGCTATCATTCCTTCATATACTTCTGTTCCTGGCTCTATAAAAAGAATTCCTCTTTCTTGAGCATTAAAAAGTCCATAAGTTATAGCAGTACCTGGCTCAAATACTACAAGTGATCCTCTTGTTCTTTCTGGTATATCACCTTTGTATTGTTCATAACTATCCAATACATGGTTCATTATTCCATTTCCCTTGGTATCTGTCATAAATTCGTTTCTGAATCCAATAAGTCCCCTTGCTGGTATTTTAAATTCCAATCTTGTATATCCATTAACTGCGGAAGTCATATTTACCATTTCAGCTTTTCTAGGTCCAAGCTTTTCCATAACAACTCCCATAAACTCTTCAGGCACATCTATAGTCAAATATTCAATAGGTTCTAATTTTTTTCCATTTTCTTCTTTAAATATAACTGTTGGTTTTGAAACTTGAAATTCATAGCCTTCTCTTCTCATAGTTTCTATTAAAACTGAAAGATGAAGTTCTCCTCTACCGCTTACTTTAAAGCAATCTGCTGAGTCAGTTTCCTCTACTTTAAGGGCAACATTTGTTTCAAGTTCCTTCATAAGTCTATCCCTTAAATGTCTTGAAGTTACATAATCTCCTTCTCTGCCAGCAAAAGGTGAATCATTTACCATAAAGTTCATATTCAATGTAGGTTCATCTATCTCTACAAAAGGAAGTGCTTCTGGTTCTGAAGCATCTGCTATAGTTTCACCTATATTTATATCAGGGATACCTGATACCGCAACTATATCACCAAGTTTTGCTTCATCTACCTCTTTCTTTTTAAGTCCATCATAAACATAAAGGTTAGACACTTTTACATTTTCTATTTTATTTCCTTTTCTTATAAGTGCAACTTGCTCATTTTTCTTTATACTTCCTCTTGTTATTTTTCCTACACCTATTCTGCCTACATATTCATTGTGGTCTATAGTTGTAATTAACATTTGAAGTGGCATATCTAAATATCCTTGAGGTGGAGCAACATGCTTTATTATTTCATCAAATAAAGGTTCCATATTATCTGATTCATCTTCCATCTCTTTTTTAGCAAACCCTGCTTTTGAAGAACAATAAACTACAGGAAAGTCAAGCTGTTCATCATTAGCACCTAACTCTATAAATAAATCAAAAATTTCATCCAATACCTCAGAAGGTCTTGCATCCGACTTATCTATTTTATTTATAACAACTATTGGTTTTAGTTTTAATTCCAATGCTTTTTTCAAAACAAATTTTGTCTGAGGCATAGGTCCTTCATAAGCATCTACTAATAATAAGACACTATCTACCATTTCAAGTACACGTTCTACTTCTCCTCCAAAATCTGCATGGCCCGGTGTGTCTACTATATTTATTTTAATTCCTTTATGCATTACAGAAGTATTCTTTGATAGTATAGTAATACCTCTTTCCTTTTCAAGATCATTTGAGTCCATGACTCTCTCTTCAACTTTTTCATTTGATCTAAATATATTGCTTTGTCTTAATAATGCATCTACCAATGTGGTCTTACCATGATCGACATGGGCTATTATTGCCACATTTCTTATATCATTTCTTGTAAACAAATTCATTATTACTCCTCCAATTTTACACTTAAACTGACTAAACATATTAAAATTCTGAATAAATACTCAAAAAAATTGGATACTTCCCTGTATCCAATTTAAAGTAACATATTTATTTTAATATCATAGTGTTAAAAAGTCAACTTTCTAAACATCATTCTAATGGTTTTCACGTAAAAACTATTTTTTATTTTTACCTGTTCCAAAAGAAAAGTCTATTCCTATGGCATCATTTAGCACCTTTAATATATTCTGCCACATAATACTGAATCTCTGTTCTGTCTGTATATAGTTATTTACAGAAGGATTCATAGATACTACAGAACCTATATTTTTAAATTTTTGTTTAGTTTTCTCAGAGACCTCTCCATTTTGCATTTGCTCTGAATAAGCCTCCATTTGTATTTTCCTAAAGTCATCTAACATTTTTATATTTGCTTCACTTTTTTCTATTTCCTTACTTGCCTCTCTTAATGCAGTCACTTCTTCACAGTTTTTAAGCTCTGCTGCAAGCTCACTTGCTTTATCGCATATACTCATTTCAACCATCCTCCCTAGACAATATTTCCAAATATTATATTTCCATAATTATAGGTAATATCATTGGTTTTCTCTTTGTCTTTTCGTATAAGAATGATCTAAGGACTTCTTTTACATTTGATTTTATACTTGCCCATTCAGTAATGTGTTTCTCCTCACATTCATTTAATGCACCTCGTACAAGTTCCTTTGCTTCTTCCATTAAATCTTCTGATTCTCTTACATATACAAATCCCCTGGATATTATATCAGGGCCAGCAATAACAGTGCCAGTTTGTTTTTCAATGGTAATTACTACTGTAAGTATACCGTCTTGTGAAAGATGTCTTCTATCTCTTAAAACTATATTTCCAACATCTCCTACTCCAAGTCCATCTACAAATATCTGTCCAGATACTACTGTACCCGTTTTCTTTATAGAGTCTCTTGAAACTTCTATTACATCTCCATTATCTGCTATAATTACATTGTTTGAAGGCATTCCTAAGCTTACGGCAAGATCTTTATGCTGCTTCAAATGCCTGTATTCTCCATGCACTGGCATAAAAAATTTAGGTTTTACAAGAGTATGAATTAATTTTAATTCTTCCTGACAGGCATGACCTGAAACGTGCACATCTGCCAGTGCTTCATATATTACTTCTGCTCCCTTTTTAAACAGTTGATTTATAACTCCAGAAACTAATTTTTCATTTCCAGGTATAGGATTTGCTGAAATTATTATTGTATCTCCTGGAATAATATTTACTTTCTTATGTTCGGAAGCTGCCATCCTGGAAAGAGCCGACATAGGTTCGCCTTGACTTCCAGTAGTTATTATAACTATTCTATTGCCAGGATATCTATTTATATTATCTATATTAATAAGAGTATTTTTTTTAATGTCTATATATCCCAAGTTCATAGCTACTTCCATTATATTTTCCATACTTCTCCCGGAAATTGCAACTTTCCTGTCATATTTTTCAGCAGCAGTAATTACCTGTTGTATTCTATGAATATTAGAGGCAAATGTAGCCACTATTATTCTACTTTTTGCAAGCGAGAAAAACTTTTGAAAAGTTGTTCCCACAGTTCTTTCAGACATAGTGTACCCCGGTCTTTCTACATTAGTACTATCTGCTAACATAAGGATTACACCTTTTTTACCTAGTTCTGCAAGCCTAGCAAAATCAATTACACTTCCATCAATAGGTGTATAATCTACCTTAAAGTCACCAGTATGAAATATAATGCCTATTGGTGTATGTATTGCAAGGGCAGTTGAATCAGCTATACTATGGCTAGTTCTTATAAATTCCACAGACATACTATCCAATTTAATTACGTCCTTTGCCTTTACACACTTTAATTTTACTACATCATTTAAGTTATGTTCCCTTAACTTACTCTCAACAATACCCAGGGTTAACTTCGTACCGTACACAGGAACATTAATTTCTTTTAGCACATAAGGTAACGCTCCTATATGGTCTTCATGTCCATGAGTTAAAAATATTCCTCTCACCCTGTCAATATTCTTTTTTAAATAAGTAATATCGGGTATAACTATATCTATGCCCAGCATATCTGCATCTGGGAAACTCATGCCACAATCAATTACTATTATGTCATTTTTATACTCTATTACTGTAAGATTCTTTCCTATTTCACCTAGACCACCTAATGGAATGACTTTTACTTTATCTTTTTCTTTACGCAAAAAAATCTTCCCTCCTTTTTATATTTTAGTTTTTTATACTTATTTTGATTTTTTTGTACATTTATTACATATGCCATAAAATTTTAAACTATGGTTTAAAATTTTAAAATCATACTTTTCTTCTATCTTTTTTTCTAAAGGTTCCAACAAATCATCCGTCACTTCAATTATCTTAGAACATTTAGTACATATTAAATGATGATGCTGATGGTTTTCTTCTTCATGTACTATTTCGTATCTATTGCATCCATCCTCCAAATCCAATTTACATATAACGCCTATATCCTCTAAAAGCTGTACTGTCCTGTAAACTGTAGCCAAACCAATTTCAGGACATTCACTCTTAACCTGGTCATATATTTCTTCTGTAGTAAGATGTTTTCCTTCATTTCTTATTATAATATCAACTACAGCACGCCTTTGTGGCGTAAGTTTATATCCCTTTTCTTTTAAGCTATTTTTTAATCTCTCTATTTCTGAAGAGGAAAGTTTTGGCATTACTATACCCCATTTCAACCTAAATTTGTCCCATGACCACCTTTTCTGCTGCTCAACTGTGTGTGATGGTAGTATTACAGATGATAGCCATCGGATAAAAACACTGTTTAAAAATTACAATACTATAAGTTTAATATAGTATAAGGTTATTGTCAATTGAAAATCAATTAATATAAAAGCTAAAGGCTAAAAGCTATCTAAGCCACAGCTTTTAGCCTCTAGCTTTTATATTAACTAAGCTTCATTTCCAAATAAACTTTCATAAACTTCTAAAACCCTATCAAATTCATCCTCATCTTCTACTGTTACAAGAACTTCTTCTCCATTATCATCTTTTACTATTTTAAGTGCTATAGCTGTATCTTCATCAGCACATTCTTCAGGTACCGCAATTATATATTCTTCTTCTTTTATATCAAATTTAGTAACCACCTGGAACTTAACTTTTTTCCCATTTTCATCTTCTAACATTAAATCTGCTACGTTATTATCCATATTGAGTTTTCCTTTCTTCTAAATCCAAATTTATTCAATAACTACTCTCTTTAACACTTAACAATACTTTGTAAAAATCCTTCACAAAAATTATAGATTTTAATTTTCTGATTTTCTTCAAAACTATGATAAAGAGAGGCTGTGTCCCTAAATAAGTTCAAACAAGTTTCACTTAATACTATTTTGAAATGCTATCCAAATATCCTTGAAGTATATAAATAGCTGCCATCTTATCTACTATTTTTTTTCTCTTTGCCCTAGATAAATCTCCCTCTATCATAGCTCTATGAGCTGCTACAGTAGTTAATCTTTCATCCCACATCTTTATGGGTACTTCTATACTTTGCTCTATAATCTTGCAAAAACTTAACACTTTTTCACTCTGAGGACCTAACGTACCATTCATATTTTTAGGAAGCCCAGAAACAATAAGTTCCACACCGTATTTTTCACATATAGACTTTAATTCCTCAATATCCTTTTCCTGATTTTTTCTTCTCACAGTTGTAATTCCTTGTGCCGTTATCCCAAGTGGGTCACTTAGTGCCACTCCTATAGTTCTGTCACCTATATCTAATCCAAGTATTCTCAAACCTTCACTCTCCTACTTTATATTATTCTCATATTTAAAATAAAAATGTCCAAAAGGACATTTTTATTTTATGTCTAAGTATGCTTTTAAGACTTCTTCAAGTATTTCATCTCTCTCAAGCTTCCTAACCAATGACCTTGCTCCATTATAATTTGTTATATACGTTGGATCACCAGAAATCAAGTATCCTACTAATTGATTTACTGGATTATAGCCTTTTTTAATTAGCGAATCATAAACCTCAGTCAATATTTCCTTTGTCAATGCTTTTTTACTTTCAGAAATGTCAAACTGAATAGTATTATCGTTACTCATATATATCACCCCGCTAACATTCTAATAAATATATTATAAAACATATTTCATAAAATGTATACTACTTAACTAATTTTGTAATAATTGTACTACTTTTTCCTATAGCTTCTTGTAACTTATCTGGAAGCTTTCCTCCTGCTTGAGCCATATCAGGTCTTCCTCCACCGCCGCCACCTGTAATGGCTGCAACTTCCTTTATGATTTTTCCACAATGTATTCCACTTTTTACTGCTTCTTTAGTTGCCATAGCTACAAGCTGCACTTTTTGTCCTATGCTGCTTCCAAGCAAAACTACACAATTTCCAGATTTGCTCCTGATTTTATCAGCTAATTCCCTAAGAGAATTTCCATCTACATCTTTCAATATACCTGTAAATAAATCTACTCCTTTTATTTTCTCTACTGACTTTAGAATATCATCTTCTGCGCTTCCTGCAACTTTCAATTTTAATTCTTCAATTTTCTTTTCCAATTCTTTCAGTTCACTAGATTGCAAATCTAATTTATGAACAATTTCTTTTTCAGAACATTTCAGTTTGCTTGATATTTCTCTTAGTATATCACTTTTTGAATTAACATATTCAACAGCCATCTTACCTGTAACTGCTTCTATTCTTCTTATACCAGCTGCTATTCCAGTTTCAGAAGTTATTTTAAACAAGCCTATCTCCCCAGAATTACTTACATGAGTACCTCCACAAAGTTCCTTGCTGAAATTTCCTACGGAAACTACCCTTACTTCATCTTTATATTTGTTGTCGAAAAGTGCTATTGCACCACTTTCTTTGGCTTCCTCTAAGGACATTATAGTTGTTTTTACAGGATAAACTTTCATTATACTTTCATTTACCAAGTTTTCAATATTCCTTAATTTTTCATAGCTTACAGCTTCAAAATGATTGAAATCAAACCTTAGCCTAGATTCATCTACATAAGAACCAGACTGATGTACCTGTTCTCCTAAAACTTGTTTTAAAGCAGAATCTAATAGATGCGTTGCAGTATGATTTTTTCTTATATTATTTCTTCTATCCTCGTCTACACTCAGTTCAATTGTATCCTCCAAATTTATACTTCCTGAAATAACTTTAACAAAATGTAGTACCTTTCCTGCTAAGTTTTTCTTACAATCTAAAACTTCTCCTTTGAAGTTTTCACTAAATGCAGTTCCCTTGTCTCCTACCTGGCCTCCCATTTCAGCATAAAAAGGCGTATTGGAGGTTATAATAACTCCTTCTTCTCCTTCGTTTAAAACAGATACAAATTCTTCGTCTTTTACCATTAATTTAACTTTGGAACTGGATTTTAATCTATCATATCCTTCAAATAGCGTACTTATTTCAAAAGGAATTTTATTTAATACAGTATTTTCTGCTCCCATATAATTGGTCTCTGCTCTAGCAGATCTTGCTCTTTCCCTCTGATCTTTCATATTCTGATTGAATTCATCTAAATCTACAGTCATTCCTTTTTCTTCTAATATTTCTTGAGTAAGTTCTATAGGGAAACCATACGTATCATATAATTTAAATGCCTTTTCACCCTCAAGTATAGTATTTTTATTTGACTTTAAGTCAGATATAAAGTCATTTAAAATTTGCATTCCACTGTCTATAGTTTCATCAAATCTTTCCTCTTCTAGCTTTATAATCTTTTTTATATACTCTTCTTTTTCCTTCAATTCAGAATAATTTCCGCAAGAATTGTTTATGACAACTTCTGTAAGTTTATACAAAAATCCTTCCTTAATGCCAAGGGACTTTCCATGCTTTGCAGCCCTTCTTAAAAGTCTTCTGAGCACATACCCGCGGCCTTCATTAGATGGAAGTATTCCATCACTTATCATAAATGTAACACTTCTCACATGATCTGTTATTATTCTCATGGACATATCACTTTTTTCATTTTTACCATACTCTATACCAGCCATATTGCTTACTGCTTTTAATATGGAATTTATAGTGTCTACTTCAAATATACTGTTCTTACCCTGCATTATAGTTGCCATTCTCTCAAGACCCATACCCGTATCTATATTTGGATGAGAAAGCTTATTGTAGTTTCCTTCTTCATCTTTATCAAATTGTGTAAATACCAAGTTCCAAAATTCAACTACCCTATCACTATCACCTGCTTTTACAAATTCATCTACTGTAGTTATCTTTCCTTCGCCTCTGTCATAATGAATCTCCGAACAAGGTCCACAGGGTCCTGCTCCATGTTCCCAAAAATTATCTTCTTTTCCTAGTCTGAATATTCTAGATGAATCTATGTCCGTCTTTTTCACCCATATATCATAAGCTTCATCGTCATCTAAATATATGGTAACATATAATTTATCTTTAGGAATTTTTAAAACATCAGTAGTAAATTCCCAAGCCCAGGGAATTACTTCTTCTTTAAAATAGTCTCCAAAAGAAAAATTTCCAAGCATCTCAAAAAAGGTACCATGTCTGGATGTCTTTCCAACATTTTCAATATCCCCTGTCCTTATACATTTCTGACAGGTAGTCACCCTTTTTCTAGGTGGAACCTTCAATCCTGTAAAATAAGGTTTAAGAGGTGCCATTCCTGCATTTATAAGAAGTAAGCTCTTATCATTATTGGGGACTAAAGAAAAACTTGGCATTCTCAAATGACCCTTCTTTTCAAAAAAACTTAAATACATCTCTCTAATTTGATTTAATCCTAATTTTTCCATATGTATCTCTCCTCTTCACTCATATGTAATCAAATTTTGCCATTTTATTATATAAAAAATAATTTTAATTAAAAAGCTCCCATCCCTGAAAAGGGACGAAAGCTGAATCCGCGGTACCACCCTAATTAAACAGATATGTAAAATAAAAAACCTGTATCTCTTAAATTATATGTTATGACTCATAGATAGCTTCAATATATATTATAAGAAGTTTACACCATCCACTCCCTCTCTTTGTATAATAAAATATTTACTTTTTCTATTCATTGCCTATATTCCATTATGATACAAATTATAATTTAAATACACTTTTATGTCAATATTGTAGGCTTTTATAGTACCTTATACTAATTAAAAATTCTCACTAAAACATATAGTAATTCAGATCCTCATATATGACTTTAACTACAACTCCAAAAGGTACTGCTAATACCATTCCAATAAATCCTGATACTTTCCCTCCAACTATTAATAAAAGAATGACTATAAGAGGATGCATATCTATGCTATCTCCTGTGACCTTAGGTGATAGTATATTTCCTTCTATCTGCTGCAGGAGATAAAGCCATATCGCTGTCCATAAAGCCGTTTCTGGAGATTTTATAAGGGCTATAACTATAGCCGGGAGAGCGCCAAATATAGGTCCAAAATAAGGTATTATATTAAAGAATGCATTTAATATAGATAATATTATAGGAAATTCCACTTTTAAAAATATAAGTATAAAAAAAGTAGCTATTCCCACAAGGGCACTCAATATGAGCTGACTTGCTATATATCGTCCTAATATCTTATCTGCATGGCAGCATATTTTTTTAATAGGTTTTCTACTATTTACTGGGAATGCCGAAAGTAGACTTTCATTTATACATTTATCATCTGCTAAAAAATAATAAGTTATTATTGGTATAACTACTAAATACAATATATTTTCTCCCATATTCATTAAGAAATCAAATATTTTAGCAAATACAGAAGCAATTTCACTGTCAATCCTTCTATTTAAATTATTTACTAATAAGTGCATTGTCCTATTGCCCTGGATTAACTTTAGCTTTGCATAAAATTTGTCTATTAATGTCTGAATACTGGCGGCAGTGGCATTTAACTTTAAGCTTTCCTTAAACAAAGATGGTATAAGAAGGGCAAATGTAGAAACAACTAATAAAATCAGTATACCTATTATAATAATGGCACTAACTTTTTTATTTACTCCAGCATTAACCATTTTTATTTCTATAGGTTTTAGAGTATACGCTATTAAAAAAGATATAAAAATTAAATATAACATTTCCCTTAATACAGAACTTTTAGCAACAAGCAAAGCAGCAGCTGCAAATATAGCTATTATAAGTACATATTTGGCGACATAATTTTTACTAATATTCATCATATCATCTTCCACAATTTTAATTATATCTGAGTATTTTCCTTTCTTAGACATTTTCAAAGAAATAACCATTCAGTATGCTAGCCTATTTTCTTTCAGATACCTTATCTGAGTTAAATAGTGCATGAGGAGAATTAAAAAATTTTAAATTCTCCTTTTTCCCTCTGTAAAATAAGTTTTCTTCTCCTAAAGTCAAATCATCTATAAGCAATATTTTTTTTCCCCTTATAAAATTATTTATAAGTCCAGTGGAGAGTATAACTGCCTTTATACAAAAACTTTCTTCATCAAATAATATATCTTCCACCATTCCTATTAAACATCCTTTTTCATCCACTACATTCATTCTCTTTACATCATTAAATTGAAAATACTTATCCTTATTTGAATTAGTAACAACTATTACAGATGTTAAACTGACTATATCCTTTATAAATACGTTTAAACTTTTTTTAAATATGTTGTTAGGAGTTATAACAAACCCCTTTACTTGTTTTTTGTTAAAATCCAAAAATATATCACTTATAAATCCCAGTAAATTTCCCGAAAGATTTACTGCATCCATAAATATAAAATCTCTTATTCTATACAAAGATATCACCTTAATTTAAAAATATATACCTGTAGTTTATCCAAAAAATAAAAATATAACCTCATAAAGAGGTTATATTTTTATTTAATAAACAAAGTTAAAATTCTATATATTACAGATAACTTACTTATACATTATTAAATTATTATTAATTTCCATGAACATGTTCGTGGATAGTTTCAGAATGATTTTTAGTTGCCCATGGTTCAAGTCCCTGTGACTCTCTATAATCGTTTATTGCCTTATGGATAGCTTCTTCTGCTAAAACAGAACAATGCATCTTTACTGGTGGAAGTCCATCCAGTGCCTCTGCAACTGCCTTGTTAGTAAGCTCCCATGCATCTTCTAATTTTTTTCCTTTTATAAGTTCAGTTGCCATACTGGAAGATGCTATAGCAGAACCACAACCAAAAGTCTTAAATTTTATATCTTTTATCACATCATCTTCAACTTTTATATATATCTTCATTATATCTCCACATTGTGGATTTCCAACTTCTCCAACACCATTTGCATCCAGAATTTCACCTACATTTCTAGGGTGTCTAAAGTGATCCATAACCTTTTCGCTGTACATCATAATTGTTCTACCTTCTCTCCTTTATTTTGTGTTTTAAGAAAGTCTTCCCAAAGCGGTGACATTGCCCTTCTTCTAGCTACTACCTTCGGAATTACCTGCAGTGCATAATCTACATCTTCTTCAGTAGTACCAGCACCTAAAGTTAATCTAAGGGAACCATGTGCCACTTCGTGAGGTAACCCTAAAGCTAAAAGTACATGTGACGGATCCAATGAAGCCGATGCACAAGCACTTCCTGTAGAAACAAATATACCTGCATCATTTAAATCTAGAAGCAAAGTTTCTCCTTCTATTCCTATAAAGCTCAAATTAACATTTCCAGGGAGTCTCTTATCTCCACTAGGTCCATTTACTTTAGCATAAGGTATTTCTTCAACTAATCCTTTTATAAGTTTATCCCTTAATTCACTAAGTCTTTTACTTTCTGTATTCATTTCAGAAGTTGCTAATTCTATTGCTTTTCCTATTCCAACTATTCCTGGAACATTTTCAGTAGAAGCTCTCTTTCCTCTTTCCTGTGCACCACCATGTATCAGGTTTTCAATTTTTACTCCCTTTTTCAAGTACATTGCTCCTATTCCCTTAGGCCCATAAAACTTATGTCCTGCCATAGAAAGAGCATCTATATTCATATCCTTTACATCTATGTTAACATGTCCTACAGCTTGAACTGCATCTGTGTGAAAATATATCTTCTTTTCTTTACATATTTCACCTATTTCCTTTATAGGTTGAATGGTTCCCACTTCATTATTTGCAAACATTATAGATACAAGTATTGTAGTATCCTTAATTGCTTTTTTTAAATCCTCTAAATTTATAAATCCATACTCATCTACAGGTAAATAAGTAACTTCAAATCCATTTTTTTCAAGAAACTTACATGCATGTAGAATGGCATGATGTTCTATCTTAGTAGTTATTATATGATTTCCTTTATTTTTATTTGCAAAAGCTATTCCCTTTAATATCCAGTTATCACTTTCTGACCCACCTGCTGTAAAAAATATTTCATTCTTATCTGCATTTATTGCCTTAGCCACTCTTTGTCTAGCTGTATTAATTGCCTCTCTTGGAACATCTGACATTGAATACAGAGAAGATGGATTTCCAAAATTCTCAGTAAAATAAGGAATCATTTCTTGTAATACCTCGGGTTTTGTATAAGTAGTAGCTGAATAGTCCATGTAAACCTTCTTATCCATTTATATATCCCCTTTCGTTTTTTCTTGTTTCATTTGAATATAATCATCTACCATGTCTTGTAAAGTTGTAGACTTCATAACTTGTTCTATACTTTCTTTAATTCTACTCCATAAAAGTCTGGTAGCACAGCAGTCCATATTACTGCAGGAATTTTCATTATTTTCATCTACACAATCTGAGATTTCTATAGGTCCTTCTAAAACTTTCATTATATCAGCTACAGTTATATCTTTGGGTTCTCTGTTTAAAATGTACCCACCTTGTGCGCCTCTAATACTTTTTACTAAATTAGATTTTCTAAGGTTCGAAAATAACTGTTCTAAATAATATTCTGATATATTTTGTCTTTCCGATATACTTTTTATAGATGACGGCTCATCACTATAGTGAATAGCTAAATCTACCATAGCTTTTACCCCATATCTTCCTTTTGTGGATAGCTTCAATTAATCACTTCCTTAAACCAATGTATGATTTGATACTGTAATTAATATTATAGTATCAAATCCGAGTAAAATTGTCAACAATAAAAAATCAACTTTTTACCTTTATTCTTTTCTTAGTTTTATCCGATAATTACTTACTCTAAAATTATTTTTTTAAATAAATTATATGAATTCAATAAAGTTTTACTTTATTGAATTCATATAATTTTGTGCAGACCTTTCCATTTTGTTCTCCCCTGGAATATAATACTTCACATCTTTCAACTTGTCTGGCAAATACTGCTGATCTACATAATGATTTTTATAATCATGAGGATACTTATAATCTATACCCCTGCCTAATTTTTCCGCGCCGTAATAATGGCTGTCTTTCAAGTGGTCTGGTATATCCCCTATATTCATACTATTTATATCATTTAAAGCTCCGTCAATAGCTTTGTAACAGGAATTAGACTTAGGTGCTGTAGCTAAAAGTATAACTGCCTCTGAAATAGGAATTCTAGCTTCTGGTAATCCCACATAAAGAGCACTTTGAACTAATGAATATACAATTCCTGCTGCCTGAGGATATGCAAGACCTATATCTTCAGAAGCTATTACAAGTAATCTCCTACAAATTGCAGATAACTGCCCACCTTTTATAAGAAGTGCCGTATAATATATTGAAGCATCCGGTGAGCTGCCTCTTATGCTTTTTTGAAGTGCACTTAATGCGTCATAAAAATAATCTCCATCTTTATCAAAATTAAAACCTTTCTCCTGAAGACATTCCTTTACATTTTCTAATTTTAGATTTACCTCATTGCCTTTTATGGATTTTGTAGAATAAACTACAACTTCTAAAAAATTAATGGATCTCCTTACATCTCCACCACATATAGAAGCTATATACTCAAGTACACCTTCTTCAAGACTTATACTTAGATTATCTTCTTGTTCTAATATATTTAATATTCTATTTAAGTTTCTTATTATATGACATTTCTGAAGAGGCTTAAATTCAAATACTATAGATCTACTTAGTATTGCATTATAAACGCAATGATAAGGATTTTCTGCTGTACTTGCAATTAGCGTTATTCTTCCATCTTCAATATATTCAAGGAGAGATTGCTGTTGTTTTTTATTAAAATTTTGTATTTCATCCAGGTAAAGTACTACCCCTTTGTAACCCATAAAACCATCTAAACTTTTAACTATATCTTGAATATCCTTAACAGAAGCATTAGTTGCATTTAATTTATACAACTTTTTGTCCATACTTCCAGATATTATATTGGCTACAGTAGTTTTTCCAACTCCTGGGGGACCGTAAAAAACCATATTCATTATTTTCTTGTTCTTTATCATGTTACTTAAAACTTTTCCATTCCCCAATATATGTTCCTGTCCAACTACATCACAAATGTCCCTTGGTCTCATTCTTTCCGCTAGTGGTTGCATTTTCTAACCTCCTTAAAACATTCATTTAAATCCAAAGTAAAAAATAAAACACATACTGTATAAATACTATGTATTAACCATCACGGTATTTATACAACATATGTTTCACCTATAAAAATTAAATATCTTTACAATGAGAACTTTATTTTTCATAGCAATTTACTATTTCTCCATAATAGACTGTATGATAATCTCCATCAGGATAACAATTTGAATCTACTTCCTTTGTCAAAAGTTCTTTTTTCATGTCCTGTTTATATATAACCTTACATTCATAATACATGTCACATCCTGCTATCACCGGACTATCTACACTTCTACCTGAATTAAGCTGTAAATTACACATCTTGAATTTATCTATATCTCTACCGGATTTAGTTCCACATATTGCAAGAACCTTCTTCATGTCATTGCTAAAAGGAACACTCACTGTAAAATTACCGCTGTTTTCTATAAATTCCTTAGTATATCTGGATTGTCTCACAAGCACAGTGAACACAGGTTTCCTCCACACAAAACCTATGCTTCCCCATCCTATTGTCATAGTATTTACTTTTCCATTATATTTACTTGTAAGGAAAGCTCCTTCTTTACCTAATTGCTTGATTACTTCAGCCGAATTATTCGTAAAATCCATAATCTACACCTCTTTATCATACTCTTCTTTTCTATTTTTAAAATATACTATTTTTAAATTACACCTTCTAGCAATTTCTACTGCTTCTCTAAAGTTACTTCCCATAGACTCTAAATTATGAGCATCAGACCCTACTGTTATGTATTTTCCTCCTAATTCATTAAATCTTTTATATATTTCCAGCATATTTTTTACTGAATCTTGATTTTTAAGTCTCCTGGTATTTAACTCCAAACATTTTTCTTTATCTATAATCACTTTGAATATCTCATCTATTATATCTGGAAAATCACTATAATATAATTCTTTATTCTCAAATTTAGCATATCTAGCTATATAATCAATATGACCCAAACTATCTATAAACTCAAATTGTTTTAAATTTTCTAGCATATCTTGCAAATATTTAAAATAAGCCTCTTTTTTACTTTTGCCTTCATAATAATCTGAATAATAGAGATCTAAGTTCTCCACTAAATGTATAGATCCAATTACATAATCAAAAGAATTATCCTTTATTAACTTTCTGCTTTGTTCTAAACAATCCTCCTTCATTCCAAGCTCTATGCCGAGAAGTAGATTATCATTTTTATATTTTAAATACTTGTTTAAATATTCATCTACGTCAAAACAAAACAGACCTTCTTTTGGAAAATTGATATCCATATGTTCTGTTATTATAAAAGATATGCTTTTTTCTTTTGCAGATTTTATAGCTTCTTCTATTTTCATATCAGAATCTGTAGAAAAATTAGTATGTACATGTGTATCAAACAATATGTAACCCTCCTTCAAACTTTAGTTAGAAATTGTATACATATAACTACAATAGGGATAGTAATCATTGAAATTATAGTAGTTATAAAAACGCTTCTAGCAGCCAATTTGCTATCTGCTCCATATTGCTGAGCAAGCACAGAAGCTAGAACAGCTGATGGCATTGCTTCAATTACAGCACATATTTGAATCATAAAACTGTCCGCCTTCATAAGTTTTAAGAGTAAAACAGTAACTAGAGGAACTAATATCAATCTCATAAATGAAGTATAATATACTTGGAATCCCGAAAAGATATCTTTGAGTTTCACTCCTGCCAGCATAGTTCCTACTATAATCATAGAAAGCGGTGTGGTCATGGAACCTACACTACTCAATGTGGTATCTACAACATATGGAAGTTTTATAGAAAATACAAACATTAAAAATCCAACAATAGTTGAAATTATAACTGGATTAGAAATTACATTCTTTATATTTTTAATATCATTTTTACCTGTATATATGGCAATTCCTACACTAAACATAAATATGTTAAGAGGTATATTAAAAATTGCTCCATAAAAAATTCCCACTTTACCGAAAAGTCCCTCTAATACTGGATATCCCATAAATCCACTGTTAGAAAATATAATAATAAATCTCATTACTTTCTTTACTTTGTCTTCATATTTATAAGCACAAACTTTACTCAACAATATAATTACTATGTGAATAATAATTGAATACAAAAATATACTTTCTGCATTAGCAATCATCTTTTCTGAATACCTATAGTTAAAGGAAGTGATGAGAAGTGACGGAAGAGTTATATTAACTAAAAAACTCGACAGACTTTTTTCTCCTTCTTCAGTTATTATATTTTTCTTTTTTGCAAAGACTCCTATAAGCATCATAAGTGATAAAATTATTACTTGGTTTATTACCCTGACGTTCAAAAACTTTCCCCCTAATTAGGCATTTGAAAGAAATCTACTGATGCAGCATGATAAAAATAGACTAACATACTGACTAGTTATTTCTTTGAAAATGCCTTTTGCTGCCCCTAGATTTAAGTACATTAATATTAATCTTCCTCCATGTCAGCATACATTCCCATATCTGCATACTTTGAAATTAAGTCCGACATTTTTTTTATAACTTCATCAGTGTCGTCTTTTAATATATTAACTGCAAATTCCCTATTTTGAGATAAAAATTGATATATATTCAATACTATATAATCCCTTATACGACAATATAGATAATCTTCTTCCATATAGGCCAATCTTTCATTCATGTTTTTTATGGAACTATATCTCTCTATAAATTCTAAATCATCTTTATATGGTTCATCTCCATTTTTAAAAACTGCTTTTCCATTTAATACTTCTGTTTCACATTTCTTTTCCATATTTGAAATTGTTTCACTTATTTCCGATGTGGAAGGCATATTTTGCTTTTTACCCCAAGAATGTAGAGTATGTAGTTCTTCCTTCCAGAGTCTTTTTATACTCAAAATATCAGCCTTTAATTCTAAAAAATACTTATTTTCATCGTTTATAGAATCCTTCTTTGCCTTCAAAACATTGTACACACTAGCATGCCAATAATTTCTGACCTGAAGTACAGGTTTTGCAGCTACTTCCACCAGTTCATCTAACAAGGTGATTTTATCCATTTATATTCCTCCTTTAAAAGCCATATTTATATTATAATCTATTAGAATAAAAATTTGAATGTAATTTGTGTAAAATATTGTTCCTATGCCCTACTATCTGCCAAATTGAAGATTACATCAAATACCATATAACCAGAAGAATATTCTGCCTTTATTTTTCCACCTTGAATTTCCACAATACTTTTAGCAATGGCGAGTCCAAGCCCACTTCCTCCTGTATTGGAAGATCTGGATTTATCCAATCTATAAAACCTATCAAATAACTTACCAACTTCTTCTTTACTTACAGGCTCGCACTTGTTTTTTATAGAGATTACTGCAGCGCCTTTTTCTTCTTTTAATGAAACTTCTACATCTCCTGGTTTTATACTATATCTTATAGCATTTATAAATAAATTTTCAAACACTCTTGCAGTTTTATTCGGATCTAAATAAACAAGAAATTTGTGTTTTCGAAAATTTCTAGTAATAGTTACCCCTGTCTCTTCACAAATTGGAACCAATTCTTCTATAAGTTGCTCTAGTAATCCATTTAATGATATACTCTGTCTATTTAAATTAACTGCTTTATTGGTAAGTTTAGTGTATTCAAACAGATCATTTATTAATTCTTCTAACTTTTCAGATTTATTGTAAGCAATATTAATATATTGTTTCATTTGTGTTTCATCCTCATATCTTTTATCTTTAATAAGAGCTAAATACCCTTTAATAGAAGTAAGTGGTGTTCTTAAGTCATGAGATACATTAGTTATGAGCTCATTTTTTATTCTCTCCTCTTCCCTTTCAACTTTCATTTTATTGTTTAGTTCTTCTGCCATAAAATTTATATTATTTGATAGCAAGGCCAGTTCATCTCTTCCTTGACTCTTTATTCTATAATCTAAATTTCCCCTTGATATTTCTATAAGTCCAGAAGATATATTTTCTATATATTTCATTTTTTTATTAGTTATAAAATAAAACATTGTTAGAAATGATATAAAAGATACAATGGTCCCAGGAATGGGATTGTATCTTTTTTCATAAATCATTTCATATTGCGGCATACCCTTAATGACTAAATAGGCTTTTCCATCAATAAAATTTATAGGATAAAAACTGATATATTCTCTATTTTTACTTATTTCATTACCTTTATTAGTTGCATATATGTTTTGAATATTTTTCATCATTTCAAGAGAATTTTTTATAGAATTCTTTATAGTAGTATATACATCTATTTGTGTTTCATCTGCATTATTTGATTTGTACAAAACCTTTCCGTTTAAATCCGTAATCATTATCTTTTCCAAATCTGAAGTATCATTACAACTATCTATAATTTTTTGTATTTTATTCTTATCGTCTATACTTATACTTTTACTCTTTATTTCATCCCCTATTAAGTTGCCATTTACAGACATCCTATCTATACCTTTACTATAATCTATTCTAGCAGTGATATTCCTATTTTGTAAAAAAACGCCTGCTACTTTTCCAAGTGCAGCAGACGTGACAAAACAAAGGGCAAATACAAATATAAGCTCCAGCCTTATACTGTTTTTCATTTTACTCAAGCTAGATTCTAAAGATATTTTAAAATCATTTTTCAACTTTATATCCCACCCCCCAAATGGTCTTTATAAAACGAGGTCTTCTCGGATTTTCCTCTATCTTTTCTCTTATTTTTCTTATATGTACCATTACAGTGTTATCAGATTCAAAAAAATCCTGTTTCCATACAGATTCATAAATCTTTTCAATACTAAACACTACACCCCTATTTGAAGATAAAAGTTCTAAAATTTCAAATTCTCTTGGAGTGAGTTTTACATCCTTGTTACCAACTTTTACTTGGTGATTTTTAGTGTTTATCACTAAGTCGTCTACTTCAATTACTTCCTGATCAACTTTTTTAGGTATATTTAGCCTTTTATACCTTCTCAGTTGAGATTTTACCCTGGCTACAAGTTCTAGGGGATTAAAAGGTTTTACTACATAATCATCGGCTCCCGTAGTAAGACCTAATATTTTGTCTAAATCCTGACTTTTAGCTGACAACATTATTATAGGCATGTTTTTACTTTTTCTTATTCTCATACAAACTTCAATTCCATCCATTTTAGGCATCATTACATCTAAAATTACTAAATCGACTTCATTATCACTTGAAATTTGTAAAGCTTCTAAACCATTGGAAGCTTTTAATACCTTATATCCTTCATTTACCAAATATATCTCAACTAAGTCTCTAATTTCTTTTTCATCGTCAACCACCAACACAATTTCTTTTTCCATATTAGTCCCCTTTCCAAAATGAAACCAGCAACAAACCTATAGATTATCTCTGCCAATAGTATAGCAAAAATCAGATCTAAAATCACATGCTGTTTTACAAATTGAGTAGACACTATTACAGATATGCCCATAAAATTCATAGCAAATTTTATAAAAGGTTTTTTATCCAATTTTCTTGATGCTATCATTATTATATAACTTGCAAGCACATGTATGCTTGGAAAACAATTAAAAGGTTTATCCCAGCTATAGGTAAACCTTACAGCACGGGAAAAAATATCATTTCCACTAACAACAGGCCTTGGCACCATGGTCTGAAAGAAAAAATAGATTATATAACATGTAATCATACCTATAACCATAGTTACCACACATTTGTAATAGCTATTTCTATAATTAAAGCACAGATATACTAGCGATATAAACATAAACGGAAACCACATCCAATATGCAATTATAAATTGTTTTATAAATGGAATGGCCATATCCAAACTAGTAACTAAACTATGACATCCTCTAATTGTATTATTTAGCAAACCATAAGATACATTTATCGCAGGTATAATTAGTAATAAACTCAATGGTAGTAAATTTAACTTTAAACGCTTCACTGCAACACCAACTCTCAAATTTAAATACCTAACTTTCTAAAATTATTATATAACATTCTATACTTATTATTATAGAAAAAATTTCTTAATATTTGTTAACTAAATTCTTAAAAATTTCTTAAGTTATAAGATTACTCATAAAGTTTATAAACAAAAAATCAACTTATGCTGCGAATATTTTTACAATCACAAGTACGTTAAATATTTTGATACGTCTAAACAGAAAATTCACAAAAACCTAAGGACTTTTGAAAACTCGTACCTCAGACAATTCAAAAGCCCTAAGTTTTTTTATGAATTTTCTACTAAGACGTATATACAAAATATTTAAATGTACTTGCTTATTGTAAAATATTTCTACGCATAAGTTGATTTTTAAGTTAGAAAAGTTATAAAAGTAAGCTGTGTTTGAACATAAAGAGCACGGCTTACTTTTTTCATTTAAGATCAAAGACTACAAAGTTTTCAATTGAAATTTAAACTTATAGGTAACATATAATGACAAAATTGAAGGAACATTTAAAAACTTTTCCATAAGTCTTAGCGAGGCATTTTAGAAAATCTTAGGAGCTTAGATATGTTTGAGGTACGAGTTTAGCTAAGGTTCTTAGATTTTCTAAATGCCAAGCTTTAGACTTATTAAAGTTTTTAACGTGATGAAATTTGTCATTATATGCTTTGTATAAGTTAACTTTCAAGCTGCAAACTCACATTAGTGTATTCCTTCTATAATTTTTCTGTCAGGTTTTTTATTACATATTTTCTGTCTTCTTTTACCAAGTTCTTCTGATAAGTCATCTAAAGTTATATTTTGATTTGACATTAAAACTAAAAGGTGATATATCAAATCACATATTTCATAAACTTCCTCTTTTTTATCATTGTTTTTGCTTGCAATTATAACTTCTGCACTTTCTTCCCCTACTTTTTTTAATATCTTATCTATTCCTTCTTTAAATAAGTAACTGGTATAAGAACCTTCTATAGGATCTACTTTCCTCTCCTCTATAACTTTACTTAATTCCTCTAATATAGTTTGAAATTCCATAAAAATATTCCCCCTTCAATTTAATATAATTTTCTATAAAAACAGCTCCTGTTTCCTGTGTGACAAGCTGCTCCTATTTGCTCAACTTTTATCAAAATTGTGTCATAATCGCAGTCCACACTTATACTTTTCACATTTTGATAATGGCCTGAAGTAGCTCCCTTGTTCCAAAGCTCATTTCGGGATCTACTAAAGAACCAGGTTTTTCCCGTTTCGATAGTTCTTTTTAACGATTCCTCATTCATATACGCCATCATAAGTACTTCTTCATTTTGAAAGTCCTGGACAATTGTAGGTACAAGTCCTTTCCCTTTTTTAAAATCTATGTTCTTTAAAATTTCTCTTTCCATATTTTCACCTTTGTTCATATTTTTATACCCTCACTGGTATATCCTTAGTTTTTAAATATTGTTTAACTTCACCTACAGTAAGCTCTCCATAGTGGAAAAGTGAAGCTGCAAGGGCTGCATCTGCTCCTGCATCATTAAATACATCATAGAAGTCATTTAAAGAGCCACATCCTCCTGAAGCTATTACTGGAATATTTACCAAATTAGTTACAGTTCTTGTAAGTTCTATATCATATCCATTTTTAGTACCATCTGCATCCATACTAGTTAAAAGTATTTCGCCTGCGCCTAAACTTTCTGCCTTTTTAATCCACTTTAATGCATCTATTCCTGTATTTTTTCTTCCGCCTTCTATAAATACATCCCAACCATCTCCCGAATCCCTTTTTTTAGCATCCACTGCAACTACTACACACTGTGATCCAAATTTGTCTGCTGCCTCATATATTAAGTTAGGATTCCTTATAGCAGAAGAATTTATTGATATTTTATCTGCACCTGCTCTAAGTATGTTTTTAAAATCATCTATCTGAGATATTCCACCACCCACTGTAAGTGGTATGAACACTTTTTCTGCAGTTCTTTCTACTAAATCAATTATGGTTTTTCTCTTTTCATGAGTAGCTGTAATATCCAGAAATACTATTTCATCTGCTCCCTGTCTATTATAGTGTTCAGCTATTTCAACAGGATCTCCTACATCTTGTAGGTCAACAAAGTTTATTCCTTTAACAACCTTTCCCATATTCACATCTAAACATGGAACTATTCTTTTTGTAAGCAAAATCTTAGCTCCTCTCTATCTCATCTATTATTTCTTTAATTTTATCTATAAAAAATTTCATATCTTCATCTGATCCTATACTTACCCTTAGGTAATTGTCTATTCTATCCTTGTTAAAATATCTTACAAGAACTCCTTTTTCCCTTAACTTTGTAAAAAGTTCTTTTGCAGCATATTTAGCATGGGTTATAAAAATGAAATTTGATTTTGAAGGTATAATATTAAAGCCCATTTTTTCTAACTTATTTACAGTTGTCTCTCTCGTATTTATTACTTTATTAACACACTTTTCAAAATAATCCTGGTCTTCAAAAGCTGCTATTGCTGCTGCATTTGAAACTCTGTCTACAGTATAGGAATTAAAAGAATTCTTTATTCTATTCAGTCCATTTATGAGATCTTCTTGTCCAAGTGCAAATCCCACACGAATTCCAGCTAAAGAACGTGATTTAGATAATGTCTGTACTACCAAAAGATTAGGATAGTTTTTTATAAGACCTACTACAGAGTTTCCTCCAAAATCCACATAAGCTTCATCAATTATGACTACTTTATTTTGATTATATTTTAAAATTTCTTCAATTTTTTTGGTTTCAAGACATCTTCCTGTAGGTGCATTTGGATTTGGAATTACTATTCCTCCATTTTCAGTTAGAAATTCATGAAATGGAATTGAAAAATCTTCATTTAACTTTGCAAGCTTATAATTTAGATTATATAAATTAGCATATACAGGATAAAAACTGTAACTTATATCCGGAAAAATTATAGTTTCATCCTTATTAAAAAAAGTTAGAAAAGACATAGCCAGAACTTCATCAGACCCATTTCCTATAAAAATTTGGTTTTTATTTAAACCATAGTGTTTGGAAATAACGTCCCTTAACTTATCGCAATCTGGATCTGGGTACAACCTTAAATCTTCATTTGCTTCATTTTTTATTGCTTCAATTACCTTAGGGGATGGTGGATAAGGACTTTCATTGGTATTTAGCTTAACATATTTTTTATCCTTAGGCTGCTCACCACACACATAAGGCTCTACACCCTTTGTAATTTCACTCCAATACTTACTCATGATTCATTCCACCTTCTGCCTTAATTTTTATTTGCAAATTTCTATCGCTTCTTTTAAATCTATGTTTCCAGAATATATAGCTTTGCCTGTAATAGCACCGTAAATGTCCATTTTACTTATATCTTTCAAATCATCTATGTTTTTTATTCCGCCAGAAGCTATTATCCTGCAGTTTACACTGTTTTGAATTTTAAAGAGTTGATCTAAATTAGGTCCTTTTAGCGTTCCGTCTTTACTTATGTCTGTAAAAATAATAGTTTTAACTCCTATGTCCTCCATTTGTTTTGCAAAATCTATGTAATGGACACTGCTTACATTAAGCCATCCATTCACTGCAACTTTCTCATTTTTTGCATCTATTCCCACTGCTATTTTTTCTCCGTATTTTTTTAGTGCTTTTTTCACAAAATCAGGATTTTTTAAAGCTGCAGTTCCAAGTATTACTCTGGACACACCTATTTCTATAAGCATATCTATAGTTTCTATATCTCTTATGCCTCCACCAAACTCTACTGGAATCTTACTTGTGTCTATTACTTTTGATATGACTTCCATATTTTTTACTTTTCCATCAAGTGCCCCATCTAAATCCACCATATGAATATACTCTGCACCGTTTTCTTTAAAACCCAGTGCTACCTTTACTGGATCCTCACCTACTATCTCCGATTTTTCAAATTTTCCTTGATACAATCTAACACATTTTCCATTTCTTAAATCTATAGCTGGAAGTATCAACATATAAAAGCCCCCTTAAATTATCCAATTAAGCTATTATCTTCACAAAATTTTTGAGCATTCCAATACCTATGTCACCACTTTTTTCTGGATGGAACTGAGCTCCATAAACATTATCTTTACTTACAACAGCTGGTATATTTATTTCTCCATAAGTGCTATAGGCATTTAAATTTTCTTTAGATTTTAATTCTCCATAAAATGAATGCACAAAGTATACATAGCTATTTTCAGCTACATCCTCTAAAATTTTACACTGTTTATCTATTATTAAATTATTCCATCCCATATGTGGTATTTTTATATCTCCATATAATTTTGTTATTTTTCCTGGTATCAAGCCTAATCCTTCACACTCTTCTATTTCTTCTCCTATGTCAAATAAGAGCTGCATTCCAAGGCATATTCCCATAAAAGGCTTTCCGCTTTCTGCTTCCTTTTTTAACACTTTATCTAAATTTCTCTTTTTCAAATTCTTCATAGCCTCGGGAAAAGCACCTACCCCAGGAAGTATAATTGCTTCACTTTTTTCTATTTCACACTGATCTGAAGTTATTTTACTGTTTGCTCCTATATATTTAAGTGCCTTTTGAACACTCTTTAAATTTCCCATACCATAATCTACAATAGAAATCAATTTTACACACCCCTTTCTTCAATGCACAATGCACAATTATGGATAATTTTCTTCATCAACTTTCCACTCACTATTAATTATTAATTCTTAACTATTAATTTATTTATATAGTTCCTTTCGTAGACATTATTCCATTTATACTGCTATCTATACATACTGCTTCTTTAAGTGCATGACCAAATGCCTTAAATATTCCTTCTATCATATGATGTGTATTTTTTCCGTAGATCACCTTTATATGAAGTGTCATTTCTGCATTAAAAGCAACTGCCCTAAAAAATTCTTCTACCAATTCCGTATCCATTTCTCCTACCTTTTCAGTTTTAAAATCAGCATCAAATACTAAATAAGGTCTGCCGCTTAAATCTATAGATACCATTGAAAGACTTTCATCCATTGGTATAAAAAATGTTCCATATCTTTTTATATTTTTTTTATCTCCTAGGGAATCTTTTATGCATTTTCCTATGACAATTCCTATGTCCTCTATGGTATGATGAAAGTCCACATCAAGATCACCTTTAGCAGCTATATCAAGGTCTGTCATCCCATGTTTTGCTATCATGCACAACATATGATTAAAAAATCCTATTCCCGTATCTATATTGTATTTTCCACTGCCATCTAAATTTATTTTTACATTTACATCAGTTTCATAGGTCTTTCTAGAAAGTTCTCCTATCCTCAAACAAAACACCTTCTTTTAATGAAATATTTACTACTTAGTTCTAACTTTTATTGAATTTGCATGAGCTGTAAGTCCTTCTGTTTCTGCCAGCTTTATAATTTTGTCTCCTATTTTTGAGAGAGCCTCCCTGGAATAGCGAGTAAAACTTGATTTTTTTATAAAGTCATCTACAGAAAGGGGAGAAAAAAACCTAGCTGTTCCACTCGTAGGAAGTATATGATTTGGTCCTGCCATATAATCTCCAAGAGGTTCCGGTGCAAAATCTCCCATAAATATGGAACCTGCATTTTTTATATCTCCAAGTATGGAAAAAGGATCCTCAACACATAATTCCAGATGTTCTGGAGCTATTTCATTTGCCACATCTATGCCTTCTTCTATGCTGTCTACTATAATTATGGCTCCGCGATCTTTCAGAGATTTTAGTATTATATCCTTTCTTTCCAAAGATTGTACTTGTCTTTCAAGTTCCAGTTTTACTTCTCCTGCCAATTCTTTAGACGTTGTAACAAGTACTGCAGATGCAAGTACATCATGTTCTGCTTGTGACATCAAATCTGCTGCTACATATTTTGCTTTTGCCCTTTCATCTGCAATTATAAGTATTTCACTTGGCCCTGCTATCATATCTATATCTACCTGGCCATATACGCTCTTTTTTGCCATAGCTACAAATATATTCCCAGGTCCCACTATTTTATCCACTTTAGAAATACTTTCTGTTCCAAAAGCAAGTGCTCCTACAGCTTGTGCTCCTCCTGCCTTATATATTTCATCTACTCCAGCTATATCAGCAGCTACTAAAATATTAGGATTTACACCTCCATCTTCTGAAGGTGGAGTTACCATTTGCAAATTTTTAACTCCTGCTACTTTTGCAGGAATTGCATTCATTAAAACTGAGGATGGATATGCAGCTGTTCCCCCCGGTACATATATTCCTACATTCTCCAGTGCTCTAATTTGCTGTCCAAGTACTACTCCTTCTTCTTTTGTAATTATCCAGGAGGTTTTCTTCTGCTTTTCATGGAAAAATTTTATGTTTTCCGCTGCAGTTTTTAATGCATCTATAAACTCATCTTCTACAAACTCATAGGCTTTTTTTATTTCTTCTTGTGTCACTTTTATATTACTTTTAGTAACTTCTTTACTATCAAATAAATTTGTATATTTTAGAAGAGCTTCATCTCCATTTTTCTTTATATCTTCAAGTATTTTAGAAACTTTTAAAGTTACATCTTCCTGTATACTCTCTTCTATATTTCTAAAATTTTTTAAATATTTGCTTCCTCCTTCCGTATCTAAATATACTGTCTTTACAATTTTATCTTCCATGAATTTTCCTCCTAATTTGTCAATATGTCTTCTACCTTTATCTGCATTTCAACTCTATTTATTATGTCCTCTATTTCATTTTTCTTCATCTTCATGCTAGCTACATTTACTACCATTCTGGCACTTATATCACATATATTTTCATAAACCACCAGTCCGTTTTCCTTTAAAGTAGTTCCAGTTTCCACTATATCAACTATGGCATCTGCTAGTCCCAGTATAGGAGCCAATTCTACAGAACCTTCTATTTTTATAATTTCCACATCCTGTCCCAATTTTCTAAAATAATTTCTAGCTACGTTGGGATATTTTGTAGCAATCTTTTTTCTATTATATCCGGAATAAAAATTAGAATTTTTAGGCCCTGCTACAGAAAATTTACACTTTCCAAAACCCAAATCCAGTACCTCATAAAAATCTCTATTTTGTTCCAGTAAAGTATCTTTTCCAACTATGCCAACATCAACTACTCCATGTTCTACATAAGTGAGCACATCAGGAGCCTTCACAAGCACAAAATCTATATTGTCTTCTTCATTGTGAAATATAAGCTTCCTGCCTTTATTTATAACTTCACTACAATCTATACCTGACCTTTGAAATATATTTACAGCTTCTTTTTCAATTCTACCCTTAGTTAAGGCTATTTTTACCCTCTTCATATTTGACATATCAATTCTCCGCTCCTATATTTTTGTGAATTCCATATTTTTTTTCTCTGCATATTCTATTGCTTCACTTTCATCCCTAAAAGGACTTAACTCTGCAACTATACCCTGCTTTCTTAAGCTTTCAGCCTTTTCATAAGCCTTTCCAAAGTTTTCTCCTCCATAATATACAAGAACCTTAGTATTTTTTTCACAGCACAACTGTCCATTTTCTTCAAGTGAAGTGATTATTCCATCTACATCCATAGCAAATCCTGTAGCAGGCTGACCATCTCCAAATTGAGCTATCAAATTGTCATATCTTCCTCCACTTAATATATTTCCTCCAAACCCATGAGTATAACCTCTAAATATTATGCCAGTATAATAATCTATGTTGTGTACCATTCCTAAATCAAGAGCTAGATATTTTTCAAAACCAATGCTCCTTACAATCTCATACACCTTTTTTATACTTTCTAAAGCCTTCAATGCTCTCTTGTTATCTTCCATAAGATGAGAGGCTCTTTCAATTACCTCCATTCCACCAAATAACTTAGGAAGTTCTTCCAAAGACTTTAAAGAACTTTCTTCAAATTTATCTTTGTTTTCAAGAAGTATGTTATTTAAAGCAGTAAAATTTTTATTATTTATACTCTTTCTAAGTTTCTCTCTTTCTTCATAATCCAAATCTACACCATCTACTAATGCTTTAAATAATTCTGCATGTCCAAGTTCTATTTTGAAATTCTCAAGTCCGCAGCTTAAAAGTGCCTTTATTCCTGTTACTATAACTTCAGCGTCTCCTCCGATACCTTCTATGCCTATTATTTCAATACCAGATTGAGTTATCTCACTATTTTTCCCATTTAAACTTTCGCTGACTCTATACACATTGGAAGTATAACAAAGTCTTAGAGGATGAACTACTTCCTTCAATTTTGTACCTGCAATTCTAGCAATAGGGGTAGTCATATCTGCTCTCAAAGCCAAAATTCTTCCCTGGTTATCAATCAATTTATATATTTTTTCCTGCGGTAAAGTTGCATTTTCCCCATTAAACACATCATAGAATTCTAATGTTGGTGATTTTACTTCCATAAATCCACTTTGTATATAGATTTTTTTTAATATATTTTCTATCTTCACTTTTTCCGCACACTCATTAAACAAAATATCCTTTGTTCCCTCAGGTATATACTTTTTCCAATTAGTCACAAGTATCACTTCCTTATTTTACTACAGCATCACTTTAATTCGATGTAGTGATAAATTAAACGTTATTGATATAATAACAGTTAATTTATAAAATTTCAATATGTTTTGCAAAAAAAATTACTACTGAATTTAAATACAGTAATAATTTCTTATATTTACGATATTCATTTAGGCATTTGAAAGAAAATGCCTTAATCAATACAATCATCTTTTATTTCCCAAAAAACAAAGTGAAAGCATTCCGCTGCCGCAGTGAGCAGCCATACCCATACCCAACGTGTTTATGATAAATTTATTATTAGGAAATTCTCTCTCTATTATATTTTTTAAAAGCTTTGCGTCTTCTATACAATTTCCATGAGATATACCTATAACCTGATTTTTATTATCTAAGGCTCTTTCTCTAAATCTTTCTACCAGGTATTTTATAGCTTTTTTTCTTCCCCTAACATTGGTTACATTTTTAAGTTCTCCTTCATTTTCAATGTATATAATAGGCTTTACATCCAAAAGAGTACCTATAACAGCTTTAGATGAAGATATTCTACCGCCTCTCTTTAAATGCTTTAAGTCCTCTACCACAAACCAATGATTCATCTTTAGCATATTATTGTTTACCCAATTTACAATCTCATCTTTACTTAAACCTTGCTGTGCCATCTTGCAAGCGTAGTATACTAAAATTCCAAGTCCAATAGAAGAACTTTTACTGTCTATCAAAGTTATATCTGCGTCTTCAAATTCGCTTAAAATTGCATTCTTTGCTAGTTTTGAGCTGTTAAAAGTTCCACTTATTCCAGATGACATTCCTATGTATATGATAGGCCTTTTCTGTTTTAGCAATTCTTTAAATTTTTCAGTAAACCTGTATTCATTTATCTGTGATGTATATGGAATTTCTCCATTTTCAAGGCCCTTATAAAATTCTTCATAGCTTAAGGATTTACCAAAATTGTCCTCATAATCTTTGTTTTTGAAATGACACATCAACCCCAAAAATGGTATATTATTTTTTTCCATAAAGCTTCCTGGCAGATCACAGGATGCATCCGTCATGATTATAGGTATTGCCACCAATATCTCCCCCAATATAATATCTTATCTACCTCATAATTTCTTTACATATGTTTCCATATAATATTATATCAAAAACATATTGTATTAGCTATACTAACATATGCAAATTTAAAACAAATTTTTCATAATTGAGATTTAAAAATATAAAGTTAATAACTCCTATATGTTAAAGGCTTTATAGAATAATAAAAACAGTATATCATTATAAATATTTCCGGAAAAGCATATCTTCCCTGTCCTTCTGTTATAAAATATACACATGTAAACATATAAAACAATATTATATTGTATACAGTATATTTATTTAAAAGATGGGTTTTTCTTTTCCATATAGCTTTTAAAATTGCCATACTATAAATTAATATATATATTATAGCTGGCACAAAAATCACGTTTCTAATACTATTAGTAAAAGCAAATAAATTAGCTTCGGCAGCACTGCTTATATTGCTTCCATGAGTACTGTAAAGTATGTCATCTCCCAGAAAATATACATTACATAATCTTTTGAAACCTAATTCTATAAATTTCATTGGATGAGACTTTATCCATTTTTTAGCCGCATTTGTGAGCATCTTATTTTTCTGCGTCATATTAGCCTTCTTGTATTCCTCTGTTTTCACAATAGAATTTTCTACTTGATCTGCAGGCATCCATCTCCCCATCTTATTTTGAGAATTATTGTTTATATATAGGACAATTCCCTTATTATTAGATATACAAGTATATTGACCTATAAGCTTTGTATTTCTGTATATCCATGGTGCTATAGTGATAGCACAAACTATCAAAACTATTAATGAATTTTTTATAGAAGCAATAATTTTTTTCTCTATTAATAATTCCAATAAAAGTATAACAAAGAAATAGGCAATAAAAAAAGGCTTTACCAATGCATTTAATCCCACAAGCAAACCTATGTAAAAATACTTATGTTTAATATCTCTAAAGTATATAAAAGTAATAAAAATAAGTATAGTAGTAAATAAGGACTCCGTCGCCACCAAACTATTATAAAATATGTTATTAGGTATAAAAACAAATAATGCAAATATTATCTTTCTATCTCTTTCTTTTAAATTTATTTTTTTTATAACACCATAAAACAGTATATAGCTTGCAAAAGTTAAAAATAAATTAAAAAGCTTTGCCTTAAATAAACCTGACCCTAAAAGTTTAAAAACTCCACCAAGAAGCATACAATATCCAACTGATGTATAAGTATCCCCCCATGGAAGACCATTTGCTATATCTACTGATAGTCTATAATAATAGTCAAAATCCGAATATGGTTTTGTGTCCACAAGCAATATCCATAATATGCATAATATCATTCCTAAGATCATTACAATTTTATAATAATTTTCATTTTTAAAAATGAATTTCTTTATATTCAATTATTCACCATCTCCCTAACTTTAATATAAGTAATCCAAAAATTTGTTTTAAAATGTTTATATATATATTAGCTTTTTTTAGAATTCTAAGCCATAGAATAACATAACAGAAAGCTAACAGTTTTGTTACTTAAGCATCAGGAGAAAATCTATAATTTGCTTAATCGGTCCTATGAAAATAACCAGCCAATATTTAAAATCTTTTCTCTGCATATTAATAAATATGGATAAAATAAAGAGAGAACACAATTTGTGAACTCTCTTTATAAATGAATCTTACTTAGTGGCAGTTTGTTCTCCCACTAAATTTAGATGAATTATCTAGGGGCGTAGCTACTGTTATCTCCCACTTTGATAGAAGTGGGAGTGTTACAGCAGGTAGCCATCAGATAAATGAAATATCAATAAATCTCAAATTTAAGATTTCCTCAACATAGAGGATAAAAATCCTTGTTTACTGTTCATTTTTAATCATCAATTTTCAACTTTAAAACCTACAATTTAAAGTAATTTACACCTGCTTCAAATAACTTTTGGTCTTTTACTCCCGGAACATTTTTTATAACACTTTCTCCAATTCTTTCTGAATGTCCCATCTTTCCTAGTATTCTTCCATCAGGACTTGTTATACCTTCTACAGCAAAACATGATCCATTTGGATTAAACTTTATGTCATAACTTGGATTTCCTTGAAAATCTACATACTGTGTAGCTATTTGACCTTTATCTTTTAAACCCTTAATTACAGAATCACTTGCTATAAATCTTCCTTCTCCATGGGAAACAGGTATTGAATGTACATCCCCTACAGATACATTGCTAAACCATGGAGACAAATTTGAAACAATTCTAGTATTTACTATACAGGATACATGTCTTCCTATTTTATTATACGTAAGGGTAGGACATGACTCATCTATATTCCTTATTTCTCCAAAAGGTAACAATCCCAATTTTATAAGTGCCTGAAAGCCATTGCATATTCCAAGTATAAGTCCGTCTCTCTTATTTAAAAGTTCCATTACAGCTTCTGCTATTTTAGGATTTCTAAAAAAAGTAGCAATAAACTTTCCTGATCCATCTGGTTCATCTCCTGCACTAAATCCACCTGGAAGCATTATAATCTGAGACGAATTTATTCCGCTCACTATTCGATCTACTGATTCTTCTATCTGATTTCCAGTTAAATTTTTAATTACAACAGTATCAACTTCTGCTCCTGCATTTTTAAAAGCCCTTCCCAAATCATACTCACAATTAGTTCCAGGAAATACAGGTATAATAACCTTAGGTACAGAAGCTTTCACAACTGGAGAATTTTTATGTCTGCTTTCAAAACGCTCAAACTTTATTTTTTTATCTTCAACTTCAGTATGTGTAGGGAATACACTTTCCAAAGTTTTTCCCCAATATCCTATCATATCTGAAATATTCATTTCAATTCCATTTACACTGATACTTTGTTCCTTTTGGGTAACACCAAGAATCTTATAAGAAAGCCCCTTAAAGCTCTTTTCAAAGTCTACAGATGGATCCATTTCCACAACTATGGAACCATAATCTGGTGCAAAAATTTCTTCGCCCTTCATAGTTTCTGTAAATTTCATTCCTATCCTATTTCCAAAACTCATTTTACTTACAGCCTCACATATTCCTCCTGTTTTAACAGTAGAAGCTGCTAATATTTCGCCTTTTCTTATCATAGAACTTACAACACTATACATTTTTTTAAGTTCTTCAAAATATGGTAATTCAAATTCATCTTTAGAGGATTTCAAAAGTATTACATTATTTCTGTATCCTTTAAATTCAGGAGACTCAAGTTTATCTGCCTCCCCAAGTGCTGCAGCAAAAGATACTAAAGTAGGTGGTACATCCATATCTTTAAAACTTCCAGACATACTGTCTTTTCCACCTATCGCTGCTATTTCAAATTCTCTCTGAGCATGTAATGCTCCTAAAAGGGCTGAAAGTGGCTTTCCCCATCTAATAGGTTCTTTACCTAGTCTTTCAAAATACTCCTGAAAAGTTAGCTTTATACTATTAACATCTCCACCTGAAACTGCAATTTTAGCTACAGATTCAACTACCGCATACAAAGCTCCATGGAATGGACTCCACTTAGCTATATCCGGATTATATCCAAAACTCATTAAAGTAGCTGTATTTGTTTCACCATCTAATACCGGTAATTTTGCAGCCATAGCTTCTATTGGTGTATCTTGATACTTTCCTCCAAAAGGCATAAATACAGTAGAAGCACCTATTGTGCTATCAAATCTCTCTACAAGTCCTTTTTGACTGCATACATTTAAATTCTTTAGTGTTTCGATCCACTTATTTAAAATCTCGCCGTCATTCATATTCTTGTATTGCTTACTGCTCTCAAAATAACTATTTTCTTCTGGGGCTTTTATAACAACTTCTGTAGTTGCTCTAACTCCATTAGTATCTAAGAATTCTCTGCTTAAATCTAAAATAAGTTTTCCCTTCCAGTACATTTTAAGTTTATCGTCATCTGTAACTTCTGCTACTGTAGTAGCTTCAAGATTTTCTTCTGATGCATATTCTATAAATTTCTTTTCATCTTCCTTTGATACAACTACAGCCATACGTTCTTGAGACTCCGATATTGCAAGTTCCGTTCCATCCAATCCTTCATATTTTTTAGGAACTAAATCCAGATTTATTTTAAGCCCGCTTGTAAGTTCTCCTATAGCTACAGAAACTCCACCTGCTCCAAAATCATTACATCTTTTTATCATCTTGCTCACTTTTGATTTTCTAAAAAGTCTTTGAATTTTTCTCTCTGTAACAGGATTACCTTTTTGCACTTCAGCTCCTGAGGTAATAAGTGATGTTTCTGTATGTTTCTTAGAAGATCCAGTTGCTCCTCCACATCCGTCTCTTCCAGTTCTTCCTCCTAACAGTATTACCACATCAGAAGGTTTTGGTTCTTCCCTTTTTACATTTTCAAACGGAGCTGCACCTATTACAGCACCTATTTCCATTCTCTTTGCCCTATAGCCTTCATCATATATTTCAGAAACCATACCTGTTGCAAGACCTATTTGATTTCCATAAGAACTGTATCCCGAAGCTGCTCCTAAAGTTATTTTTTTCTGAGGAAGCCTTCCTTTTATAGTATCTTCTATTTTAGTTCTAGGATCACCACTTCCGGTAACTCTCATAGCTTGATAGACATAAGATCTTCCAGAAAGAGGATCTCGAATCGCTCCTCCAAGACAAGTTGCCGCTCCTCCAAAAGGTTCTATCTCTGTAGGATGATTATGAGTTTCATTTTTAAACATTACGAGCCATTTTTCAGTTTTTCCATTTATATCAGCATCTACAACTACGCTGCAGGCATTTATTTCATCTGATTCGTCTAAATCCTTTAATTTACCGTCTTTTCTGAGCTTTTTCATTCCAATAATAGCTAGATCCATAAGACATTCAGTTTTTTTGTTTTCCCCATATATCTCATCTCTTAAATTTAAGTAATTTTCATAGGATTTTTTTATAGGTTTGGAAAACTTTCCGTCTTCTATGGATACTTTACTTAATTCGGTAGTAAAAGTAGTATGTCTGCAGTGATCTGACCAATATGTGTCTATAACTTTAATTTCAGTTATAGTAGGATTTCTCTTTTGTTCTTTGAAATAATTTCTACAAAAAATCAAATCTTCCAAACTCATAGCAAGACCAAGTGAATTTAAAATGTCCTTTAACTCATCATCATTTTTTTCTATGAATCCATCCAAAACTTTTACAGAAGAAGGTGCGTCTAATTTTTCACTTAAATGATCTATTTTTTTCAAAGAAGCTTCTCTGGAATCTACTGGATTTATACAATAATTTTTTATTTTCATAAATTGTTCTTTAGATATGTTTCCATAAAGTAAGTATACTTTTGAAGATTTAACCTGAGTTTTCTCACTCTGGGTTAATATTTGAATACATTGAGATGCAGAGTCAGCTCTTTGGTCATACTGACCTGGAAGATATTCTACGGCAAAAATTTTAGCATTCGTTTCAGCTTGTAATTCTTCTTCATATATTTCATCTACAGTTTTCTCTGAAAATATTATATACTTTGATCTTTCATATTCACTATCATCAATATTTTCTATATCATAACGATTTACTACTCTTATATTTTCTAAATCATGAATATTGAGGCTTTCTCTAATATCTTTCATAAGGCCTTGAGCTTCTATGTCAAATCCTTTTTTCTTCTCTACAAATAGTCTTTTAACACTCATTGTACTCTCTCCTCATTACTTATTTTTCGAACGTTTTTTGCATTTTTGTCATAATAGTTCGTACATATTATATCATATATATATATCGTTGTGAATAATATAGTTATAAGTTATTATATTTTACATTAATCATATTAAAAAAATAACTAGCTACTATGCTAGTTTATTTATCTTTAATGAACCTTAATTGATAATACTTCCTTTACATTTTTACCTAAGTTATAATGCCTATTATAACAGCATCTATTTTTGGAAACTATGCCCTTAATTACATGTCCTGTAAAAGTAATTATTTCTGCCTGTTCTCCCATCTCACAATCTCTTAAACATGCACCTCTTGAAAATACCTTAATTATTTGTCCACCATCATAATATTTTGTATTTTCCACTTCAATTAAACTTCCTCTTTTTATCATAATAATATCCTCCCCACTATACTTCCTTTATACTTCCTTTAATATAAATTGTATGTACAAACATAATAAAATATTATTTCAATTTTAAACAATATACTATATGTGTGAAAGTTGAGTATTCAACAAACTATTGTATAATTGAAATATCAGAAAGGTTGGTAATTATAGTGAAATATTATTCCATAAAAGATGTTTCAAATGCAACAGGTCTCACCTCTTATACCATAAGATATTATGAAAAGATAGGATTTTTACCATGGTTAAAAAGAAACAAAAATGGAGTTAGAATATTTACAGAATCAGATATAAGGTATCTAGAGTGTTTGATATTTTTCAAAAAAATAGGAATGTCACTTGATGATATCAAGGAAATCATTAAAGAAGGCTGTATGATAAAAGATTTTAAAAATGGTTTAAATATACATGATATAATTCAGAAAAGATTAAATATATTGGACACTCACATACAAAAGCTAAAAAGGGAAAGAGAAGAATTAGATAAACTAATCGAAGTTTCTATAGACAGGAGAAATATCTATAAAAAAATTTTAAAATCACCATTGACTTAGAGTCGACTCTAAGGTTTATCCTCTTTATATACAATATATAGAAGGGATAGATGAAAATGATTATAGACAGCCATGAACATGTAATACTACCTACAAAAAAACAAATTGAGATGATGGATGAAGCAAAGGTTAATTTAACTATTTTATTTGCCACATCAATACACCCAGAAGGTGCTAAAACAGTAGGTGAAGTTAAAAATGGCATATTAGCTTTAAACAATATCTTAGTTGGTAATACAAATTCTTTAGAATCAAGGAAAATTATAAATAAAGAATTAGCTTCAGTTGTAAAAAACACCCCTAAGAGGTTCAAGGGATTTGGAAGTGTTCCAGTTGGTATTTCGGAAGATGAAACTAGCTATTTTATTGAAGATCAAATTATAAGAAACAACTTTATAGGTATTGGTGAATTTACTCTTGCTTCTGGATGTACGAACTTACTTAAAACTGTATTCAACTCAATGAACAATTTTAAGCCAATACCTATATGGATTCACACCTTTAGTCCTTTAACTTTAAGTGACATAAAAGGTATAGCAAATTTAGCTAAATTAAATCCAAATATACCTGTAATACTTGGCCATATGGGAGGACTTAACTGGCTTGATACTATTGAAATTGCCAAGGAAATAAATAATATATATTTAGATACATCTGCAGTTTATGCAACTATTGCGTTAAAGTTAGCTGTGGAAGCACTTCCAGAAAGAGTTCTATTTAGTTCGGATGCTCCCTGGGGAAATCCCCTAGCATCAAGAACTATGGTAGAAGCAGTAATTGAAGATAATGGTAAAAAGCAATTAGTGCTAGGTGAAAATATATTAAGCCTTATGTAATATTTACTATATATGAAATTAGCCGCACAAATCAAAGATTTGGAATATCTGCTTGCACACAGCGAAAGCGACTATCACCAAATCAAAGATTTGGGATATCTGCTTTTCTCCAAGTTTACGTTGCGATCAGCTGCGTCCCTGGATAACGATTTTTCCTAAAGGGTAACGCCTTCTAAGTGCTAAAGCACTAAGACGCCTGTTAATAAGCATCAGATGGAGTTAAAACTCCATCTGATGACAAGAACTCTGTTTATAAATTCACATTATATAGAGGAAACTTATGACATAGTTCAACTACTTCTTCCTTAATTTTAGAAAGATCACCATCTCTGTTCTCTACAGCACTGTTTATAAAATAAGCTATTTTCTTCATTTCCTCTTCTTTAAAGCCTCTTGTAGTTGCCGCTGGAGTACCTATTCTAATTCCACTTGTAATATTTGCCCCCAATTTATCAAAAGGAACTGCATTTTTATTTACTGTTATGCTTACTTTTTCTAGGATTTCCTCAGTGTCCTTTCCTGTTATATTTTTATTTGTGAGATCTACTAAAAGAAGATGATTGTCAGTTCCACCGCTTACAAGTCTAAATCCATATTTTACAAGTTCTTTTCCCAAAATTTTTGCATTTTTAACAACCTGGTCTATGTAGTCTTTATATTCAGTTTTTAATGCTTCACCAAAACAAACTGCTTTAGCTGCTATAATATGCATTAAAGGTCCCCCTTGTATTCCAGGAAATATAGTTTTATCAAGGTCTTTACCATATTTTTCTTTACAAATTATAGCTCCTCCCCTAGGTCCTCTAAGTGTCTTATGTGTAGTAGTAGTAACAAAGTCTGCATAAGGTACTGGTGACATGTGCTTTCCTGCTGCAACTAATCCTGCAATATGAGCCATATCTACCATCATATAAGCTCCAACTTCATCACATATATCTTTTATTGTCTTAAAATCTATCTCTCTTGAATAAGCGCTTGCTCCAGAAACTATCATCTTAGGTCTATGTTTAAGTGCCAGCTCCCTTATCATATTATAGTCAATTCTCTCTGTTTCCTTGCTTAACCCATAAGAAACAAAATTATATAATTTTCCTGAAAAACTAACTTTACTTCCATGAGTTAAATGGCCTCCATGACTTAAATTCATCCCCATAACCGTATCCCCTGGTTTCAAAACTGACATGTAAACTGCCATGTTAGCCTGTGACCCTGAGTGAGGCTGAACATTAAAGTGTTCTCCTCCAAATAGTTCTTTCATTCTCTCTTTAGCTAAATTTTCAACTTTATCAACTACAAAGCATCCTCCATAATATCTTTTTCCAGGATACCCTTCAGCATATTTATTTGTAAGAAAAGAACCCATTGCTTCCATTACAGCTTTACTAGTAAAATTTTCTGATGCAATAAGTTCTATACCATTTTCCTGTCTTCCATACTCTTCTTTGATTATTTGATAAACAGCATTGTCTCCATTTTTAAGGCTACTAAAATCCATTTTTTTCTCTCCTTTTTCAAAAAATTTTCAGTATAATTACCTATAATAAAGAATTATACTGTCTAGTGCTTAACTTTATTAATATATTACTTTATAAGTTCCTTTTACACAAGTATAGTTTTTAATATTCCAGTATTGCCATTATTGCTATAAGGTGATAGAATTTTTATGCTATATAAATGCATAGTTTATTTTTGGTATAGGGAGATTAAGCATGGATATAAATAGAATAATAAATTTGGCTGCTTATGCGGGAAAAATAATGCTAAAAAGTGGAGCTGAAATATATAGGGTAGAAGAAACTATAACCAGGATATGTAAAAGTTATGACATATGTGATGTAGATGCTTTTGTAACTTTGAATGTAATTATAGTTTCAGCATCAGATGAATATAATCAGACTATATCGATTGTAAAAAGAGTAAAGCAAAGAACCTTAAACTTAGAAAAAATATCCCAAGTAAACAACGTTTCCAGACATATTAAAGACCAATGCTATACTCTAGATTCAATTGAGAACAAGTTGTCTAAAATAGATTCAGTGAAACCTTATCCTTTTAGAGCAAATGTTCTGTTCTCTGGAGTTGCCGTAAGTTTTCTTTGTCTAGCCTATGGAGGTAATATAGTAGATTTCATAATATCTTTTATTATAGGCTGCCTTATAAGCTTGATTTCCACAGGTCTCAATTCTCTTCAGACAAATGAATTTTTCATAAACATAATATGTGGAGCTACTGCTGCCTTAATAGCACTTATGTGTACTAAACTTCATATAGCATCCCATACTAATACCATAATAATAAGTTCTATTATGCTATTAGTCCCTGGTCTTGCAATAACCAATGCTATAAGAGATACAATATCAGGAGATTTAATCTCGGGAATTTCAAGGGGACTAGAAGCTTTTTTAGTTGCAGTAGCAATTGCAGCCGGTACTGGTGTTATATTGCGATTGTGGATTATTTTAGGAGGATTTAAATTATGATAACAAGTATAATAATAAATTCTGTATATACTTTAATTGCCACCCTTGGTTTTAATATACTAGAGAATGTACGAGGTAAAAATTTAATATTTACCTCCCTAGGAGGTGGGTTAACCTGGTTTGTATATTTAATTAGCTCCTCCCATATAAGTTCTTCAAATGCAGCTTGCTTTTTCATAGCTTCAGTATTTGCATCTACTTATTCTGAAATAATGGCTCGTATGCTAAAAACACCTGTAACAACTTTCGTCATAGGGGCAATTATTCCTCTAGTACCTGGAGGAGGTATGTATAACGCAATGCTTCAATCTATACAAGGCAACATAAATGCTTCCCTTTCAACCGGTCTTAAAACACTGGCTACTGCAGGAACTATAGCCGTAGGTGTATTTTTTGTATCCTCTGTCTTTAAAGCTTCTTCACTTTTTAAAAAGAAATTGTTTAAGGATAAAAAATTTAAATGGCATTGTTAAATATAGCTATCTCTATTTTAAAAACATAGTGAGGGTTGATACTAAAGACTCTATTTTTTCACTCTTGCATCTCGTGTCCCCTTCTTCAAAAAGACAGGTTTTTGCATAGTTTTGTATCATCAACCCTCCCACTTTGTTTACTGCTGCTCTCACTGCTGCAATTTGTATTAAAACATCCTTACAACACATATCATTTTCAATCATTTTTTCAATACCCTTTATCTGTCCCTCTATCTTTTTCAATCTAGTTTGAATTTGTTTTTTTTCTTTCAAAAATATCACTCCTAATATAATTCAGAATAATAAAACTCTCAGCTTTCGCACATATAAAATTTTGACTTAATATAAAAACTTTTTTATAATTTCACCTATTGCTCCATTATTGTTATCCTTTTCTGTCACATAATCTGCAGACTTTTTTAAAAACTCCCTGGCATTGGCCACAGCAATTCCAAGACCTGCTTCTTTTATCATACTTTCATCATTTTCATCATTTCCCACAGCTATACATTCATTTAGAGGTATGTGGTAATAATCTGCCAAGAACTTCAATCCACTCCCCTTAGAAACACCTTTACTGATTATTTCAATGTTATGTATATCTGATTTTGTAGTATCAATTTTAGATACTTTATTTATCTTTTCTCTCAACTCATTTAAATAATCTATATCCTTATCTATTACTACTATTTTATTTATACATGAACCATTGTTTTGTATGAACTCTTTAGAATCTTTTATAATTTTTATTTCCAGTTTAAAATTTTTATCCATCTTCTCATTAAATCCATAAAACTTTCTTGTGGCATGACTAACTCTTTCACTATATAGTATACTGTCACTGTAAAAATAATAATATGTATCCTTTTTTTCTCTTAAAATGTCTATAACTTTTAGAATAGCCTCTTTGTCTAATAAATTTGATTTTATAATATTTTTATTTTCATCAAGTATTATAGCTCCATTACAACATATTACAGGCTGATTTTTAAATATTGTATCTATATAAAATCCTAATGTTACAGGAAGTCTGCCAGACGATATAACCACCTTAACACCTGATTTCATCGCTTTATGTATCATTTCTTCATTATATTCCGATATAGATTTATCATCATTTAAAAGCGTACCATCCATATCCATTGCAATGATTTTATAATTCATTGGTATCCCATCTCTCCTTTTAACTATAAAAATTTTTTATCCGATCGCTACCATTGCTAACCCCCCACCTTCTACGAAAGTGGGAGATAAGCACTGCTACGCGCCTGGATAAGCTCTTACCCTAAAGGATAACGTATTCTAAGTGCTAAAGACACTAAGAATACTGTTAATAAGGTTCAACTGGAGAAAGTCATCCTTATAAGCAAACTTCATCTGAACCTAAGAATCACTTGATATAACTCTTTAATTTTTATCTTATATGGTATAAACTGCAAAATGCAAACATAACTTTATCTAGAATACTTTTGTCAGGTGATATAAATGAAAAAAATTTTTATGTTTTTAAGTACACTTTTAATTATAATTATTACATTTTCAGGATGCAGTTATAAATTAGATAATTACATGTTTTCTACAAAAAAACCTAACAACTTTTATTATACCAATTTACTTGCTAAAAATCTTACTATGTCTTCCTCTCTAAAATGCATTATAGAAGAAAATAATTTTCACAACGAAACAGAACTAAAGGATGAAAATATTACAGATATAAAAAACATGTTAAAGTATCTAAATAAGACCAGTTTTATAAATAAACCAAAAGACCTTCCACAAAAAACTGCCTACATAATTTATTTTACTTTTAATAAAGAAAAACTGGTGATAAACGTATATAACGAAAAATATCTATCAATATATCCCTGGGATGGAAATTATCCTGTAGATTATATAGATATGAGCAAAGTACCTGCTTCATTAAATTTATATTATTTGGGAAAATATATTTTCAATGAGTATTAAAGTACTTTATTATTGTATCACAGATACTAAAATACACATATATTATTAGTGTATCAATTTAATGAAAGGTGACTGTAATGTTTATTTGCCCTTATTACAGCTATGAAAGTTTTTACAGAATGCCTGAAATAGATCCTATTTCTTATATAAGGTTTTTAAATGCCAGTCCTAATTCTCCTGCAATAGATGTGTATTTAAATGATAGACGTATCTTCAAAAATTTAACCTATAAATCTTTCTCTGATTATGTAAGTGTGCCTTCAGGGGTATACAACATAAAAATTTTCCCATCAGGAAATAATTTGAATCCTATTTTGGATAAAAGGTTGCCTATACCTGCTGGAAAAATATTTACTATTTCTTCTATAGGCAATTATCCAAATATGGGTTTACTATCTATAGAAGATGTAAGACGTCCTAAGATACCAGGTAAAGCTTTTATAAGATTTGTCCATCTTTCCCCAGACGCACCTAGTGTAGATGTAAAATTGCCTAATGGAAATGTATTGTTTCCAAATGTATCCTATAAAGGAATTACTAAATATCTTCCTGTAAGGCCTGGCAAATATACATTAGAAGTATTTACCTTTGATTCTGGTAAAAAAGTTCTTTATATTCCAAACATCAGAATTATTTCAAACAGATTTTACAGCGTATATGCCGTAGGTAATGTATCACGTGATCCTAAACTTCAAGTTCTAATTCCTCTAGATGGCAACAGTTATTTACATTAAAAACGATATATAAGCTTATACTAAATTTTTTATTTTTTCTACTCATAACTACAGAATTTTTCAGAACCACAGATAAACAGATTTCTAAGCATCAGATGGAGTTTTAACTCCATCTGATGCTTATTAACAGGCTTCTAAGTTCTTCAGCACTTAGAAGGCCGTATCCTTTAGGGATTAACTCTATTTACAGCTGTTCTAATAGTTTATCACACTAAAATTTAAGTTTTTACTACAGTAACATTGTAAATGCCCTTTTGTTATAGTAAAATCATAGAGAGGTTACCAATTAATTTTCTGTAATTATACAAAGTATGGGAGTGTTTGTATGAAAAAAGGGGATAAGATTGCTGCAGTATTAATTTTAATACTAATAATTGCAAGTTGTGCTGGAGTATTTATATACCGTTCATATGTAAAGGGTTCACATAAAATAGCTGTAATAAAGCAAGATGGTAAAATTATAGATACAATAGACTTAACTAAAGTAAAAACCGCAAAAGAACTTACAGTAAAGTACAATAAATCTCACTATAATTTGATAGAAATAGAAAATGGTAAAATACGCATAAAAGACGCAGACTGCCCTGATAAAATTTGTGTAAAAACAGGATGGATATCTGAACCAGGTCAAAGTATTATATGTCTTCCCCATAAATTAATAATTAAAATAGAGGGAAATAATTCTAAATATGATGATATATCCAGTTAAAATTATATTTAAAATCAAGGTGTGATTAATGAACAAAACAAGGAAAATGGTTTTTTTAAGCTTTCTAACAAGCATAGCTCTAGTCATCTACATAATAGAAGCTCAAGTTCCAGTTTTATTTCCCGGAATAAAGTTAGGACTTGCAAATACAATTTCCCTAGCTGCACTTATACTTATAGGATGGAAAGAAGCCTTACTAATTATGTTTTTAAGAACGCTTCTAGGATCTATGTTCGGTGGAACAATGTCTACCTTTATGTTCAGCATAGCTGGAGGAATTTTAAGTAACATTGTTATGATTCTTCTATACAAATATTTTAAAAATTCCTTAAGTCTATGGACTATAAGCATATGCGGGGCAATATTTCACAATATAGGCCAACTCTTAGTAGCTTCTATAGTAATTCAAGACTTTAGAATATACGTATATCTACCGGTGCTTTTAATCTCTGCTATAATCACAGGATACTTTATAGGTTGGTGCGTAAAATTTCTAACTAATAACTTATATAAAATTCCTATGTTTAAAGAATTAAAAAATAAATAACTCCACCATAGGTATAAAAAATGTGCTGCAAAATCGCAGCACATTTTTTATCCGATTGCTACCACTGCTAACACCCCCATCTTATTCAAAATGGGGGATAAGCACTGCTACGCACCTGGATAAGTTCTTCTAAGGTTCAGATGGAGAAAAGTGTATTCCTTATAAGCAAACTCCACCTGAACCTAAGAATCACTTGATATTACTCTAATTATATTATTAATATCAACAAATTTAAGCTTTGTTCCACTGCCATTATGAATTTGCAGCAGCTTCATTCTTGCTCTGCTGTTGTAAGTCTGTACCGCTTACAATAGCCTTAATAGCTCCTGTAGGACATTTAGCAAGACAGGTAGCTTCACTACATGACGCACAAATACTTTGGTCTACTACTGCTAGATTGTTCTCTACTTTAATGGCATCATTTGGACAATTTTTAGCACACAATCCACATCCAAGACATCCTACACTACATGCCTTACGTACAGCTCCACCTTTATTTTTAGAATTACAATTAACCATTACTTTAGAACCTACAGGCCTAAATCCAAGTACCTGTTTTGGGCACGCGCTTACACAGGTACCACAACCTGTACATATATCTGTATCAATTATTGGAAGTCCATTTGAACCCATTGCCATAGCTCCAAAAGGACAGCTCTTTACACATGTCCCAAATCCCAGACATCCATATTTACAAGCTTTAGGTCCACCTTCAAGTAAATTTGCAGCTACACAATCATGTATACCTTCATATTCAAAATTTTTAACTGCCTTTGTACAATCTCCACCACATCTTACATGTGCAACTCTAGGTTCAATAGGTGGAGCAGATTTACCCGTTAACTTTGCCACCTGTTCTGCAACTGCTGCTTTTCCAGGTACACAAAGATTTGGAGGTACACTCTCATCTAAAACAACAGCTTCTGCATAAGCTTTACATCCTGCAAATCCACACCCTCCACATTGGCCTTTTGGAAGTACATCTTCTACTAAGTCCACAAGTGGATTTACTTCCATTGCAAATCTTTTATTTACATAGGCTAAAACAAGTCCAAATATAAGACCTATAACAGTCATTACAACTAAAATCATAATTACAGTATTCATTTTATTAGCTCCTTTCTACATAGAAATCATACCTGAAAAACCAAGGAAAGCTAGGGCTAACATTCCTGCTAAAATAAAAGCTACTCCAAGACCTTCTAAAGGTTTAGGTACATCTGCTAATCTCAATTTTTCTCTAAGGCTTGCCATCAAAATTATAGCCATAGCAAAGCCTAGCCCAGATCCTATCGCATTAACAACACTCTGTAAAAAATTAAAGTTAGAATCAGCATTTAATATAGGTACAGCAAGTACTATACAGTTTGTAGCTATTAAAAGAAGGTATATTCCCCACATATTATATAGGGCTGGTGCCTGCTTTTTAATAATAGTCTCCAAAAGCTGTACAAAACTAGCAATAAGAAGTACAAAAACTACTGTCTTCAAGAAAGTTAAATTAAATGGTATAAGTACAAAATGATATACTACCCAGGCCAATATTGAACTCATAGTAATAACAGAAGTAACAGCCATACCCATACCTACAGAAGCATTTAAATTCTTAGAAACACCAAAGAATATACAAAGTCCCAAAAACCTTGTTAAAACATAGTTATTTACAACTACTGCACTTATAAAAAGAGTAAGGTAAGATGCCATTATGCTTCACCTCCATTTGCTTGTTCTAATTTTTGCATTTTAATTTTCTCCATATGTTGGTTATAAACTTTTACTATAGCAACTAAATATCCTATAAGTATGAATCCTCCAGGTGGAAGTATCATAATCAAAGCTGGATTATATGAAGCCCCAAATACATTAAAACCAAATATAGCTCCAGATCCAAATAATTCACGTATCATTCCTATTATAGTAAGTGCCAAAGTAAATCCACATCCCATTCCAAGTCCATCAAAGAAAGAAGGAACTACAGGATTTTTAGATGCAAATGTCTCTGCACGGGCAAGTATTATAGCAAATACAACTACCAATGCTAAATAAATTCCCAATTGCTTATATAATAGAGGTGCATAAGCCTGCATAACAAGTTCCACTACTGTAACTATAGTTGCTATACAAGTGATATATACAGGTACACGTACCTTAGGATTTACAAAATTCTTAATTATAGAAACCACAGTATTATTACAAGTTATAACAAATAGCACGCAGAGCCCCATGGTAAATCCATTTACAGCTGTACTTGTAGTTGCCAGTGCTGGACACAAACTAAGTGCAAGTACGAATATGGGGTTTTCTGCAATCAATCCTTTTTTAAATATATTCCACAAATTCTTCATAATTACTTACCTCCCGTAAACGTAGTAACTTGCCCAACAGCTTCTTTAACTCCTTTAGTTACAGCTTTTGACGTAATTGTAGCTCCTGTCATAGCTTGAATGTTTTTAGTGTTAGACTTATCTTTTACAACTGTTAAGGCATCCGCCTTTTTATCCTTAAACTGTCCCCTAAAAGAATCCTTTGAAGCATTTGCTCCAAGTCCTGGAGTTTCATTATGAGATACAATGCTGAAATCTATTACTTTTCCATCTGGAGTAACAGCTACCAATAGCTCTATAGCTCCACCGTAACCTTTACTCTCTGCAGGTACAACATATGCAATTGTCTTGTTTCCTTTTTGAGCTGCATACCAATCCTTTTTACCATTTACTTTATTAAATTTATCAGCATCATTGACTAAAACTTTCATGGTATCATTTTGTATTTGAACTTGTTTTTGTGCTGCCACTGGTGATGTTACATAATAAACCGCAGCTATTATAATTCCAGATATAAAACACGTAATGGTTAAGTTCTTAGTAATTGCAAAAATACTATTTTGATCTTTATCTTTAGCCATTAAAGCTTACCTCCTTGTCCCAAATTTAACTGGCTGTGTAAACTTATCTATTAGAGGAGTAACTGCATTCATAAGTAATATTGAATAACATACGCCTTCTGGATAACCACCTTTTAATCTTATAAGTGATGTAAGCGCACCTGCACCTAATGCAAAAATAACCTGTCCTTTAATAGTCATAGGAATTGTTACCATATCAGTAGCCATAAAGAAAGCTCCAATTACAAGTCCGCCTGCCATCATATGAAATACAGGATCTCCTGTAAAAAGTCCCGTAGTTCCTCCAAAAGCCCAGGTAAGTATTCCTACAGTACCGATCATTACTACTGGAATCTGCCAGTTAATATATTTTTTATATATTAGATAAAGTCCACCTAAAACAAGTAATATTGTAGAAGTTTCTCCTATACTTCCATTTCTAGTACCTAAGAACATTGCCTTGTAAAGTGCACCTTGACCTCCAAAAGTCTCAAGTAATTTTGAATAACCTTGAAGCTTTAAAATTCCAAGAGGAGTTGCTGTGGTTACAGCATCTACACCACTGGCACTTAATTTTGACCATGTTGTCATTGCTACAGGCCAGGAAACCATTAGTGCAGCCCTTCCAATATGAGCTGGATTAAATATGTTCTGACCAAGTCCTCCCATAGAATGTTTAGCTATTGCTATTGCTATAAAAGATCCTATAGCTACCATATAAGGTGGAATATCAGGAGGTAAACACATAGAAAGTAAAAGTCCTGTTAAAAAAGCACTTCCATCTGTAATAGTTATAGGTTTATTTCTAACTTTTTCTACAAGGTACTCTGTAACTACAGCAGCTATAATTCCTGTTATAATTACTTCTAAAGCATGAATTCCAAAATTAAATACGCCAAAAATCGCAGCTGGAGTTAGTGCTAAACAGACACTCCACATTATCTTAGAAACAGATTCATCACAACGAACATGAGGTGATGACGAAATAGTAAAAATATTTTTCTTTATCTGTGCTTCCGCCATTTTATTATCACTCCTTTATTATTTTAAGACCTCTTCTTTTTCTTTCTTTTCTTTAGCCTTTTCTGCTTTAGCCTTTTCCCTTGCCCCTGCAGCTCTATTTTCTGATTTTAAATATCTAATATACTGTACAATTCTTCGTTTAGCAGGACATGTATATACACAGCTGCCGCATTCTACGCAGTCCAAAAGATTATATTCTTCCTTAGCTTCTTGATATAAATCTTTTTGTCCAAGAATACTTAACATACTTGGATTCAAGTGCATAGGACAGGCTTTTAGACATCTGCCACATCTAATGCAAGAAGATTCTTTTCCATCATTTACATCATTTTTAGTTAAACCAAGTATTCCTGATGAACCCTTCATTATTGGAATATCCAAATTTGATTGGGCAAATCCCATCATAGGTCCACCTGAAATTATTTTAACTGGTTCTTCCTTAAATCCTCCACAAAAATCAATGGCATCTTTAAATGTAGTTCCAATTCTAACTAATATATTTTTAGGCTCTTTAATAGCACCTCCACTTATAGTTGTAACTCTCTGTATAAGTGGAATTCCTCTCTCCACTGCATCGCTTATTGCTATGCATGTACCTACATTTTGAACAACCGCACCTACATCTGCAGGCAATCCACCTGATGGAACTTCTCTACCTGTCAAAACATTTATAAGCATTTTTTCAGCACCCTGAGGATACTTAGTAGGAAGGCCTACTACTTGTACTTTTGTACCTTCAAAAGCTTTTTTCATAGCTTCTATGGCATCTGGTTTATTATCTTCAATACCTACAAATGCTTTTTCCACATTGAGGATTTTCATAATTATTTGAACTCCAGCAACTACCTTATCTGATTTTTCCAACATGGACCTATAATCTGCAGTTAAATAAGGTTCACACTCAGCACCATTCAAAATAAAAACATCTACTTTTTTATCTGGTGGTGGTGCAAGTTTAACATGAACAGGAAAAGTTGCGCCTCCCATTCCTACAATGCCTGCTTCTCTTATTATTCCAAGCATTTCTTTTGCACTTAGCTCTTTCCAATTACGTGAAGTTGGTATTCCTTCTACCCACTCATCTTTTCCATCTTTTTCAATAACTATAGCTTGACACTTTCCAAAACCAGGATGTGGGTAATCTCCTATATCTACAACCTTTCCAGAAGTAGATGCATATATATTGGCTGAAACAAAAGCATCACTCTTCGCAATAAGTTGTCCCTTTTTTACCTCATCTCCTTTTTGTACTACAGGAGATGTAGGAGCACCTATATGCTGTCTAACGGGAATAAACACCTTGTCTGGTATAGGTGCTATTTCTATAGGTTTATTAGCTGTGTACTTTTTGCTATCATCCGGGTGTACTCCACCTCGAAAACTTTTTAACACTCTTAAACACCTCTTTCAATAATTTTTACAGCATGTATATAAACGAAACTGCAAAATAAATATAAACATAATTTTTATAACAGATTATAGAATTTTCCATAATCCGTTATAAAATTATATACTATAGGAAATAATATATAATGACAATTTATCTATTAAATGTCAGTTAACTTTAAAAGATACTCTTATTAATTAAAGTTTGTACACAAATTACTTAATACAATATCTTTGTGATTACTGGTTTTGCATTTTCATTTTTGCTTGTAGATCTATCAAATATTTTTACATATATCAATGATAAAATAAAAAATACTACTCCCCCACCTATTTGAAACTCTCTTAAAGAATGACCTAATTTTCCACCTATCCATGTTCCTATTAATGCACCTATAAAGATTCCAATAAGCGGTAGTATATATACAATAAAGGCAGCCCATAACATATTTGCATCCTTTATTTCAAAAATAACATGTTGACCAGGTTTTGCTCCAACCGGATTTTTTGCATCTACAACTATAGCATTATCACCAGGACAAGCACCACAGCTTTTACAATCTCCGTGTCTACTAGCTCTTACTTTTGCAATACTTTCACTTATTTCAATTACAATACCCTCCGATTCTCTTTTCATATAATACATCTCCCTATTTATTTGTTAGCGTTTTCACGGGGTGTAAATCTAAATTATTATATTTTATATTATACCACAAATTTATATTTTTTTCTTCTGTATTATAAATTTTTTTATCTGTATCGATATTGAACAGTATTACCTTCAATGCAACTATTATGTGTTATAATTTTTTTCTAATCTTGTATACATATTTTTTATCTAAATAAATGCACTAAAATATCCTAACTATCTCTATCTTACTTTTAATTATACATGTGAAAAATTTAATTAAAATAATATAATAAAAATTATTGATATAAAAAATTAACAATTTTTGTTATATTTATGTTTGATTTTTTACTTTATACTTAAAACAAAGTACTTTTTCTAATATAATATTGAATATATGTAATAATTATACATAATTATTACATATCAATTTTGCTTACTTAATGTATGCTAAAAGAATAACTATTACGCTAACTATTGATTTCAAGCAGTTTTATGCAAATTACCTTTTTCAAAATTGCATAAAAACTTGTTTATTTACATATCAAAATATGATTTAATAAATATATTAGGTTTTAAAATTAGGAGATGATAATAGATATGAGCATTTCTGAGAAAACTTTTTTAGAAAATGTATGTAAATATTGCATTAATAAATATACTATTTCAAATAATGGTCCTTTAATAGCTTCCCTTATATGTCAAATTTGCAAACATGAAGATATGGATGTTCCTGCTATGCAAGGCATATTGCGTATCTACATAAATGAACACTACAGTAGAAGTTTTGCCCATTGTTTTAATATATACCGAGGTATTATTGTCGATGCTTCACTATATCAATATGCACTTGTAAACAAGCCTATAGAAAATCTTTTTCCGATTTATATAGTAGATACTACTCCACCTCATATAGAATATACTATATATAATGAAATTAAAAAAGATTTCCAAATTAAATTTAGTGATAAGTTTCTAGAAAATGCTTTAAAAAGTATAAAAGAAAACGATCCGTATTCTACAAAAAGATTCACTTTACTAGAAGACTCAAAAAAAGAAGAACTTTTTTTCTGTCGTTAAATGGAAGTAATTAGTTCACAATTAAAGAAGATTTTCTACTGTCACAGAAAATCTAAAGAAACTTAGATTAAATGAAATTTGGTGGTGTTTCAATAGCAATTTTTAGATTGCTTTGAACAGTCCCTTAGTTGAACGTACCCAGGGATATAGCCTCTCCTTATCACACCTTGAAATTTTAACTTATATATAAAATATACTAACAAAATGGAAATCACACTTAAAAACTTTTTTTATAAGTCTTAGCGAAGTATTTTAGAAAATCTTAGGAGCTTATATATGTCTGAGGTACGAGTTTATCCGATGACTATCTGCTCTAATATTCCCACTTATCCAAGTGGGAATAAAGAGCAGATACGTCCCTGGATAACGATTTCTAAGCATCAGGTGGAGTCAAAACTCCATCTGATGCCAAGAACTCTGTTTATATAAGCTTCTTTAGATTTTCTAAATACTGAACTTTAGACTTATAAAAAGTTTTTAGTGTGATGATTTTTGTTAGTATATGGCTGGTATAAGTAAACTTTCTACTTAGAAAATCTATAGAATTTCTAAGTTAAAAGGTCCATTTCATAAATTTTTTCACTTTTATGCTATTGGAAGCTCTAAGGGACGTACTATATATCTTTTTATCCCCTTCATATATACAAAGCATTCCTATTCTATCACCCTCGTTAATTGAATATTTTATTCTTTGAGGTTTTATAATTTTAACACTGCACTTGAATCCATTTTTTATAGGCACTATAACATCATCTTCACACTCTAACTTTAAATCTTTTTTATTTACTCTTAGCTCTAGAACTTTATCTCCTTTAGAAAATAACTTGTTAAACTTAAAATTTTTATCAACATATTTATATATTTTTTCCGTTTCTTCCCATCTTCTAGGACAATTCAAAACTACTATTATAACATCGTTTCCTTGAACTTTTGTAGATGTAACTAAACATTTTCCTGCCTTACCAGTATAACCTGTCTTAACTCCATTTGCATCTGGAATTTTCCAAAGAATTTTATTGATATTGTGATAACTTCTTGTAAATCCATTTTGGGATCCATCCACATCTTTTGAACTAACAATTTCATTAAACAATGCATTGTTTTTAGCTATAGATGTAAGTACTGCAAGATCATAAGCTGTGGAATAATGCTCTTCTTTGTCTAGTCCATGAGGCGTCTTAAAGTGGGTATTTATTACTCCTATTTCGCTAGCATACTCATTCATAAGTTTTACAAACTCTTCTACACTTCCACTTACACCTTCTGAAATAGCTATAGCCGCATCATTTCCTGACCTCAACATAAGTCCATATAGAAGTTCCTTTAAAGTTATATTTTCTCCTTTTTTATAACCTACCACAGATCCCCTTATCCCTGACGATCTAGATGATATTTGTACTTTTTTATCTAATTTTCCATATTTCATTGCAACTAGTACTGTCATTATCTTAGTTGTACTTGCCATCGGTACTAATTCAGAAGCATTTTTTTGATACATAACTACTTTCGATCTACTATCCATAGCTATGGCACAGCGTGCATTTATATTAGGTTCTCGAAAAGATGAATTTTTATCATCTGCAAACGCAGTATAGCTGCAAATATTAAAAGTTATAAATATTATTACTATATATGATAAACTCTTTTTTAATTTCATAATTTCTATAGTTTATCTCCTTCCTCTCAATAGATTATTAAGTATTTTTCCCCAAAGCAAATATATTACTAGTAAAACTCATTCTAAATTAGTATATAATTCACTATTAAGGTAATAATTATTAATAATAAAACCTTTTAAATGGGGGGATTTAAATATTGATTAAATTACTTATTTTATTTATCTTAATATTATTTGTTTTGGTATTTATTCCTATACCTCTTAAAATAAAAATGAACTATAGCAATAAAACCTTCTCACTAAAAATCTATAATTTAAATGTTATAGATAAAATTAATTTAAAACATAACAAACCCCCTCTTGAAGGAAAGAAAAAGTCCTCATCCCTCATAAATAATTTCAAAGTAAATTTGAAGTCCCTTAAAAAATTAAAATTTAAACCCCATATAAAAATTAAGGTAAAACTCATTTATGGGTTAGATGATGCAGCCTATACTGCCATAACTTATGGGCTTATACCAACATTAATCACTTTTATATTTGCTCTAATTAAAAACATTTTTGTAGTGAAGAAAAAAGAAATTAAAATAAAACCTGTTTTTAACTGTTTTTATTTTAATTTAGAAATATCAAGTATAATTTACATTAGTTTAGCTAAAGTTATTTATATGTATATAAAACTATTTAAGCACAGCTAAAAGTGTAAAAAAACTATAATCTATGCATATTTTTGAGTTAAGAATTAATAACTAAGAACGAATAGTAAAGGAGGAATTTTTATGGATAATCATCCTATAGAAAATTTATTAAAAAGCACTATGGAAAATTTAAAAGATATGATAGATGTAAATACCATAGTAGGCGATGCTGTAGAGTCAAAAGACGGTTCTCTTATAATACCAATTTCAAGGGTATCCTTTGGGTTTGCATCTGGAGGAAGCGAATTCGACGTAAGCCATGAAGAATCACCTAATCCAGAATATCCTTTTGGTGGTGGCTCAGGAGCTGGAGTTACGGTAAAACCTGTGGCTTTTTTAGTCACAAAAGGTGACTCTATAAGACTTTTATCTTTAGACCAAAATAATACCTATGATAAAATAGTAGATTCAATTCCACAAGTAATGGATGTAATAAGGGGAATGATGAATTCTAAATCTTCAAAATCCAAGCATAACTCTGATAAGAAGAAGGAAGAAGAAAAAAGTGAAGAGGAATAGTCATTTCTTCTTCACTTACCATAATACACTATAATTTTTTGAATACACCTAAATTAATCAAGATGAAATTCCTCAATACTCGGAATTTCATTTATATTTTCAAGCCCAAAATATTTCAAGAACTCTTCCGTAGTACCATATAGTATAGGCCTCCCAGGTACACTCAATCTTCCATTTTCTTTTATCAGTTTTCTTTCAACCAAAGTTGATATTGCCCTATCACTTTTTACTCCCCTTATTTCATCTATATCTATTCTAGTTATAGGCTGTTTATAAGCAATAATAGCTAAAGTTTCCAGGGATGCTTGAGATAGGGATTGTCTTGAGTTATTCCCAAGTAATTCTTCAACATAATAACTATTTTCCGTTTTAGTAACTAAACTGTACTTATCTTCACTGTTTAAAATTTTTATTCCTCTAGATTTCTGTCTGTACTTAACTGTCATATCCTTAAGTAAATCCTTTGTACCTTTACTACTGAGTTTCATTATTGAAGCAATTTGCTTAAGAGTAAGAGGTTCACCAGATACAAACAATAATGATTCTATTATAGAAAAATATTCATCTTTTGTTAAGTCCTTTTCTTGAGTAATTTCGCTGCTAGTACTTTCCTCATTATTATTTCTCATTTTCAATTATCCTTTCCACATAGATTTCATCAAAATTTTCATACTGTATTACGGATACTACTTTAAGTTTTATAAGTTCTAAAAGTGCAATAAAGGTTACGACCTTCTCTATTTTAAAAGAACATTTTTTTAAAACAACAGAAAACCTAATTTGAGGCTTAGTTTGAATAATTTCTCGTATATATAACATCTTATCCTGTAATTTAAACTTATCTAAGGATATTTCCCTGCCCATGACATTTCCGTTGTTAAGTTTATTTACATAGCTATCCATAAGATGACTGTAAACCCGATACAAATCTAACATAGTAATTCCCTTTAAAAATTGTTCCGGACTTGTACTCATATTAACTTGTTCAATTATCTCTGGTTTTTTTCCAAACATTTTTTCTAAGCCTATCTCTCTCTTTTTCAAAAATTCAGCTACTGCTTTAAATTTTTTATATTGAAGAAGCTTGTCTACTAATTCTTTTCTAGGATCTTTTTCATCCTCATTATCATCTTCATTTAACTGAGTTTTAGGTAAAAGCATTTTTGATTTTATTTCTATAAGTGATGCTGCTATAACTATAAATTCAGAGGCCACATCTAAGTCCATGTCTCTCATATTATTTACGTACTGAAGATATTGTTCCGTAATCTCATATATTTTTATATCATATATGTTCATTTTATTTTTTTTTATAAGGTGAAGAAGCAGATCAAAAGGACCCTCAAAATTTTCTATTTTTATATTTAAAGACATCTAAATAATCTCTCCTAAATTTTTTACTAAATATTTTTTTCCATACTTTATCATAGAATTTAATTCAATCTTTGTCATGTAATTTAAAACTTCTCCTATAGCTTTTCCATTTTGTATTCCAATAGAACTTATGAATTTTCCATTTAAAGACGATTTATAATGATACATATTATGACCATAATTATAAATCTTATACTTAAGTTTGTCATTCCATTTTAAAAGTATAAGTCCATAATCATTTATGTTCTTTAATATTTTATACAATTCATAATTATCCATAGCATTTAGAACTGCGCCGGTTATTTTTTGATAATTTTCTGTAAAATTTTTTATTGAAATTTTTAACTTACTATCTAAAACCGAATTTTCACCTAATATATGAGCACACTTTTTGTCTTCAAGCGCATAAAATAATCTTAAAATTCTTTTATTTATATTATTGTAATTTTCGTTTGCTATTTCTAATTTTTCTCTATTAACATTAAAAATCTTCAAATTACCGCACATTAAAATACTTTTTATCCACATTTTTTCCTCACATAAGAGGTATATTTCCTTCACTATTCTATCATTGCTTATCAAATTAAACACGCCTTCATTCACACAATTAATTATTTCATCCTTATCTTTTAAATCAAAACCATATCTTACTGCATACTTTACTGCTCTGAATATTCTAGTAGGATCTTCTCTATAACTATTTAAATGTATCTTTTGTAGGCTTTTATTTTTTATATCTTCCAATCCACCATAAATATCTATTAAACTTCCTGTTACTATATCATAAGCCAATGCATTAGCCGTAAAGTCTCTTCTTTGCAAGTCATCGTATATGTCCGACGGATCAATTATAGGAAGTTCACCATCTCTAGCATAGTATTCTTTTCTACACCTTATTAAGTCTATATTTACCTCATTTTGAAATAACAAAGAAGCTGTTTGGAATTTATCATAATACTGAAAGCATTTAATTCCATTCAATTTACCTATAATAAAATTAGGATTTTTGTCTATACATATATCAATATCTTTTACTTTATTTTCAAGGAACGCATCTCTAACGGCCCCTCCTACTATATAAGCCTTTATACCATTACTTTTACATATAGCTTTTATTAAATTTATAATTTGTATTTGCTCTATAGTAAACGCCTTTAAAATATTCATGTTTTTCTTTCCTTTCCTGCGCTTTAGGCATCTTTGGCTTGTTATTTTCCTTCAAATGCCTTAAACAAATCAACAGGAAATTCAACGAGTTTTAAAAATCCAATAACCCTAATCGAATTTCCTGTTTTCATTATACATTATATATTAAAAATATATAAACTATTGCCCTTTCTGTAAAATATTTTTTAAACTATCTTTAAAGTTTCCAAATATACCCAACTTTTTTACATCCCTGTCGCTATATAAATTAACTTTCCCTAAAGCCTCTCCATTTACATATACGTCACAATACCCAACTTTTTCACCTTTTTTGTATTGCTTTTTATTTTTATCTATTACACACTTATAAGTAATTTTACTTTCTTTTCCCTTTTCAACTACCACCTTTAAATCTTCTGAAGCTTTGGCAATAAAAAATCTATCTCCTGCTTTATTTAGAGGAATCTTTTCTACATTAGCTCCCTTTTTTAAAATATTCTTTGCAAAGTACTTGGAAAATCCATAATTCATCATCATAGATGCATCTTTATTCCTCACCTTATATGTAGGAGAGCCCATTATTACAGCCAACATTCTTGCACCATCTCTAGTTGCAGTTGCAGATATACAGTACTTAGCAGAACTGGTAAACCCAGTTTTTAATCCATCACATCCTTTAAAAAACCTTACTAATTTATTATGGTTTACTAACTCTATAGGACTTTTTCTGCCTTCTGATATTGTCTCCATATATGTTCCAGTATATTTCAGTATCCTTGTATGCTTAAGTAACTCTCTAGACATTAATGCTATATCATAGGCTGTAGTTAAATGTCCATCTTCACTAAGTCCTGTGCAATTTTTAAAACTTGTATCTTTCATTCCAAGTTCTGCTGCTCTTTTATTCATAAGCTGTACAAATTGATCTTCACTTCCTCCTAAATATTCTGCCATAGCAACTGCTGCATCGTTGCCTGAAGCTATTCCTATTCCCTTTATTAAATCTTCCACACTTCTAACTTCTCCAGTATCTAATAACATCGAGCTTCCACCCATCTTTTTTGCATTTTCACTTACGGTTACCTTATCGGACAATGATATTCTTCCTGAGTCCACTGCCTCCATAGTTAGAAGCATAGTCATTATTTTCGTAACTGAAGCAGGTTCTAATTTTTCATGAGAACCTTTCTCAAAAATTACTTTTCCACTTGCAGGTTCCATAAGCAATGCCGACCTAGCATTTATATTTAAACCTGATTCTGTACTATTCATCTCTTTTTTATGAGATTCACTTAAAGGTTCTGCATTAACAACTGGTAACCACACTACTGTAATAAAAAATAAAATTAATATATTGCTTACTATTCTAAAAGCTCCTTGCTTTTTCCTCATTTTATTTCTCTCCTCCTTTGAGATGTATTCTTTCCTTAAGTCAAGAAAATTATCACATAAAAATAAAGGATTTGATGTTAAAATTGGCTTTAACATCAAATCCTTTGTTCTCTTCATTAACTTTTAAATATTTCCTATGCTCTAGGATGATACTTTTTATATACTTGTGCAATTTTGTTTCTTTTTATCACTGCAGAGTATATCTGAGTAGCAGATAATTCTTTATGTCCTAAAAGTTCCTGTACAGATTTAATATCCGCTCCATTTTGAAGTAAATGTACTGCAAAAGAATGCCTCAGCGTAAAAGCATTTATATTTTTATCTATATTTGCCTCTTTTGCATAATACTTTACTATTTTCCAAAACCCCTGGCGACTCATTTGCACTCCCCTTAAATTGAGAAATAAAACATCCAAATTATATATATTTAATTTAGGCCTTATATTTAAATAATTTTTCAAATATTTCACAGCCACAGAACCTATAGGCACTATCCGTTCCTCTTCTTTTAAGCTTCTACACCTTACATAAGAAAGTTTTAAATCTATATCATAGATAGTTAAGCTTAAAAGCTCCATTACCTTCATTCCTGCAGCATACATAACCTCTAGCATAGCCTTATCTCTTATTCCTTTATTAGTATCTAAATTCGGTGATCCCAGAAGCTTGTCTACTTCTTCTATAGTTAATATCTTAGGAACTTTATGTTCAACTTTTGGAATTTGATAATACAAAACAGGATTTTCATTTAGAACACCTTTTAGCATCAAATACTTATAAAAGTTTCTTAAAGATACTATATTTCTTACTATTGAGGAGATAGCTCTCCCTTCTTTTTGAAGATACTGTACATATGCCATTATAGATACAACTTCTACATTTTCTACATTTTCTTCCCTATCTTTTATAAAATTATAAAACCTGGTTATGTCCCTCACATAGGCATCCATTGTATTTTTACTCATGTGTTTCTTTTCTAAGGTTTCTTCATAACCTAATAAAAGTCCATCCAAAATTACCACCTACTCTTCGAGAGTTATAATTTTAAAACTTAAGAAATTCGTTAAAAACAATAGTGTAATTATATATTATGTTCATATTTTTAGTAAATATGCTATAGACAAATATACTATTGTCATAAGAATGAGGCTTAACAACAAAGTTATATATAACAAAGTCTATACATCTAGGTAGAAATACGCCAAAAAATACAAGTATAAAAAAGCATTTTAATGTTACTATAATAAATTCTGACTTTTTCTCATCTAATATCATACTATCATCATCCCAAAACTTGCTGCAATAAGTTTAATCATATTTGGGGTTAAATATGCTTCCATAAAAAAGCCTATAAACATGACAGTAGTTACCAGTAAAAAACAAACAGAGTAGGATGTAAATCTAACCAAAACATTGGATTTCCATTTAAGTCCAGATCTATCTTTAAATATCATAAGCGAAAATTCCATAGCAAGCACTGATGAAAATATTATACAGGGTATATATATTATATTTTGTGGAAGTATACCTAAAAGTGAAATCCACATACCCTTTATTCCCATTCCACTTATTATAAAGCTCATAGCAAATCCAATGGTAAATCCCTTTATTATATCTATTATAAGTATTACTGGTATTCCTATCATTGTAAGGCCCAAAAACCAAACAGCTAAAATTATTGGAATATTATTTTTTAATGTTTCTAAAAAAATAGATTTATAATTTACACTTCCTGATCCTATTGTAGTCGTAAAATTTTTAAGGTAGCTCAAAAGATCACTTTTCTCAAATCCGCCCATGTATCTAACGCTATATATACCTAGTACTATCCCTGTAAATACACATAATATACTTATAACATATAACCAAAAATTATTTTTAATGTGTCCATTTATTAAACTTGATAGTTTATTTTCCAACATAACTTTATCCCCCTTTTGTTCATCATCTTTTTATAATTTATGATTTACAAAAGAGTTATATGACTATGTTATACCATCATAAACGCACAAATGGTCTTTGCATCTATTATTTCTCCCTTTTTTATCATTTCCTTAATTTTATTCAATTTAACTTCCCGCACATTTATGAATTCATCTTCATCGCAAATATCATTTCTTCCCTTATATAAGTCTTCAGCTTTGAAAATATATATATATTCATCACAAAAACCAGGGCTCGTAACTACCTTCCCCAGATATTCAAATTTTTTGGCCTTATATCCTATCTCCTCTTCCAGTTCTCTTCTTCCGCAGCTTTCCATATCTTCATTTTGCTCAATTTTACCTGCTGGTATTTCAAGAAGCACATGTTCTATAGGTTTTCTAAACTGTTCCACCATAAACAATGTATTACTGTCTTTATATGCCAGTATTGCTACTCCACCACAGTGATTTACTATTTCCCTTTTAGATTCTCTACCATTGGGAAGTTTTACAGTATGGACATTAACATCAATAATTTTTCCTTTGTATATGTTTTCTTGCTTTATAGTTTTTTCAGTAAAATCCATATTTATGCACCTCTTTATTTATTTTGTAAAATTACTACTTAAAACTCTATAAAATTAATTATTTTAATTAATTTTATACTTTACCAATCCCATTGTCAATTAAGAGAAGTTAAAGTTGTTTTTCTATGTTCTTTGCTAATGTTTTATAATATCTTATAATTTGTCTTAGCTCCTCTTCCTTATCTGAATCATTTGACATTTTCTCTCTAAGTTCATTTATTCTACTTTTAATTAAATTTTGTATATTCTTTATATCTTCCAATTCTAACTCTATTTTCATGGGTTATATGCTCCTTTTAAAAAACTTCCATTCTTTAAATTAAAATGAATGGAAGATATTTTAACTTTTTAGCTTACCTTATTTTTTAATCTTAATTTATCAGCAACCATAGCTATAAACTCTGAATTTGTGGGCTTACCCTTATCATTATGTATAGTATAACCAAAAATTTTATTTATAGTTTCCACCTGTCCTCTAGACCAAGCTACTTCTATAGCATGCCTTATAGCCCTTTCTACCCTACTTGCAGTAGTATTATATTTTTTAGCTATAGATGGATATAACTCTTTTGTAACTGCCGATAATAGTTCCATATCGTTTACTACCATGGTTATTGCCTCTCTCAAGTACATATATCCTTTTATATGTGCTGGAACACCTATTTCGTGTATTATATTAGTTATTTCCTGTTCCAAATTAGTAGGATCATCTCTTGAAAATCTTATTTCTTCATTATCCATAATGGATACGGTTTTCTTTACTTCATCTCCACTACTTATAACATTATTAAACATCTGTCTTATTCTCTTTGTAAACACTTCCATATTAAAAGGCTTTACTACATAATAATCTGCACCTAATGTTATAGCTCTTTGAGTTATTTTATCCTGCCCTACTGCAGACAAAACTATTACTCTTGGCATTGGACTCATATTCATATTATTTAATCGCTCTAAAACACCTAGTCCGTCAAGGTGAGGCATTATTATATCCAGTACTACTAAGTCTGGCTTTTTTTCTTCAATTAATTTAAGAGCCTCTATCCCATCCTTTGCAATTCCTGTAACTAATATATCCCTCTGATTTAAAAGATAATCATTGAGAATACTGCAAAATTCAGCATTATCATCTGCAATAATTACACTTATTTTTGATTCCTCCATACTATTTACTCCCCTCTTTTTAGTTATATTGCCATATCTTAACAAATAATAAATTCGACAAAGGAATTTTAATTCCTTCTTTTTATATAAATTACATGAAAATTTTATTACGAAAAAAATTAAAAGATAGCATATTAAATGCTATCTTTAGTATCATATACTATACTATTTTTATTTTACCATATTTTTTATAATTATTTAAAACATTTTGTACTCTTTATTTTGACATTATATTTGCATCTTTGAGCATCCAGTCTACATAAATTCCATATCCTACCTGAGGCTTATTTATAAGCACATGAGTAACAGCCCCCACTAATTTGTTATTTTGTATTATGGGACTTCCGCTCATTCCCTGAACTATTCCACCAGTTTTGGCTAAAAGTCTAGGGTCCGTTACTTTTATAACCATGCTCTTAGGTCCAGGTGAATTTTGTGATAATAGTTTTTCTATTTGTATATCATAATATTCTGGTTTTTCCCCAGATATAGTTGTAAAAATCTTAGCAGGACCTTCCTTAATGTCTTTTTTGGGGCATATTTTTATGCTTTTAGAACTCTTACATTTAAAATTTGTATTTGCCTTTCCAAAAACTCCACATTCTGTATTCCTTGTTATATCTCCTAGTTTCACATCTTCATTTACAAATATACCTTTTAATTCTCCAGGATTTCCCTCAACACCTTTCTTAATTGATATAATAGAGGCACTTACTATTTCTCCTGAATTTATATTTAGCTTTGTGCCTGTATCTATATCTGTTATAGGATGACCTAATGCTGCAAACATACCACTTTTTTCATCATAAAAAGTCAAAGTACCTATTCCTGCGGTAGAGTCTCTTATCCAAAGTCCTATCTTATAATTATTACCTTCTAATGCACTTACTGGCTTTACTGTTTTTTCTATATTTTTTCCATTTCTCTCTACTAATATTTTTATACTTTTTTCCTTTGCTTTATTTATTTCAGCTTGAGTTTGTTCGGCATTTTTTACATAAACATCATTTATTTTAATTATATTATCTCCTACTTGTATTCCTGCTAGTGCAGCAGGGCTTGTAACTTTTCCCTTTGAAGTTTCTATATCTGAAAGAGCTACTACCAATACTCCTTTAGTATTTAGTTTTACCCCAATAGGTTCTCCACCTAAGTATACATTAACATTACTGGCTGCAGCTGTATTAAATGCTGATTTAGCGTGAGAAACTTGAACTAAATTGGATCCTTTTCCATCATCATACAATGCATAATAGGCAGCTAACATCATAAACAGGATAGGAATGAACATCCAGCATAATCTGTTTTTAATTTTTTTACCCATGCTTTTACCTCCTGTGTTACACTGTTTTCTACATTTAAGTTGCCCTTTTAAATATCTTATTATGCTATCATATAGATGCATTTAAAGTTAATGTATTCTTCAAAAATATAAATTTTATTCAAAAAGTTAAAAGTCACCTCCTGACTTTTGGAGATAACTTCTTTAATTTCTACTATTTAATTTTACACTTTTTAGAATCTGCCATCCTAACAAGTTCTTTCGCATGTTCTAAAGTAAGTTTTGTAACTTTTTCCCCTCCTATCATTCTAGCTATTTCACATTCTTTTTCTATTTTTTTCATCTTTTTAACTTTCGTATAGGTTTTATTGTTACTAATATTTTTTGAAACCCAATAATGGATATCAGACATACATGCTATTTGAGGTAGGTGTGTAACACAAAAAACCTGATGTTTTTTAGATATAGCATACATTTTTTCCGCTACACTCTGTGCTATTCTTCCACTTATTCCTGTATCTATTTCATCAAATATAACAGATGGAATATGATCCTTATCTACAAATACAGTTTTTAACGCTAACATTATTCTTGAAAGTTCTCCTCCTGAAACTACATTTTCCAAAGGTTTTAGAGGTTCACCTGGATTAGTAGATATACAAAATTTTACTTTATCCATTCCTTTTGAAGTAAATTTATCTTCAAAGTTAATTTCTATTTTAAATATACTGTGTTCAAGTCCTATGAAATTTAACTCATTTTTTATATTTTTTTCTAAAACATGAGCCGTTTTACATCGCATTTCATGAAGTTTTTTACTTTTAACTTTAAGTAAACTTTCTAATTTTATTTTTTCCGAATCTAAATTTTTTATTATATCAGAGGCATTTTTCATTTCCTCATATTGAGTTTTTATCTTATCTCTATAATTTAATATGTCCTTTATAGTATTACCATATTTTTTTTTTAAACCATTTATCTGATATATTCTATTATTTATATATTCTAATTCATTTTTATCACAATAAACACTGTCTTTCATACTTCTTATTTCATCTATATTACCTTCTATAGCATAATATATATTTTCAAGTGAAGTGCACATATCTCCTATTTGAGGCATAATATCTTTTATGGAATTCAACTGTTTTAAAACTATTCCAAAATTATCATATATAGAATTTTTTTCTTCTTCTCCACTATAAAGGGTTATATAGCATTTGTTTATTACATTGTTTATTTTTTCAGCATTAGATAAAACATTAAATTTTTTATCCAGTTCTGTTTCTTCTGTTTCTTTTAAATCTGCTGAATTTATTTCATTTATCTGGTACTTTAAAAAATCTATTAACTTTTCTCTATCTTCACTTTTACCTGAAAGTTCATATATTTTATCTTTTATATTATTTAAATTCTTATAACTTTTTCTATATTCTTCCATTGTCTCAGAAATAAAATTTTCACCATAATAGTCCAAATAATCTATATGGTTTTGCTCTGAAAGCAAATTTTGATTATCATGTTGGCCATGTATATCAAGCAGTGTACTACTTATATCTCTTAAATCAGACAATAAAATAGATTTACCATTTATCTTTGCTACAGTTCTTCCTGATTGAAAAGATTCTCTGCTTATTATTACTAAATCTTCTTCTGATTTCACATCTTTTTCTTCTAGAATTTCAAAAGTTTTTGGATTTTCTATAGTAAAAACTGCTTCTACAAAAGTTTTATTTTCCCCTGTTCTTATCAAATTCTTATTAAATTTTCCTCCAAGTGCATAGTTTATTGCATCAATCAATATAGATTTACCTGCTCCAGTTTCACCAGAAAATACATTAAAACCTGATTCAAAGGATATAGTCAACTTTTCTATAAGTGCAAAATTTTTTATATTCAATTGAAGCAGCATAAAATAGCCTCCTACTCAGAAATCATTTTTTTCATTTTTTGAGTTATTATATGAGCATTTTCCACGTCTCTAGTCATTACAAATATAGTGTTATCACCAGCTATACTTCCAGCTATTCCAACAAAATTTAAAGAATCTATGGCTTCAGCTGCTGCAGAAGCAGACCCTGAAATTGTTTTTACTATTATGAAATTTTCTATATTTTCCACGCTTGTTACAGTTTGAGAAAATATATTTACAAGTTTATTAGATAAGAAATTTTTCGTATGTGAAATAGTTGCATATTTATATTTTCCACTATCAGATAATACTTTTATAAGTTTTAATTCTTTTATATCCCTTGAAACTGTAGCTTGTGTTACATTCATTCCGCTTTTTTTTAGTCTATCCGCTAATTCTTCCTGAGTTTCAATATCATTTGAATTTATAATTTCAAGTATCTTGGCATGTCTAGTTACCTTCATATACTTCACCTTCTTTTGCCTTAAAATTAATTTTATCTTTTAATGTGTCAAAATAATTATTATCATCAAATTTTATAAATTTCCTTTTATTCTTAGATCTTCTTACTTGTATGGTATTTAGACCATTTACTTCAATCCATTCCTGACCATCTATTGATAAAAATATATTTTTTAAACTTTTTCTAACTGCTATAGTTATACAGCATTTATTGTCCAGCACAATAGTTCTAGATGTTAAAAACTGCGAATACATAGGAGTAAGGCATAATATATCTAAAGATGGATATATTATAGGTCCCCCTGCAGAAAGATTATATCCTGTAGATCCTGTAGACGTAGATACAATAATACCATCACCACTAAATGTATTGTAAAAGTTCTCATTTATATAAACATCATATCTCTGTATTCTTGACTTAATTCCCTTGTATAATACTACATCATTTAATCCATCATATGTCTTTGGTCCATTTCCACTATCATAGATACATTGAATCATATTCCTCTCTTCAATTACATAATTTCCCTTAAATAATTTTTTGAGTGCGTTCTCTATACTGTTTACCTCTACCTGTGCCAAGAAGCCTAAATGCCCTATGTTTACTCCCAGTATAGGTGTATTTGAATCAAGTATATGTTTTGATGTATTTAATATAGTACCGTCCCCTCCTAATACTATAATTACATCTAACTCAGTGCTTTCATCCTTATCTAATCCATCACAATTTTCATATACTTTTACTTTCACACTTTTATCTATACTATGTATTGTTTTTTTTATGAAATTTAACATTTTTTTATCTGGATCTTTTGTTGTATTAACGTTAATTCCTATATTTTTCATAGTTCCTCCCCATTTAGTTCACAATGAGATGAGTTTACTATGTTTATTATATCTTCATCTATGAACGACTCCTTAAAATCACTTTTCTTAGTAAAATAAACCAAATACTCTATATTTCCTTCCGGACCCTTTACAGGAGAATAACTCAATGAAATTATTTTTAAATTATTTTCTCTCAAAAAAGTTATAATTTCATTTATCACATCTATGTGAGTAGATTTTTCCCTTACTACACCTTTTTTTCCTACCCTTTCTCTTCCAGCTTCAAACTGTGGCTTTATAAGTGCCATTATACTGCCATTTTCTTTCAGTAAGTTACTAACTACAGGTACAACTTTTTTTAGAGATATAAAGGAAACATCTATACTTGCAAAATCTGCATATTCACCTATATCCTCAGGCGTTACATACCTTATATTTGTTCTTTCCATACAAACCACTCTGTCATCTATCCTGAGTTTCCACGCAAACTGCCCATATCCCACATCTATTGAAAATACTTTTTTAGCTCCATTTTGAAGCATGCAATCTGTAAACCCACCTGTAGATGCACCTATATCCATGCATACTTTATTATTTAAGTTAATATTAAACTCTTTTACAGCTTTTTGTAATTTCAATCCTCCCCTACTTACAAAAGGAAGTTTTTCTCCTCTAAATTCTATATTGGAACTTTTTTTTATCTTCTGTCCACATTTATCTACTCTCTGTCCATTAATAAATATTTCTCCAGCCATAATACTGGCTTTAGCCCTCTCTCTAGATTGAAAAATGCCCTTTTCTACTAAAAGTACGTCCAATCTTTCCTTTGGTTCTGACATAATAAACTACCTCACTATTAAAATATATGACTTGCCTCTGCTGCTTTAAGTACACTATTTACGATACCTTTAGGATCCAGACCATACAGCTTATACAAAATATCCGATTTTCCATGCTGTACAAACTTATCATCAAACCCTAAGTTTACTATTTTTACTTTTTTATTTAATTTATTTACATATTCTAATATATAGGATCCTAATCCTCCTCTTATTATATTGTCTTCAACAGTAACGATAGTTACCTTTTCTTCAATTAAACTGTTTAACATTTCCTTGTCCAGTGGCTTAATAAAGCATGCACTTATAATCCTCACATCTATACCTTTTTCTTTAAGCTTTTTTCCTGCTAACACTGCATTTTGTACCATTTTCCCTTGAGCAATTATTGCTACACTGCCTTCATTTGAAATACAGTCCCACTTTCCAAGTTTAAAATTTTCTACAGGATTGAGACATACACTATCTCCTCCCCTTGGATACCTTATAGCTACAGGAAAACTCTGGCCTAATGCCCATTTTAACATATATGGAAGTTCATCTATACATTTAGGAGACATAAGCGTCATATGTGGCATTTCCGTTAAATAAGATAAATCAAATATTCCCTGATGTGTCTCCCCATCTTCTCCTACAATTCCAGCTCTATCTATAGCAAAAACTACTGGAAGTTCTTGCATACATACATCATGAATAAGTTGATCGTAAGCTCTTTGAAGAAAAGTAGAGTAAACTGCAAATACAGGTTTTAAATTTGCCTGTGCCATTCCAGCTGCCAGAGTTACAGCATGCTGTTCTGCTATTCCCACATCAAAAAACCTTTCAGGAAACTTTTGAGAAAAACTTTTAAGGCCTGTTCCGTCCCTCATAGCTGCAGTTATAGCCACTATTCTATCGTCTTTTTCTGCTAGCTTTACTATTTCATTTCCAAAGGCCTTGGAATAAGTATTTGAGGAGCCAGCATCAAGTTCACCATTGGCACAATTAAAAGGCCCTATTCCATGAAACTTACCTGGATTTTTTTCTGCAAATTCATATCCTTTTCCTTTCTTAGTTATTATATGTATAATAACTGGACCTTGTATGTCTTTAGCAGAAGCGAGTACATCTGTAAGTTCTTTTATATTATGACCATCTATTGGTCCTAAATACTTAATTCCCATATCTTCAAAAAACATTCCAGGCACTACCATTTGCTTTATTGCATTTTTTACCTTTTCAAGGTATTTTGCCATTCCTGTTCCTATATTCGGTATCTTTTTTAATTTAGCTTCTACATCTGCCTTAAATTTATTGTACTTAGGGTCCACTCTAAGTCTATTTAAATATTTAGATACTCCACCTACATTTTTTCCTATGGACATTTGATTATCATTTAATATTATTATAAGCTTCGTTTTTCTATAACCCACATCATTTAGAGCCTCTAGTGCCATACCTCCAGTGAGCGCTCCATCTCCTATAACTGCAACCACATTATATTTCTCGTGCTTTAAATCTCTAGCCCTAGCCATTCCAAGTGCTGCAGATATTGAAGTACTACTGTGCCCTGTTTCGAAAAAATCATATATACTTTCGCACCTTTTAGGAAATCCACTTAATCCTCCAAATTGTCTTAAAGTATCAAATTTATCCTTTCTTCCCGTGAGGATCTTATGAACATAAGCCTGATGTCCCACATCCCATATAAGTTTATCATAATTTAGATCAAATACACTAAATAAACTCAAAGTGAGCTCCACAACCCCCAAGTTAGACGCCAAATGGCCTCCTGTCTTAGATACTTTGTCTATTAAAAATTTTCTAATTTCTCTAGCTAGCTTTTTTTTCTCATTTAAAGACATCTTCTTTACGTCATTTATATCTTTATAATTATCTAATAAATTACTCATCCTTATCTATCCCTTTAACAAAGTAGTTTTAAAATTTTTAGCACAGCTTAAACTTCACTTTTCCCTATTTAATAAAAATGATGTTAAATCTTTTAGATAAGAAGTATCTCCACTTATCCCATTCAGTACTTCTATGCATTCACTTGTAATTGAATTACACATTTCTTTGCATTTATTTATTCCATAAGTACTTATAAATGTAGTTTTGTTATTATTTAGATCACTTTTTACCTTTTTACCTAAAAGAGCAGTATCTCCTGTTAAATCCAATATATCATCCTTTATTTGAAATGCCAATCCTAACTTTTCTCCATAATAGCTTAATTTATCTATTTCATCTTTACTTGCTCCCGCATATACTGCTGCAGATATTATAGATCCTTTTATGAGTGCTCCTGTTTTTTTACTGTGCATATAATAGAGCTGGTCTATAGGTATCTTAGTGTTCTCACTTAAAATATCCACTGTCTGGCCACCAACCATTCCATCAGCTCCTGCACTTTCAGAAATAATACTACAAGCTCTTATAGCATTATTATTTTTCCCAACACAATGTCTAAACATCAAACTCATTGCTTCATTTAAAAGTCCATCTCCCGCAAGTACAGCAATAGCTTCTCCAAATACCTTATGATTTGTAGGTTTACCCCTTCTTAAATCATCATTGTCCATAGCAGGTAAATCATCATGAATTAAGGAATAAGTGTGTATCATTTCTATAGCTGCTGCTATATCCATAACATCACTACAATCTGCCTTATAAAGCTTATAGGTCAAAAGAAATAGCAGAGGTCTTATTCTCTTTCCTCCTGCATCTAAGCTATACTGCATAGCTTCATATACCCTTTTATTATAAGATCCTTTTCCATCCATATAGTCATGGAGGTATTTATTCAATTCCTCTCTTAATGTTTCAATCACACCTTTAATTTCCATAATACATTCTCCATTCTATGTAAATAGCCTTATTAATTCAGCATATTATTCTCGAGGTTTAACATTAAAATCTTCTTCTCCTTCTTCAGTAAGAATTTTTATTTTTCCTTCCGCATCGTTTAATATCTTATATAATTTATTGCACAATTTTACTCCTTCTTCGTAACTCTTCATACTGTCTTGTAACGATAATTCCCTATTATCCATAGAATCTACTATGCTTTCTAATTTTTCCATTATATTTTCATAACTTTCCGTTTTCCTAGGCATACAAGTACCTCTTTTCTAATAATGAATTAGCTTAAATTTAGAAGTTCCATCTTTCATAGTTACTTTAATCTTATCTTTTTTATTGAGTTCTTCAATGGAGTTTATTCCATTATTCTCATCATCTTCTATTATAGAGTATCCCCTATTTAAAATATTTAATGGATTATGGGCAGAAAGCAGTGCATTTATCTTTGCTAATTTCTCTTTTTTCTCATTGATTTTAACATTTAGTTTGAAATTTAAGAGTTCTTTGAGTTTATCCACATTACTATACTGATTTGCTATATATATAAGGGGACTGTTTAAATCTAAAGTTTTTTTCAAAAAATTAAGTCTATTCTTTTCATCTTTTATTTTATCCTTAGCACAAGTGTAAAGTCTATTTTTATAATTATTGAGTTTTTGTAAAGTTTCTTCTAGGTTAAAAACCGCAATTTCTGCTGCCGCAGAAGGTGTAGGTGCTCTTCTGTCAGATACAAAATCCACTATAGTATAGTCAATCTCATGTCCAACTCCTGTTATTATAGGCTTCTTTGAGTTATAAATTGACTCTGCTAATTTTTCATCATTAAAACACCAAAGTTCTTCTATGGACCCTCCTCCTCTTGCTATAATTATAAGATCTACATCTTCTATAGAATTTAATACTTCAATTCCTTTTATCACATCACTGCTAGCATTTGCCCCCTGAACTAGTGATGGATAAATCAAAAGTTGTACCTTTTTGTTTCTTCTTTTAGTTACATTTATTATATCCTTAACCGCAGCTCCTGTAGAAGAAGTAATTACACCTATTTTCTTGGCATAAGTGGGTATTTTTCTTTTATGTGATTCATTAAACAATCCTTTTTGTTCTAACTTTACTTTTAATTTTTCAAAGGCTAAATACAACTCTCCCATACCATCTGGTTTCATTTCCTTGCAATAAAGCTGATATAATCCTTCCTTTTCATATAGAGACACCCTTCCTTTAACTATTACTTTCATACCATCCTCAGGTATAAAATTTAAATTCTCGGCATCTCCTCTAAACATAATGCAGTTTATCTTACTAAACTTATCTTTTAGGGAAAAATATATATGTCCGCTTGTATGTAATTTCAAATTAGATACTTCTCCTTTAATAGAACAGTTAGCAAGTATGAAATCATTATCCAAAGTCTTTTTTATATAATTGTTAATATCAGACACAGTTAATGTTTTAATATACATATTATTTAACCCCTTGCGTTTAATCTGTAATTTATTAACTTTGGCAGCTTAAAAAAATTACCATGTAATTTTTTTAGTTAATAGTTAAGAATTAAAAATTAATAGTTAATGTGGATTTTTTCCGTTACACTACAAAAAATCTTTGAATAAGATTTTCACCACTCGTTTCGCTAAAGTGAAACATTGGTGATTTATATAAATTTAAAGATTTTTTGCGACAGCTAAAAATCATCCTTCACTATTAATTTTTCATTATTAATTCTTAACTTATGAAGCTTTGCTTCGCAATATTTTTATATTAAATCAGAATTTCATATGTGTTAAAATTAAGTACTTACTGTTTACTTATGCTTTTGTCTTTTATCATATTTCCAAGCACACCATTTATGAATGGCGCAGATTTCTCGGAAGAATACTTTTTAGCAAGTTCTATAGCTTCATTTATAGATACCTTTTCAGGAATATCCTGTTCATATAAAAATTCATATGTACAAATTCTTAATATTGCAGCATCAACTTTTGGCAGTCTGTTTAATTTCCAATTTCTAAGATATTTTTCAATTTCCTTATCCAAACTATCCTTATTCTCTTCTATTCCCTCTACAACCCTTTTTACATATTCCATATCAACGTTTTTTAGTTTGTCAACATTTTCACTGTAAACTTCCTCAGCACCATCAGTTTCTTTGCTCTCATTTTTTTTTTCTAAATTATCTTCTAAGTTTGCCAAAACACTTCTAAAATCTTCTCTATTTATACTCATTTCAAATAATAATTTCATTATCAGTTCTCTGGATTTTTTTCTATTCATATTTTCCTCCTACTTGGATATATACTCTTCTAAAAATAATTATTGTCATTTCAGATATAATTATACTTAAACTAATACACTAGTTCAAGTATACAAACACATCTTTAAATAGAAACACCCTCTGAATCCAGAGGGTGCATACTATTGCTCTTCTTCTATATTATCATTGCTCTCTTCTGTTTTAGAAATCATAACATTCTGCACATGTATGTTTATAGCTGAAACATCTAAGCCTGTCATAGATTGAACTGCTCTCTTTACATTTTCCTGAACTTTAAGTGCTACATCAGGAATTCTTACTCCGTATTCTACTACTACATATAAATCTATAGCTGCACTATTTTCTCCTACACTCACTTTAACACCTTTAGATAAGTTTTTCTTTCCTGTAAGTATTTGAGTAATTCCACCTACAAGACTGGCACTCATCCCAACTATACCTTTTATTTCAGTAGTAGCAAGACCTGCAATTACACCTACAACCTCATCAGATATTTTTACAATACCCATATCAATTTCGTTATTCGTATTTTCCTCCATTGTTTCACCTCCTAGATTTTCACATCATCGAAAGACCCACATTACATACATTATATCAAATGGATATTTTTTTTACAATTAATTTATTTATGTAATTGCTCCACTTTGTTTTAACCTTGTTTTACCTCGATTTCAACTTCCTGAATGTTTGAAATACTCATAACTACATCTTTTATCTGTCTTGTATCCTTATCTGCCAATTTATTCTTACCTTTAACTATTACCCTTGCCTTGTTGTCTTCTATAGAACATATAGCATCTTCATATCCCTTACTTTTTAGAGTATTTTCTATTTTTAATTCATAATTTGTATTCATGGCTAATGCAGTATACTTTTTTTCAGCATCAGCACGATTTGGGTCAGAAACATTTTTGTCATCTATAAGGCTTTTTAAAGTTTGAAGAGTTTCTGCATTTTTTTGATCCCTTGTAAGCCGTGTCTCCTCAAAGAATTGCGACTGTTCACTTTTAGATTGAGTACTTTTTGCTTGAGTACTCTTATCCTGTGAACTCTTACTATCGCTGCTATTAAAAGATACTGCACTTTTACCGCTTCCATTGTCCACACCATTTACATAATTTATAGGACTATTTAACTTTGTAGCAACTACTCCCACACAAACAATTAAAGCTAAAAGAGTCACAATAATTACAGCTTGTTTTTTATTCATTTTAACTCCCCCCATTTATCTTCTAAAGAATTATATGCTAAAAAATATACTTATATACTACTTTTTCATAGGATATACATTTACCTTATCTTCCGATATCCCAAACAAATCTGTTATAGCTTTTGATATCCTGAGTTCGGTTATTTTATTTTCAGCTCCTTCAGCTACAACACATACGCCTGAAACTTTAGGATTGTATGTCTTAACTATAAGTGGCTGTGATTTGCTGCCATCATTTGTAACAACTACCGTACTTCCATTATTTTTTTGGGTAGTATTTCTTGTACCACCTTCAGTATCCTTTTCTTCTGTATTATTTGTTGAATCAGTTATGTTCACTGCCGGTACACTCTCTTCCCCACTTTCAAAGTTTATCATTACTTCCACTTTGCCTACCCCATCCATTTTTTCTAAAGTATTTTTTAGATTCTCCTGCATTGACTTTTCATAATCCTCAGTCTTACTTTGTTTGGAAGATGTAGAACTCTGCTGATTATTACTTTTACTACCGTCATCATTTAAATTTTTAGAAGTATTTACACTACTTTCGTTATTGTAATTTTTAAAAAAACTTATTGTAACAATAATAAGTACTCCTACCAAAAATAATACAGCCAAATTGAAAATATTTTTTTTGTCATTAGATACCTTTTTATTAAAAAGTTCCTTTAACCACTTTTTTAAATTCATAATACTAACTCCTCCAACTAAGAATTTACATGTATAATATTTTTAGATACATTTAATTCCTGGCTTAAATAAGTTTTTAACTTTACATTTTTATCGTCATCTCCAGAATCCAAATTGCTGACAGAAGCACTTTTGGTATTTATATCAACCTTTTTTATTTTTTCCACACTTCCATCTTTAACTTGAACATTTATATTTTTTATACATACACTATTATTTTGTTCATCATAATTTGCATCTATTTTTACTTTATAACTTTCATCTGGATATTTTTCTTTAAGACTTTTTTCACACTTAGTTTCAAGATTCATTTTAAAAGTTTCAATAGTATCTTCCATGCTCTTTTTCTTGTAATCATTAAATTGGTTTAATTGGCTTTTACTGTTAAATCCCTTTTCAAAACTCTCTATAGCATTTTGAGTATACTGATTTATATCAAAATCTTTATTGAATATTTTCACTACTGGATTAATGAAAACTGTAATCAAAATGAGACCCAATACAAATTTGCAATATTTCTTCATGCTATTATCTGGCAATATCATTTCTATAGCTGTAATAAAAAATAGTGCAGTGCATATATTTATCAGCCACTCCTTTAAAGATTGAAGCATATTGTATTCCTCTCTTTCACATTGTAATTTTTCCCGCTGCAGCTATTATACATATCATTATGAAAAACATAACGGATACACATATGAGACACGCCATTATAAGTACAATGGAGCTTCCTGCAGAGTTTATACAGTTTACAAGTCTTCCATCGCTTATAGGTTCTATTAGCGCTGCAGTAAGTTTATATGCTACTACAATAATCAAAAGTTTTATTACTGGAAACAGCAGTATTGCTACAATAATTACAAGTCCCAGGCTGCTTAACGCATTTTTTAGTAAAATGGAATATCCTGCTACAGTAGATATAGCATCTGAAAGACTTTTTCCAACTATGGGCACAAAATTGTCCACTGCAAATTTAGCAGTTTTTGCTGTAACTTCATCAATGGTTTTAGAGGTTATCCCTCTTACAGTTATAATCCCTATAAATACAGTCATTATAATTCCTTGTGCCCAAAGTGCTACCTGATTTAGGAGTTTGGTAAGTTTGTCTATTTTATATTCAGAAGATAAGTTATTTACAAACTGAAGTACAAAAGACATGGATATTATAGGAATTATTACATCCATAAACAAATTGGCACTTATAGTTATAGCGCCTATTACAATGGGATCCATAATTGATGCTTCTACAAATCCTCCAACTGCAGCCACCAAAGTTATAAGTATAGGTATTAAAGCAACCATAAAATCAGTCATTTCTTTTATAGTAGATCTAGCAATATCCACACTTATGTAAAAACTTCTGGCCATTATTATTATTATTAGTGAGTAACATGCAAAATAGGCTATATTAGATAACTCTTCTCCATTAAAAGCTCTCTGCAAATTAGTAAGTAATGCACATATAAGTGAAATTACTATCAAAAGTACTAAAAGTTTTAAGGAAGCTGCTACTTCTCTCACCCCATACATTGCAAGTGCACGTATAATTTTCTTTAAAGATGTATTTCCTGACCCAGTTTTCAGAAAACCTTTCACATAATCTCTTACATCTATGTCATTAAGGACTTCATTTTTTGTCTTCATATTAGATATATAATCATAAAATTTTTCTATCTGCTCTTTTTCAGATTCGCTTTGTTTATTTTGAGTTTTATTATATTTGTCATCCTGTACACTACTGTCATTACTATTTTCTATTTTAATTTGATTCTGCACATTTGTTTCTCCGCTGCTGGTGTCAAAAGCTTGTACATTAAAGCCTATTAATAAAACTATAACTAAACCGAATATAATCTTTTTCATATTAACACCTACATAATCTTTAAAATTGACTGAAGAACAGCCATAAGTATAGGAATTGCAAGTACTAAAATTAATATTTTACCTGCAAATTCAACCTTTGCTCCTAAATTTCCTTGTCCAGCATCCTTACATATTTCACTACAAAAAGAAGCTAAATATGCAATAGCAATTATTTTAAATACAGTGGTTAAATAAATGAAATCTATATTTGCCTTAGCAGCTAATTGCTGAATAAACTGAAGTACTGCCGTTATCTTTGCTATCATAAATAGGAATATAATTATTCCTGCAGCTATACTTATATAAACTGCTATATCATCTCTCTTTCCTTTAAACAGAAGTACTAAAAACAGTGCTATAAAAGCAAACGCTACTACCTTAATTATCTCCATAACTTTCTCCTAAAGTTGAAACATAGTTCTGACTGTAGTAAATAATTTATTTACTAAATTAATTACCATCATGAGGACAATTAAAATTCCTGCTAAATTGGTCACCACTGCATAATCACCTTTCCCACTGGCTTCTAAAACTTTGTTTATGAGTATAACAATCATACCCACTCCTGCTATTTTAAAAATTAAGCTTATGTCCATCATTTAATTATCTCTCCCTTTCATTTCTTATAAGAAATTTAATTAATGTGTACCTGCAGTTTAGACTAAAATTATCACCACCACTGCACCTAAAGAAAATCCCAGACATCTGTACATTTTTAAGTTTTTATTCATTGAAATTTCAGAAATTTCAATTTGTTTTTTTATGTTTTCTAGGGCTAGGGAAAACATTCTTTTCTGTCCTTCTATATCTGATTCCCCAAGTGTTTTAGATAAATCTATCAATGTCTCTATATCTTCATTTTTTAAATTTAAAACATCTTTTTTCTTTTCAAATATTGCATTAAAAGCTTCATATACACTGTCAACAGAATTTTCCTTTAACATATGAGATATTTCTTCAAGCACTTCTTTAATAGGATTTATACTTTTAGATGCTGTATTTAAAATAGCTTCTGGCAGTGGAGTATGTGTATATATTATTTCATTTTGAAGTTGATTGATGCATCTTTGTGCTTCCCTCAATTGCTTAACTCTGCCTTTTAAATTTTCTCCCCATATAAATCCAATTCCAGTGGAAGCACATATTGTCATAATACATCCTAGAAACTTTAACATCTTATCCCCTCCATATTATTGAATTTTTCGGGAAGTCATATATATATTCTACTGTTCCTGCACCTTTTCTATTGCTAAGTACTACAGCCCTATTAAATACCTTATTTTCAACTATTTCTTTAAAAACAGGCCTATTATATAAATCCTCTATTCCGTAACCGTGAATAGTTATAATTAGACTTATTCCTGAATTTAGTGCAGTCACAATACTATCCATATCCTTGTAAGTTCCTATTTCATCACAGACTATAACTTCTGGCGACATACTTCTTATAGCCATTATTATTCCCTGACTTTTGGGACATCCATCTAATATATCTGTTCTGACGCCAACATTTAACTGGGGAACCCCGTTAAAACAAGCTCCTATTTCACTTCTTTCATCTATAACAGATACTTTCTTTCCCGTAAGTCCTATGTTTTTAACACCCTGGGACATATTTCTTACAATATCTCTTACTAAAGTGGTTTTTCCACACTTAGGAGGTGAAATTATTATGGTGTTTATTATTTCATTTCCTTTTGAAATGAATTTCATAATTGAATCCGAACAATTAATTACTTCCCTACATATTCTGATATTTAAAGATGCGATATCTTTTATGGTTTTAACTTCATCTTTCTCCATAACACATCTTCCACATATTCCTACTCTATGTCCTCCTTTAATAGTTATATATCCCTGTTTAATTTCTTCTTCAAAAGCATATATAGAATAATTACTCATCCTTTTAATTATTGTCTTTATATCTTCTAATTTAGGAATATATTTGCATACAATTTCCCTTTCACCTAACTGAAGTATCAAAGGCCTATCCGCCCTTATCCTTATCTCTTGTAAATTAGGGGATTCTATTAAATCACCTAAGGCAACTTTCAAATTTTCAGGTATAATGTTTAAAATTTCTTTAGTATCTATCTCTCTCATCTCCTTTATTTCTTTATATTAATTCCTATTTTGATTATGTAAAAATTATTCCTCATAAATAAAAATAAAACAAAAAAATCCTATTGAAGTTATAAACTTCAATAGGATTTAAAACTATTTATTTACTTTTTTTAAGTTCATCCTTAATAGGAATACTACTATGGCAATTTGGACACGTTAATTCTTCTCGTTGTTCTAATATATCCTTATCTACATATACGGTATCATTGCAATTTGGACACTGTATTTCAGTAAAGTTTTCTCCTTCATCCTTACACTTACAGATTTCATAATCATCATCATATAAGTTGTCTTGTAAATCCGCTAAATCTTCATCCATGGCATCCACATAATCTTCCATATCTTTTTGAGCTCTGGACATATCATCAATTTCTTCTGCCATGCTTTTAAGTACATCAACAATTTCTATTAGCATTTTTCCCTCATTAGTACTTTTATCAATTTTTAGTCCATCTACTAGACCATTTAGATAGGATACTTTAGATATAATAGAATTCACAATACCACATCCTTAAAGTTATTTTACCATTAGTATTGGCTAAACTCTTTCCATATATTCTCCGGTTCTAGTGTCAATTCTTATAGTTTCTCCCTCATTTACAAATATAGGGACTTGAACAACAGCTCCTGTCTCAAGCGTAGCTGGTTTTAATACGTTAGTGGCAGTATTTCCCTTAACTCCTGGTTCAGTATGAGTTATCTGAAGTTCAACAAAATTTGGAGCTTCAACGGAAAATGCTTCACCTTTATAAAACTTAATTATAGCAAACATATTTTCCTTTAAAAACTTTATTGCATCCTCTACCTTTTCATATTCCAATGGAATTTGCTCAAATGTTTCCTGATCCATAAAATAATACAATTCTCCATCTGAATATAAATACTGCATCTCTTTTCTTTCTATAACTGCCTCCTGCAATTTTGCAGTTGGATTAAAAGTAGTATCAGTAACTGATCCTGTTATAACATTTCTAAGTTTTGTCCTTACAAATGCTGCCCCTTTTCCTGGTTTTACATGAAGGAAATCCAGTACTGTGTACACTTGTCCATCTTGTTCAAAAGTAGTTCCCTTTCTTAAATCTCCTGCTGATATCATTATATACATACCGTTATGTAAACTTTTCTCTTAATTAAATATGTCTAAGATTTTAAGCTTACTTTCCCATTCATAGTGCCCGATTTCGCTATAAGCTACTTTCGCTTGGTCACACACTCCAGGGACGTAAATTCGGATATAACTAACCCTATATTTCAACACTTTTAAAAGCAGTGTTGGATTAACGGTTTTAACCCCTTTCTTATTCTTATTCGACCTAGTTTTGATTTTTATCTAATTTTTCATAGAACTTTCTTTTATATATTTAATATTATACAACATAATATGTTATATAAATATGTTATCTAAATAAAGTAATACTAAGAACTTAATTTATGCATATTAAATTCTTAGGTGACTTAGATAAGGTTTCTCCTCCATCTTCAGTTACCATTACCAAATCCTCTATTCTTACTCCACCAAAATCAGGTATATATATACCTGGCTCATCACTTACTACCATTCCTGATTTTAATTTAGAATTATTTCTATATCCAATTACAGGAGCCTCATGAATTTCTCTTCCTACTCCATGACCCAAACTATGTCCAAAGTACTGACCATATCCTTTACTAGTTATATAATCTCTAGCAATTGCATCCACTTTTGATGCTGGCATTTCTGGCTTATATTCCTTTAAGGCAAGTTCTTCAGCTTCTAATACTATATTGTATATCTCTAGCATTTTCTGTGATGGTTCACCTATTACAACTGTTCTTGTCATATCAGAACAATATTCTTCATAAATGCAACCAAAATCCAAAGTTAAAAATTCTCCTTTTTTTATAACTTTTTCTGTAGCCTGACCATGTGGTAGACTTGATCTCTCTCCAGAAGCAACTATAGATGGAAAAGATAAATCCTTAGCTCCTAACTTTTTCATATAAAATTCCAGCTCTAAACCAACTTCTCTCTCTGTCATACCAGGTTTTATAAATTTCACCATGTGGTCAAAAGCTTTATCTGCAATTTTTGCAGCATTTTTTATTGAATTTATTTCTTCTCTATCTTTCACAATTCTTATTTTTTCTACCATTCCATTCATTGGCACAAGTTCACAATCTAAATTACTATGGTAAAGCTCATACTGGCTGTAAGAAACTATATTTTCCTCAAATCCAAGCCTATGTACTTTAAGCTTGCCTATCAAGCCCGATAAAAATTTTACAAAAGAACCGCTTTTACCATATTCTAAAACTTCATAATCTTTAACTTGCTGTTTAGCCTGTTCAGTAAACCTGGAATCAGTTATAAAAAATGCTTTGTCTAAAGTTATAAGTGAAAAACTTTCATCTCCTGTAAATCCACTTAAATAATTTCTATTAGGATCTCCAACTAACAAAACAGCATCTAACTGTTGACTATCCATAGCCTCTCTCAATTTTTCAATTCTTTTTTTAAACATTTAAATTACCCCCCTAAATTTTAGCAGGGCATAATATTTTTATAATTACTTTAATTTATGGTAGATTACTCCCTGCTAAATTTGAAATCAAATTTAGCTAATAATTTAAATGATAAAATCGTTATTTTAATAAATAAAATTTAAAATAATATTATTCTATCATCATAGTGAACAATGTTATTTTATCAAAACTTGTGATTATTTGCAAATATTAATGTGCGCTTGCTTCAATCCACAATATAAAACTTTGACTTAATATAAGCAAATTGCAAAGCAATTTTCTTAAAGAACAAAATCCAGAGTTCAAATATCAAAATAAGGATAATTTTCTTCCTAACGTCAGAAAACATTAAAATTATAGATTTCCTGAGGTACGATGGAAATCATCTTTATCTGTTCTTTGCTATTTGAACTTTGTTATTTTCAAAAGCTTTGCTTTGCAATATTTTTAAACTACGAAAGTTAAGTTCTTTATAAACAGAGTTCTTAGCATTAGAGCAGGTATTTATTGGGTAAATTTTACATCTGCTTTGGTTTTTACACCTTGAAACTTATCCTGTTCAATTTTAATATTATCTATGTTACTAAAATATTTGATTTTTTTAACTTTTTCTAGAATACTTTTGATTTCAGCTTGATTTCCTATTACTTCAAACTGTATGGTTAGTTTTCCATCATTATTGCTTGCAACATTAATTACCTGCATACCTTCTATACACTTTAGTTTTCTCAAAATATCAGTACAACTCACTTGTTCTTTATCTTTTATTTGATTTTTTAAGTTTTTTTCTACAAATTGAAGCTTAACATTTTCACTATCTATGCTTTTGAGCACATTATAATTTTTTATTAAAAGTACAGTGCAACTGCACACTAAAAATATTATAATAATTCTATATATATTATTTACCATATTCATTATTAATATTCCACCTTAATTAAATTTACAATTCACAGTTTACGTTAAACAACTTATAACAATTAGGATAAAACAAAGTCCTTTTATTTTAATTTTAGATTGACTTTCCACAGCTTCTTTCCTCCTTCATCATTTCCTATAAGCTTAAAATTTTTAATTATAAACTTATTTGATTTTTCTGCATCTCTAATTAGTGAAAAACATTCTTTTTCATTTCCCTCAAAATCTAAATTTAGACTTTTATTTTCTATATTTACATTTTTAAAGTTTCTTCCTAAATATATGTAATTATAAAAATCTAAATAATTTTCAAAAGTACTACTTTTATCATGTGATAACTTTTTTACAGAACTATGTTCTTTCAACCTAGTTTCTACATCATTTAATTGATTTTTATTCATCATAAGTATATCTAAAAATATTATGTTTACTATTAAAATAATCAAAATAAGTAACTTAAGACTTTTATTCTTTTTAGTTTTTCCTTTTTCTATACACCACTGTGGTAAAAAATATAAGTTTTTCATGTACCAAACTACCTCTTAATTTCATTATTTTAATTTCATAACACCCTATGACAACAACTAAAATAAACTATCTTAAATCCCCTAAATCTCTACATTTATAACTTGTAGAAAGACTTTCTATTATAGCTTTGTAAATAAAATTCACAAAGATTATAGTAGCAAAATTAAAATCTGGCATTAAAATATTTAATTTAAATCTAAATTGTTCTAAATTTTCTAAAAAATTATCTTTATATATATCTTTATATACATTATTCAATATAATCTTATCTCTATAGCAAGCCATGAAATATGTAATATCATTCATATTTAAAATGAATATGTAATTTTCATCTTTTATCCTGTTTTTATACTTTGACCACATATAAAACTGAATTGGTACTATTTGTTTAATATCAGCACCACTGTCACTACACATCTTTGCTATATCCATGTTATGCCAATTCATACAAGAAACCATTACTTTTAAATTGTATTTATTAGATTGAACTATTTCATAGGAAAACATTATATTATGTAGATTTTTAAATTTATTTTTTAATTCATCTCTTATGACTTTGTAGAGGAGTTTACTTTTTAATTTAGGTAATTTCATAAAAGTTACATATATCTCTTCTCCGTGTACTAATATGAACAATCTCTTATTTTTCAGATCAATTCTTATGTTCTCAATTTTACTTACAGGAATAACATTCTCATCTATTTTATTTTTCTTCAATAAATTAAATATAGAATGCTTTTTCGCCATTCTTCTATATGTTATATTTTTATTATTAATTTCTAAAATAGCTTTTTCATTCACTTTTCTAAGCCACCTTTCTTAAAAGAATAATCTATGCAACTATACAGTATATCTTTATTTTTAACTTCATACTCATAAGTTTCTTCTTTATAAAATTCACCATTAAAAATATACTCCACTTTAAAGCAATCCATATTCTTGTCATAGAAAATATAACATTCTTCAAAATATATTTTAAAATTATCTAAAGAAGATATATATTGCTTTATTCCATTATCATCACAAGATGGATTTTTACTTATATACTCATTTAGCTCCGTAAAAAGGTATTCTCTGTATTTTTCAGTTACATCCACCTGAATAGACTTTTTATGGCTGTTTAAATTGTTTGATCTAATATGCATTTCCATGCTGTAGCATCCAAGAGAAATTAAAATACACATACATCCTATAAAAAGCACATATATCAATATAAATCCTTTTTTAACTTTTCTCTTTCCATAGCAAAACATCTTCTATACAAATTACCTTTCTTTGTATTTATAGATATGTAGAACACTTTTCCCTGTCTTTCCACATAAAAGTTCTCAACATCTTTTAACACATTATTTACAGTAAAAGAATCAGGACTACCATAAGAAATTATGATACTAGATTTTCTGTCCTTTTTTATATAATCATACCCTTTATCATCATATCTCCTTAAAATTATCATATTGTTTTTTATATCTATGTATTTTGCAGCTTTTATCTGATATTCAATTATTATAAAAGCTTCATTTACATAAAAATTTTCCCTACTATAATTTATTTCTTCTCTGTGTAGCCTCATATATTTTGATATAACAATTATTTGTGTGGTAGTTATTGCAGTTATCAAAGCTATGACCATAAGCATTTCTATAATTGTAAATCCTTTTTTTACATCTAATCTACTTTTTATAATTTCCTTTATAAAAATCACATTCCTCAACCTTTATATTTCCATACATTTTAGCATGGAGCTGTAAATTTACCTTTAGCACTTTTTCACCCGTTACCTTTAAAATTATGTAAGGCTCTTTTAAAGGTTTTTCATCTGAAAACAAAGTAGTTACATTTATGTTCTTAATATGTTGAAACTTTAAATTGCTGCAGTCTATATATGTTCTTTCCTTCATCCTTAAATTCAATAAACTATCATAGCTGCAGTTATACATAATACTATTTTTCAGATATTCCATAACTAAAGTACAATTATTCATTTCCTCGTTATATGTTTTTACTTTAAGTGCATCTACCTGAATAAACAGTGCAGTCATAAATAATACCGAGAAAATAGTTATACTGCACAACACTTCAATTAATGTGAATCCTCTTTTGACCAGTATCTTTTTCCTATGAGGTAATATGTTTACCACAAAGTTTTTTAATTCACAAATTAATACTTTATATCTACGTAAGCTGTTCCCACGCACATAGTAATGCAATGCATTTCTCCCTTCCTGTCTTTAAATTTTATACTGCAGGCATCCTCTGTAATTCCCATGTTATCTATTTTTATTCTGTTATCCTCCCTTACATGGTTTAATACAAATCCTTCTGGTAACTTTAACTTAAATATTTCGGCCAATTCTACATTAAAAGTTATTTCATTGTTTTTTGTATCAAAATAAATGTATCCTCCTTCTTCTTTCTTGTCCCTACAGTAGGTTTTAGATTTATTTATAAAATTTAAAATATTGTTATTAGTAAAATCGACATCTATCTTATTCTTAAGATTGCTAAAAGTACCTAAGTTAATCAGACTAAAACTTAAAAGTATTGAAAATATGCTGAGTACTAAGAGAATTTCTATAACAGTAAATCCCCTTTTTTTAATTTTATCAGCCATAAAATTATTCTCCTCATTCAACAATTTTTACAAGAACAATTAAATATTAAATTATGAATTTTCTCATTTAGGAAATACCTGCTTATCTCCATCTTTAACTTTATAAGAGCTTTCCTGAGCATTTATTTCTAAAGTATAATCTTTATCATCACTTTTATAGCTTATAGTTATAAATTGATCACTGTCCCCAGCTGAAACTTGCGGGTTTTCTGCAGAAGTAAGCTTTGATAAACATTCCTGCACATCAGCTGTATCAAATTTTCCATCACTATTTCCATAGCTAGCCATAGCAGCTGTTTCTAGCTGTTTAGCTGTATTTATGGCTTTAGCAGTTCTTACCTTACTTTGATATCCAGAAAATTTAGGAACCAAAAATCCTAAAAGAACTAATATTATAGCAACTACAAGCATAAGTTCTATAAGGGTAAAACCTTTTTCCTTTTTATGTACCTTCATAATTTATAACCCAGCTTTCTTTTTAATTTATAGGGTAGAATCCATTATAGTAAAAATAGGCATAAGTGCAGATATAATAAATATTCCAACAAATAAGGATAGAATGATTATTATCATTGGCTCTATAACTTTAGTTGATTTTTCAAAATATCTATCCAATTCACTGCCAAACAACTTTTCCAATTTAGCAAACATTAAATCCATTTTCCCTGTCTCTTCTCCTGTGGTAATCAAGGATATAAATAATTTATCATTTATTCTCGCCTTATTTAAGGCATCACTCATGTTTTCTCCTTGTTCTATGTATTTTATTGAGTTTTCTAATCTTTCAGCCATAACTTCACTTCCAATCAAATTTCTAATTATTTTTAAAGCCTTCAATATGTTAACTCCTGATTCACTAAGTACAGTCATAGCTGAACATATTTTAAAAATAAACATTTTATTATACATCTTGTTAAAATAAGGTATTCTAAACTTTATACTCTCTCTAATTTTTCTTCCCCTACTGCTTTTACTAAATTTACAGCTCAACAATAGAATTAAACTTATAATTATAGTCCCTTGCAAATAGTACAACTTTAAAAATTGGCATATGTACATTACCACTCTGGTCAAAGTTGGTATTTCACCTCCATTTGACTGTATAATATCTGTAAATTGTGGTATTATTTTAATCATCAAAAACATTACAATGAATATAGAAGTTATCAAAGTTACTACTGGATATATAAGGGAAGCTTTTATGGTGGAAATTATATTGTTTTTCTTTTCATAATATTCAGATAATTTTGCCAATACTTCATCTAGCTTTCCACTAATCTCGCCCACTCTTATCATTTCAATCATAAAATTAGGAAATATATTTTTAAACTTTGCCATACTACTGTGTATACTTTGCCCTTTAATTACATCTTCCTTTATAGATTTTAATGCTAATCTTAAGGAACTTTTATTACACTGAGTTTCTAAATTATCAAGTACTCTTGATATGTTTATTCCAGCCCCAAGCATAACACTCAATTGACTACATAGTACGCTTATATCCATTGGTCCTGGATTTTTTAAAAAAATTTTCTTATAACTTTCTAAAGAAATAGTCTGGTATATAAAATATTTCTTTTCCCTTAAAGTATATTTTAAGCTTGTAAATGCAGCTTCTTCACATTTGCCTTTAATTTTTTTACCTTTTGTATCAATTGCCCAGTATTTTATTATGTTCCATCACCTAACCTTAATATTGTAATCAAATAAACAGAGTTCTTAGCATCAGATGGAGTTTTAACTCCATCTGATGCTTAGAAATCGTTATCCAAGGACGTAGCCGCTCTTTACTACCAATTGAAGAAGTGGGAGTATTAGTGCGGGTAGTCATCGGATAAATTTAGCCTTAATAATTCTTCATAAGTTGTAATTCCTGATTTAATAAGCTCTATACATTTTTGTCTCAAGGAAATCGTATTTGATTTTTTTATACCATCCTTAAAATTAATTTTATCATTTTTTCTATACTGTCTTCTAATATCTTCACTGCTAACAATCTGGTATACTACTGTTCTTCCCTTATATCCTGTATGACCGCATTTAGAACACCCTTTTCCTTTATATAAATAACAATTAGAAGATAAATTTAGTTCTTTAACCTCTTGAAGTGAAGGTACATATCTGCTTTTACAATAAGTACATATTTTTCTAACCAGTCTCTGGCATATTACACCTACCAGAGCGTCTTCTATAAAATATTCTGGCACTCCCATATCTTGAAGCCTTATGACAGACTCAAGAGGATTATTAGTATGCAGTGTACTTAAAACCAAGTGTCCTGTTACTGCTGCCCTTATTGCTATATGAGCTGTTTCCTCATCTCTTATTTCACCTACCATTATTACATCTGGATCTTGCCTCAAAATACTTCTCAATCCTTCTGCAAAGTTAAACCCTATCTTGGTATTTACATTTACTTGATTTATACCTTCTAATGTATATTCCACAGGATCTTCTATGCTAATTATATTTTTTTCACACCTATTTATATTATTTAATAGGGAATATAATGTGGTGGATTTCCCAGAACCAGTTGGCCCCACAGCTAAAAGAATTCCATGATCACAACATAGCATTCTTTTTATCTTTTCTTCATCTTCTTTTGAAAATCCTAATGTAGCCATGTTTTTTATGTTTTCATCTCTATATAAAATTCTTAAAACTACTTTTTCGCCATATATAGTAGGAAGCGTAGATACCCTTAAATCATAGTTTAGATTTTGTTTAACATACTTTATCTTTCCATCTTGGGGTATCCTCTTTTCTGCTATATCAAGTTCTGACATTATCTTTATTCTAGTACACAAAAGAGGATAGATAGACTTTGGTATTTTAATATATTCCCTCATAATTCCATCTACCCTCATTCTTATGGTAACACTATTTTCAAATGGTTCTATATGCAAATCACTAGCTCTTTCATCTATAGCCTTGTCAATTATATAATTAGCTGCCTTTATAACTGGAGAACCTTGAAATTTATATTTATCTTGAAGTGGATTAGTAATTAATTCTGGAATACTCTCTTTTAACTTTATGTCCTTTAGTGCATGATCTAAATTTTGTTTGCAGTAGTACTTATTTATTAGCTTAAATATAACTTTCCTACTAGTCCTAAAAAATTTAAGTTCTTTTCCCAATATAAATTTTAGTTCCTCAATTAAAGTAAAACTTGGTACTTTATCTACGGCTATAAATAATTTATTTTCTTCCATTTTTAAAGCTATTAAACAATTATCCCTGGCTATTTCTTCAGGTATTTTTTTTATCACATCTATTTCCAGAGAAATGTCTTCTATATTTATATTCTTTAATTCTACAGGAAACATTTTATTTTCCTCTCTTCATTATTATTTACATATCTAAATTATAACCACCATTTTTGCTTTTAAACAATGCTGATAAAATATAATTAACTCAACTTTGGCAGTTTGAAAATAATGTGAAGCAAAGCTTCGCAAGTTACGAATTAATAATGAAAAATTAATAGTGAAGGATGATTTTTAGCTATCGCAAAAAATCTTTAAATTTATATAAATCAGCAATGTTTCGCTTTAGCGAAACAAGTGGTGAAAAGCTTAATCAAAGATTTTTTGTAGTGTAACGAAAAAAAATCCACATTAACTATTAATTCTTCATTCTTAACTATTAATTAAAAAAAATACTATAAAAACTACTTTAACTGTAATTTTCATAGTATCCTTATATTTCATTATTTTTATAAATTCTATACTTGCCAGAATGATCAGACATAACATTTATGGACTTTTCATCTGCATTATACATAAATACATCCACATTATCCTGCTGGTCTTCCTTTTCCATACCTGTAAAATACACATTACCATTTTCATCTTCAGCTATTCCTGAAGAAATACCAAAAGTTTGTGGAAAATCATAGGTAATCCTGTTTACTGTACCACTTTCTTCTTTAAACTCATAAAGTGCAGTGTTATTGTCCTTTTGATTTCCAATAAAAAATACACTTTTTCTCTTTTTATCTGATACTGAACTATATATTTCTGTAAATTCATCACTTAAAAGTGTAAACTGTTTACTTTCATTATTATAAAAATATAAATATAACTCATTGTAATTTCTCGATAAAAACAATATATCATTTCCTACTGGAATAAAATATATACAGTATCCTTTAATATCATTTAAATATATTTGCTCTCTGTCTGTATTAAAATCATATATATATGCTTTACTAGAATTTGCTTTTCCTTCCATGCTTCCATAATAAATTATTCTATGATCATCCAGCCACTCATATAAATCTCCAGAAACTAGAACCTTCGATTTAATATCTAAATATTTTTTATTTTTTATATCGTATACTTTCATTCCCTCAGCACTATATACCGAATTGTTTTTAAAAGTCCTAAAGGCAATCTTATCTCCTGTAGAATTTATTTTCATATTTCGTGCATTATAAAAATTTTTAACTTCATCCACAGAATCCTTAGTAATTATATCTATTTTATTTTTATTAGAACCTTTTTCCTTGTTTAAATAAATAAAAGTGGTTTTCTTTGTGTCATATAGCATTTCCTCTATATTATTTATATTGCTATTCGTTAAGTTTTGGGATAACTTATAATTACCCACATTAAATATCTTCGTATCAGTTTCTTTAGCTTCAACTGCTATAACATTAGAATAATGAATATTTGCTCCACTTTTACCTTTGTTTACATCTCTAAGTGTACAACTACTTAATATGAGAAATGTAAAAGACATGAAAACAAAAAAAATTATCATTCTAAAGTTTTTCATTAAATATCATATTCCCCTTTAAACGAAACCTCTGCAGGACCTGTCATAAAAACTTTATTGTCTTTCACTTCTATAAAAAGAATTCCTCCTGGAACCTGAGCTTTAACTTTTCCCTCTGTAAAGCCAAGCTTATTTGAAGCCACAGCACAGGCACAAGTTCCCGTACCACAGGCTAAAGTAGGACCTGCTCCTCTTTCCCAAGTTTTTATTTTAATTTCGTCCTTATTTAAAACTTCACAAAAGTTTACATTAGTTCCTTCAGGGAAAATAGAATATTTTTCAATAGCCTTTCCTTCTTTCACATCATACTTTTCAAGATCACCAAATATAACTGTATGAGGTACTCCCATAAACATTGAAGTAATACTATAAGTTTTTTCATTAATTTTTAATTCCTTTTTTACAACTTCATCACAGGAGTTTACTGGAATTTTTTTTGGATCAAAAGAAGGTGTTCCCATATCAATAGTGACTTCATTCACTTTACCATTTTCTACATTCAAAAATGCTTCCTTTATACCATCCCCCGTTTCTATCTTTATAGGAGACTCTTTTACTAAATTTTCTTCCCATACATATTTTGCAAAACATCTTATTCCGTTTCCACACATAGATGCATAAGAACCATCTGAGTTTATTATTACCATTTTAATCTGCGCAATTTCACTCTGGCGAACTATCAATATTCCATCTCCGCCTATTCCAAAATGTCTATTACAAAGCTTTAATCCAAGTTCTTTTTCTTTTCCTAAAAATCTATTCTCTCTGTCATCTATTACTACAAAATCATTTCCAGTACCTTGCATTTTAGTAAACTTCATGTTAAAATTTCACCCTTCCATAAAGATGCTGTATATTTCAAATTAAGTTTACTACTGTAATAATCTTTTATCAATAAAATTTTTACAACTTTATTTTAAAAATTCTAGATGATATAATTTATTAAATACATAACTTACGAGAGGATGAACAATATGGCTTTAGACGGTATTTTCATACACAGCATTTTAAAAGAATTGAAAGAAAAAATACTAGGGGGAAAAGTTGAAAAAATAAATCAACCTGAAAAGGATGAAATAGTATTAAGCATTAAAAATGGAAGGAAAAATTATAAGCTTTTATTAAGTGCAAGTCCAGTATATCCTAAAATGCATATTACAGTTAAAAGCAAACAGAATCCACTTCAGCCGCCTATGTTTTGCATGGTTTTGAGAAAGCACCTAAGCCCATCAAAATTAGTTGACATAAGACAATTGGATACAGATAGAATTGTTTTTTTAGATTTTGAAAGCTCAGATGAACTGGGCTTTAACAGTATATATACATTAGTAATAGAAATAATGGGAAGACATAGTAATATAACTTTAGTGCGAAAAAGAGATAACTTGATCATGGATAGCATAAAACATATAACACCTGAAATAAACACCGTGAGATCCCTATTTCCCGGGATAAAGTACGTATTTCCACCAACTTCAAATAAACTAAATCCCATTTTCTTTACAAAAGAAGATTTTAAAAAGTTTTTAACAACTACCTCAACAAAAATTGATAAAAGCTTTTTTTCAAAAGTGTTTACTGGCATAAGCAGTTCTTTTTCAAAGGAATTGTTCTACAAATTAAATAGTGAAAAAGATTTTTTAGGAAATAACAATTTAGACTTTCTATACGACTTTTGCAGGAAAATCTCTGATGAATTACTAAATGGGGATTTTTACTTTGCATCCTATATGGAAAATGAAAAAATAAAAGATTTCTACTGTTATAAATTAACCTATTTAGACAAATGCAAAGAAAAATACTATACTACACCTTCCCAGTTAGTAGAAGAATTTTACTATGAAAAGGACAAATGTGATAGATTAAGTAACAAAAGTTCTGACCTTTCTAAACTCATAAATATAAACTTAGAAAGATGCACCAAGAAAATAAAAATTCTAGCAGATAACATTGAGGAAGCTAAAAATAAAGATACTTTTAGAATATATGGTGAACTCTTAACTTCACAAATCTACAATATAAAAAAGGGTGACAGTCATATAGAAATTCAAAATTACTATAGTGAAAAAATGGAGTCTTTAGATATAAAACTTGATAAAAATAAAACTCCTTCTGAAAATATACAACGCTATTTTAAGAAATACAATAAATTAAAGAAAACAGAACAAGCTGCAAATGAACAGTTAAAAATAGCAAAAGACGAAATGGAGTATTTGACTTCTGTAATGACCAACATAAAAAATTGTGAAAACTACGATGATATTGAGGAAATAAAAAAGGAACTTATGGAAAGCGGGTATATAAAATTTAAAAAATCAAATACTAAAAAGAAGAGTAGGGACTCCAAACCAATGAAGTTTATATCCAGTGATGGAATAGAAATATATGTAGGTAAAAATAATCTTCAAAATGATTATCTTACCCTTAAATTTGGAGACAAGAGAGATATATGGCTTCATACTAAAGAAATTCCTGGGTCTCACGTAATAATAAAAAATTTTGGCAAAGTTCCAGATAAAACTTTGGAAGAAGCTGCAAATCTTGCAGCATACTACAGTAAAGCTAAAAATTCCTCCAAAGTAGCCGTAGATTACACAGAAATTAAAAATGTTCACAAACCAAATGGTGCCAAACCGGGAATGGTAATATATTATACTAATCAAACCATTTATACAGACCCCACAAAACCAGATATAAAACAGCTTCAGTAAAAATTTTCAAGTAGGTTTTTTTAAATAATCTTTTAAGACAAAATAGACCATATTTATTCTGTAAAACCAATGTAATGCCAAAAAAACTTGCAATATTAAAGAAACTATCTTATAATAAGTTGTGAATTTAATATCTTTTAAAATGATCCAGTGAGGTCAATAAAGTATTTTTATATCCGTATGACTATTATGTCCTTCACTACGTGAAGGACATTTTTTATAATACTTATACTATAAATAAAATTGAAATAAGCACAATTATAATTGTAAATTGTAAATTGTAAATTAAAAAAGAAGGGAGGGACATGTGTTGAAATTAAAAGCACTTATTTTAGATGAAAAGGCTATGAATAGAACTTTAAAAAGAATATCCCACGAAATATTAGAAAAGAATAGAGGAACAGAGGATATAATACTTGTAGGAATAAAAAGAAGGGGATACCCCTTAGCAAAAAGGATAGCCGAGAACATTTATAAAATTGAAGGAATAAAGTTAAAAGTAGAGGATGTAGATATTGGCCTCTATAGAGATGATTTAACCAGCCTTGCAGGACAACCTGTACTAAAAGGATCTAATCTAATAGATGTGGAAAACAAAAAAATTATATTAGTAGATGATGTTATCTACACAGGCAGAACTGCAAGAGCAGCAATCGATGCTATTATTCATTTTGGAAGGCCAAAATTAATTCAGCTGGCAGTTTTAGTTGATCGAGGACATAGGGAACTTCCTATTAGGGCCGATTATGTAGGTAAAAACATTCCTACCTCTAGAAATGAAATGATATCCGTTGAAATTGCAGAAATAGACAAAAATGATTCAGTAAAAATATATGAATTATAAACTTTTAAAATAGTCCTTGAGAGACTAGAAAAGGAGCACATAAATGAAAAATATTGTTGATGTAGAAGAAAAATTACCCATAGGAGTTACCATACCTCTTAGTTTTCAGCATTTATTTGCAATGGTAGGTTCAACTATCCTTGTTCCAATTTTAACAGGAATGAGTCCATCCATAGCATTATTTTGCAGTGGTATTGGAACCCTTATTTATATCTTATGTACCAAGGCCAAGCTTCCAGCTTACTTAGGTTCTTCTTTTGCTTTTATAAGTCCAATTCTTATAGCATCTAAAAGCTATGGGCCAGCATCTATGCTTTCTGGTGTAATAGCAGCAGGTTGTGTATATTTAATTGTAGCTGGCATAATAAAGCTTTGCGGTGTAAACTGGCTTAACAGAGCCCTTCCACCTGTAGTTGTTGGTTCCATAGTAATAGTAATAGGCCTAGGTCTTGCAGCTACAGCTATAAACTGGGCAGGATTCAACCCTACTTATACAACTGATCAGATGCAAAGTATACCAAGATGGGCATGGATGACAGTGTCTGCAATTACAGTTGCCGTAGCTGTTATTGGAACCATGTATTTTAAAGGATTTCTAGGAATAATACCTATACTAATAGCCATAATAGTTGGATATATATCTGCTTTAATTTTAGGTGTAGTACCAAAACAAGCGCTAGATACTATTGTAAGTACCAAACTTTTTAAATTGCCTCCATTTATGTTTCCTAAATTCAATATAAATGCTGTTATGCTTATGGCCCCTATTTCTTTTGTAACCTTAGCAGAACATATAGGTCACATTTACGTAACAAACAATGTAGTAGGAAGAGATTTTACCAAAAATCCAGGACTTCATAGATCTATATTAGGAGATGGATTAGCCACTATATTTGCAGGTTTTGCAGGTGGACCTCCAACTACAACTTATGGAGAAAATATAGGAGTTATGGCTATAACAAAAGTTTACAGTGTATGGGTTATAGGCGGTGCTGGAGTAATAGCTATACTGCTTTCATTTATAGGACCTGTAGCTGCTGTAATTGAAAATATGCCTATGCCTGTAATAGGTGGTGTAAGCATAGTGTTATTTGGAATAATAGCTTCTTCAGGTTTTAGAATATTTGTAGAGGATAAAATAGATTTTAGTAAAAATAGAAATTTAATATTGACATCTGTCATAATAGTAATAGGAATTGGCGGCGCTTCCATAAACTTTTCTGTAGGTGGATCACCAGTTCAAATATCCGGTGTAGCTCTTGCAACTATTGTTGGAATAATACTTAATTTAATATTACCAGAAGAAAGTGCTTCTGAGAAATCAAATAAAGAAGCTGTTTAAAAATTAGTCTAAAAAAGCAGTCTAAAATTATATAGACTGCTTTTTTAATTCATATTATCTAAAACTTTTATCACTTTTTTAAAATAATCTGGTATTTCCGTTTCAAATTCTATATACTTTCCTGTAGCTGGATGAATAAAGCCAAGCTTTTCAGCATGGAGGAGCTGACCACCTAGTTTAAACCTCTGTTTTTTATAACCATATACTGGATCTCCTACAAGAGGGTGCCCTATATATGCCATGTGTACTCTTATCTGATGTGTTCTTCCTGTTTCAAGTATGCATTTTATCAAAGTATTATTTTTAAATCTTTTAATAACCTTATAATGGGTAATGGCCCTTTTTCCATTCACACAAACTGCCATTTTTATTTTATCTTTAGGATGTCTTGCAATAGGCTCATCTACAGTTCCCTCATCTAACTTTACGACTCCCTCTACTAAGGCTATGTATTCTCTAGTCATAGAATGATCCTTAAGCTGTTTCGCTAATTTATTATGAGAATTATCATTTTTAGCTACTACAAGTATTCCTGAAGTGTCTTTGTCTATTCTATGTACTATACCCGGTCTTGTCACTCCATTTATACCAGATAAATCATGGCAGTGATTTAAAAGAGCATTTACTAAAGTACCTTCATATACTCCTGGTGCAGGATGTACTATCATTCCTTGAGGCTTATTTACTACAATAACATCCTTATCTTCATATAATATATCAAGAGGTATATCTTCTGACTGTATATTTAAATTCACAGGGTCAGGTATAGTAATTTCTATATTATCCCCTGCTTTAATCTTATAATTGGATTTTTTTGCTTTTCCATTTACTTCTACCAACTTATCTTCTATTACATTTTGAATATATGATCTTGATTTATCTTGGAAGCATTTAGACAGAAATACATCAAGTCTCATATTTTCTTCTTCACTACAAACCAAAAATTTTTTACTTTCCATACTTTTCTTCCTTTAATAAATAGAATGCCAAAAGTGCAGTTCCTACTACCACCATCATATCTGCTATATTGAATACAGGAAAAGAATAAATGTCTTTATAATGGACAGAAATAAAGTCAACTACATATTTATACACTATTCTATCCATCAAATTTCCCAAAGCTCCACTTATTATAAGTGAAAAACTTATTCTTATAAGCTTTGAATTAGGTTTATATTTTATAATATAAAATATCATTCCTCCAACTACAACTATTGTAATTATAGTTAAAAAGTAAAGCTTACCCTGTAAAATTCCAAAAGCAGCTCCTTTATTTTGCAAATACAGTAATGAAAACAAATCTTTTATTACTATTACCTGAGAAACTTTAGATAAAACTTCAATGGCCCATATTTTCGTAACCCTATCTATTAAAATTCCAAGTAATATTATAAATATTTCCACTATTTTCCTCCCAAAACGCAATGCGTAAAATTTACAAGCTCATAATCATACTTTTAATTATTTGTGTAGAATTTTTTATGGCAATAGGTGCAAATTTTTTATAGTCCATACTAGCACCATTGTTTGCGTTATCTGATATAGACCTTATTATTACAAAAGGTACATTGTTCAAATAAGCTACCTGTGCAATACTTCCACCTTCCATTTCACAAGCCAGTGCTCCAAACTCCTTGTTCAAATATCTAACCTTTTCTGTACTTGAAATAAATTGATCTCCTGTAACTATTCTTCCTACAAAACTATTTATATTTCCTAATTTATTGCAGGCATCTTTAGCTTTTTCTACAAGTCTTCTATTACATTTAAAATCATATGTATCCAATCTAGGTATCTGTCCTACTTTATCTCCAAAAGCAGACGTATCCATATCATGCTGTACCAAATTATCTGCTATTACTATATCTCCTGGATATACATTTTCTCCTGCACCCCCTGCAATGCCTACATTTATTATATAATCTGCATTAAAATCATCTACAAGTATTTGGGCACATACTGCTGCATTTACCTTACCTATACCACTCCTTACTACCACTATATCTTTATTATAAAGTTTTCCTAAATTAAATTTCATATTAGCTTTTTCTTCAACTTTCTCCAGTTCTAATTCAGATAAAAGTATTTCTACTTCTTCATCCATAGCTCCTATAATTCCAATAACCATGTTTGTATGTCCTCCTCATTTTTATTTCTATAATTACTAGCATATATTAAATCAACATTGATTGTCAAATATGCTCTGTTTATCTGTGCATACTAAAAAGCCACTCTACTTTTAGAGTGGCTTTTTCTATCCTTTAATAAAAAAATTTTTAATTTCTTCGAGTTCATCTTTATCTTGAAAAATTTCCTTTTCCGTATGATTTGAGTCCTCTTTATTATCTTCATCAAATTCTTTGTTACTCTTTTCAACTAAAGAAACATCTTCCTTTTTTGGCTCTACTATTTCTATTTCCTTTTCCTTAACAGTAGTATCTTCTACTTCATTTTCATTTGATTCATACCCGATGTTATAATTCTTTACAAAATCTTTTTCCATATCATCAAACATTTCCATTTGAGTTTTCATAAAATTTCTAAACTTAGTTCTAAACTTAGAAAATTCCTGTTTTACATTTTCAAACTCATCTGTAATTTGAATTACATCGCCATGGGCTTTATCTATTATCTTCTGTGCAGCATCATTTGCATTTTTTACTACAAATTCACTTTCCTTTTTAGCATTTTCTTTAGCCTGTTCAGAAGCATTTTGAGCTAATAAAAGTGTATCTTTTATAGTATTTTCCATTTTAGTATAATGACTTATTTTCTCATCCAAAGACTGCATTTTTTCCTTTAAAAGAGAATTTTCCTTATATATAGACTCATAATCTTCTGCTATTTTGTCTAAAAATTCGTCTACTTCATCTATATTATAACCTCTAAGTCCTTTTTTAAATTCCTTATTTGTTATCTCTGCAGCAGTAATAAACATCACGAGCACCTCACAAATTAACTAAATTTTTTTATAAGAAGTTTGCATCGACCGCTTCCCGTCCAACCCGTTTCTCCCACAATTTTAAACTTTCCACAACCTCTTACAGTTATTATACAATTATCTTCTATAGATTTATCTTTTCTCGTTTCTGGTAAATAATCCAAAAGGACTTTACCTCTCTTAATCATTTCTTGAGATTTATTTCTTGATACATTGCATAGAGAACTAACTAAACAATCAATTCTCAAGGAAGAAACATTTAAAACAGAAGTTTTAAAATTATATAGGGGAATTTCCGCAGAACTAATATCTAAAACATTTGCTTTGCAGCTGCTCTTTCCTACGCTATTTAAATTCATCTCTATGTAATCACTTATATCTTCACAAACAGCTAAATAACATTGCTTATCTTCCTTTAATATTAAATCTCCAAATTTCTCTCTTTTAAGTCCAAGAGCCATAAGAGCCCCTAGATAATCCTTGTGTTCTAACTTAACAAATTTAGACTTACATTTTATTTCCATTAATTTTATTGGATAATTCCTTATATCAAACTTTGAAAATGCTATGAGTTTTCTTTCTGCATCTTCAAATATGCCACAACTGCATATATTTAAGTCAATTTCCTCCTTTAGGTTTTCTAAAGTATTCCATACATTGGGAGTATAAAATGTTGAGGTATATACTGTATTATTAGTTTTTTTTGCTAAACTTATTTTATCATATATAGGTAAGATTTCACTTTCATCGCAAAAATGAAATCTCTTTATAAAACTTTTTTTATCCATAATTATCCCTTAATTTGCTATGCATTATTTCATATGCTAGAGTATCGAAAATACAATTCCTCTTAATATATCTATTATAAAAAAGGCCACTATAGGTGAAAAATCTATCATTAACCCTGGCATAAGTTTTTCCTGAATTTTTCTTCCAGGCCACATAAGGGGTTCCGTAAATATATGTAAAAAATCCACAAATGCGTTACTTCTCCCCTGCATAACCCAAGATAGAATTACATCCAATATTATAGCACCTTCAAGAAATCTAAACAGTAATGATATTGCAACAGCTAAAGTACTACTTATCATTTTTGCCTCCAATTATTTATCAGTAAATATACTTACTTCCATCCAAATATTCCTTTTCCAGATAGTTCATTTTTCAAATCACTATTTACTTCTACACTAGATGGTGAAAGTATGTATATTCCTTTTTCTATTTCTTCCAAATTTCCTCCTAATGCATAACTTGCACCGCCCATAAAATCCAGTAACCTTTGAGCTATTCTAATTTCAAGTCCTGTAGTATTTATAACTATTATTTTTCTATTTTTAAGTTCATCACATATATCAGCTGCTTCCTCATAAGTAGTTGGCTTAACTATCCTTACCTTAGCTGCTATTGTAGTATGTATGCTTACAACTTTATTTTGTCTTTTACTATTTACAATAGGGTCTACCTCTGCAAAATCATTTACGATTTTTTCATTTTCTCCTTTCTTTGTTTCTTCTTCCTCTATATCTTCCTCCAAGTCATCTTCCAATCCTAAAAATCCCATCATTTTGTTTATCATTTTACCTGCCATAAAAAATACCTCCTATTTATTATTGTAATTTCTCTTTCCAAATATACCTTCGCCAATTCTCACCAGTGTTGCTCCTTCTTTAATTGCTATTTTATAATCATGAGTCATTCCCATAGATAGTATATTCATACTTATATTATTAAACTTTCTTTTCTTCAAGCCATCAAAAATATCTTTTAGCTTTCGAAAATAGTTTTTACAACTTTCTTCATCCCCTTTAGGAATTACAGCCATAAGACCTTTTACTTTAACATTGGTACAATTCTCACAGGCATTTAGTAAATCTTCCAATTCCTCTAGAGGTAAACCCGTCTTACTTTCTTCCAACCCTATATTTATTTGTATCAGTGTATTTGCAATTAATTTTTGATCTTTATAATGTTTTTCTAATTCATTAAGAAGTCTTATACTGTCCAAAGAATGGATAAGATAAACCTTACCAACTATATATTTTACCTTGTTTCTTTGAAGATGGCCTATTAAATGCCACCTTATATCCTGTGGAAGGTTTGGTATTTTATTTGTGAGCTCCTGTACCTTATTTTCTCCAAAATCTCTAATACCTGCATCATAAGCTTCTTGTACATCTTCAATAGGCTTAGTTTTTGAAACTGCCACTAAGGTTACATTTTTATCCTTTAACTCTTCTTCTATCCTATTCAAATTTTGTTCAATTGACAATATTACCGTCTCCTTTATTTAAGCACAAACATATACAATTATTAGTATTCTTCATAGACATCAAAATTCCTGCAAAAATTAATTATTTTTTTAATCATTTTCAACAAATTTATAAAATAATCTACTGTATCTCTTTCATAAATTCTGTTTTATACTCTCCCTTATAGGCAGGTATTTTTATATTATCTGATTTTTGTACCTCTACCACAATCTTTCTAGTTATCATTATTTTTAAGTAGTTTTCATTTGACATCATGTAAGTATAGAGTACTTCCTTATTTCCTATAGCATTAATCAAAAAAGGAGAAGCTATTTTTACTCCATTTACTCTTAAAAATGGACCGCTGCAATAAATTTCGGAAACCCCTACTATTCTGTGACCATTTATAGAAATTGCCTCGGATCCTGCATTTTTCAAATCATTGATAACCTGTATTATATCTGTATTATGTACAAGCTTCATCTGATACTGAAAACTATCAAGTCCATCATTCATAGGTGCATCATTCAAATATATATTTATTCCCTGACCTTTTACAGCTACTTTTCCAAGTACAATATTGTTTTGATTTAATTCCTGATTTATTCCAGCTACAACTTGAGCCTCATTCTTCTCACTGCTTCTATATTTTTTTAGCTTGTTATAGGTATCATTATATTGTTTTAATAATCCCGATATCTCACTGTGAAGCTGATTTTTATAATTATATGCATCTTGATACTGTTTTGCATTTAAAAACACTCTCTTATTAGTCTTACCTTTTGTAAAACTTATATTGGTGGATATTAATATACCTATTATTATAGAAGCTATAAAAACAAAAGTATTAGCTTCACTACTCTTCATTTATTTCACCTCATTGATGTGATTTAGCTTTTTCAATTAATACTCTTCTTATTATTGCAAAATTATTAAATATCCTTCCTCCAAAAACTATAACCACTGCCAAATATATAGGTACTCCAAGCTTATCCCCTAAATAAGCAAATGCTGCAGCAAGTACTGCATTTCCAAAAAATCCGGATATAAAAATATCTGTTTTAAAATTTTTAGACAAATTAGCTCTTATAGCTCCAAATACCGAGTCAAGACAAGCTAAGATAGCCACAGACATATAAGGTGAAAATTTATCTGGAATATTTACATTCCAAACCACACCTATAATTATTCCCAATATAAGTCCAACAAATCCTATCATTTTTTATCACCTCTAATTTATTCTTTCACAGGCTCTGCATACTCAAATTTATATGGTTTGTTATATTTCTTTATAGTTAAACTATCAGATTTTTCAAACTTAACATCACATATCGCTTTTAAATCTGAAAATACTTCTGGAAAACTCATGGCACTATATAACAAACTTTTGTCTCCTATAGCTTGTATAACTATTCTTTTTGATGGTGATATTTTTTCATCATTTATAAGTATATAATTTCCTGCTGTCCTTATACCCGTTCTTGAAACAACTCTTATGTCATTTATAGATATAGCTTCAGCACCTGCAAATCTCAATTCATTTACGAGATATACTAAATCTTTATCGGTTATGTGATTGTTAACACTATTTCCAAATAGATTGCTGTTAGGATTAAGATATATAACGACACCTTGTCCCTTTACATCTACCTCTCCTATAAGTATTCTAGAATTTTCTAATTCATCCAGAAGGTTTTTTGTAGAATCACTCTTGCTTGCTGCAGCATCTTCATAGCCCTTTACTTTATTTTGAAGATCATTTACCTTCGTTTCTAGTGCAGCTTTTTCCTTTTTATACTGCTCTATTTCCACAGTAACATCAGAACTATTTTGATTATTTAAATTTAATGTATTATCCTGTTTCATAAGTACTCTAAATTGGTAGGTAAGCATGAATCCAAGTATACAGCACACCAAAGCAACACTAATTTGTGAAGCAACTTTACGCATTTTATTTTATCCTCCTAATTTTCAATGTGAAATACAGGATTTCCATCAAATCTTACGTCTATGTATCCCCTGGCACTGCCCAATTTTTCATTTAACATTATATTTAAAGCCCTGTTTACCTTTTTACCTAAATTATCTCCTTGTCCCAATTCCACACACATATCTTTAAAGTAAACTTTAATATCCACAGAATTACTTACATCCATATAAGTAATTTCAAAAGGTAATTTATTATTTTGAATTATACTTCCTAGGGTAGTTACAGCCTTAATTTTATTATCATCTTTATTTAAAATACATTCTCCCACTTTAACTTTACTACAATCAATTCCATTTAACTTAACTAACTTCATATTATTTATGTTGTCTCTCCTTTGAAGTAAAACTCCATTTTTATCTACAATGAAATATTTTTTGCTGCTTTCTATATAAAAGGTTGCCTCTCTTTCTTTTACATTAATATTAATGGTTCCAGGAAGCTTTCTGCCTATATCAACATCTTCTATATATGGATTCTTTAATATATTTTCTGATGCATCTTTTAGATTAATATAAAAGATATTATTTCCACCATATACTTTTGAATCCTCAATAATGCTATTACTTGAAATACTTTTATTTCCATACACTTTAATATACTTTATATTAAAATAGGGCAATTTCAAGCAGAGTGTAAAAAATAATGCTATTAAAAATACCATAAGCATAAGAACTCGTTTTACTTTTACTTTTTTTCGTCTTTTCAAAATCAATTCATTATCTGTTTTCGTAATAATATGACTCATTTCCTATCCTTTCACTTATAATATAAAATAACATAAGATATATATATATTAACACTTAATAACAGTAATTTCATTAAAATAACCCTTAAATTTATATTAAATATTTATATACTTTACTTCATTAAAATTTGCTTACTCAACTTTTTTAGTTAATAATTAAGAGTGAAGAATTAATAGTTAATGTGGTTTTTTTTTCGTTACACTACAAAAAATCTTTAATTAAATTTTTGAAGGCTCGTTTTGCTAAAGCAAAACATTACTAAGTGCTAACTTATATAAATTCAAAGATTTTTTGCGACAGCTAAAAATCATCCTTCACTATTAATTCTTCATTATTAATTTTTAATTTTCAAAAGCTTTGCTTCGCATTATTTTTACATTAAGTGATTATCTTTCTAAGTCCCTAAAAGTCCACAATAGCATTACAAAAAAATTTGCAATGCTATTCTTAACCACTTTCTGTTTGCCTTGATATATTCAAAAGTATTCCAACTGCTATCATATTGATTGTGAGAGCCGAACCTCCATAACTTATAAAAGGTAATGGTACTCCTGTTACAGGCATGGCACCAGTTACAACTGCAATATTTATTATCGCCTGAACTGCAATAACCGAAGTTATTCCAGTTGCTAAAATGGTTCCATAAGTATCCTTCGCCCTTATAGCAATAATAATTCCTCTCCACACAAAAACTATAAATAATATAACAATTACAGTACATCCTATAAGTCCTAATTCTTCTCCTATAATAGAAAATATAAAATCATTGTGAGGTTCTGGTATGTAATAACACTTTTGCCTTGACCTACCAAGTCCCATTCCCCATATTCCTCCTGATCCCATTGCTAAAAGAGATTGAATCAATTGATATCCCTTTCCTTTAGGATCAGACCAAGGATTTAGAAAGCTTGTAAATCTAGCCATTCTATAAGGTTCAAATATTATACCTGCTATTCCCCCAAGGACTACAAGCCCAACTACGCCAAGTACATGGGTTATTTTAGCTCCCGATACATATAAAATTATGAGTGTAACTATCATTATTACAGCTGCTATACTTAAATTCTTTTCTGCAAATACAAGTCCTGCATAAAATGCAGAAACTAAAAGATATGGAAGCACACCATACAGCATGGTTTCTATCTTCCTTCCACCTTTAAGCTCTATACTTTTTGCCATATATAAAACCACAATATATTTTGCTATTTCAGAAGGTTGAAATCCAACAGAACCTACTGTTATCCATCTTTGTGCACCTTTTCTAGATTCAAAGGCAAAAACTGCAAGTAAAAATATTACAGATACTATCATAAGCAATTTAGTATATTTCTTTATTCTCTTATAATCAAATTTTACTGTAAAAAACATAAGGAATGTTCCAATTATTGCCCATAACCCTTGCCTTTTTAAATAAAACATGCTATCTCTTGTACTTTTATCAAAAAATGCTTTGTAAGAACTGGCACTATAGACCATAACAACTCCAATAGCTACCAATAACATTATAGTTGAGAAGAGCAAAAAGTCTATAGAGCCCATTTTAGTATTTGGTTTACTAATTCTCATAAAAATCCTCCTAGATTATTACTATATGAGGCTGACAAAAGCATTTAAAAATTACTATATTTAAAGATAACCTTCTTCTTTTCATTTTACAAAGATAGAAATCCTAACAGACACAATATTACTGTAATTATACAAAATATAGAAACTACTTTAGTCTCATGCCAACCTGAAAGTTCAAAGTGGTGATGGATTGGGGCCATTTTAAATATCCTCTTTCCTGTAAGTTTAAAGGAAGCCACTTGGAGCATTACAGACGCTGCCTCTATTACGTATATTCCTCCAATTATTATAACCAATAGTGGAAGTTTTAGTATCATAGCTACTGCACCTACTGCACCTCCCAGTGCCAGAGATCCTGTATCTCCCATAAATATTTGAGCTGGAAAAGCATTGTATTTCAAAAATCCTAAAAGTGCTCCAGCAAGAACTGCACAGAAAATAGCTAAAGTAACGTGTCCCATAGCAAAGCTTACTAGAGCTAAAAAAGTCATTATCAAAAGTGTAACTGACGTTGCCAATCCATCAAGTCCATCTGTTAAATTCACTGCATTTGTAGTTGCTGCAAAATATATTATTATAAACGGAATATAAAATACTCCTAAATTCCAACTTCTATGTGCAAAAGGAACTATTATAGATGTCCCTATATATGGATTATTGGCAGAATAGTAGGCAAATATTCCAGATACAATTAATAATAATATCATTTTTTGATAAGCTCTTAGTCCCAAATTTTGCTTTCTCAATATCTTTAACATATCATCAATAGCACCTATTACTCCAAAAGCCACAAAAGCATAAAGGGCTATCATAGCCTCATCCGATGGTTTTTTTACTATAATTGCCATAGTTATAAAAGTTGCTAGTATAAACAATACTCCTCCCATAGTTGGAGTACCTGCTTTTTTCAAATGACTCTTTGGGCCATCTTCTCTTATATTCTGGCCAAATTTAAATTTATGAAGAAGAGGGATCAAAATAGGTCCTTCTAAAATAGCTATAAAAAATGCAATTAGTACAGAATAAATTAATCTATACATATAATATTGCCCTAAGCTAAAGGGCATTCACCTCCTAATTATTGCTGCTTCTCTTTAGTTCTTGTGCTATAGTTTCAAATTTCATTACTCTAGAAGCTTTTACAAGTACTGTGTCTCCCTTTTCAATGTACTTTTTTAAAACAAACTCCAAAGCTTCTGCATAGGTATCAAAACTAATACATTTTCCTTTTTTACTTGTTAACTGGAATCCCCTTTTAAAATCTTCTACATATTCCCCAAGGGCTATCAAGATATCTATGCCATTTTCTCCTGCATACTTTCCTACTTCCTCGTGCATCTTGCAGGATTCATCTCCCAATTCCCCCATAGTACCTAATACAGCTACTCTCCTTTTTGATTTAAAATTTTTCAAAACATCAATAGCTGCTTTCATTGACTCAGGATTAGCATTATAACTATCATTAATTACATTGAATTTTTTTCCTTTACATATCTCCATTCTCATTGCAGTAGTCTCTATATTTTTTAAACCCTCTCTTATTTCTCCATAAGTCATATTTAAAATTCTCCCACAAGCAACTGCAAGTAGAGAATTCAATACATTGTACTTTCCAGGTACATTTACCTTAAACCTCTCTTCCATCTTAACATTGTTTTCACATATGTTAAAACTTATAAAATCTTCTTTTACCTCTATATCATAAGCTGATATATCTGAATTTTCTTCTAGTCCAACTCTTTTTATGTTAAATCTATCTTCTTTTAAATTGCCTAACATATCATTGTCTGAATTTATTACTAAAGTATTATCCTTTGAAAAAAAATCTGTTATTTCAAGTTTTGCTGCAAGTATGTTTTCTCTTGTTCCTAAATTTCCTATATGTGCCCTAAGTACATTGGTTATTACTGCAATATCTGGTCTGGCAGATTTTGACATGCTATGTATTTCTTGCCTATTATTCATTCCCATCTCAAGCACTGCCACATCATAACTATTATCCAATCTAAATATCATATGTGGAAGTCCTATTTGATTGTTAAGATTGCCTTCTGTTTTAAACACTTTGAACTTAGCACTTAATACAGATGCTATTAAATCCTTTGTTGTTGTTTTACCTGCAGAACCTGTAATTCCTATTACTTTTACATTAAGTTTACTTTTATAGAATTCTGCTAAATCAAGCAACGCCTGATTTCCATCCTTAACTTGAATTACACTAGTACACTCATTTATTTCACTTTTTTTAAAATATACTTCATCCACAATACATATAGAAGCACCTTTATCACTTGCAGCTGCAGCATATTTATTTCCGTTAAATCTTTCTCCTCTAAGGGCAATAAATATATCTTTTTCTTCAATTTTTCTAGTATCTGTACTTACATTTCTATATCCACTATATTTCCCAGAAATTATCACTTGTCCAGATACAGCATTTACTATTTCATCAAAACTCATGTATTCCAAATTTTTATTCTCCCCTCTTTTAGGCAATTATCTTAAAGTTAAAAGTTCAAATATCAGAGTTCAAATAAATGATAACTTTTTAAAGTCTTAGAATATTTTAGCCTAATATTTTCTTATACTAGAAAGTACTCCATCATTACCTGATATTTGTTCTTTGCTATCTGTTATTTATTTTTTCAAACTCTATAGGCTTTCTAATCGAAATTTGAACTTATACATAACATGTAATGACAAAATTGAAGGCAATTTTAAAAACTTATTAAAGTTTTTAATGTGCTGCAATTTGTCATTATATGCTCTAGTATAAGTTAACTTTCAAACTAAAAACTCTATAATTGTAAATTGATCACTGTGCATTGTCTAAAATTTCAGATATTATCTCTCTTTCATCAAAATGTATGGTCTTATCTTTTAATATCTGATAATCTTCATGCCCCTTTCCTGCAACCACAATTACATCTCCTTTTTGTGCCATATGTATAGCTTCCTTTATAGCTTCTTTCCTATTTTCAACTACCTTGTAATCATCTTTTTCAACACCATTTACTATTTCATTAATTATTGCCATAGGCTCTTCTCCTCTTGGATTATCTGAAGTTATAACTGCAAAATCAGATAACTCTGTACCTATCTTGCCCATTATAGGTCTTTTGGTATTATCCCTGTCTCCACCGCAGCCAAAGACAGCTATAAGTCTTCCTGTAGTAAATTCCCTAGCAGTTTTCAATATGTTCTCCAACCCATCTGGAGTATGGGCGTAATCTACTATGACTTCGTATCCAAGGTTATACCCTTTAGTAACTATTTCACATCTTCCAGGTACAGCATCCATAGATTCAAGTCCCTTTTTCACAACTTCTAAACTTATACCTTCGCAAAGGCATGCCCCTACACTTCCAAGAGCATTCATTATATTATATTTACCTGGTATATTTAAATTTATATGCGCTGTCTGCCCCCTATATGTTATATTAAAATTAGCTCCTCTAGAATGTATATTTAAATCATCAGCTTTTAAATCAGCTTCCTTATTTATAGCATAGGTTATCTTGGTTCCTAATGCATCTTCATATATTCTATCTCCATATTTGTCGTCTATATTTATAACAGAATTAATAGTATTTTTAAATAATATTAATTTGGCCTTATAATAATTTTCAAAGGTCTTGTGAAAATCTAAATGATCCCTCGTTAGATTTGTAAATATTGCCTCTGAAAATTTCACTCCGTATGCTCTATCTAGGTAGAGTGAATGAGAAGATACTTCCATAACACAATACTTAACTCCTTCATCCACCATCTGTTTAAATAACTTCTGAAGTTCTAAAGATTCAGGAGTAGTTCTATGAGAAGGTATTTTCTTGTCTCCTATATAATTTGCTATAGTACCTACGAGTCCTACTTTATAACCTGCTGTCTCTAGTATGGATTTCATCATAAATGTAGATGTAGTTTTACCGTTAGTTCCTGTTATTCCTATTATTTTCATCTTTTTAGAAGGATTATCATAGTAATTTGATGAAATAATAGCAAGTGCTTTTCTTGTATCCTTTACCTTTATCACAGTACAATCGGGTACATTTTCTACTTCTTCGCTTATTACAATAGCTGCCGCACCATTTTTATAAGCCTTATCTATGTATTTATGTCCATCTGTAACATATCCCTTTATACATACAAAAACATCTCCAGATTTGACTTCTCTAGAATCATATTGAATTTCCCCTATATTTAAATCACCATTTCCCTTAACAACTTCATATGTAAGTCCGTTCATCACTTTCTTTAATTTCATAGTATACACTCCCTAATTTAAAATTGTCTGATGACTACCATCCATAGTACTCCCATCACACTTTGTGCATAATCTACACATAGCATTGGCATGCAGACTTAATAAATAATAGTACTGCATGCCTTAAAGTAATTTTCTATCAAATCTTTCACTATTTTATTATAATTTTCTAATCACTTCATGTAAAGAACAAGTTAATTATTTTTATCAATGAATCCATCAGATAAATGCCTTAAGGTGATGTATCCCCTTTCACTGCAAGATAATTAAGTACATCTTCAAAAACCTGCTTTGCTGTAGGTACCGCAGTTTGACTTGCATAATAAGTGGATGGATCTGGTTCATCTATAGAAATTAAAATTGTTATTTTAGGGTCATTCGAAGGTGCCATACCTGCAAATGAAGAAACATATTTTCCTGTCTGATATCCTCCAACTCCAGCTTTCTGGGCTGTACCTGTTTTTCCTGCTATGTGATAACCTTCTATAAAAGTACCTTTTCCACTGCCCTCTGTAACTACCCTTTCTAGGTATGATCTAAGCTTTGCAGTTTTACTACTATCCAAAAGTTTTTTACTATTACCAGCTAAGTCATATTTTTTATCTGTAACTTCTTTGCTACTATTTTCATCATAATGTTCTATTTCTTTCATAACATGAGGAGTAATTAAAGTTCCTCCGTTTGCCACTGCATTAAAAGCTCTAAGATACTGAACTGCTGACACTGTATCCGTCTGTCCAAAAGAAATAGTTGCCAAATCTACATCGCTTATATTTTCCGTCTTTTTGATTATTCCTTTAGCTTCTCCTGGTAAATCTACTCCAGTTTTTTGACCAAATCCAAATTTTTGTATGTAATCATTTAATTTTTCTTTTCCTATTTTTTTGCCAAGCTCTGCAAAGCCTATATTGCAGGAATTTTTAATTATATCTGGAAAACCTTGTACACCATGTCCAGCAGATACCCAGCAATGTATAACTCTATTGCCTATGGTTATGCTTCCATTACATGTAAATGTATCACTATCACTAACTGAATTTGTTTCAAGCGCAGTTTGTGCAGTTATAACTTTAAATATGGAACCTGGTTCAAAAGTATCGCTTACTGCTCTATTTCTCCATATATTTTGAAGCTCTGAGTAAGATTTATTATCTACCCAAGGAGAATTTGGGTTGTAATCAGGTTTATTTGCCATAGCCAGTATTTCTCCATTTTTAGGATTCATAATTGTTATAGAAACTGCTTTTGCATTATAATCTTTAAGTGCCTGCTCTGCAGATTTTTCTGCAAAATGTTGTATCATTTCATCTATAGTAAGTACTATATCCTTTCCATCTACAGGTTTTGTAAATTCTGAAATAGTATAGGGAAGTTCTTTACTCTTTCTATCTAATTCTGCAATTCTACGACCTGGGGTACCTGCTAAATCCTTATTATAATAAAGTTCTACTCCTGTAAGTCCAACTCCATCTGAATTAGTATGTCCTATTACCTGTGCTAAAAAATTATTATTTGGATAATATCTCTTAGTATCTGCAGATACAAGTACTCCATTTAAATTTAAACTTCTAACTTTATCCGCTTCAGCTTTTTCCACTCTTCTTTTAAGCGTAGCAGAAGCAATAGGTAGCCCTCCTGGAAGAGTTTTTTTCATTATTTTTGATACTTCTTTCTTATCCATAGAAAGAGCCTCTGCTAACTCTTCTGATATTTTATCTTCCGATATCTTCTTCTCTTCCATAGTGTCTCTCAACGTATTCATATCCAAATCAATTCTGTACACATTAGCACTTACTGCTAATTCATTTCCACTTCTATCTAAAATTCTTCCTCTTTTTGCATCAATTTTGACATCACTTGTCCATTGAGCTATTGCCATGGATTTAAGCTGTGGCGATCTGTATATCATTACATAACACATTCTCCCTACTAGTAAAAAGAAAACCATAAATAGAAAACTAAAAATAATTACCATTCTTTTTCTGATAATTACTCTATCTCTGTATTCCTTTTTAGCCAAAATTATTTACCTCCATATCAATTGCTTCAACTCACTTAATATCCCCTTGTGCATTTCTGATTCATCCGAATTTTCTTCTACTTTAATAACTTTCTTATCTAAATTTGTATATACTGCATTTCCTTTATCCGGTACCTTCATCTGTAATTTATTTATTGCATTATCCTCTATGTATCCCAAATTATTGTATTTTACAAGTTCTACTCTCAAGTTTTCATTTTGTTTGTTAATTTCACTTATATCGTTTTCTATAGAATTTAGCTCCGTCTGTGAATTGTATATTGCACAATATCTATAGACCAGAATAACACCTACAATAAAAACCACACATATGTTTCTAATTACTTTTAGTTTCTTTTTTACCTTTAACGCCCTATTCGGATCCTTAGTTTTAATCTTTCTTTCTTCTGTCTCTTTGTAAGGCTTGTACTCTGGCTGAAGGGCAGTATTTCCATTTACCATACTCTCTTTGTTCATTAATATCACTTTATTCACCTCTTTTAAATTTTAGAACTAAATTTTCTCTGCTGTCCTAAGCTTAGAACTTTTACTTCTTGAATTTTTCTCTTTTTCCTCTTCTGTAGGTATTATAGGCTTTTTATTTATTATTTTTACAATAGGTTTTTTGCCACACACACATAGGGGAAAATCCGGTGGACAAGTACATGGATTCTCTAATTTTTTAAATTTAGTTTTTATAATTCTATCTTCTAAAGAATGAAAAGTTATAATTGATATTCTTCCGCCTGTATTCAGTCTTTTTACGCTATCCTCTACTGCTTTGTTCAATATTTTAAGTTCTCCGTTTACTTCTATACGTATAGCTTGAAAAGTTCTTTTTGCAGGATGACCTTCTTTTTGAAATCTTGCAGGTATTGCATTTCTTATTATATCTACAAGCTGTAATGTTGTATTTATAGGAGCTTTTTCCCTTTCAGTTACTATAAACTTTGCTATTCTCTTTGAAAAGTTTTCCTCTCCATAGTCCCTTATAACGTTATAAAGATTTTCCTCACTATAATTGTTAATCACCTCATAAGCGGATAATGAACTATCCCTATTCATTCTCATATCAAGGGGAGCGTCCTTCATATAGCTAAATCCCCTTTCTGATTCATCTAGTTGATAAGAAGAAACTCCAAGATCCATAAGTATACCATCAACTTTATCTATTTTAAGTTCTTCTAAAATTTCATCTATATAATAAAAGTTATTGTGAACATAAGTAATATTTTTAAATTCATTTAGTCTCTCCCTTGTTGCATTTATAGCAGATGTATCCTCATCTATTCCTATTAACCTTCCCTTATGGGATAACCTCTTTAAGATTTCAAAGGAATGCCCTCCTCCTCCTAAAGTGCAGTCTACATATATTCCATCTTCTTTAATATTTAAACTATTTATAGTCTCGTTAAGTAGTACAGGTACATGTTTAAATTTCATATAATACATCCTCCAATTTTGCTATAGCATCTGAAAAAAATAACAAGTCAAAGATATGACGGATATTTTTTTAAAGATGCTTATATTCCAAGTTCATTCATTTGTTCCGCTATATTATCAAAATTTATATTTAAATTATTGTATTCTATCCAATTTTCTTTACTCCATATCTCTATTCTGCTAGATACTCCTATACTTACTATTTCCTTATTTATATCTGCATATTCTAGGAGTGTCTGGGGTATTAAAATTCTCCCCTGCTTATCAGGTTCCATTTCATTTGCCCCGGAGAAAAAAAATCTTACAAAAACCCTTGCATTTTTATTAGTAAGTGGAAGTTTCTTTAACTTCTCTTCAAGTAAATGCCATTCACAAAGTGGGAAAGCATAAAGACAACTATCTAAACCTTTAGTCAAAATAAATTTGTTCCCTAATTCTTCTCTAAATTTAGAAGGTATAATTATTCTATTTTTACTATCTAGTGAATGTTCATACTCACCTAAAAACATCATTACACCTCTTACTTCTATTACGCTCCACTTTCAACCACTTTAATCCACCAAATTACTTATTCTATATTAACATAAAATTTCCTCTTTTTTAATAGACTTTTAATATTTTTTTTAAACCTATTAAATTTATTTTTTCATCAATTTTTTTCATCTCCTTCTACTAACCAGCAGAATTAGTTTATATTAACTACATTTATTGAAATAATATGCTCTGTAGAGTATAATTTAGATGAATTTTACACCAGTTAATTATATTTTAAGAAGGGAATGTACATAGATGAAACTTGGAATTGTGGGTTTGCCAAATGTTGGCAAAAGTACCCTATTTAATGCAATAACAAAGGCAGGTGCGGAATCTGCCAATTATCCATTCTGTACTATAGAACCAAATGTAGGAGTGGTTAGTGTACCAGATAAAAGATTAGATGTACTTGAAAAAATGTACAATTCAAAGAAAAAGGTATATACAGCTATTGAATTTTACGATATAGCAGGACTTGTAAAAGGTGCTAGCAAGGGAGAAGGCCTTGGAAATAAATTTTTATCACATATAAGGGAAGTAGAAGCTATAGTACATGTAGTTAGATGTTTTGAAGATGAGAATATTGTACATGTAGATGGCAGTGTGGACCCTATTCGTGATATTGAAACCATAAACTTAGAGCTTATATTTTCAGATTTAGAAGTAATGGACAGAAGAATTGAAAAAGTGTCGAAACTTGCGAAAAGTGGAGATAAAGAATCAAAAGTTGAATATGAAATTATGTTAAAAGTAAAAAAACATCTAGAAGAAGGCAATCCTGTAAGAACTCTAGATCTAAATGAAGATGAAGCCGAACTTGTTAAAAGCTTCTTTTTACTTACAACTAAACCTGTACTCTATGTAGCCAATATTTCTGAAGATGACTTAACTTCCGGAAATTTGGAAAATGATTTTGTAAAGAAAGTACAAGAATATGCAAAAATGGAAGGCTCAGAAGTAGTAATAATTTCTGCCAAAATAGAAGAAGAACTTTCTTCTCTAGAAGATGATGAAAGACTTGAGATGCTAAAGGAATATGGTTTAAATGAAGCAGGTCTGGATAAATTAATAAACAGCAGCTATAGGTTACTTGGTCTTATGAGCTTTTTAACTGCTGGAGAAAAAGAAGTAAGAGCATGGACCATAAAGAAAGGCACTAAAGCTCCGGAAGCTGCAGGCAAGATACACACTGATATACAAAAGGGATTCATACGAGCTGAAATTGTATCCTACGACAAACTCGTGGAATGCGGCTCCGAGACTTCTGCAAAAGAAAAGGGATGCTATAGATTGGAAGGAAAAGACTACATTATGCAGGATGGAGATGTAGTTAACTTTAGGTTCAACGTTTAGACAATTCACAATGCATAGTTAATAATTTAGGAACAAAATGTTAAAACATTTTGTTCTTTTTTTGCATATTACAATACAAATTTCTAGCAGAGAGTGGAAATTTAATACAATTCCAAATTGTACATCGTGAATTGCATTATATACTATTGCCTTGAAGCGACTTAATTAACATATCTATATATTTATACCTAACATTTTTATCCTTATAATTTAAATTAGAAAATTTTCTTGTTTGGTTATCAGATATTACAGGAAAAATTAAACTAGCAATTCCCTGCAGTGCCATCATGGATAATTTTTCTTCATCTTTAATTCCCGTAACTTCGGATAAAATATCTTTTATCTTAAAGACTCCTTCATCTTCAATAAATTTAATATAATCAAATTTCAAGTCATCCTTATATATAATAAGTTGATTGACAAAATTTCTAAATACATCTGGATACTCAACGCTAGCATCAGAGTAACTCCTAAGGAAATTCCTAAGTCTATCTATTGGTGCAATCTGCTTATTTTCGAGAATTTCAAAAGAACTCATAAATTTACTGGTAAGACATTTTAACGCCTCGTTAATTACACCTTCCTTTGAACCAAAATAATAATTAATTGACGCTACATTAACATCAGCTGTCGCTGCTATTTTTCTTATAGTAACATTTTGAAATCCTTCTTTTCCAATAATATAAAGAGTAGAATTCAATATTCGATCCTTAGCATTTGGAATATCTTTTGAATTATATTTCATTTAATATCCTCCTAAAATAACTATGTATTATGAAACATTGTTTAAAACATCTTTGAATATTATATTACTTATTTATATGTTTTTTGTCAATAGTTACATTCAAGAATTTTGAATTTCTAATGATAAATGCTGATAATATTAAATTTATATTGACAATCCTACTATAAAATACTATTATTTTATTAAACAATGTTTTAAACATTGATTAAAACATATATCTCTATAATAGATAAATTTCAATTTAAGGGGGATAAAAATGAAAAAGCTAATATCAACATTATTAATATGTACTTTACTATTTATTGGATGTTCTTCTCACAATGACAGTTTAGATTCATCTAACAAAAAAAATTCTACCTCATCATCCAAAGACATATACCTCTTTGGTGGAAAAATTGCAGCAAATACCTCTTCCAATGTATCTGCTAAGATCAACGCAAAAATATCTCAAATCAAAGTAGATGTGGGAAGCAAGGTTAACTCAGGAGATCCTATTATCTACTTAGATACAAAAGATCTACAGGCTCAGGTAGACCAAGCTCAGGCATCTGTGGCAACCGCTCAAGCTAACCTAGCTAAAATCAAATCCGGTTCAAGACCTGAACAAATTGCTTCTACAAAAGCAGCCGTAGATGGTGCTAAAGACGCTTATGATATTGCCCAGAAAAATTACGATCGTGAAAAACAGCTTCTTGCAAGTGGTAGTGCTGCCCAAATAAATGTAGACCAAGCCGAGCAAGTCCTTTCCAGTTCAAAGGCTCAATATGAATCTGTAAGCCAAAATTTAACTATGCTTCAAAATGGATCAACCGAAAGTGATATAAATGCAGTGGAAGCTACTGTAAACCAAGCTCAGGCTAGTGTAAATACAGCAAAAACTTCACTTAGTTACGGAGTTATTACAGCCCCTATATCTGGAACAGTTACCGTTAAAAATGTAAATGAAGGAGAAATGTCTGGTGTTGGTCAAATTCTTCTTACTATAGTAAATGCTGACCAATTGCACGTAGATAGTTATGTTCCTCAGGAATTACTCACTAAAATAAAAGTTGGTGACCAGGTTAATGTAAAAGTATCTAACATCAATAACGGTATATTTCAAGGAGAAATTTCCGTAATAGACACCCAGATAGATTCTCATAGCAAAGATGCACTAGTAAAAGTTACTATTAAAGATGAAAATAATGTGTTAAAACTAGGAATGTTTGCAGAAATAGGCTGTAAAAACAAGGTAGGTGTTAAGATTGAAAAATAGAAAAGTATTGATAGGAATAGTACTGTTACTTATGATGATAGCTATTGGTGGAATAGTTACCTATTATGTATACAACAATATGTATTACGTTTCAACAGACGATTCCACAATTCAAGGAGATTTGATTAAAGCAACTCCTCAAATTTCAGGAAAGCTCGTAGAAATAAATATAGATGACGGAGACTACGTACAAAAAAACCAAATAATTGCAAGACAGGACATGGGAAATCTTCCTGATACAAGCTTAGACAGTTCCATTATAAGGGCACCAATCAGCGGAATTGTCCTCAAAAAAAGCGGCACTGTAGGAGAGGTACTTTCTCAAGGACAGCAAATTGCTATAATGGTAAATCCCAGCAATTTATACGTAAATGCCAATATAGAAGAGACAAAAGCAAGAAAAATAAAGCCTGGACAAGTTGTAGACATTACAGTAGATGAATATGGTGATAAGCAATTTAAAGGTAAAGTTAAATCAATTGGTAAATATGCCAATTCTGATCTAGCACTTATACCTACATCAACTAGTGGAACTTTTACAAAAGTTGTTCAAAAAATTCCTGTAAAAATTTCATTTGAAACTACCAACTGTGAATTGCTGCCGGGAACCAACGCAATTGTTAAAATTCATATTAAATAAGGAGGTAGTTTTAAATGGCAGAAGATAATAACTCAGATTCATATAGATGGCTTAGTCTTGCAGTAGTAATTATGGGCACATTTATGTCTATTCTCGATGGCAGTATAGTAAATATTGGAATACCTAAAATGATGGCAGTTTTCAATGTATCTTTGGATGATGTTCAGTGGGTCTTAACTGCCTATACCCTTACTTTAGGTGCAATTGTACCAATTACAGGATTTCTTTCAGAAAAATTTGGAAACAAAAAACTATATATTTTTTCCTTAATATCATTTACAATAGGTTCCCTGCTCTGCGGTATTGCTTGGAGCAACACAAGCATGATAATTTTCCGTATAATTCAGGCTATTGGCGGAGGAATGATCATGCCTGTAAGTATGACTATAATTCTTAAAATGTTTAATTTCAAAGAACGAGGACTTGCCATGGGATTTTGGGGAATAGCAAGCATGGCAGCACCTGCCATAGGTCCTACTCTAGGTGGTTACATTATAGAAAAACTAAGCTGGAGGTTAATTTTCAATGTAAATGTACCAATAGGAATTATGACAACAATTTTATCAGCACTACTGCTTAAGGAATTTCCACATAAAGCCCCTGAAAAAGTTGACATTTTAGGCTTTGTATTTTCAACAGTAGGCATTGTAAGTATTTTATATATACTAAGCCAAAATCCTATAGATTGGAGTGATATAAAAAATCCCCTTCTACTAACAATAGGAATTTTTAATTTAATACTATTTATTATAAACGAATTATCTGTTCCAGAGCCGCTTCTGGACTTAAAATTACTAGCACGACTAGATTTTTCTTTTTCCTTAATTGCTCTGGCACTCATAAACATGTGTTTAATGGGTGGAGTATATGCAATGCCTTTATTTTTTCAAAAAATTGATGGATACACTGCAATGCAAACAGGATTGCTTTTACTTCCTTCTGCCATTGTTACCGGTGTTATGATGCCTATAAGTGCAAAACTAATAGATAAAGTTAATGAAAAAATAGTAATACTACCAGGATTAATTTTATTACTTTTTTCTTGTTATCAATTAGGCATGCTTACCTCTAATACTTCAAAAGACACTGCAAATTTATTTTTGATACTTCGTGGAGCAGGAATAGGTCTCACTATGATGCCTCTATCTACTTTTGGAATGAATCTGCTGCCTCAAAAATTAGTGACTCAAGGTTCTACCATCCAAAATACAATAAGACAAATATCCGGCTCCGTTTCAATAACAATGATGACCCATTCCCTTAGCAGCCAGGCAGAAATATATTACCATAAGCTTTCAGAACAAATAACTCCTTTTAACAATACAGCTTTAAATCTTTTAAACCAAATTCAGCAAAGTCTTTCACAGATTGGACTATCTACAGTAGATAAGCAGGTTCAAGCTAAAAGTACCCTTGTAAAACTAGTAAGCCGTCAAGCATACTCAGATGCTTTTGATTATACACTGATGCTGTGTACCGTATTTGTAATCGTCGCTTTAATAGCAACTTTATTTATAAGAAATAGGAATCAACTTTCTTCTTCTAATGAAGAAATAAAATCCTAAAAAGAACTGCAGCAGATTTCTCGAGATCAGCTGCAGTCTTTAAGAATTCTGCTATTGTTCCTTATTTTTATAGTACTTTTTAAGCTCCTTCTTAGCCTCATGAATTACATTATCATAATTTTCTTCCATAAGAATTTCCACTGCATCTTTTAAGTTAGACATAATATAAATATGAAAATTACCATCTTCTATTTCCTTTTCCACTTCACTTTTTAATGCTAAGCTGCTTGCATTAGACTTTGGAATGAGTACACCCTTCCCTTTTGTATTATCTAATACTTTACATATTTTAAAGAAACCTTCTATTTTTTCATTCACTCCTCCTATAGGTTGTATTTCTCCAAACTGATTTATGGAACCTGTTACAGCTATATTTTGTTTTATACTTATTTTCGTAAGTGCAGATATAATACTAACTAACTCTGCTACGGAAGCACTATCTCCATCTACTCTTCCATATATTTGTTCAAAGCTTAAATAAAAATCCACAGGTACTCTATTATAACCACCGCTTAAATTTTTAACATGCCCCTTTAATATATTTATTGCCTTGTTATGAATTTTTCCACTTAAGTCACTTTCTTTTTGGATATCTATAATATTTCCATTACCTTTGTAACACGAGCAGGTTATTCTTATAGGCTTTCCAAAATTAAAATACCCTGTGTCAATTATCGACAGAGCATTTACCTGTCCCACCGTTTTACCCTTTACGTCTATAAATATCTGACCTTCTGTGTAAGAATCCACTACCTGACCCTCTATAATTTCTTCTTTATAAGCTGTATTCGTGATATCTTCTTCATTTATAAAATCCCTATGATCTTCACAAACTCTTTTGTCTGAAATTATTAAAATTCTTTCTAGATCATAGTCATCCATAAAAAATTTATCTCTATTTTCAGCTTTTCTGGATAAAAATTTCGCCAGCTCCTTTACAGCTCCCTCATCCGCAGGATGTAATTTATTGTTTTTACATATAGAAAGCACTTTATATAAGAAAGCTTTCTTTGCATCCTTATCCATCTGTAAAATAGATTTGCACTCAGCTCTTATTCTAAAAATCTTTTTAAAATCTTCATCATAAGTATAAAGTAAATCATAGGTACGGTAATCTCCTATAAGTATTATTTTTTCATTAAACTCTATAGGTTCTGGTTTTAATCCACTTAAAGACAATAATTCTAAATATCCTCTATTATAATTCAAGTCAACTTTGCCACTTATAATAGACTTTTTTAAATAATAATATGCTCCTTTATTATTTAAAAGACTGCTAACTCGAAGTACTAATATTCCACCATTTGCCTTTAAAAGTGATCCTGGTCTAATGAGGCTTGGATCAGTAACATAAGTCCCATTTTTATTTTCATATTCTATACTTCCAAGTAAATTATTTATAGACGGATCTTCTTCAAACACTATAGGTAGTTTGTCTTTATCACTATTATCTATGAGTACATTCACAGAATACCTATATATTATATTCCGTATATTATCTACATCATCTTCATAGTTTATAGAATATATCTCTTTAATTTCACTTTCTATATTGTTACATATATTGCTTAAAAATTCTAATGCCTTATTATCCTTACTAAATACGTTAAAATATTCTTCCTTTAATTTCTTTGTATCTTTTTTATAATGTTCATCTATGAGGATTTTAATCTTTTCCATTTCATAGGATTCCATATCTTTTAATTTATCTAATATCCTCTCTGCATGAATCTTAAGTACATTTACTTTGTTTACTATTTGTTCCTTTTTTTCTAAATCTAAAGACTCATACTCTATCTCATTCATCATTTTTCCATTTTCTTTTAAAGGAACAAAGCTAAAACCATTTTCCGTAATTTTTAATGAAAATCCTTCACTTTTAGACATTTCTACAATTTTACTTATCAAATAACTTCGTTTTTTTTGAATGTTTTGCACCAACAATTTCTTTTGTTTGTCCTCATATCCATTGTAAAATTCATAAGTAGAATTAGCATATATATTTTGTATTTTCTTTAGCATACTTTTTAGTTTTTTACCTTTCCCAGGCCTTAAAAACAATACTTTAGGATTTTTAATATCTTTCATAACTATATAGCATATATCCTGAAGTTCTATTTTATCTTTCATAGTTTCATTTATAAACTTGTTAATATTTTTAAGTTTATCTTTTGAAAATTCATCTATAAGATAAACATTGTATCCTTGTTTATCTATTGTTAATGCATCCTTCATATTTTCATATACTCTACTATACTCAGGCATATAATCAACATTTCTATTTAAATCATCTCTATCATCTTCACTAAAGTCAATATCATCCAACTTAAAATCATATATGATTTGCTCTTTAGGTAATTCCCTATAATTCATATTTCATTCTCCTTGTATACTTAGTCTAATATAATAGTATTCTTAAAAAGTTTATTTAGGAACGAAAATAAAAAAATAAGTATATCAACCTCATATAAAAAACATACTAAAAATTATAGGCGTGTTTCAAAAATAAATATACTATGGTATAATATAATCAAATTTTGTCTGTTATTTCTAATAATCGTATAAACAAAATAAAGTAACAAAGGAGTTAGTATATACATGAGTTTTAAGGAGAAAATTGCTCAATATTACACAAAATCTTATTTAAAAAAATATGGCGACAGGTTAACTCAGGTTCAAGGCACTGTTGTATCTGTCAAAGTTAGTAAAAAAACTATATTATGGATATTTAATAAATTAACAGTAACACTTTTAGTAAGACCTGATAGAAGCAGAAACATAGTAAAATGCTCTTATATTAAAAAAAGATGGTTTAAGAAGCCTGATTTCATATCTATACATCAAGGCAATCTGGTTTTAGTTCAAGGACTTAAAGGGAAAAGAGGAAAAGAGAATAGAGAAAGCGTAGAACTTATAAATATACGAAATATGACCACAAAAAAGGACTTAATTCCTATAGAGGGAAAAATGCCCAAAGTTCAAAAAGTTCAAAGATTTAAATAAAAAAATTAGAATTGCTTTTAAGCAATTCTAATTTTTTTATTTAAAGTATAAGTAAAGACTGTTTAAAAATGCAATTATCCCAGAGAAAAACAAAACTATTGCCCACTGTGAAATTCTAAGTGCAGATGTATGAAAAACTCCACGTAAAAATGGCAAGTAAAGTATGCATAAAACCATAGTAATAGATGTAGCAACTGCAGCTAAAAGATAAACATTTGTAAATAAATTTATCTCAAATAATGAATGATTTTCTGATCTACATTCAAATACATGTATAAGTTGTGACATTATTAGAGTACAAAGTGCTATAGTTCTGGATGTCTTAAGTCCAAAGCCTAGATATAATCCTATTACAAAAGCAAGCACTGTGCACACTCCAATAAGTGCTCCCCTCACAATAATTTTTTCACTTAGTCCTCGTGCAAATATACTTTCATTTTTAGCTCTAGGCTTACCCCTCATTATATCTCCCTGAGGTGGATCAACTCCAAGAGCTATAGCAGGAAGACCATCTGTAGCTAAATTTACCATTAGTATTTGTATAGGCAAAAGCGGAGTATCTAAATAAAAAATAGAAGTAAGAAACATGGTTAAAACCTCTCCTAAATTGCAAGATAAGAGATACCTTATAAACTTTCTTATATTATCATATATAACTCTTCCTTCTTCTACAGCAGATACTATGGTAGCAAAATTATCGTCAAGTAGTATCATAGAAGAAGCCTCCTTTGTTACATCTGTACCTGCAATTCCCATGCAAATTCCTATATCCGCTTCTTTTACTGCAGGTGCATCATTTACTCCGTCTCCAGTCATAGCTACAATATTACCTTTAGCTTTAAAGGCTTTTACTATTCTAAGTTTATGTCCCGGATTAACTCTTGCAAATATGGATATGTCTTGTATCTTAACTGCAAGTTGTCTATCACTCAGCTTGTCTAATTCCTCTCCAGTTATAACCTCTGATTCATGTTTACATATGTCCAGTTCTTTTCCAACAGCAAAAGCCGTATTCTTGTGATCTCCAGTTATCATAACTGGCCTTATACCTGCTAATTTACATTTTAATACTGCATCTTTTGCTTCCTTTCTAGGTGGATCTATAATTCCCGCTACACCTATAAATATTAAATTCTCCTCCAAAGACTTACCTGGCACCACTTCTTTGTCCTTGTAAGCACCTGCTATACATCTTAAAGCATCAAAAGACATTTTTTCCACTGCTTTCAAAGCCTTATTTTTCTCATCTGAAGTAAAAATTCGTACTTCACTTCCATCTAATATATATTTGCACCTTCTTATAACTCTCTCCGGTGCCCCTTTCACATAACCTATCTTTCTTGAACCTTCTTTCATTATAACAGACATCATTTTTCTATCAGAATCAAAAGGTATATCATAAGTTCTCCTGGCCTTTCCTAAAAAGGTGTTTAAAGTTTTAATATCTTTGAAAAAAGCTTTTATAAGAGCTACTTCCGTAGGATCTCCAATAACCGCCCCTGAAATATCTGCTTTTTTCATATCAAAATTACAATCATTACAATATGTAAAAGCTTTTTTCATAAGGACATTTTCTGGTAAAATATCCTTGCCTATCCTATGTACCCTTCCATTAAAATAAAGAGCCTTTACAGTCATCCTATTTTCAGTAAGAGTTCCTGTCTTATCACTACAAATCACTGAAGTACATCCAAGTGTTTCCACTGCCGGTAGTTTTCTTATTAATGCATTTCTCTTTAACATTCTAGATACTCCAAGAGCTAGTGCTACTGTTACTATAGCCGCAAGGCCTTCCGGAATAGCAGCTACAGCTAAACTAACTCCTACTAAAAACATCTCATACTTGTCTTGACCTCTCCATACTCCAGTCAATGTAACTACAATACATATAGCAATACACATGACTACAAGCACTTTTCCAAGGGAAGCAAGCTTTTCTTTAAGAGGAGACCTTTCCTTTTCAATGTCCTGAAGCATACCTGCTATTTTTCCCATTTCTGTCTTCATTCCTGTTTCAACAACTTTTGCCCTTCCCTTGCCTTTTATCACTATGGTACCCATGTATAGTGAATTATTTTTATCTCCACTATCCTTTTCCACTCCTACAGATTCTCCAGTTAAAAGGGACTCGTCTACCATGAAATTTCCAGTAGAAAGTAAAATACAATCTGCTGGAACCTTATCCCCAGTTTCCAGAAGTATCACATCACCTATTACTAGTTCTCCTGCATTTATAACCTTCACTTTTCCATCCCTTATAACCTTTGAAGTAGGGGATGCCATTTCTTTTAATGCTTCTAAAGATTTTTCTGTCTTAAATTCCTGTACAAAACCTAGTATGGAATTCATAATTACAATAATGAGTATAGTTATTGCATCTGCTTTTTCCCCCATAAATCCGGATATAATTGTGGCTACTATAAGTATCCAGGTTATAAAATCATTAAACTGAGAAATAAATATTTTTATAGGAGATACTCTTTTTTTCTGTTTAAGTACATTGGCTCCATATTTTTTAAGCCTTCTCTCTGCCTCAACTTGAGTTAAACCACTTTCTAACTCCCTTTCATTAATCAATCTTATCCCTCCAAGGCATTTATTTTCTCTACGTTAATTAAATATATGCCCCTTTTGCCTTACATTATGACAGTCAATTCACAATCCACGGTGCACGATGCACAATTCACCATGCACAGTTCACAATTAAAGATGATTTTCTGTTGTCACAGAAAATCTAAAAATTTAATGCTCATACTGCTTAATTTTTAGATTTTTAATAACACTCTGGGAGAAAAATCTACCAAAATTATGCATTGTAAACTGTTAATTATAATAATATCTGGATATAATTAATATAAGGTTTTTAATTGAAATTTAAACTTATACGTAAAATATAATGACCTGTATAAGTTAATTTTCATTATAACCCTATATATAGATAATTAAGTGATTTTTTGCTATAATATTATGTGTATTTGTAACATTACTTTTGTAAATAGATATATTATTCATATATACACTTAGGAGGAAAAATTATGAACGATGTTGTATACATTACAGGGCATAAGAATCCGGATACAGATTCTATATGTTCCGCAATAGCTTATGCTGAATTTAAAAATAAAATAGGAGTTACAACAATTCCTATACGGTTAGGAGAGCTAAATAAAGAAACTCAATTTGTACTTGATTACTTTAAAGTTACCCCACCAAAACTAATGGAAAATGTTAAACCTCAAATTTCTGATTTAGATATTGATAATGTAAATCCTATATCCCCTGAAACCTCCATAAAAACAGCTTGGTCAATGATAAGTAAAAATAATGTTAAAACCCTCCCTGTAGTAGATGGAGACGATAAATTAATAGGTGTTGCATCTCAATCCAACATAACCTCCTGTTATATGGACATATGGGATTCCAATGTAATTCAAAAAAGCGGCACTACCCTTGAAAATATACTGGATACATTATCAGCCAAATGTGCTTATGCTTCCAATGAAAACATCAAGTTTACAGGAAAAGTCATAATTGCTGCAATGCAGCCAGAAAGTATCTGTGAATTCATAGAAGAAGGGGACATAGTTATATGCGGTGACAGGGTAGACGCACAGGATATTATACTTGATTCCAAAGCTTCACTTATGATAATAACAGGAAATCACACAGTAAATGATGACATACTGGAAAAAGCAAAAAAAGTTAATTGTTCCATTATAGTTACTCCTTATGATACTTTTACAACTGCTAGGCTAATCCCTCAAAGTATTCCTATAGGGTATGTGATGAAAAAAGATAACTTAGTCTGCTTTAAGACAAATGACTTAATAGAAGATGTAAGAGAAGTTATGCTTCAAACCAGATACAGAAGTTATCCTGTAGTGAATTTAGAAAATAAAGTTATTGGAAGTATGTCTAGATATCATTTAATATCACAAAACAAAAAGAAAGTAATACTTGTAGATCACAATGAAAAATCTCAATCTGTTGTAGGATTGGAGGATGCAGAAATACTTGAAATATTAGACCATCACAAGGTAGGAGATATCCAAACTGGTTCACCTATATATTTTAGAAATGAACCAGTAGGTTGTACAGCAACTATAGTTGCATCCAAATTTTTTGAAAATGGCATAAGACCATCTCAAAAAATTGCAGGACTTTTATGTTCTGCTATAATTTCAGATACCCTTATGTTTAAATCACCTACTTCCACAGATTTAGACAAAATGATACTTAGAAGATTAGCAGCTATAGCTGAAATAGATCCTGAAACCTTCTCTAATGATATGTTTAAAGCAGGTTCTTCTCTTGAAGGAGAAACTCCTGAAGAATTATTAAATCAAGATTTCAAAGCATTTAATATTTCAGAAGTAAAAGTAGGTGTTGGACAGATTTCGACTATGGATACAGAAGGATTTAAATCCATTAGGAAAGACATTATAAAGGTTATGGAATCAAAATGTAAAGAAGAAAATTATGGTCTTATAGTTCTTATGGTAACAGATATATTAAAAGGTGGATCTGAATTAATTGCCATAGGTGAAAAACAGGATGTAGTTTCTAAAGCCTTTAACATAACTTTAACTGATAATGGTGCCTATGTTCCTGGTATTCTATCAAGGAAAAAACAGGTTATCCCACCTCTTACTGCTGCCATGTCTTAATACAAATAAAAGGGCTACTGCAATAGCAATTTTTTGAAATTGCTTTGAGTAGTCCATTTTTCTTTTTAATCCTGAATATCCGATATATCTACAGTTCTAATTCTTGTACCACCATAACTGTCATCTACAGTTTCCTGTTCGTCTTCCATATTTTTTTCTTCTGGCTCTTCTTCCTCTTGTTCTGTTTCTTCTTGCAAATCTTCATATTTTTCATCGAAAGGTACATATTCCGTTTTTTCTTCAGAATCATAATATGGATATGTTGGTGCTGGTGTCTGCATATAATTTGTAGGATACATGCACCTCATATATGCATTCTTCCTAGCATTTAAAAACATAGGGCACATTCTATAAAAGTCAGGGGAGTACATATTCTGAGGATAGTCCATATCCCCATCATACATATAATCTTCTTCCATATATTCATCTTGGTCCATAAAAGGACATCTATACATAACACTGATCCTCCTGAAAATATTACATCTGTACATTATATGTATGTACCTTGCATATGTTTCATAAAATTATAGAGTTTCTCAGTTGAAAGTTGACTTATACAGATCATATAATAACAAATTTCATCACTATAAAACTTTTAATAAGTCTAAAGCTTGGTATTTTGAAAACCTAAAGGTACTTAGATAAACTCGTACCTCAGACATATCTAAGTACCTAAGGTTTTCTAAAATACCAAGCTAAGACTTATTTAAAAAAGTTTTTAAACGTGATTTCAATTTTGTTATTATATTTTATATATAAGTTCAAGTTTCAACCCAGAATACCTCATACAGTGTTACTCTTGAAAATAAATATATATGAAGAAATACTTTATAAAGCTTTTTAACTTAAAAATCAACTTATACGCAGGCATATTTTTACAATAATGAAGCTCTTTTAAATATTTTGTATATAAGACTTAGTGAAAAATTTTTAAAAAATCTAGAACTTTTGAATTGTTTGAGGTACGAGTTTTCAAAAATTCTCAGCATTTTTTAAAATTTTTTGCTTAGCCTTGTCAAAATATTTAATGAGCTGAAGGTTGTAAAAAATATCCGGAGTATAAGTTGATTTTATGATTAGAAACTCTCTATCTCTTCATACCGTTTATGAGTCCCCACATTTCATCTGAAGTAGTAAGTCCTTTTGATGCAAGTTCAAAAGACCTCTGTGCCATTATCATATCTGTCATTTCTCTTCCAATATCTACATTAGACTGCTCCAAATAGCCTTGAACCACATGTGCTTTGGTATTTATATTCATTTGTACATTGTTTGCTGGCTGGTATAAATTAGCTCCTATAGATTTCATGGAATTCTGCCCTACTGCATTATATATATTTATCTTTCCATAAAGTACGCTTTGATTACCAACATTCATGTATATTTGTCCAGTTTTTTCATCTACTTTAAAATTATCATTTTTAAATACTGTCCCTGCATTAAATAAACTGCTTCCTTCTGCTGTAAGATTAACTTCAAGCTTATTTCCATTACTGTCCACTAAATTTCCATTTCTGTCTAGAGTAAAATTTCCTGCCCTTTCATAAGCTGCTGTTCCATTTCCTAAAGTTACTTTAAAATATCCATCTCCATCTATAGCCATATCCGTTTTAAGCCCTGTTACTTGAATTGGACCCTGAGTATTATCTCTAATCCATTCTGTAGCCTTTACCCCTGTACCATTTATTGTATTTGTCCCATTAGGATTAGTAGGATATCCTTTTCTGTTTAAGGTTTCATACACTAGATCACTAAATTCTACATTTTCTTTTTTATATCCTACAGTATCTACATTTGCTAAATTATTGGATATACTATTTAACTTATCCTGCTGTGCATTCATAGCACTTACACTATTCCACATAGCTCTAAGCATACAAAATCATCCCTTTTCTATTAATTATACTTTACCGCCTTCATTTATTAGCTTTTCCAAAGTTTCATCTATTGATTGAACTGCCTTTTGGTTAGTTTCAAAAGATCTCATAGTTGTAAGCAATTGAGACATTGTATTTACTATATTTACATTAGATTTTTCAAGTGACTTCTGCCTTACCACAGCATTTGTCTCTGCAGCATTTGTTCCTGTATATAAATTGTTTCCAACCTTTGTCAAAGTGTTATAATCATTAAAATCTACTGTATAGAGCTTATAACTTGGAGTTCCGTCTATACTTATATTTCCATGATCATCTGAGATCATGTTCCCATTTCCCACATTCATTTCACCTAACGCACCTGTCCTAGTATTTCTTGCCAAAACACTGTCTCCCGCATCATTTACCAGTACTCCATTTGTATTTACGTGAAAATGACCATCTCTCGTATAATACTCTCTTCCATCCTGTGCCCTAACAGTAAAAAATCCTCTTCCATCAATAGCAAAATCAGTAGACACACCTGTAGAATCTATTGATCCTTGGGTAAATCCTGTTTTAACTGAATCAATTTCACTTCCAAGACTTATAGATCCTATTATATTTCTCACACTTCTATTTCCTTCTGTTTTGTCATAATTTTGCAAAAGCATATCATTAAAGCTTTTCACCACAAGATCATCCTGCTTAAATCCTACAGTATTTGCATTTGCTAGGTTATTTGTTATAACATCCTGTTTTGCCTCTTGAGTTATCATTCCAGATACTGCAGAGTAAAAACTTCTAATCATTTACTTCCTCCTTTATCCATAACTTTCATTTCATCAGGATAATGCATTCCCATTGACCTTGCCTTATCCTCAATTTGACTTTTACTCATTTGGTATTGGATCTTAACACCGCTCATTATAAAAGTAGTTATTAAAATACCTATACCTATACCTATAAGTATCTTTCTATCACTAAAAAAATCAAAAAACATTTTTATTTTGCATACAATTCTTTTATTAATAGAACTTCCCCCTTACCAATACCAGTTTTCTCAGATATATCACTTACAGAAATATTATCTTTTAATAATCCTCTTATTTCATCAATTTTAATATTATTTGCATACTCTTCAGCAGCCTTATCTGAATTTTCACTTTTTTTTGGTTCTTCTTCAGTATTATCTTCATCGTCTTTGATATCTTCAATTTCTTCTTCCACCAATTTTTCCTCTACTTCTTCAGATAAAATAGCTTCATGAAAATCCTGATTACCCTGCTTTTTTAAATCTTCAATTTCTTTTTGAAGTTCAAGTATAGTTTCTGCAAATTCCTTTCTTATTTTGCCAATTTCCAATTCATAGTTTCCCATTTCATTTTGCTTTACATTTAATTTGTCTTGAAAAGAGTTTTTTTCTTTACGTACTGCATTAAAATTTAATACTACTAAAAGTATTCCTGCTATAATCAATATGATTGGAACCATAAAATTTTCTCCCTCTTAAAAACATTTCTATACATACTTCAATTTAGTCATGTTTTTTCTCAAATGTAAAATTGCCCTGCTGTGAAGTTGACATACCCTAGACTCGGATACATTCAATATATGTCCTATTTCCTTTAAAGTCAACCTTTCATAATAGTATAGGGTAATAACTAAATTATCTTTTTCATTTAAAAGATCTAACGCTTTGGCTAAATACTCCAGCATTTCTTTTTTCTCCAAACTTTTTTCTGGACTTGGACTTTTAGTATCTTCTACAGTTCCCATAAGTGGAATGTCATCATCTTCAGAAAATATCAAATCTTCTAGAGATACTATAGATATATAGTTTATATAATTTTCAATTTCCATCATTTTTTTCAAAGGCATACCTAATTCATTTGCTATTTCTTCACTTCTAGGTTCTCTTCCTAGTTTAATGCGAAGGGAATCCATGGCTGCATTGTATTTATTAAGCTTGTCCATGGCTCCTTTAGAAATAGGACTGTTTCTCCTAAGTTCATCTATCATAGAACCTTTTATTCTTATGGACGCATAAGTGGAAAATTTCATTCCCCTATCTTTATCAAACTTGTTTATTGCATCAATAAGCCCTAACATTCCATAACTAACCAAATCTTCATATTCAATGTATTTGGTCTTTCCTATTATAACCCTAGAAGCAATGTATTTTACTAGAGGAAGATACTTTTTTACCAATTCTTCTTTTATATCTAATTTATTTGCCAAAGCCATATTTTAATCCTCCTTTGCTCCTTTTTTTATGTGCTGTCTCATAATTTGAAATAATACCCTTATTATTCTTTCTCTACTATTCTTGTCCATATCTATAAAAGATAATCCACAGGTCAATTTACTTTCATCCTTGCTGTTACTAATTCTCACTAGTTTTCCTTTTAAAGTTAAACTGTCATTTTCCATTGGAATCGTCACTATAATAATGTCTCCATGTTTTAATTTATCTTTCATTTTTACATCTACAACTATTTTCATTCCGCCGCCGCTCATGTCTACAGAGCATGCTTTAAACACTTCAACTTGATCATTTAAGTGATATAAGTCCTTTTCTAAAGGAAAAATGGCACACAGCACATCCAAAATCAAAGGTACTCTTACAAAATTTCTTCTTTGACAAATTTGAACTTTTTCAGGTTTCTTCAGTATAATCATAAGTATTCTCTCTATTTTACGCCCTACAACCACAGTATTAAATTTGTATACATTTTTTCCCTCATAATATATAACATCCACCTTTTCACTTTTTGAAAGAGGCATATACTTATGATTGTTTACGGGTATGCTTATACTTATACAATCTTCTGACACATCCTGAATATTACTTTTATATATTTCATTGTCCACTTCTATTTCAATTCTGCTATTAACTGTAAACTTAATGTTGGAATCCATCTTCTTCCTTCTCCTTATGAAAAAGTATTAAAAATCTTTTTAAATAAATCCTGTATACTACTTTTCCTGCTGTCTATTTCAGTTCCTGACAATTTACTAGCTATTAAATTTATATCCTTAGAAGCTTGAGAGTTGGGGTAATTTATCAAAAATGGTACTTGATTTCTAACAGCCTGAACAAGTTTTTTGTCTTCTAATATACAGCCTAGATATTTTATTTCCACATTTAAAAATCTATCTACTACACTCTTAAATTTATTAAAGGTTTTCTCTCCTTCTTGAACATTAGAAGCTTTGTTTATAATTACTTGTATAAAATCGTTTAATTTAAAATAACTTACAGCTTTTGCTAAACTATATGCATCCGTAAGCGATGTAGGTTCTGGTGTAGTAATTATAATAAGTTCCTGACAACAGGCAATAAATCCTAGTACATCTCTATTTATTCCAGCACCTGTATCTAGTATTATATAATCCAAATCTTCTAGTAAAGATACCTTTTTTATAAATTCTTTTTTTTGGGATTTCGTTATATCTGCAATCTTTGAAATTCCCCTTCCACCTGGAAGTAATTTTACTCCAAAAGGTCCTTGTATGATAACCTCTTCTATATTTCTATTCTTACATATGGCATCATATACACTATATTTAGGTAAACATCCCATTAAAACATCGTCATTACCCATTCCCATATCTGCATCAAATATAAGTACATTTTTTTTCATCTTCTGTAGTGCTATAGATACATTTACTACAAAATTGCTCTTTCCAACTCCCCCTTTTCCAGAAGTAACAGTTATTATCCTAGGTTTTTTACTGCTAGGTACTTTTTCTTTTCTTGTCTTTTTGTCCTCTTGAGCTAATTTTCTAAGCTCTTCAGCCTGGTCTAGCATATAATATCCTCCCCAAGTACAAGTTTAACTAATTCCTCTGTATTCATAACTTTTATATCTTCCGGTACATTTTGTCCTGTAGTAACAAAACTTATAGGTTTTTTTGCAGCTTGTAAAATATTTAATATAGATCCATAAGTAGATGTTTCATCTAATTTAGTTATTATAACATTATTATAATTAAGCTCCTTGTATCCTTCTACTATCACATCTATATCCCTGTTTTTAGTAGTACAACTTATAACTAAATGTATATTATCCGTATTTACCTTATCTATAAATGCCCTGAGTTCTGATATCTGCATCTTATTTTTGCTGCTTCTTCCTGTAGTATCTATTAAAATCACATCACAATCTGACATATTCTCTATAGCTTTTCCCATGTCCTTTATGGTAAACACTACTTGAAAAGGTATATTCATTATATCTGCATAAGTTTTAAGTTGTTCTACTGCACCTATTCTATAGGTATCTATAGTTATAAGTCCTACTTTTTTCTTTTCAATAAGAGAAAGCCTACCTGCAAGTTTAGCAATAGTAGTAGTTTTTCCAACACCTGTAGGTCCCACTAATACTACTATGTTTTCAAGTACTTTATCTTCTACTTTTATCATACTTGTAACTACTTCTTTTAGCTTCTCCTCTTCATCCCTATCATCTTCTATCATATTTACTCCATTTAAAATTGTGCTCACTACTTTACTATTGAAATCACTATTTTCAAGCTTTATCTGAAATGCGCTTTTTCCTACATTGCCATAAGAACCCTTCATCATTTCATTTAACATGCCTTTCATCTGCTGCATTTCTTTTATAATAGAGTTGTTATTTTTATCCACTATATTATTTTCATAATTACACTCCGATGTATTGTAATTTTCTTTAGTATCATTATCTATAATTTTATCACCTTTTACGTCATTACATAAGGTGTTATTTTTCATTTTATCATTTACAATTTTTTTTATTGCCGCAATACTGTCTTGCATTTCTTCTTCACGGTTGTTTTCCTTTTTCTTGTTGTCTACAGCTGCAGTTACCTCTAAAATTTTTCTAGAGAAAAAACCTAATATGCCAGGTTTTCTTATTTTTCTCTGGCTTATTATTACGGCTTCCTTCCCAAGCTCATACCTAATTCTCGTAATAGCTTCATTCATATTATTGACTTTATATCTTTTAATGATCATTATATTGAAACCACTCCTTCGGTTTTTATCTCTACATCATTTGGTATTTCATTTAATGATAATACATTTACCGATGGAAATACCATTTCAATTAATCTCCTGAAAGGTGCCCTTATATTAGGTGAAACTAAAATTACAGGTTGATTTTCATAAAAATAGACTGATTCTAGTAAACTTTTAATTGAATTTAATATCTTACTTGTAGTATCCGGATCTACTGCTGGGAAAGAACCCTGCATTGACTTTTGAATATTGCTTCCTATTAAATCCTCCAGCTGTTTAGATAAAGTGACTACTGTAATAACTCCATTTTCATCTATAAGTGAATTGCATATACTTCTTCCTAATGCAAATCTAACATACTCTGTAAGTACTTCTATATCTTTTGTATTTCTTGAATTATCTGCAAGAGATTCCATAATAGTTACCATATCCTTTATAGAAACCCTTTCTCTTAAAAGATTTTGAAGTACCTTTTGAAGTTCTCCTATAGTAAGAAGGTCAGGTATGAGTTCCTCAACTACAGTAGGATACTTTTCCTTTACAGAATCCACAATAAGCTTAACTTCCTGTCTTCCAAGTAATTCATAAGAATGATTTTTAATTGACTCTGTAAGATGAGTTACCATAACCGTAGTAGGATCCACTACTGTAAGTCCTTTTATTTCTGCTTCTTCTCTTTGATCTTTATTTATCCATATAGCAGGAAGCCCAAAAGATGGCTCTGTAGTGCTTATTCCTTGAATATCACTGTTTGAATTAGTAGGGTCCATACACAGAAGCATATTTGGCATAAGCTCTCCTTTTGCAATTACTGTACCTCTTATTTTTATTACATAACTATTAGTATTTAACTGCAAATTATCTCTAATTCTAATTGGTTGAACTACTATTCCCATTTCAATAGCACACTGCCTTCTTACAGAGGTTATTCTCTGAAGTAGATCTCCTCCTGAACTTTCATCTGCCAGTGGTATTAATCCATAACCTATTTCCACTTCCATGGGTTCCACAGATATTAAGTTCATTACATTTTCTGGTTCTTTATTCTCTATTTGAGTTATTTCCTGTTGTTTCATTTCCTGCTGCTGCATATTATGCTGCTCTTCATCTTTGTAAAGCATATATGCAGCTATCATACAAGCTACTGATAAAATTAAGAATGCTGTATGTGGAAGACCAGGCACTATAGCTAGAAACAATAACACTGCACCGGCAATAGCTATTACTTTAGGAAAACCTGTCAGTTGTTTAATAGCAAGAGTACCAAAACCTTCAGCACTCCCTGAACGGGTGACAAGTATACCTGAAGCTGTAGATATAAGTAATGCTGGAACCTGAGATACAAGTCCATCACCTATACTAAGCTTTGCATAAGTTTGGGCAGCTTCAGAAGCACCCATTCCCTTAATTACTATACCTATTACAATACCTGCTATTATATTTATTACTACAATTAAAAGTGATGCCACAGCATCTCCTTTTACAAATTTAGATGCACCATCCATAGCTCCATAAAAGCTTGCTTCTTCTTGAAGTTTTTCTCTCTTATCTTTAGCACCTTTTTCATCAATTAAACCAGAGTTTAAATCTGCATCTATACTCATTTGTTTTCCTGGCATTGCATCTAAAGTAAATCTTGCAGAAACTTCAGCAACCCTGCCGGAACCATTTGTTATTACAACAAACTGTATGATAATTATAATCATGAATATTATTACCCCTACTATATAATTATCTCCTACTACAAAGCTGCCAAAAGCATTTATGACTTCCCCTGCATCTCCATCCCTAAGTATAAGTCTTGTAGAGGATATATTTAAAGCCAATCTAAAAATTGTAGTTATTAAAAGTAAAGTAGGAAATATGGAAAATTGTAATACTTCCGTAGTAAACAAGGTTAAAAGTATAATTATTATAGACAGTGTTATATTAAATGAAATTAATACATCTAAAAGTTGTGCAGGCATTGGAATTATAATCATAAACACTACTGTAATAACTACTAATGCCATTATTATATCTAAGTTATCTTTTAGTTTAAACTTTTTTTTACTTCTTTCCAAAATATCACCTCATCTTGTAAACCAACGCAAGTATTTCCGCCACTGTCTGATACATCTCAGCTGGTATCTCCATATCAATTTCAACCTCTTTATATATAAGCCTTGCAAGTGGCCTGTTTTCAATTATTGGCACATCATTGTCTTTTGCTATTTCTTTTATCTTAAGAGCTACAGCATCTAATCCCTTTGCCACAAGGACAGGTGCATTTTGTCCCTCTTCATATTTTAAAGCTACAGCAACATGAGTAGGATTTGTAACTACTACAGTAGCCTTTGGCACTTCCTGCATCATTCTTCGCATAGCTAGTTCTCTCTGCTTTTGTCTTCTCTTGCTCTTTATTTGTGGATCTCCTTCATCCTGTTTAAATTCTTCTTTGATTTCCTGCTTTGACATCCTAAGGTCTTTATTATATTGATATCTTTGAAACATATAATCAAGAATTGCAATTATAAGCATAATTAAAGTTATTCTAAAAAATATACCCACAGCTAAACTTCCTATAGCCTTTGCTACAGCCCTAGAGTCCAATTGTCCTAAGTTTAATATATACATATAATTGTCTTTTATAAATTTGTACCCTACGTATCCTACTATAGACACTATAGTGGTATCCTTCAAAAGTTCCATAACAGACCTAGCAGAAAACATTCTTTTAAATCCATTTATAGGATTTAATTTTGAAAAATCCGGTTTTAAGGTTTCAAAAGTTATAAGCCCTCTTGTTTGAATCATATTTGCCAATACTCCTATCACAAGTATTGGAACTGCTATAGGTAGAAAAACTATAGCTATTCTCCATATGGTTATAAATAGTATTTTATTTACACTACTGTAATCAAGCGATGTATTTATATAGTCATTTAAAAAGGCTACCATTGTGGAACCAAGAGATGTTCCAACATATCCTCCTAGAACTGCTATAACTAAAGTTGATGCAAGCAGTGTCATAGTAAGTCCTATTTCTTTACTTCTAGCTATCTGACCTTTTTTTCTAGAATCACTTTTCTTTTTAGGAGTAGCCTCTTCTGTCTTATCATCCTTTGCAAATATTAAAAGCACTGGTAACGCCTTATAAAAAGCATCTATAGAATTAGGTATAGCTGTAAATAAATGTTCTATTAATTTAAGAAAAATTGGAAGTGCAAAACAAAATGATGCAAACCCTATAAGTACTTTAATAGGCAATCCCAATATCATTATATTTAACTGTGGAACTGTTCTAGCTATAAGTGACATTGTCAAATCTGTAAATAGGAGTATTAAAACTATAGGTATTCCTATTTGAATTGCAATGCCAAAGTACTCTATAAAGGCTTTAAAAATTATATTAATTGAATCTTGATTTAAAAAGAAACTTCCAAGTTTTATTACACTAAAACTTTGAATTAAAGATTTTATAAGCATATGGTGTCCATCTACTATAAAGAAAATAACCAAACTAAACCAATAAAGTAAACGCTCAATTAAAGTCGTATTACTATTTGAAGTAGGATCAAACATACTAACCATAGCAAATCCCATTTGCATATCCATAAGGCTTCCCGCTATTCTCACCATAGAAAAACATAAGCTAGTTAAAAATCCAAGGGTAAGACCTGCTGCCGCTTCATTTAAGCAATTCATTACAAAAAACATAGTATTATCTATACTGCTTATGGAAGCATAATCTATACCTGGCATCAATATATATGCCATAACTACTGTGAGTCCCACTTTAACTACATTTGGAATTCCACTTGGAAAAAATATTGGAACCAATACGAAAAAAGAAAAAATTCTTATTGATACTAAAATTAAGGCGGTAAAATATAATGTATTTATCAATTTATTCCACTCCAATTATACTTTGCAGCAATGTTCATTGTGTTATATGGGATATATACGTAAAAATTCTCTCAGTAAAAGCTACTATTTGCTGTAACATCCAGCTTCCTGAAATAAGTCCTATTACAGCTACTGCAATAAGCTTAGGAACAAAAGTAAGTGTTTGTTCCTGTATCTGAGTAGTGGCTTGAAATATACTTATTATAAGACCTACCACTACTGAAACTATAAGTATAGGAGCTCCTACCATAAGTCCCGTTTGTACTGCATCTTTTATAATACTAATTACCATGTTTTCACTCATTCAATTCACCTCATGAAAAGCCTATAATTAAAGATTTTACAAGTAAATACCATCCATCTACCATTACAAATAAAAGTAGTTTAAATGCCAGAGATATCATAGTTGGTGGAAGCATGAACATTCCCATAGCCATAAGCACACTCGATACCACCATATCTATTACCATAAACGGTATATATATTAAGAATCCTATTTTAAAGGCAGTTTTAAGTTCACTTATCATATAGGCCGGAACTACTACATAGAGTGGAGCGTTTTGTCCATCTGCAGTAACCTTATAATTTAATTTAGCTTGATCTATAAATAGCTGTAAATCTTTTTTATATGTCTGCTTAAGCATGAAACTTCTAATTGGTTTAGCCCCTTCATTTATTGCCTGTTCCTGGGTTATTTTATTTTGCATATAAGGTACGATAGCATTTGTGTTTATTTTTGAATAAACAGGATACATAATAAAAATTGTCATAAATAGTGCAAGTCCAATCAAAATTGAATTTGGAGGTGACTGCTGTGTTCCCATGGCACTTCTCAAAAAACCAAATACAACTATAATTCTTACAAAACTTGTCATCATCATTGCAAAAGATGGAAGCAATGTTATAATTGTCAGAAATATAAGCAATTTTATATTTTGTACATACTGCTGTGGAGTAGAAGTACCTGCATTATCCATAGATACATTTATATTTGGTATTGGCATTGCCTGTGATGCATCTGGAGCTGCATATACACTATGTGCTTTGAAAACAAGAATGACAAATATTAAAATTGAAATAGTTATAAAAATCTTTTTATCTCTACTGTTCATCATTTATCTTCCTTTTTATCTATAAGTTTTTTTAAAGTTAACTTGTCACTTGCTCTTTTAACTAATTGCTCCATTCCTGATCTTGTATAAAAATCTTTTAAATTTTTATATTCTGGTATAGTACTTCTATTTTTAAACTTCGAAATTTCTTCTTCATTCAATTCATATATTATTTCAATTTTTCCTGATGCAGAAGATACAACATGCATTTTTTCTCCTATTTTTACTACAAGTAAACTATTTTCTTTTGACAGTTGTTCTCTTTCCATTATTCTTATAAATTTACCCTTTTGAACATTCTTAAGTTTTTCTCCACCATATTTTGCAGAAATATATATTAAAAAAATTACAAATAGAAGAGCTATTACTGTTCTAAAAATCATCCACATAAATTGTAAATCCATTTATATTCTCCTTTAGGATAAACTTACAAAAGTATTATTGAATTACAATGTCTGTAAAATATACATTGTTTAGTTGTCCTTTTTCCAGCATAGGATTTATTTTTTGAATTATTTCCAATTTTATATTGTTCATATTTTTAGCACTTATATCTGCTGCTTTCTTTGTTCTTAAAATTTGAATAACCGCATCGGTTACAATTGGTTTTTTGGCAGTCAATTCAGATGTAAGCTTTTTTTCATTAAATCCTAAGTAAACTGCAACCTTTAAATATCTGTTTCCACCTTCATCTGCCAGGTTCACCGTAATCTCATCAAGTTGAAAAGTTTGGGAAGATACAACCTGATCTAATGAATTTACAACTGTTCCAGTAGTTTGTCCATTATTTACAACCTGCTGAGTATTAAGCTGTTGTACAGTATTTTTAGTAGTGTTTTTTTTGTCTTTTAGAAAAGTATTATATCCAAAAAAGGCTCCTCCTGCTACCACCGCCAATATTAATATACCTATAGCAATAATTTTAATTTTAGATGAGCCTTTTTTTTCTGCTTTATTTTCCATAGTGTATCCCCCTTACTTAATTCACAATTCACAATGCACAATTCATTGAAAATTTCCTGTGTATATTTTTCTTTTATATTTTATAACTTTTTCTACTATTTCATCATTAGATTCTTTTACTAAATATTTTTTGCCATTAGTTAAAGTTATTAAACTTTCAGGTATAGCTTCTAATTTTTCTATAATATCTGCATTTACGATAAATTCTTTATTGTCGAGTCCAGTTAATCTTATCATAAAAGTCCTCCTAAATGTACTGTTATATATTATATTATAATTCCAATTTGAGTTGATATGTACAATTTTTTCATTTAACAAGGATTTAAAACGTCTCTATTATTCTAAAATGTAATTTTTTAGTGATAAGTGACATCTTTTCACTAACTTTGTCACTTATCACCTTTTACTAAAGAACAAATAACAAAGAATAAATAACAAATTAATGATAATAATTATTTGAACTTTGATATTTGAACTTTCAACTTTAATTAATGTCTATCTCTTTAAGTTAATTAAATCTTCAAGTATAGTATCATCTGTAGTTATTATTTTTCCATTGGCTTGAAAAGCTCTAGTAGCTACTATCATATCCGTAAATTGTTGTGCCAAATCCACATTTGACATTTCAAGGGCTCCTTGATTAAGAGAGCCATAATTTTTACCAGGGGTTCCGTAAGCTGCATCGCCTGAGTTTGGAGATGATTCATATAGGTTCCCTCCATCCTTTACAAGGCCACCTTCATTTTGAAAAGAAGCTAACGCTATTTGCCCCACATTATATGAAACACCACCAGCAGTTTTTACAGTTATAATTCCTGTTGATGGCCCTACAGACCAAGAAGTAACCTTCTCCTTAGTAGCATCAGTAGGAGTATCTTCAGCTTCACCGCTATCATTATAATACTGAGCAATTTTAAGACATTTTGTTGGTGGCTTATTAGCAGTATCTGTACTAGTAGTATTGTCAGAACTTACATCATATCCCATAACATGATATCCAGCTTGGGTCAAAAGATTACCTGCTTCATCTAAGGTAAAGGCTCCATCTCTTGTATAATAATAACTTTTAGTAGTAGTATCCGTGCTGCCACTAGTATTGTCGCCACTAGTATCTCCATCAGGACTAACTACAAAATAGCTTCCTCCCTTATTTGCCATAAAATCCAAACTTCTATTGGTAGTCTGGGTACTTCCTGCAGTAAAATCCGTATTTATACCTGCCATTTTAACTCCAAGGCCACTTTGTCTTCCATTTATTCCTCCAAGACCACCACTTACTGGTGCACTTGGATCGGAAAGATTTTGACTCAGCATATCTTCAAAAATCATATTTTTAGATTTAAAACCCGTAGTAGATGAATTCGCTATGTTATCTGACGTTACATTTAACTTTTGCTGATTTACTCTAAGTCCACTAATTGCTGTGTACAATGATGGTAACATATTTTTTCCTCCAATTTTTTATTAATATATTGTTGTCCTGCTTCCTTCACTCCACAGAACATGGCTTCCACTTAGGTCCAGCCATTTTTTATACTATTATTAAACTATCTATGTTAGTAAATATATTGTCGTTACTTGAATTCTTATCCAGCGCTGTAATTACTGTTCTATTTTTTATAGATGTAATAAATATTGAATTTTTATAAAGTAGAGCAGATTCACTGCATCCTCTATTTTCTGCCTTATTTATAGCAGAATTTATATTTTTCATGTCATTTTCATTTAAATTTATATTTCTGCTCTTCAGCCTTTCTGCTGCATGATTTGATATAGTAAAACTTGTATCTTTGCTAATTTCACTAGTTAAAGTATCTTTAAAGGATATTTTGTCTTTAGAATCATTTAAATTATTTCTTGTACTATTTTTCTCATTACATACTGCTTTTAAATCCGCTGCAAAATACAACTTACCATTAATAACTCTATAGCTCATAGATATTCACCTGCTTATCTATGAATTTTCTACGTCTGAGACGTCCTTAAAATCAAAATCCTTCGTACTTCCATCTGAAAGTTTTACTTTTACTGTTACTCCACCAAATAGTCTTGATACTGATTGAACAATCCCACTATAATTATTTCCACTGGAATCTTTCTCATCTACATTAACCTTTTTTCCTATAAGTGAAGTTGCATTTAACAACATGTTATTACTAACAGTGAAATTAGTTGTATCTCCTAAATCAACAATCTTTTTTGCATCATCTATGTTGAACTTTTCATATTTATCAACTATATTTCCATCTTTGTCTTTTCCCTGTCCCATAAGCACATTAAGCTCTATATCATCTCCATCTTTAATAACTCCAACTACCTGTCCACTTATATTATTTCCCTGCTCATCTGTATCACTAAAAGTCACATATTTATTCATAAGTGAATTTGCAGTACCCATCTTAGTTGAACTATTTAAGTTTGCCATCTGTTCTAGAGATGAAAATTGTGCAAGCTGACTTATATACTGAGTTGAACTTTGAGAATCACTGCTAGTTGGATCTTGATTCGCAAGTTCTGCAGATAGTATTTTTAAAAACATGTTTTTGTCTATATCATTTTTCTTTTTAACTACTTTAGTTCCATTTGAAGTAGTATCTGAACTCTTATCAGTAGAAATGGGATAAGAATAACTTTTCTGATTGGTACTAGTGTTATCTGTACCTGGAATAGGCATTTTGTTTTCCTCCTTTACTAAATTTGAAACTAGGCCAGCATATTTACATTGCTGTCACTATAATAGTCATTTTCCTCTGGAGCATCTTCATCTTGTATGCTATTTACGGCTAAATTTTTACTCTTTTTTTCATTATCTTGATTCTGATTTCCATTACTTCCATTTTTGAAGAAAGTTGTGTCTTCATGATATAAGTTCAATGAAAAACTCTGGACTTTTATGTCATTATTCTGAAGTTTATTTGACAAATCCTGCATATTTGAATTTAAAAGATTATAGGCATCTTTGTTTGAAGCTGTAAGAACTGCTTTCATCTTTCCTTCTTCCATAACAAGATTTATAGTTATATCTCCCAATTCCTTAGGATTAATTTTAACAGTTAACTGTTTCACATTATTTAAGTCCATATACCTGAGTGTTTTTATCATATCTGAATTAAAAGTAGCCTTATTCAAATTAAGATTTTGTACATTCTCACCATTTACAAGTATATTGTCTCCCTTAACATTATTAAATTGCGTCATAAAATTAACTGCTTTAGAAATTTTACTGTCCTTAGTATCTTCTCCATCACCGCCTAGTATTTTATTTAATATGTCAGTACTTTTACTGTTACTTCCAGTAGAGTTTTCGTTACCACTTTCACTATTTGAAGAATTTTGAAGAGAGCTACCTGTTGTATCCAAATTCTCAATCATTTGTCTATTTTGATTTATAATTTGAAACAAATTGTTTCCTGATACATTTTTTCCTGAATTTAAATTGTCTGCTAGTTTGGGATTTAACTTTTGTAAAAGTTCAGTGTATATTTGAGATTTTAAACCACTTATATCATTTTCAGTTGAATTTGCAACAAGACCGGATAATTTTGATACAATATTATCTGTTATTTTTTGAGAAAGCTTTTGAGTAAGTTGTCCACTTTTATCAAAATTATTTAAAACATCCACTAAGAAATCAAGTTTCTTATCTACCGTCTTATTCAAAACATCCTTAATATTAGCTGCTATATCTTTATTTGAAGTATCACTAAGGCTTTTGGATATTTCCTGGTTTAAAATAAATTGCAGATAATTTCCTTTTGATGACCCTGACGAATTTTCATCTTTTAAAATGTTTGAAATTTCATCACTCAATTCTTTAGTCACTGTATTTAAAAAATTATTTGATTTACTTTGAATATCCTGATTATTTCCAAATAGCAAACTTAAAAGTGAAAGTACACTGTTTTTATCTATACTTCCCTCTTTAATCTTCTGTTTAATATCTGCTATTTCTTCATCTGTAAATCCAGCTTTTTTTAAATGAGTTTCAATTTTAGAATCATCATTTTGTTCACTATCTATATCATTTTTATTTTTGCTATGGGAATCTGACGATTGTATTTTTGTTGTATTTCTCTCTACACTTACGCTATTATTTTTATCTATAGATTCATTAGATGCTTTATACGTAGTGTCTTTAGTATCCATCTTACTGCTATTATCACTACTGCTGGATTTAACAAAAGAAGCAAAGTCATTATTTTCACTTAAAGAACTTGATTTAACTTTTGGTGCTTGTACATTCATAGAAGACATCAAATTTAACATATTTACATTCATTTATTTCACCTCCTTTCAAAGTAAAAAACTATGTATTTTGAACATTTCTAATAAACCCATAAAGGGCAAATTCATCATTTGCCTTCTGTTCTATTCTATTCTGCTCTTTTATAAAGGCAGTTTCTTGCTTTTCCTTTAAAATATCCACTGTTTTCCTATCTATTTGCCTCTTTTGAAGTTCATTTCTCTTCATATCAACTACTTTTTCTTTATCCTTTAGTTCAATTTGGGCATTATCTATACTGTAAACTAAAGCTTTTAAATATTTATGGGTTATTTTTTGCTCAATAACACTTTTAAAGTTAGACATATTATTGTATTTCTCATAATTAGCTTTTAATAAATCTAGTTTTTCTTTTACTTTCAAGCTTTCTCTTTTAGCCTGCTGAAATTCTCTTTTGCTTTCTTCTTCCTTGTCTATTCTTATGTCAAGTAATTTTTGAAGCCTAAATTTATATTTACCCATATATCCCCCTCTATTCAATTCACAGTTCACAATGCACAATTCACAATTTAAGGCTGTTATTGAAATATTTTTTTCAATCCTTCAACACTTTCTTTAAAGGATGAACTTTCATTTACATCTTGCTTGAGATAGGCAATTATTTTATCGTAATAGGCTACAGCCTTATCTATTTTTTCGCTGCTTCCTTTTACATAAGCACCTATATTTATTAAGTCCTCGGAATTTTTATAAGTTGAAAGCATATCTCTTGCAAAAGAAGCCTTTTTTTTATGATCACTTTCAGCTATTTCAGACATAAGCCTACTTATACTTGCAAGTACATCTATAGCAGGGTAATGATTTTTATTAGCAAGAGAACGGGATAATACTATATGTCCATCAAGTATACCTCTTACTGCATCTGCAATAGGTTCATTTAAATCGTCTCCATCTACTAGTACAGTATAAAAAGCTGTAATAGATCCTATATCTGATGTTCCTGCTCTTTCCATAAGTCTCGGAAGTTTGGCAAATACGGAAGGTGTATATCCCTTAGTTGCTGGGGGTTCCCCAATAGCAAGTCCTATTTCTCTTTGAGCCATAGCAAATCTAGTTACAGAATCCATCATCAAAATTACTTTCTTACCTTTATCCCTAAAATACTCTGCAATAGCTGTAGCTGTAAAAGCTCCCTTTAATCTAACCAAAGCTGGCTTATCTGAAGTAGCACACACTATGATTGATTTTTTCATTCCTTCTTCTCCCAGGTCCTTTTCTATAAAATCCTTAACTTCTCTACCTCTTTCACCTATTAAAGCTATTACATTTACGTCTGCTTCAGCATATTTTGCAATCATACCAAGAGTAGTGCTCTTTCCCACACCACTTCCTGCAAATATTCCTATTCTCTGTCCTTGACCACAGGTTATCAAACCATCTATTGCCCTTACTCCCGTAGGAATTACTTCAGTTATTCTCCTTCTCTTTAAGGGATCTGGGGGCTCTGTATCAAGTGGATAAGGTTCTCCACTTGATATAACAGCACCATCTAAAGGATTGCCGAGCCCATCAAGTACCTTCCCAAAAAGCTCATCCGAACATCTCACATTTAAAGGCATCCTCTCTGGTACTACTCTGCAACCTGGTGAAATTCCAATAAGTTCCCCAAGAGGCATTAAAATTACATTGCTTTCATTAAATCCAACAACTTCACAGGAAATCTTACTATTTTCCTCACTATAAATATGACATACTTCTCCTACAAAAGCTCTAATACCCTCTACCTCTACAGTTAAGCCAATAACTTTTTTCACAATTCCTTCTTGATAATTATAAGTAGCTTCCTTCACTTTTCTATTAAGCCTATCAAAGTTTATAGTTATCACAAAATATCACCTCTAACTGCAGAAACTTAACTTTCATCCTGAATTATCTTCCTTATTTTCTCATAGGCAATATCTATACCTAGAACCATTTTTCCATTATCTCTTTCTATAACCACACTACCTTCCTCTAAAGATTCATCTGGTATTATAAAAATATCACCTTTAAAAGGCAGCTGTTCCTTCCATAAGGTTACTTGTTTCTTGAATTCACTGCAGTACTTTTCTTTACCTTTTATTATAAAAGTGCTGGTTTTTTTCATTTGATTCAAAGCATCAAATACCTGAGCATTTAAACTATCCGCGTCCCTTACCTCACGTTTTAATATACTTTCTACAGAATTTAATATAAATTCTTTTATTTCCTCTTCCTTTTCCTCTAGGTACTTTTTCTTTTCTTCTACAGCTTTATTTAAAACATCATTTGCATTCTGTTTTATCTGATCTCCCTCTGCTTTTGCTTTATCAAAATTTTTCTTATAACCTTCCTCATAAGCAGTATTATAACCTTCTTCTTGACCTTTTGCATATCCTTTTTCATAGGCTTCATCATAAGCTTTTTTGGAGATTTCAGATGCTCTTTCATAAGCCATAGAGAGAATTTTTTCTTTTTTTATACTAGCATCTTGTAAAATAGTTCTTCCTAAATTTTCATAGCTTTTTAAAATAGAATCATCTTTAGTATTTTTTTCATTGGATGTTTTGCTAAATGTTTCTCTTATTTTAAACTCTGTGTGTATTTTTTGTGTTCCGCAATTGTTTATGCTGTCACCTTTTAATATAGCTTTATACGATGATTGCATCTTCTCCTCCTCTTGCCAGAACTATCTCTCCTGATTCATCCAATCTTCTTATTATACCTACAATTTTCTGCTGAGCCTTCTCCACATCCATAAGTCTAACAGGTCCTAAGAATTCTATATCCTCTTTTAATGCAGCAGAAGCTCTCTTTGATTGATTCCTAAATATTGCATCTGCCACTTCCTCAGAACATCCCTTAAGTGCAAGAGAAAGTTCTTTTGTATCCACTTCTCTGAGTACTCTTTGAATAGACACATCATCAAGAGTAATGATATCTTCAAATACAAACATAGATCCTTTAATTTTCTCAGCCAATTCTGCATCCTCTTTTTCAAGGCCTTCAGTAATATTCTTTTCTGTAGTTCTATCTACTTGATTTAATATGTCTACAATAGTTTGGACACCACCAATTACCTTCATATCTGACTTAACTATAGATGATAACTTGTCATCTAATACTTTCTCTATTTCTTTTACAACCATTTGTGAAGTATTACTCATTGTAGCTATTCTAAATGCTACCTCAGCCTGCACATTTTCAGGAAGTGCTGAAAGAATTTGTCCAGCCTTGTCCGCTTGAAGATAACACAGTACAAGTGCAATAGTCTGCGGATGCTCATCGGATATTATATTTAAAAGCTGAGGAGCATCTGCTTTTCTTGCTATAGCAAAAGGCCTAAACTGCTGGGTTGCCTCTGTAACTTTATCCAATATTTCAATAGCTCTTTGACTTCCAAGTGCCTTTGATAAAAGATCTTTAGCATACTCTATTCCGCCTTCAAGCAAATAATCCTTAGCCTTATTCATCTCTATAAATTCCTGAAGTATTTCCTTTTTTTGATCAGATTTTACAGAGTTGATATTAGCTATTTCATAAGTTATTTTTTGTATTTCTGCTTCTGGCAATTTTTTAATTATTCCTGCAGCAGCTTCCGGTCCAAGAGTTATAAATAGTATGGCCGCTTTTTGTACTCCTGTTAAATTCTTACTGTCCCTAGCCATTTTATCACCTCTCATCCTCTGCTATCCATGCTTTGATTATGTCTGCAACTTGATCCGGTTTATCCTTAGCATATTTCTTTATTTCATTCTCCACATGAGTATCTTCTGTTTCATTTTCAAATTCTACAGGCTTAAATTTAAGCTTATTCTGCTCTTTGGTTAAATCATCGTCTCCTATAACAGCATCAATTCCCTGGGTATTACCAAGCTCTTCATCAAACAATTCTTCCTCATCTTCTGCATGTTTTCTTCTCCATAATATAAATCCGACGATAGCAGCTATTAATAATGCTCCTGCTATAGATGCACCTATAATAATCTTATTACGATTTGCCTGGGCTTCAGCCTTTTGCATTGCATCTAAATCCTTCTTTGCATTGTCTTGAGCCGTAGTATCAAAAGGAATTGCCTCAACATTTATAGTGTCTCCCCTTGTTTGATTATATCCTATAGCAGACACTGCAAGATTTCTAATAGAAGTCTTAGTAGCATCATCTACAGTTCCATCCAGTGCAACCGATGCTGTAAGCCTCTTTACACTGCCCGGAGCCTTTATAGTTTTTTGATCTACCTTAGATACATCATAATTTCTCGTAACCTCATTTTGAGTTGAATTGCCACTATTTGTAGTACTTACAGATGTGTTACTCATATTATTATCTACAGGGCTTGTACTTGCATTATTTGTACCACCTGTATTTGTATTATTTACAGTATGCTCACTTACTACCACATTTTTGGGATCATAAGTAGTGGATTCCTGTTGCACTGCATCAAAATCCAAATCTGCATTTACCTTTACTTTTACTTTGTTCTTACCATATATAGGTTCCAGCATGGCAAGAAGTCTTTTTTCCATATCATTCTCATATTTTTGCTGCAATTCTTGTTGTTTTTCAGCAGGAACAGTAGAGTCACTATCCTTGCCATCTTTATTTTGATATAGATCCCTTGAAAGAAGGTTTAACTTATCATCTATAACTTCAACATTTTCTTTAGGTATACTTTTCACACTGCCAGATACTAGTGCTACCAAAGCTTTTGTTTGATCTTGAGACAAGCTTTGTCCAGATTTCAATTTTATAGTTACAGAAGCACTCCCTGGTTGTGTGTCCTTCACAAATTCAGTATTATCTGGGAGTACTAAATGAACTCTTGCATTTTCAATTTGTGGAAGTGATTTTATAGTTCTCTCAAGTTCACCCTGGAGAGCCCTTTGATAATTTACATTCATCTGCTGATCTGTTTGTCCGAAATTGCTTTTATCCAAAAGTTCAAATCCCTGACTTCCATTAGTAAGCTGTACTTCTGAAAGAGTCTGCATTCTAATTTTGTCCACTTGAGCTTTAGGCACTAATATAGAATTTCCCTGTACTTTTGCATCTACTTTATCACTTTGAAGCTGCTTATAAATTGTAGCTGAATCCGTAGCATCTAGGTTAGAAAATAATACCGCATATTTCGTTTTTCCTAAAGTTAATCCCCCAAATATCAAAGCTGCAACAATTCCTACAGCTATAACACTAAAAGCTATCTTTTTATTTCTGCTTAAATCTTTCCACTTGCCTATTAAATTTTTAAAAATCTGCGATATTTTACCCATTTAATCCGGTTCTCCTTCTATAACTGTGTTCTATTTATCTCCTGATATGCTTCAACAAATTTATTTCTAATTTGTACAGCAAGTTCTAATGACATTTTAGCCTGTTCAGCATCAAGCATAACGTTGTGTATATCGTTTCTGTCTCCTTCTACAAATTCCTGGATACTATTATTCGCCTGTACTTGGTCATTATTAACCCCATTTAATTTACTTTGCAGCAAGTTTGAAAAAGAGGCTATGCCATCTTCATTATTTACTATATTATCTTTGGAATCATTTGATACATTTTGTTTATAAGTATTTCCTCCTACTTTATCAAACACAGCAGTATCTGGAGTAAATTCATTTATCTTCATATTTTGTCCTCCTATTTACCTATCTGTAGGGCTTTCGAAAACATACTTTTTTCAGAATTAATAGCACTTAAACTAGCTTCATAAGACCTAACAGATACCATCATATCAGCCATTTCATTCAATATATTTACATTTGGCTTAGAAACATATCCTGAGGCATCAGCATCTGGATTAGTAGGATCATACTCTCTCTTAAAAGGTGAGGTATCTTCCTTTATTCCTACAACTTTTACCCCCATAGGAACATCTTCATAACTTCCATTGCTATTTAAAGCTTTGCTTAAATTTTCTCCAAAAACTGCAACTTTTCTTCTATAAGGTTGTCCGTTTGCACCACGAGTTGTCTCTGCATTTGCCATATTGGAAGCTATTGTGTCCATTCTCAGCCTTTCTGCTGAAAGGCCGCTGGCACTTATTCTCAATGTATTAAACGCTTGAATCATAAATATCCTCCCTTAATTTCCACTTATTACAGTTTTTCGCATACTTAACCTATTGTTTTCGAGGGTTATAAGTGCATCTTGCATAAGCTCATTTGCAGCTTGATTTACAGTTTCGACCTCAATATCTACATTATTTCCATCTGATCTCATACTAGTTGAATCATCTGTATTCGTATTTATTGCCCCATAATCATTACCTAACTTCATATGCTTTTTACTATCCGTTTTTAATTCTAAATTATCTATACTATTTTTGAGATTTTCTTCAAATGTTACATATTTTCTTTTATATCCAGCAGTATTAATATTAGCTATATTACTTGATATAGCCTTACTTCTAGCTGCAGTTGCATCTAATCCTCTTGTAAGCAAATTATTTACCAATTGGTCATTTGACATACTATTTATATTCAACCTAAATTCCCCCTTTCTAAAAATCATCAAATATGTTACAAGTCTTCTCTAAATAATTTAATTTTAAATTCTACTTTACTTTTAATTAAAATTCTTTTCTATATAGATACATTAACACAATTATAAATTATATTCTATATTTTTGTGACATTTTTATAAGTTTATTATCTTTTAATAGAAATATATTGCATATTGTAAATAATACTGTATTTGTAAGGTATTTTATTGTTTCTTATCCTTTAGTGGATAACCTTAGGGGTAAAACCACAAGAAAGATACCTAGGCTATAAAAGCAAGGTACCTTAACTTAATTTTTCAAATCTATTACTTTCTAAAACTTTGTATTATTTGTAAAACATCCTGAGGCAATTTGTTAGCCTGAGCGATCATTGCATTAGAGGCCTGTATTACTATGCTTTCTTTTGAATAATTCATCATTTCATCTGCCATATCTGAATCCCTTATACTGCTGTACGCATCAGTCATTTTTTCATTTAACTCCTGCATATTATCATAACTACTGGTAAATCTATTTTCCAAAGCCCCATATTTGCTTCTCAAAGATACTATTTTATTTAAAGAACTATCTATAACACTTAAAGCACTATCAGTATCTCCGCTCAATACATCTTTTCCTCCACCAGTCTTAATTTTATACAAGTCCGAAACAACACTATCTGATCCATTAGTCAAGTCTATTTGAGGTATATTTACATCGTCCCCAGCATTAGTTCCTACAGTCATACTAATAGTTTTGTTTTGACCTAATAATTTAAATCCATTAAATTCCGTGTCATTTGCCATTTCATTTATTCCATCCAGCATCTGATCTATTTCACCCTGTATTTTTTGTCTATCCTCATCATTAAAAGAGCCATCTCCAGCTTGCAGCGTAAGTTGTCTAACCCTCTGAACCATACTTGTGATTTCATTTAATCCACCTTCTGCGCTTTGGAGCATACTAACACCATCTTGAACATTCCTAGTTACGGTCTCAAGACTCTTAACTTGAATACTTATGTTCTCGCTTTGTACAAGTCCCGTTGGATTATCTGCAGCACTATTTATTTTACATCCACTGGATATTCTGTCTAAATTTCCACTTTGCCTATCTAAAGCTTGGTTTTGGATCATATGCATTATCAAAGCTGGCATGTTATAACTCAGTCTCATAAAATTTACTCCTTTCTACATACGGTAAGCACTTATTCTGTAGTTAATGAATAAAACTTAACCTTATGAATTATTATCGGAATCTCCTATAGAATGCTTTAGATTAAAACATTTATTCAATGAATTAAAATCATTTTCCATATACGTTACATATGAACTAAAAATTACATCGTAATTTTTTTAAAGAACAAAGTTCAAAGCTCAAATATCAGATAAGGTGAGTTTTCCTCCTTACGTCAGAAAACTAATTTATTTTTAAGCTTGTTTTGCTAATGCAAAACATGGCTTAAGCAGGCTTTAAAATCTGTGATTTTCAGATAATTACTTGCTCAGAAAGTACTTCTTAGAAACAAAAAAACATGAGTTTCTTTTAAATTAAAGATTTTTCGTAGTGCATCGGAGAAAAATATTCCTTCACTGTCCTCTGTCAATTGTCAACTGTCCACTAAAAAAGCTTTGCTTTGCAAAGTTTTTAAACTGCGAAAGTTGAATTAAATTATAGTATAGTTTTGTTATAGGGCTCTATCTTAACATACATTTGAAATAATTCAAGTGCATGTTCTTCAGTAATCTGGCCGCTATCTAAATTACGATATAGTATATACAAATTAGCATTTAAGTTAGGATCTACTCCCTTGCTTTCCTTCATCTTTTCTAATATTTGTTCTTTAAGAGGAATATTTTTTTGACTTAAATCTTCTTGTAGTAAATCTAAGAGTTTATCTACTTCTTTCCGCGTAGCTTTTTCTCTAGTAGTAATTCTTATACTTTTTAATCCTGAAACCAATTTATCTATAGACTCTTTAGGTATAAATATCTTTTCATGTTCACTCAAGTTAAATCCCCCTCTTTTATTCCATACTTTTTGTATCTATTAATTTACTTTTTAATTTAATCAAGTTATATATTATATATTATCAATGTACCAAGCATACTGTCAAATACTAATTCCATTAACTTCAATTCGTAGTATAAACAAATCCCCTTCTGTTAATAATTAGTAATGAAGAATTAATAGCAGTACCCTAAGCTAGCTCTTATACACTTTTATTCTACTTTAAATTTATTTACAACATTTATTAAATTCTTTGATGTAGAGTTTAAATTTTCAGCAGATGATGCCACTTCTTGTATGGATGCACTTACTTCCTCTGTAGATGCTGCTATTTCCTCTGTAGATGTAGTGGTGTTTCTTATTAAATTTCCAAACTGATTCATACTGTCCATAAATTCTTTTCTAGATTGTATTGTGCTATTTGCTGAAATAAAAGTTTTATCAACTAAAGGTTCAATCTCTTTAATTGAATCCACTATCATTTCAAAAGATTTCACCATATTTTCTGCCACTATATTCTGCTCATTTATAGATTCTTCAGCCTTTTTAGAATTTACAATAACCTCATTTGAATCACTATTTATATAACTAATTAAATCACTTATTTTTTTAGCTGAATCCTGAGACTCTTCGGCTAAATTTCTTATTTCCTCTGCTACTACTGAAAATCCCTTTCCCGCTTCGCCTGCCCTTGCAGATTCAATAGCTGCATTTAAAGCCAAAAGATCTGTTTGCTCTGCTATTTGTGCTATAACATCAGTTATTTCTCTTACTTTTTTTATAGACTCGTTAAGCTTGTAAACTTTATCAGAAACTACTGTAAAAGAAGAATCTACAGTGACTATTGCCTTTTTCAATGAATCCACTTCATTTTTCCCTAGATCTACTTTATTCACTGCATTACCCGTACTTACCTTTACAGAATTTAATTTATCATTTATGTTTTCCATGTGTTTGTTTACATTTTCTAACAAACTAAACATATTATCTATATACTTTTGCTGTCCTTCAGCACCTTTAGCTAAATCCTGAACTACTGCAGATACTTCCTGGGAAGAAGCTGATATTTCCTCAGAAATTGCATTTAAACCTTCAGCTTGTTGTTCAACATTTGAAGAATTTTTCTTAACATCTTCAACTAATTTCTTTATATTCATATTCATGCTTTGTACGTAATTGCTTATTCTTCCAAACTCATCATTTCTATTTAAAAACTTTTCAGGGATACTGTAAGTAAAATCCCCTTCCCCTACTTTAGCAACTATTACTTTTAACTTTTTTAATATCTTATATGCTGAGTTACCAATTAAAATAGCTACTACTATAGATATTATTATTCCTATAATAACTAAACAGAAAATAAATCTTCTTATACCACTTGTATCACTTATAAATTCAGCATTTTTAGCTGTGCCTACAATTTTCCAAGAATTTTTCTCATTTGTAGTATAAGCATACAGCTTCTCTATTCCATTATATGTATTCTTAAAATAACTAGTTTTATTTGAGCTAATATAGTCCCATTTACTTTTTTTAAGCTCACTGTCTTTCCCTACCTGATTAAAATCTGGATATACTATTATTTTACCTTCTTTATTAGTAATATAAACATATCCTGTGTTTCCTACTTTTATAGAAGCTATATCTTTAGATAAATTTTTCAGAGAAACATCAATAGCAGCTACTCCTACTACATTGCCATCTTTCTCCACAGTTTTTGCTACTGTAATCATAATCTGTGATGTATTTACATCTTTGTATGGATCCGTCCATACAACTTGTCCTTTTTTATTCATAGCGTCTTTATACCACGTTCTTTGTCTAGCATCATATTCTTTAGATGGCTGACGTATGTTTCCATCCATATTTATTCTCATACCACTGAGATCAGCAAAATATACACTTACCATATTTTCATTGCTGTCTTTAGTATTTTTAAGCAATTCTACTGCACTGTTTCTACTCCCATCATTACTAATATCTAAATTTTTCAAAACAGAACTATTGGCAATAACCTGAATCTGACTTTCCATACCGTTTAAAAATTTATTTATAGAACCATTTACATTTATAACAATTTGCTCAGAACTGTTTTGAAACTTTTCATACAATATCCCATAAGATTTTTCATAAATTGATATTCCAAGTATACATAATAATACCGCTGTTGTTGCAGAAATTATCAGTATTAACTTAGTTTTAATACTTTTAAAATTAAACATAAAATATTTTTCCCCCTTAAGTTAACACAAAATTTCAAATATTAATTTCAATTTTTATCTGATGGCTACCTACTATAACACTCCCACACACTCTGTGAAAGCGACTATCATCAAATCAAAGATTTGAGATATCTGCTTGCACACAGCGAAAGCGACTATCACCAAATTATAGATTTGGGATATCTGCTTGCACACAGCGAAAGCGACTATCACCAAATCATAGATTTGGGATATCTGCTTTTCCCACTAAGTAAGATTCATTGATATTTCCCTATCTTTAAGTAACTATGACCAAATTTATACATTTAAAGTTAAAATGTGATTAAAAGTTTTAGAAATCCACTTTTTCACTATATTTTCCTATTATATCATACTCTAGAATAATGTAAAAAACAATAAATAATGCACCTTTAATAGCAATTAAAAATTGGGGTAATCTTTTAATTTTACCCCAACCTATCCTATAACTGTACTTCTTAAATTATGCCAAAGCTTCCTTTTCGCGGTCTAAAAACTGAACCTTGTCTGCTTCTACAGTAGTGAAATATTTTTTTATATCGTCTTTAGTATAGCTTTTAGTAATTATTTTACCATTTACTCCTATAAGTCTTCCTTTTTTTAAATAGGGAAGCATTTTATTTCCATAATTAGTCCAATAGGAAACAGGAATAAAATCTGCTTCTCTTTCTCCAGTTTTACTTACAAAATCTCTGCCTACTGCCAGAATGAATTTAACTACACTTCTATCGTAATTTTCCAGCTGAACCAATTCTGCATCCTTAGTTAACCTTCCAATAAGAGTGACACTATTCAATAGATTTTACCTCCTAGTTATTTTTCTATAATTATATCCAGGAGAGAAGCTTTTATTCATATAACTCAACTTTCGAAGTTTAAAAATAACATGAAGTAATTAATTCTTAACTCTTATCTTGTTCCAGTAGAACCGAATCCTCCTTCTCCTCTTTCAGTGTCACTTAGTTCTTCTACTTCTTGTACATATACTCTTTTCACAGGCTTTATTACCATTTGAGCAATTTTCATACTTTTTTCAACTAAAAAAGGTTCCTGTCCTAAATTAATCATAAGCACTTTTATCTCACCCCTGTATCCTTCATCCACAGTACCAGGTGTGTTTAAAAGAGTTATGCCATGTTTTAATGCAAGACCACTTCTTGGTCTAACCTGAGCTTCTGTATTTGGTGGAAGCTGAATCTTAATCCCGGTAGCTACTAACTTCCTTTCCATTGGTTTTATTAAAACTTCTTCTACTGAAAACAAATCAAGACCTGCATCTCCTTTATGTGCATAAAATGGAGTTACAGCGTCCTCATTAACTTTTTTTATTAATAGCTTCATAAATTACAAACATCCTTTCACAATTAATCTACGTGTTTTTTAACAATTGATAGTTCTTAACTTTTAAGAATATTTATCTATAAGGTGAACTGTTCATATCAATCTAAAAAATTGCTATTGCAACAAGTCCCTTATTAAAATCACAATATAAATACCTAAAGTTTTTCCACTTCGAAATTCTCATTTATCCAAAGACCTATAACTTCAATATTCTTATATAATTTTTTTATTATGCAAACAGACTTTTTTATCTGCTCTAGATGAATTGTCTTATCTACTTTGTTTGCTGCACAGTCATAATGACCTACTACAAATGCAGTAGAAGCTCCATGAGAATTTATGGATATATCCATCTTATACTTTAATGAATTGATAAAATTTTCATCTTCGCTGCAAATTACTTTATCAATTCCTGGTTCTGATATTATATCTACATATTTTACATGAAAATTATCTCTTATCCAATTTATTGCAGGAAGCTGAGTCCTTCCATCCATACAATTTAACAATACAACAAAATCATTACTCAAAGCAATCCACCCCTTATAGTAAAATTAAAATTTTACTATAAGTTTATAGCAGCTTAAAGTAAAAATCAATATAGCTAACTCAACTTTCTCAAATACAAATAAGATTAGATTATTTAATTATATACAAAATATATTGCCTGTAACTATTACATTTTCCTTCAACATTTGGATATACAGATATTCATTTTCTACATAAAAGCCATAGAGTTCAGTTGCATCAGTAATTTCTCCACATTCGCCTATAAATTTTTCAAAAGAATACCTTCCAAATTTCACAGGCAGCTTAATAGAAGTTTTTTCATTATTTATAGATATTATATCTCCCTCAAAAATCTCTCTACCATTCTTATCTTTTAAGCCTGTAAACTCGAGGGATATAAACTTATCTTTTACTTTGCAGCTTTGTTCTGGATAGGGATTTTCACTTATATAAAAACGCTTTTTTTCCTTATCCCATATTTTAAATTTAAATTTTCTCATACTAAATCCCCCCAATCCACATTAAAATATTCCCTATATTGGCCAATATAGGGAATATTTTCATATAATTAAACTAGTATTCAAATTCTTTAACATTTGAGCATAATGATATTTTAAGTTTTTTATCTTTTACTACCTTTTTATAGGAGCACAAAAATTCATTTAACTCGGGATCTTGTAAATCTATATCTTTTTCACTTTTTAAAGTAAGTTTTTCTTCACTTATAAGTATACTAAGACTGTTCAAGGAATTATTTATACTATAAGTAGTTACTAAAGCACTGCCCATGCCTTGCTTATATTTTTCCTGAAATGATACTGTTTTTCTCAAAGATTCATAGTCAACATTTTTATTTACAGAAGGCATGTCAATTCCCATGTCTTTCATCTGCTTTTCTACATCTTCCATATTAAAGCCATATCTTTCCATAAGTTTTTTTTGAATGTTAAATAGCTTTTCTTGTGATATATTATTTTTTTCCATATATTCTTGAATGTCTTTATAAAAATCTCCCATTGATAATTTTCCCTGAGACATATCATAGGAAAGTCCATATACATAATCTTCAAATTTCTCTACATCTTTTTCCCTAGCTCTATTTTTAATTTCATCGAAGTTTACGATTCTATCATCCATAACAAGTTCTCCCCTTAAAAATACATTTTTAATATCTATTAACTAACCCTAATATAACTATTCTATCAAAACATATACTATTATACTATACAATTGAATAACTTTTTTCAATGAAAATTTATTAAAATTATTATAATTTTCCATGAATTATTCTCCTAAATTGCATTTTATTAAGTTGTAAATAGTATATATTATTACTCTGATATTTTGTCACTTTTACTATATGTTATATACTAACCATTGTTTATTATATTTTAGGAGATGATTTAAATGGAATCAACTATAATTTTAGTCATAATTTTAGCAGCTGCAGTTCTTGGAAAAGCAAATTCCGTAGCTCTAGCTGCCTGTATACTTCTATTTCTAAAACTTCTTAATATAGACAAGTATGTATTCCCAACTTTACAGGAAAACGGAATATTCTGGGGAGTAGTAATACTAGTAGCTTCAATTCTAATTCCAATTGCAAATGGAAGTGTGAAATATATAAGTATTAGAAATGTATTTACCTCATGGCTTGGAATATTCGCCCTGCTCATATCCCTTTTTACGACTTATTTAAGTGGTCTTGGCATGCAGTATTTAACTGTACAAGGTCATACTGAAGTAATGCCAGCGCTAATTTTGGGAGCAGTAATTGCCGCTGCCTTTTTAGGCGGTGTTCCCGTAGGTCCTATGATAACATCTGGAATGATTGCTTTGGGATTGAAATTTTTTCACAAAATAGGACTTTAATCTATTAAGGCAGCTGTTACATAAAAAACTTTTTCAAGTAACAACTGCCTTAGGTTAAATTGAATTTATTTAAAATCTTCAATTCTTATAATATTGTCTATTTGCATTACAGATTTCAAATCAACAATTTCTTTAATAGCAGAATTAATCTCTGCTTCTTCTATCTTATGAGTAATCAATACTATAGTTACTTTATCTTTTGACTCTTCCCTGCCTTTTTGCATTACTGAGCGGAGACTTACATTATGTTTTCCTAAAATTGTGGTTATTTCGCCAAGTACACCTGACTGGTCCATTACAGAAAGTCTAATATAAAATTTACTTGCACAATCTTTTATATTTTTTATTTCCCTATGCCATAAATTATTTTTCACTACAGAATTGAAATTTTCTATATCCATATTACTTCTCAATATAGCAATAATATCACTTACTACAGCACTACCTGTTGGTAAGCTTCCCGCACCTCTTCCATAAAACATCAGATCTCCCACTGCATTACCCTTTATAAATATTGCATTAAATGAATCATATACGTTAGCAAGTGGATGTGATTCTGGAATCATGGTTGGATGTACTTTAAGTTCAAGCTTACCTTCATTTTCTTTTGCAATAGCAAGGAGCTTTATTACCATGTTAAATTTTTTAGCATATCTTATATCTACAGATTTAATTTTTGTAATACCTTCTCTATACACATTATCTACATTAATTTTTGTTCCAAAAGCTAGTGATGAAAGTATCGCTAATTTATATTGGGCATCAAATCCCTCAATATCTGACGTAGGATCCGCTTCAGCATATCCCATATCCTGTGCCTGTTTTAAAGCCACATCAAAATCCAACTTTTCCAACTGCATTTTAGTCAAAATATAGTTTGTAGTTCCATTTACTATACCGTATAGTTCTTCAATTTTATTGGCAGTTAAACTTTCATCTATTCCATTTATTATTGGAATTCCTCCAGCTACACTTGCCTCATAGTTAAACATTACTCCTTTGCTGTCTGCTTTTTCAAAAAGTTCATCTCCACCAGTTGCAAGCAGCATCTTGTTTGCAGTTACTATCTGCTTCTTTCTATCCATACATTTGAGCATATATTCCCTCGCAGGATTTATACCACCCATAACTTCAACTACAATTTTAATAGAGTCATCTTCTAATATATCATTAAAATCCGTAGTTACAATTTCATCTGGGACTTCCACATCCCTATGTTTGTTTCTATCTCTTACAAGAATCTTTGCTACCTCTACTTCGTATCCTGATCTTTTCATTATTTCTTTTTTATTAGAATTCAATATTGTCCAAACTCCTGCGCCAACATTTCCAAGACCCATTAATGCTATTCTAACCTTTTTCATTTCGATTCTCCTTTCTAATGCATATTTTTCCTTTTCAGCATGTCATTCATTCCAAGTCTTATAAAGTATAATGAGAATATTTTAGCACATATAGTTGCTTTTTAAAATAGTGCCTGTCACCTCAGTGGGACATTTCTGTTCCATGTCGGTGACAGGCACCTTTCTAATTTAAAGTTACATTCATAATAATGTTATTTTTCGTAGAGCTTACATCCAATGTAGATGTTCCAAGCAATTTTCCACTATTATCATATAAATAGATTTGTAATGTATTTTTTGATACAAATGTAATAGTACTACTATTAATAGCAAAAAAATTATTATTTTCTTCTATTTTGTATTTTGTAACATTTGGTAAATTTGTAGATACCGTTATTTTCCTCAACGGAACCGATGGGGAAACTTCCACATTTGCTGAAGCAGTATAGCTATTATTGTTACTACCATTACCGCCATTATTATTACTACTGTTACCACCACTATTATTACTACTGTTACCGCCAGTATTGATACTACTATTATTAGAAGCTAAACTAAAATTTAGTACAGCAGGTTGTGATAAATGCCTTCCTTTTTTAGATTTAATATTTTTGTCTATGGTTAATTTATAATTATGCGATAATTTGTATCCTCCAGAAGGTGGATTAATCTTTGCTGAATTTTCATCAGTACCTGCTGAAACACTTACACTAACAGTACTACCATTTGTAATATCTTGAAGCTTTATATTGTTATTTAAAGAATTAATATCTACTGGTTCTCTAAATTTCACTGTCCATACTTTGTTTACGTCACTTATAGTTTTAGTTCCCATATTTTTAAAATCTGCTGCTGAAACACTTAAGGAACCATAGGAAATACAACAAATCATTACAAATGATAAAATTAAGGCAGCTCTTTTAATAACTTTTTTCAATTTTTCTTCCTCCTTTTAAGTATCGAATAAACTCAGAAACTCTATATAAACATTCATCTTGATGAAAAAAACAGTCCTATTACTAGAACTGCTTTTTTATATTTTCTAACTAGTACTTGACATCTTAATTAATATTATTAGTTTGTTCCTGTAACAGATGTTATATCTGTAAATCCTAATTCAGCACTAATTGATCCGTCTCCTGTTGATGTAGTAATTGATTTGCCATCTACTATTGATGGTTCAGTAAAGTCTATTTTAGCTGCAGCTCCTGTTGCTACTGTAGTAAGAGTTAACTTTCCTGTTCCATCATCACCAACTTTAATAACACCGCTTCCAATAGATGTATTTATGTCTGTTTGTAATGCAGTTTCTAACTGAGTTAATGTTATTGGAGTAGTGCTACTACCACTTAATTGTAAAGTATAAGTTAATGCAATAACTTTAGTATTTATTACTAAATTTCTTCCATCTGATAATACTTTTTCTGAATATTTAACATTTAATATCGGTGCTGTTGCTGCAGTCTTAATTGCTGGTGCTGCTGCCAATTGAACTGGTATATTTGCTATGTTACCAGGCATTGCAGTTCCTGTAGCTTTACTCCTTACATCTATAGAACCTGACTGTGTAACTGGAATAGTATTTCCTGAAGTAAAGTCATTCCATTTTGTTCCTGTAGTGCTGCCAACATTTACCCTATATTCAAGTCCTGTAGAAAGACTAGTTAATTTAACTCCACCTGCTGCTTGAGTTGAAGTTACATTAGGTGCTGCTGCTTGAGTTACTGATATCTTTTCAACATTAGAAGCTTTAGTTTGACCACTTGCCTTAGTTCTAACTTGTACCCCATTAGTTGTATTTATTATGTTGACATCTTCTGATTTCAAAGCTCCATTATTGTCTACACTGTTCCAATTTAATCCGCCATCTATACTATACTCATAACTTGAAGGATTAGAAATAGCTGTCCCATCTGAATTCTTTAATCCACCTATTAAATTATGATTTGCATCATAGCTAAATTCAAATTTTGCAGATGGTGCTACAGGTGAAGCAGTCAAATTAATAACCTGTGCCTCTGAAGCCGGTATATTTCCATTTGCTCTATACCTTACTTGTACACTTGTAGTAGTAGATTTATTTAACAAGTTTAACTCATTTGATGAAGTAATTAACTGGGTTCCAGTTGATGTTACTGGTGTCCATGATTGTCCATTATTTACACTATATTCTTCACTAGTATCAACATTTCCAATTGCTATATTGCCATTGCCATCATTAAATGTAAATGTTGCTGTTTTTCCATTTTTATCTGGTGCTTTTGGTGCTGCTTGAGTTGGATTACTCTCTGCATCATCAATTTTAAAGTTAATAATTTTTTCTGTCTTAGAACCATTTATATTATTTGTCGTATCCAATGTTAATACATAGCTTCCATTTACTGTTAGTGTTCCACCCTTATGACTTGTTGGATCTACTATATAATCAGTTTTATATCCATCTCTTGTTATTGTAGCTTTTGTAGTATTAGCTAGTGTATCTGTTATTGTAATTCCACTAATAACTTTATCATAGATTCCTCCATCTGATACTCCTAAAACTGATGGTGATATAGCTTTATCTTGTGTATCAACCTTAAATACTTTTGTAGAAACATTTGTTGCCCCATTTTCTGTGCTTGTAGATGTAACTGTTAACTTATAATATCCATCCTGACTTATAACAGTTCTTTCAAAAGCTACCTTAGCTGCTAAATTCCAACTTAAATCCGAAGTAGGAGCAGTATCTAATCTCTGTATTACTGATGTATCAATAGTTCCTGCTAAATCCGTCCAATTTGGTGTTGCCTGATAAAGAGTTGGTATATCAGCTGATGTAACATTAGTTACTGCAGTCTTTGTACCATCTGTCCACTTCTGTGTTCCTGCTGTTTCAGCAAATCTTATATCTACCGTTGCAGGTACTGCTGAATTTACTGTAAATTTAACAGTAGTAACATTTGTTGCACTAGATGGATTCATACCTGATACAGTCTTTGTTCCTACAACTATAAGTGCATAGCTTCCATCACCATTAGCCTTTATTATACTTTCCAAATCACTACTATCTTTTATAGCCTTATAAGTTGTTCCATTTGTATCAATAACTCCATTATTCATAGAATATGTTTTTGAATCATTTCCTGAAATAGGATTTCCATCTTTAGTTAAGACTGCACAATATTTTGTGCTATTACTTGCATCAATAATGTTATCATCATTCCAAGTTACAGTTGGGAATAGTGATTTACCAGTAGATTTATCTGTTCCAGTAGTATATGTTCCTCCATCTGTTATTCCATTTATAACAGGCATCTGGAATAATCCATAAGACACAGGCTTACTTTCAAGTACTGGGCCACTGCCTAATACTTCAACTGATACCTGCAGTGATCTAGTCATAAGAATTGGTGTAGATCCTGCTTGACAAGGATACCAAGTTGGGCTTGAGTTAGTTTTTAAATCATCATACGTGAATTTCATTCCTGTAGTAGTTCCAGTTATTCTTCCAAGATTTAGATCAATGCCTACATAACTAGGTACTGTTGCTCTGCTTATTTCAATTGGTGCTGAAGGTGCACTATCTACATTACCTGTAGCAACTACTCTAAGCATTTGCTTTCCATCTTTATTACCATCTATCTTAGATATCATAGTAGGAACCTTTAGAACTCCATTACCATCTGCTTTTGTAGAAACATCATAACTTGTAGGAAGAGCTGGTACTATTCCATTTGAATTTTCATCTTGTATATAAACCTTATACAACTTATTAGCCTGTAACCCAGTTATATTTTGATTAGCAGCATCTACTGTAAATCCAGTTGGTGCCTCTGCCTGGTACTGAACTCCTACTTTGTTACCTTCTTGTCTACCTGTTTTAGTTAAACTAATATATACATTTCCACCATCAGGAGAAAGATTTAAGCCTGTCATATTTACTTTTCCGCTTGCATCTACAACAGCTGATTTTAATGGTTTTGTATCAGTACTACTATTATAAACATTTACCACATCACCAGTAGTCAATCCAGTAATACTTATAGTGTCTTTACTTCCTACATTGTTTACGATTTTAACATTGTTAGCATTAATAGTTCCGGAATCTAATGCTACATTCATAGTAACAGATGTTCCATATCCAAGTATCGTGCCCTTAAATGTATATACACCTTTTGATGGCTTTGGTACAGTTTTATTCCATGAAACTACTAATGTCTGTTCACTTCCATCACTCATTATGCAAGAAACAGTTTCTGGAAAATTAAATTTTGTTATATCATCTGTAGTAAATGTTGGCATAGGGTTAACACTTACTACCCTGCTATTTAATCTAGGTTTTGTTATGGAAATGCCCTTTTGAGTTCCATCTCCATCTTTAGGTGCAACTGAGATTTTCCCTGATTTTATATAATATAGACTATCATTTATTATATTTATATAATCTGCTGAATCATTTACAACTTTATATCCATTTCCTGTGTTATCTAACTTATATATTTTATTACCATCCACATAACTTATGTAATAAATATTATTATCATCAGTAGCACATATAATTGTAGGTTTATCTGTTAATGCCTTATAAGCACTGGCTTTTGCAGATGTTTGTACATTTGTAGTCACACTCATAGGTACTGGAATCTGTCCTTGTGCATTTGTAGATCTATATAACACTCCATCATAGCCTGTATAGAAAACCAGATAATCATTACAAGCATTAATAAATTTTGTATTTATAGTACTTATCTTTGCTTTTCTACTATTTCTTAAATCATAGCTATATAACGTATCTGAATCTCCTGCATTAACATAGAACAAAAAGTTTCCTGTAACACTTAAATATTTGGCTTGGTCACTTAAAACCATTTTTTTACCTGTAGAATCCTGTACATATATTCTATCATTGTCACTATGATTTATATAATATATGGAATCTCCTACTACACTTACACAAGATGCCATATCATCAGAAACCTTTTGTCTCTCAGTTCCATCTATTTTAACCTTATATATCTTTCCACCATCGTTATAATTGCTATAGTATACCCAATCTCCTACTACATTAATATATTTTGCACTGTCATTACTAATGAGCGTATCATCTGTACCTGTTGCACTTCTTTTATAAAGTTTACCACTATCTCCTGTGTTACTGTAGTAAATCCATTTTCCACTTTTATCAATTGTAACAAATCCATTATTAACTATATTATAAGCTTTATTTCCTTGTGTAGAACTATCTACATCTGTTGAGTTTCCAGTTAACGTCAAATTAACTGTTAAATTCTTATCTCCTGATGCAGCCCCATTTGTAACTATATTCAAATATCCATTTGCTAATTCTGTAGCACCATCGCTAGCATATAAATGTACCATATTGCTAGCTCCAGTAGAAAGTTGTCCCATATAAGTAGCTACATCTGTTAAAGGAGTCATTGGACTGCTTCCTACCTGAAAATAAGCTGCTCCACTTACACCTGATAATTGACTGAGCTGACAAGTAAATAAATTTAATCCTTGTGCTAGTAGTTGTTTATAAGTAATATGAGCTATTACATATCCACCAGTAATCGTACTAGGATCTAAAAAATTATTATTTGCATCAGTAACAATTTTTTCCGTAGTTCCATTTCCAGGATAATATGTTAAAGTGTTACCAACTTTAGATACTATCTGACTATCATCTACAGTTGCTTCTGTAAATATATCCTTTGCTACACCTGTAGAATCTACATAGTATAATTTACCTAAATTGTTTGCTAGCTGATCATTTACCTTAGCAGTATTAGTACCACTAGCATCATTTGTAAAATAACTTATATCATAAACATTATTTCCTACTACTATGGAATTAGGTGGCAACTTGGCGTAAACACTAGTACCTATTCCAAGTACAATTGCTGCTGTCATTACCAATAGCCTAGTTTTCTTCATTATTTATTACCTCCATACATTATTGTGTTATAATTATTCACTCGTGAAATTCGCGGGTGTTAATTCACTTAATTTTATAATTTACTAAATATATCCAATAGAGCATTTATATTCTTATAATCGTAACAATTTGTAATTTTTTTACCTTTTTTATATGAAATCTAGCAACAATTTTTACATCATAAGAAAATATATTGTCAACCACTTAGTTAGTTTTCAATTTTTATTGTAACGGTCACAGGTGTGCTATAATGCTCTATAGTTGCCGTTACATAGTATGTACTAGCATCACTTATATCAACAACTGGTGGATCCCAAAGAAGAACATGTACATTTTTTGCTTCTCTAATTCCATTTGGCCCATTTATAACTGCATTTATTCTAGTTGATAACTCACTCATATTAAATACACCATTTGGATAGTAACTTTTCTTAATATTTATAGATACAGCTGGAACGTTGCTAGTTTTTCCATCTACATTAAGAGTAATAATTTTAGGAATTATTCCTATAGTTGCTTTAACCTTTTTATTACCACTTATAGTTCCATTCAAAGTAAATTTAGCAACTCTACAATCATCTAAATATTGATTATCTAAAAAAGTAGAATCAATACTAACAGCATCTGTCCATGTAACTGACACCTGTTTTCCAGTAGTTGGATCTTTCACTGTGGTTGGATATTTTTCATCTTGCATTATAGGTTCCAATTCTCCTAAGTCCATTACATTTGGATCATTAGGGTTAGTAGGATAATTTGGATCATTAGGATCTTTTCCGCCCTCTCCTGTAACTATAAGCATAAGGCCTACTTTTTTGCTATATCCGCTTACTGTTCCTTCGTAAGTATACACTCCAGTAGAATATTTAATTTCATTTGCCCAAGTTACAGATAAACTTTGTGTTGAACCATCAGTCATTATAGCTGATACTGTAGTTGGAAATACATAACTAGATTTAGTAGTTACAGTTGCCTTTATGTTATTTATAGTTTTTATAGTCTTACCTGTTCCATTATCAATTGTCGTTAAAGTAAGCTTAACCTTTTTACTGTATTTATCTACTGTTCCATAAAAGACATAGACTCCTGGTTTATTCCCAGACTGTGTACCGTAATCCCATAACACAGGTACATCAGTTGTTGTACCGTCCGTCATCTGAGCCGAAACAGTAGTTGGAAGTCCAAAGCTTGTCCTGCTAACCGCAGTTTGAGTTAAATCATCAATTTTATATGGAAGAGGTTTTACTGTAAGAGTTGCATATACTGTAGTATCTGTTCCTCTTAATTTTCCTGTAAAAGTATAAGTGCCTGGATTTGCAGTATTTACTTGACTTAAGTTCCAATCTATAGCAACTTCCTTTTTGGTACCATCTGTAGCTGTTATAACCATAGTCGCCCTTGGAGTATATTTCTCACCCTGCCATATAGTATCAGCTATATTATCAATACCGCTTACCCCTAATGTCATATTTTCAACTGAAGTTTCTGAATCATAACTTACAGAACCTGTTCCTCCTAATATTTTTAAATTATTTACTATGTGGGTTTTAAGAAAATTTGATGTAGCCTCATCCATTGGACTATCCACAAATAATACTGGAGATGATGTTTTAGGAGCTAAAGCTGATGCACTCAATGAATCTGGAAAGTTCTTAGCAGAAGCTACATATAAAGTACCAGTATTTACTTCATTTTGAAAGGCTTGTATTATGCTTACATTTCTAGCATATGCATTGCCTCCTGACCCTATTCTTTTAACATTAGATAGCCCACTTATGACATTGTCGCTTATAGTATTTCCATCACCTATTACATATATTTGAGCCATTTTAGCTGTATTACCTAAATATTTTTTAACAGAAGCAGGCATATGTTCTCCATCTGTCAATATTATAGGCATTCCTTTTAAAGCAGCTATCGATGCTATTGTCATTCCATCTCTAAAATCATTTCCATTTACTAATGCCACCTCACTGGTCTTACCAATCTTTGCTGCAACCTGAAGGGCAGTTTCATATCTGTCTTTACCACCAACTCTAACAACCTTCATTCCTTTAGCCACTAGTGAATCTTCTATACTTTGTGATACTACACCTTTTCCACCCACTATAAATACATTTTTTACATTTAATCTAATAAGTTCTGAAGATGTATAAGGATTTATCACTTCTGTGTTTGTTAAAAGTATAGGGGCATTGTACTTTTTAGCAAGAGGTGCAGCTGAAAGAGCATCATGGTAATCATCTCCATTTACTAATACAGCATAATCAGTATTAGTACTCCATCCAGCATCACATACTCTAGCAGATGTCTCATACCTATCCATACCACCATACCTATCTACTGTCGGTGATGCATATACTTTTGTAGTACCTAAAATACCTATAATTGCTGCAGAGGCAACTAATAGAGCCAATCTCTTACTTCTAAGCGTACCCTTCAATTTAAAACTATTCATATTAATATATAGGCAACTCCTTTCTTTAGTTTTGTTCAGAATCCCCATTGCTTGCATTTTTATTCTTGGTGCCTGTCACCTTGATAGGGCAATAAATGTCCCGCTCGGTGCCAGGCACCTAACAAGAAACATTTCCATTATTAATATTATACCTAATTTAATAGCAAATTTCACCATAAAATTAGTATATAATCTCCCACAAATTCCGGGAAAGAGTTTAGCTATTACAGAAATCTAAAATTACACAAATACATTTATGGACTTATCTTTGTCATCTTTACTGTCTTCACCGATATTTTTATCATATTCCTTTAAATTTTTATCTTTAAGTACATTTTGTTTATCACATACTTGCCTCTATGTGGCACATTTGCACTAGTTATCCTTTAATCCCATTATTTATTTTTCGTATAATTTACAAATTACTTTAATAAAAAGGTACCTGTCATCTAAGTGGAGTACTAACGTTCCCACTTAGTGACAGGCACCTTACCTACAATATTTTTTTATCTTCTGCTTTTCTACTTTCTCCATCTAACGCCTTAACCTGTGCTGCCAAATCATTTATTTTATCATTCAAAACTTTTAAGTACTTTTCGTCAATATTATCCTGTTTAGCTTGTTCTGCTATTTTTATCATTCTCAGCAACTTTTTCTCCATAATATCGAGCATTTGCTGCCTATACTTTACCCACTGAAGCTCTTCCTCCAGTTCTTGCCTTAATTGCTCTTTTTGATTCATTACCAATTTTTACACCCCTGGGGTTATGCCATTGCATCTAGATGACTACCTACATTAGGATCTACTGCGGAATTGCTCAACATTTCTGTCATACCAGCTGCCTTTTGTTCTCCTGCATCCATGGCAATTTTTGTAAGTGCTATACCAGCTGACTGCTGTGCACTCGATTGGCTCATTGCCACTGATAGCGCTGCTATATCCATATTTATCCCTCCAATAATTTTTTATACCTATATTATCGTAAATTAGGGAAAAACATTTAGCAATATCTTCTTTTCGATATCTCACGCTTAAGCGGGGCAAAAATGATCCCTTATAGTGACAGGCACCTTAGTGGGATCATTTACACCCCGCTAAGATGCCTGTCCTAATTAGATTTTATGTCTGAAAGCTGATATCCAGAAAATTGCTCATTGTACTTAAACGTATAAGTATAGTGAAAAGTCTTAGTACTAGGAGTAGTACTATCACTTTGATATATATTATAAACTTCCTCTGTACTTACAGTTCCAGATCTTTTATCATCACTTAAGTTGTATGAGATTACATTAAAAGATTTGATATCTTCCTTTATGCCCTTTTCGTAAGTAGTTGCCACATAACTTTTTTGGTCATTATAAAGTGGGCTTCCAGGATACAGATAATTCTCAACATCTTCAAAATCACCGGTATTTACTGCTTGTGTAAAATAATAGGTATACCAATATATTAAATTACGCATTCTATACTGATCAATTTGCATACTAGTTTGAGATTGAGTAAAGTCAAGTTTTATATAATCATCATCCTTTTTCAGAATATAGTCGCTGCTTCTCAATTTTTGTCCGTTTACAGCCGCAACACCATATACAGATGAATTAGCAGCCAGTGGTCCAAAATTACTGGCATCCTTTGCTTTAACTCCAGTATCCTTATTATTTAAAAATATTTCTGCATCTGGATAATCACTGTTTATATTGACATAAGAAACATCCTTAAACACTTCTACATTTTCGCTGTCTTCGTTTGAATTCATAAAATCTATATCACGGGATTCATTTAAAGATTCATAACTGTTTTTGTAATCTGCATTAAGTTTATATTTCCCGGGAATAAAAGGGCCGAGCTGCTTGGAAAAATCCTTTGAATCACTTTTTGCTATTTGAGTACTGTTTAAAGAAAATTGAACATCCTTTATTCCAGTTTTTACTGATATAAATGATGGCTTTATTCCTATCTTATAATCCTTGAAAAACAAATACTTTTTTCCTGCATAAACTATATCAAATTTACCTTTGGAATTAGAATTTAAATTTCCATTAGATCTCGCCACTTCATTATTTAATTGACTTACGACTTCATTTAAATAAGAAGGATTGTCCTTAAAATAATTAATTAAAGGAGCTACACTCTTTTCATCTATTTTCAATCTATTATCGCTACAATAAAGAATATCTACTAACTGTCCTTTATTACTGGATGCAACCGCTTTTTGAAATTTTGAAACCACATTAGAAGGTTTGCTGGCTGCATTACCTATTAGAAAAGACACGAATATTGTGATACATAAAACACCTATTCCTATAATTACTGCCACTTTTTTATTCAAACCCAACTTTCTTCTAAATGTATTAAATATACTGTCATCTACTTCTTCTTCATCATTAAAATCTTCTTTATTAAGATCTTCTTTAAACTGAGAATCATTATTTTGCTTATTTATAAGGCCAGTATTAAAAGTTTGAGTATTTCCTACATCATCCTCTTGTCCCTTTTCTACTCCAGATTTATGTCCACATTTTGGGCAAAACATATCATTATCTTCTAGTTTATTTCCACACTTAACACAAAATTTCACTTTAACGCCTCCTCATATCCAAGTTTCGAAATGTTGTAATTTTCGATTAATATTTTATTAAATTTATATTAACATATGTTAATAGTTTATTCTATATGATTTTTTTGCCATTTGGTGCCTGTCACCGCAGTGGGACATTTTTATTCCATTCTGGTGACAGGCACCTTAAAATAAAAAAGAACAACTATATTTAGCTGTTCTTTTTTATTTTACACCCCTATGATATTATTTTAGCAGTTTAGTTCCTTCTATCCAACCTTCAGTTTCTTCAATTCCCTTCTCCAATGTATATTCCGGCTCCCAATTTATAAGGTCTCTTGCCCTCTTATAATTGCACTTTAATTTCATAATTTCACTTTGGGGGTAAATATGCTTTACATGTCTTACTTTAACTCTGTTTTTCGTAATAATTTGGGCTAATTCATTTATAGTAACATCTCTTCCTGTACCAGCATTAACTATCTGCCCATTAACTTTATCACAATACCCTGCCATTGCCAAAAATCTCGCACAATCCTTAACATATAGAAGATCTCTAGTCTGCTCTCCTGAACCATATATATTTATATTTCTACTATGCAGCGAATTGTTTATAAATGCAGCAACTACGCCACCTTCTCCTCCAGTTTTCTGAAATGGTCCATAAGTATTGAAAGGCCTTACAACTACCGCTGGAAGTTTGTATGCATTGTAATAGGAAAGTACCATATTTTCTGCTGCTATTTTACTTCCGCCATAAGGTGACACAGGCTTTACTGGATGCTTTTCATCTATTCCTTCCTGCCCTGACACATCATAAACCATGCACGTACTAGTAAACACAACTTTACATGGATAAGTATCTTCATTAGCATCAAGGACCCAACCGTCTCCATCCATCTTTCCATTTCTACCAAACATTTGAACTCTAGCTCTCTCAAGTATATTAAAAGTACCTACTACGTCGTTATAAAAAGTAGTTCTTGGATCCTCAATGCTTTCTTGAACATTTATAGATGCCGCCAAATGATATACTATATCAAACTTTTTTTTAAATATTTCATCTAACTTATTTTCATCTCTTACGTCTCCACCTATAAACTTGAAATTAGAATTATTTTTAAATTCCTGTATATTCTCAATTCTTCCATTAGATAAATTATCAAAGGCTGTAACCCTATGACCATCTTCCAGCAGTTTTTTTACTATCCAATGTCCAATAAAGCCAGCTCCTCCTGTAACTAATATGTTCATCATATTCTACCTCTTTTCCGCATATAAAAATAATTAATAATTAAGAGTTAAGAATTAATAATTCTAGTTGTGAACTGATTACTTCATATTATTTAATTTATTCTATAAAAGTATTTAATATCCTCTTTTATCTTATCAAGTGATTCTTAGGTTCAGATGGAGTTTGCTTATAAGGATGACTTTCTCCAGCTGAACCTTATTAACAGTATTCTTAGTGTCTTTAGCACTTAGAATACTGTTATCCTTTAGGGGAAGAACTTATCCAGGCGTGTAGCAGTGCTTATCCCCCACTTTAATAGAAGATGGGGTGTTAGCAATGATAGCGATCGGATAAATATGGCTTCGTCATATCTAAGCATTGCTAATTCTTCTCCCTTGCCATCATATTAAAGTAATATCCATTACTTTTTCTCTGCTGAGTAAAAGAATTGTACCTATAAAATTAACTTAGAAGCTGTGAAACAGTACTATTTTCTAACCTAGATGATTGACAATCCAGTGCATTAGCTGCATTTTCTAAAATCGCTTTGGAATTATTTAATGCAATACGTGCAGTATACTTATCCATAGCTTTTAATTGGCATAATTTTGTAACTGACATATCTACTACCATATTCTGATACATAGCATCATCTGCAAGTCCTCCTATTTGACTTTTTATATTATCAGAATATTTATCTAAAGGTTTTATCAAATTATTCTCTATTCTATTAGTGTCTTTCAATATATCTCTTATGCCTAGCTTCCCTTCAATGTGAAATTTTCCATCACCATTTTTTTTATTGTCTTTATCCACATCAGCATCTATACTTATATCAAAAGGTTTTAAATCTATAACAATATCAGATCCATGATTAGTTTCTACATTAATCTGATTCTCTCTAAAAGTATTATCTCCAAAAGTGGAGTTTACTACACTATTCATATAACTTATTATTTCATTGGCCTGTTTTTCTGCAGCTTTTCTATCTTCATCTGTCAATTTACCACTATTATATTCGGAAGATATTTGTTTCAATTTCTCAGACATATCTTCTAATGAATTTACAGCTTTATTTTCCTCTTGAAGAAAAGAAACTCCTTCTTGTATATGTTTCTCTGAAGTTTGTGCTTTACTTAATTCAACTTTTAATTCATTTACTTCTAAAGTATCAGCCATTGATTTTTGAGAATCTAGCCTTGTTTTTACTGCATTTGCCAATTTCTTGTTTTGATTATTGTAGATACTTAAAAAACTACTTTTAAATTTAATTTTTGAAATATTCATAATTACACGCCTTTCTACTTAAAAGTTGAGAATTAACAACGGATAGTTAAATACTTCGTTTCTCTTTCATTAACTATTTATGTTATCGTAGATAAATAGAAATCTTTATACCAAAGTAAATAATAAATAGTTAAGTTTCCCATATTTGTAACGATAAACGTTTTGGGAAGGTCTAATTATATAAAACCTGTTTTGGAGATGATTACATGACTATAAACTCAATTCAATCAAAAACTATAAATATAAATAGTTTATCTCGTGATAATAAACTAGACAAAAAAAACAAAAAAAATTCAATAAGTAATATTAAATCTAATAATAATGTAATTCAAGCTTTAGAAAAAGAAAAAGAATCAATTCAGAATCAAATCCAGGGAATTAAAGATAGCAATATGGATGAAAAAAGCAAGCAATCAAATATTAAAGATTTAAACAAACAAATTCAGCAAATAGATTCAAAAATTGCTGAAATCAAATCAGAACAAATAACTCATAAAAAAGAAAATGAAGAAAAACAAAAAAAGAAAGAAAATTCTACTGAAAAAATAGCATATGATGAGAACTCACAGAAATCAATACAATTAAACAATTTAATAAAAATTGCTTCAAATGTTTCTAAATTATCTAAAATGTATACTATTAAAGCTGGTATGAAAAGACAAATGAATGTTATCCTAAGTGAACCTGATCCAATAAAGGGAACCTATTCTAATTCTCAGACCGCTGAAATGGATAAACTATCCTGCAATATAGGAAGGATAGATGAACAGATTTCATCTAAAACAAAAGAAGTTAAAAATGCTGCAAAGAAAAATGTAGGAACTCAAGGAAAACAATCTTCCGAAAAAAGTCAAACGGATAATACGGTAGTCGATGATAATAAGAATATTTCTTCTTCCAAAAAAACTCACAAAAAATCCGGGAAGGATAAAATAAGTACTTATGTATAACTAACTTTCGCAGTTTAAGAATATTGCGAGGCAATATTTTTAATTAATAGTTAAGAATGAAGAATTAATAGTTAATGTGGATTTTTTTCCGTCACACTCTCAAAAAATCTTTGATTAAGCTTTTCACCACTCGTTTTGCTAAATTAAAACATTACTAAGAGGTGACTCATATAAATTTAAAGATTTTTTGCGATAGCTAAAAATCATCCTTCACTATTAATTTTTCATTATTAATTCTTAACTTGAGAAGCTTTGCTTCGCAAAATTATTATATTAAGTCAAAATTTTATATGTGCAAAAGTTAAGTATCTAGTATTATTGCACATACAAATTAAGCTACATTATAAAAGATTTTAATAACTGCGACATCCGTTCTGATGAATTACGATTAGCTTGTACCAGCATTGCCTGTGATGCTTGAGAAAGAATATTGTATCTTGAATAATTTATCATTTCCTTTGCCATATCAGCATCTTCTATTTTAGATTCTGATGCAGATATATTACTTGCTGTATCACCAAGACAATCTATCCTACACTGTAATACATTTTGAAGAGCTGCTCTTAAACCTACTCTAAAACAAGATACCTTTCCTATAGCATCACTATATATTTTAATAGCAGCACTAGCATTTTTAGGATCTGTCATATCTAGTGCATACTCTACAGTTTTATTATCATTTCCATCAGTAACTACATTATCTTTATCATTTGGATTTGCCTCTACAAGTTTTGCTGTTACTTTTCCATCCTTTGATGTAACACTTCCACCTGATTCTCCACTTATATTTAGTGCTTTAGCTTTCATATCTTCTACCTTGATCACATCGCATTGCCCTAAATTAGCTCCAGCTTGAGCCGCAAATTTAGAATTAACTCCATTATTTTTACCATCGAAGCTTAACAGCTTTATAGTATTAAACTCTGTATTGTCACCTATATCGTTAATTTCTGAGGTTAATTGATTGATTTCACATTGAATATTTTTTCTATCTTGATCTTTTAATGTTCCATTTGCAGCTTCAGTTGCTAACTGCTTCATTCTTTGTAATATTGAAGTAGTCACATCTAATGCACCATCTGCAACCTGTACAGCAGAAATATCATCTTGGGCATTTCTTGATGCCTGCTCTAGTCCTATAATTCGTGACTTCATTTTTCGAGAAACTACCAAACCTGACGGATTATCCGATGCACTATTTATGGCTAATCCAGAAGAAAGTCTCTTAGCAGCTTTTGCCATCTTAGACGTATTTATTGACATATATCTCAATACATTTACTGCATTTATATTATGATTGATTACCATGTGCCTGCCTCCCTCCAATTTCCTCACATTGTAATTTTATCATAAATAATTACATTTAACAAAAATAAGCACCAACAGCTTATATGCTAGCTATCGATGCCTACTTACATTTTCCAGAATTTATACTCCCGGATTACTTTTAAGTAATTTCTCCAAATCATTAAATTCATTAATATACACCTTTTTGACTCTTTCAACTAATCTTTTCATTGTAAAACCTCACATCTGTTGATGTCTCTATTAACGAACTCATATAATCATATATAAGTTGCTCATAAATTCTATTATTTATTTTATAATCTTCAAGCTTGCTATATTTTCCATGTTTCTAGCTGTTACTACCTCAACTGTAGCTAAATCTTTTCTCATATCTTCAACTTTTCCTGAAAGTTGAATCATATCATTACTTAATTTATCATGCTCAGCCTTATTAGTATTAGCCTTATCCTCAAGTATTCTAAGTATAGTACCATGTTCTTTCTGCTGTATTCTTATAAGTTCAATATCATTTTTCATTCCACTAATATCACTTTTCATTCCACTAATATCACTTTTCATTCCACTAATATCACTTTTTATTTCTTTAATATCATCATTTATATATTTTAATTTTTCGTCAAGTAAATTACCCAATGCCTTTAATAATTCATTATCCATATTACACCACCCTATATCTAATATACATTACAAGTTTAACATGTCATTATTGCAAATTCAACATATAAATTTCTAGTGGAGTATCTAACAATAAACTTCCACTATATTCTTTATGTTCTTTTCCCTGCTGCCTACATTAATATTAACCTCATCCACTTTTTCTGATTCGCCCTTAGATTTTCTGAAGTCAAATATTAAAAGATATCCCTGATCCAGACTGTACTGATCCAAGTATTCTCCGAGCTGCATGAGTCCCTTTTTGTGATATTCTTCACCATGCCATATTTTAAGCTCTAATATATACATTTTTTTATTATAAGTTATAACTATATCAAAACGCTTTTCTTCTCCGCCCTGTACTTCTTTAAAAGCAAAGCCTGTGCCATTTATTATAGGACTTATAAAAGCTAAAAATAAGAGTCTTCCATCTGCTTCTAAAAATGACTTTCTTTTTTCTGAATACTCATGCTTCATAAATTGTTGAAATTTTAAAAATATCTTTTTTACATCAAGGTTTCCATCTTCTCTTATAAAATTTGACTTTTCATTGTAAAATCCAACATCAGTTGATGTTTCTATTAATGAACTCATATAATCATATATCAGCTGTTCATATATTCTATTATTTATTTTCAAGCTATTGTCTTCATTTTTAAATATTCCATAAAGCATTCCCATATTTATAATTGGATTACTTATATTGTAATTAATTTTATTTCCATCTATAATTAAACTCTTTACCATTTCTTTCAGTTTACTGTTGTTTTCAATATTTTTAATCAAACTTTGAAAATTCGTATTATCATCATTTAAAAGTATCTTTACAGCTTTATCCATATATTCTTTTTTCCACTCAAGTTCCCCTTCTGGCATTATTTTTTCATCTATTATCTTACATAGTTTACTTATAAGAAAAGGATAACCGGAAGTATAAAAATGCAGCCTTTCTGAAAAATATTCTTTATCAAGTTTTACTCCCTTATCCTTTACATATTCATCCATCATAGTTTCTATTTCTTCCTTTGAAAAACTCATATCCACATCAAACTCCGAGGCTATATTCCATGGACTGTTGTATTTATGTTCTTCATCCGATCTTATTTTGAACCTTAAACTTTTCACATCGTGTACGCCTGCAAGTATTACACTATGGAAAGTAATGTCTTCTTGTTCATTTCTTAGTAAATACTTATTTCGAAGCATTCCTAAAAAACTTAAAAAAAGCTGGTTATTACTGCTCTTATCCACTTCATCTATCATTAAAACTACCTTTTTATCTGCTTTCATAACTAATTTGGTTATAGCATTTGATAAATCATTTAAATTTTGAATCTTAACTCTTTCTTCTTCCAGAAAACCTGATAAATTTTTATTGTTTAATATTAAATTTCTCTCCACTATCTGTAAAAAGGCTCTTGAAAAACTTTTTTCATTTTCAAAAACAGAATCTCCTATGCCCTCAAAGCTTATTTTTATAGGTAAATATTGTTCCTCACTTTTAAGTTTTTTATTAAGTAAGAATAATGTTGTAGTCTTTCCGTACTGCCTTGGTCTGTTTATTACAAAATACTCCTCATTTTCTATAAGATTCATTATCTTTTTTATTTTATTAGAAATATCTACCATATAATGTTTTTCCGGTATGCAAGTTCCCGTTACATTAAACCTTTTTTTCATCACTTTCACACCTCACCTGTATCTATTTTAATAATATGTCTATTACATATTTTATCTGATGACTACCTACTGTAACACTCCTACGCACTCTGTGAAAGCGATTATCACCAAATCATAGATTTGGGATATCTGCTTGCACACAGCGAAAGCGACTATCACCAAATCAAAGATTTGGGATATCTGCTTTTCCCACTAAGTAAGATTCATTGATAATTTCTGCATTTATCTGCTTATCTTCATCTTCTACTTTATTATAATCTATAACAATCATCTTTTTCCATTATAAACAATATATTTTTATTATAGTCATAAAAAATTAATTTTATACGAACATTTGTTCTTTTCGTAATCATTTAGATATACTAAAAAGAGCAGCCATTTCAATGACCGTTCTAAAAATATTATTACATTATTTTACAGGTGCCTGTCACCATTGCTTAATCAAATTTTTAACTCTAATTACAATTTGTTCTCTGCCTATTTTTCTGCTCCCTAAATATATTGTTATATAAGAAGGCATAAATATCAGCACTACTGACATTGTAAAAAATAAGATGACAATACTGTCAGTAGTGCCGATATCCACGGCTGTTTTTGGTTGTCCCTACTATTTTTTCGTAGGATTAGTAGGGTGGAAACTGTGCCCTATTTGCCCTAAGCCTCCATAACAAAATGAGCACTTGACCTAATATTAGATTAGCATAAACAATAAAAATTACAAAGCATCAATATCTTTTATTTTTTACTATTTGAATTTCCTTATATACTTTTAAAAAAATCTTCAACTGTTATATTAGAATCCAAAATTTCTAACAAATTTTTAATAATGTTTCTTATCTTCTCTTTTAGTTCTTTATTATCAGATGCAAAAAATGCAGTTTTATAGTATTCTATTGCTTTATTATAGTTTTGATTCATCTCATAAACGTAAGCTAAATTAAACAATATATCTGCATTATCTGGGTCAACTTTTAGTCCTTCTAAAAGAATTTTTTCAGCTTCGCTATTTTTTTGCTGCATCATGTAAATTACTGCTTTCATTGAATATATTTCAATATCATTTTTCACAATATCTTCGTATTGTGAAATTAAAAATTGTGCATTATCAAGTTTTCCACAATCAATTAACTTTGAAATATTCTGTTTTAATTTAGTCTTATAATTTTCAAATTCTTTTTCTTCTTTGCCTGTTAAGACTTTTTCGTTTTGCATTAAAATTTCTATTCCCTTTTTCATATAAGTATATGTTTCTAAAGCTATTCTCAGATATTTGTAATAACCTTTCATATCATTATTATCTCTGCATTTTTGAGCATGATATAAATAAATAAAAAAAGCATCCTCATTATTCTTTACATCATATACTATTTTATTATCTATACACCACTTACTATATATCGTTGTCACGTAAGAAATACCAAACTTTATATATTTTTTAAATATATATTGATAGCTCTTATCATCTATGTTATCAATTAATAATACATATCTACAAAATAATCTATTAATCCTAACATTATTGTAATTATTAACATCATCATGCGAATTAATATACTCAATTAATAAGTTGGATAAATCCTTATGTGTATCATTTAAATATTCCATAAATTTATTGAGTTTAGAATCCCACACATTATACAACAATGACCCTATATCTCCACCAGCTTTAAGCATATAATATATCAAGTCTCCAAAATAATTTGGCTGCAAATTCATATCCATTTTGTTTACAAAATCAATAATAATTTTCTTTAAATCATTACTAGCTATTGCTTCTGAACTTCTTATTTTATTTAAATACGAATAAGAATTAGAATAGCCTGCAAACCTCTTTATCAAAAGTTCTCTCTTGCCTTTTTCTAATTCATTCATGCATTGTTCTAAAACATAATTAAATTTATTTTCAAACTGTATGCCATTTGGAATCATTACATCTTCATAATACTTGTTAAGTTCCAAATACCTATCTAATTTTATATATGAACTAACAACTGCTCCTATACTATTTTGTATAAATTCCTTTGAAGTTAATAATTTGCTATATTCTAAACATTTTTCATACATTCCAATTCCATAATAGCCTACAACAAGATCATTATACGCTTCTTCTATTCTACCTAAAGTATACAGTCCTAAATTTATATTATACCTCAATTTAGAGTTATTGTATTCCTTGACCAGAGTAATATATCTCTTATAATTCTCAATGGATTTCTTAAAAGTTTCACTGAAAGCTTCAGATTTTGCCATATAAAATGCGAGATCAATATAATTATTATCTAATTTTAATCCTTCCCTGCAAACTTCTTCTGCTTCAGAATATTTTTTAAAATCCATTAAACAAATAACATACTGATAATAAACATACAAGAAATCCTTTTTATTGATATAATCTTTATTCATAATCTCATAAGTTTTTTTAATCTGATCTAGCGCATCTTTACAATCATCATGCATTCTATATGTAACAGAAAGTTGAAACCCATAATAAATGTTATTTGGATCTTTTTCTAATTCCAATTTTAACAATTTGCTAGTTCTTGAAAATTTTCTTTCCATGAGACTTTTATCTTCATTAATATATCCATAATGAACTATCTTAGCTTTTATTACAATTACAGGATTTTTAAATATCGGGTAATTATGAACAACTCCTTTATAATGAAACTCTCCATCATTTTTAAAAAGTCTAGGAGATTGTATTACACTATAATCGTACCTATCCTTTATGCTATTTAAATTTTCAACGGGCATAATTGCAGTATTATACTCATTACACTTTTCTGATTTTAAGAAAGTAATTAATTCATTTTCATTTGAAACTTCCTCATCTGCATCAATAATAAATATCCATTCCCCAGCTGCATAATTTATTGTAATATTCCTCATTGCGGAAAAATCATTATTCCATTTATGTAAGTAAACTTTGTCTGTATATCGTTTTGCTATTTCTATGGTCCTGTCTTGTGAACCTGTGTCAACTATAATTAACTCTGATTCTATGGTACTCATTATAGTTTTTAAGCTATTTAAACATCTTTCTAAATTTTTTTCTTCATCTTTAACCATCATACATATGCTTAATTTCATATCACTTTATTCCTTTCAAAATATGATAAACAAAAACCTTTTTGAGAACTGCATCTTCTATTTTATTATAATATATAACAGTTATCTCTTTCTATAACATAAAGTATATTATTTTATTATAGTCATAAAAATTTAATTTTATATAAATATTTATTCTTTTTTCATTCCTTAAAAATATAAAAAAGAGCAGCCGCTTCTGACTGTTCTTAAAACCTCCTAAATTTACATAACCATGGTACTTCTAATTTTACTTTATATTAAATTATTAATTGAAGTATATTTATCAATACATTCCCTTTCAAATTTCTTTGCATTATCATCTGAATTAGTTGCAAACCATGCAAACCTTGTAACACCTTTATCTTTTTTTCTGCAAATTGCATTTTTTATTTCCCTCTTAGTTTTTTAGCCACATTCACAATAAAGCGTACTTACAGTCAATTTAATCTTCTGTTTTATTATGAAACATTTTCCTTCGACATTTAGTTTTAATTATTATCTTTATTATAACTTTCTCTTTCTTTGACTGCTGGTAGTAATCCTACAAATCTTGATACTGAAATTAATGTCATTAAAAATCCACAAATTATTTCAAAAAATACTATATGTGATACTATTCTTCCAACTGAACTATTAACTTTATTAACAATATCCATATTATAAGTCGTCATACATAATACACTAGAAATAATAACCTCCCCTAATGAAATTGATACTACAGAAAATAACTTTATAGTTGTTATTATAATAGCAGAATACCAGAAAATTATTTCAATATAATTTTGCAAAAGACAAATAACCATCCTAGTTACAGAATATATCTCGTAATTATTCCCTTTTTTTCTTTTTCTATATCTATCAAATAATAAAACATTCACTTGATATACTATAATTTGAAAAATTCTTTCTCTTAGCCAATTTCTTAGCTCACATCCTTTATTCCAAATTATTAAAAAGAGCCAGAGTTATTCACCCTGACTCCTTAATATTACTCATTTGTGTTCTAAAATTTAAGATAACTCCTCCTCCTTATATCGGAAGGAGTAAGTTCCACTAACTAAATCAAAGATTTAGAGTGTCAATTATCTTAATAACTGAAGAACCTGTGATGGCTGTTGGTTAGCTTGTGCAAGCATAGCTTGAGCAGCCTGTGATAAGATGTTGTTCTTTGAGTAGTTTGACATTTCCTTAGCCATATCAACGTCTCTTATTCTTGATTCAGCAGAAGTTAAGTTTTCTGATGAAGTTCCTAAGTTATTTATTGTATGCTCTAATCTATTTTGATAAGCACCAAGTTGTGCTCTTTGTGTTGATACTGCATTAATAGCATTATCTAATACTTTTATTGCTGCAGTAGCAGTATCATGTGATGAAATATCAAGAGCAGATTCAATGCTTACATTATCAGTTCCATTTGATACTGATTTAGCTGATGTAAATTTAGCTCCAGCAACAACTCCTTGTGCTGCTCCTGCTGTTGTTCCTGATATATTAAGAGCTCTAGCTCTCATATCTTTAACATCCATTTGGAAACTTTGTCCCATATTTGCACCTATCTGGAATACAGCTGTAAATGTTCCACCAACTGTATCCTGAGTTGTAGCTTTAGGAGTAGCAGTTTCAAAAGTAAACTTAGTTGATGCACCTATTGCTAATGAATCATCAACTTTTCCAACATTAACTACAGCTTCTCCTGTTCCATCTTGTGCTTTTAATGTCACATTCCCACCATTTGATTCTACATTAACTGCTGTACCAACTGTACCATCTTGTTCAGTTAAAGCTGCTTCATAATGATTTTGTGTAATACTAAATGTCATATAATCTGTACCTGCTGCACCATTTGTAAAATGTGTAGCTGGTGCTGTGCCTCCTGCTATAGTTAAATCACCGGCTGTAACACTTGCACCATTTGTAAGCGTAATATCACTATATCCTGATACACTTGTCCAAGTTGACCCATCGCTTCCTAATTTTTGCAATTGAACATGTCCTGCTGTACCTACTGCAGAATTTGTTAATCTATAAGTACCACTTTCAAGAGAAGTTGTTGAAGCAATAGAAATGCCTCCTATATCAGCAGCAACTAAAGTAGTACCACTGTAAGCACTAGAAGCTGTGCTTGTACTTGCAGCTTTATTGGTAACTGTTACTGTCTGAGTACCATCTTTTAATCCATTTGCTGATACAACTGATTCACCCGTAAGCTTATCTGAATCTTTAACATTTGATACTGTCCTTGAGAAATTATCCTGCAACTGAATTGTATTTCCAGCTATACCAGAAGCAGTTGCTGTTATTTGAAGTTTTGTAGAATCTGCCTTTGTTACATAAACTGATGCTATATTACTAGTTGTTCCAGTATGCAGTGCCTTTACAATATCATCAACTACTGTTTCAGTGCTTCCTGCTCCCTTTAAATCAACTGAAAAGTCAGCATCACCTTTATACTGTCCTTTAGTGCTATCATAAAAGTCAATTTTTTTACCATCAATAAATATACCTGTTCCAACTAAATCTGCAGCTGTCTTGCCAGTAAAATCTATAGTTGCAGTTGCTCTGCTACCAACTCCTGCTGTAGCAACTTCAGCAACCTTACCAGTTATAGTTGAATCAGTTGAATTAAACGAAATTGATCCCTTAGCATAATCAACTCCAGTAAGTGTGCCATCAGTGGTAAGTGATAAACTATTAGCAGTAATCTTAACAGTGTTTCCTGCCGTAGGATCAACTGTATACTGATTTTTCAGAGTGTCATCAGCAGCAATAGCCTTAGTTAAAGCAGTACGAATTGCTAAAGCTGATGAAGGTTGGTCAGATATATCTTTTATTCCTATTTGAGTTGTAGTGGAATCTGCAGTATTCAAATTATTATTGAATGTAAGTGTAATATTTTTTCCACCTAAATTAAATGTGATATTTTTACCATCAATAGAACTTTTAACTGAAGTTAAATCAGTAATAGTATAAGTTGAAGTTGCTGCAGTTGTACCTGCTTGACCTCCAGATAAATTTGCTGCAATATCTAAAATTTTACCAGTAGTAGTTGTTGTTGTTGGATCTACTCCTCCACCATTCAATAACTTCTGAGTATTGAATTCAGTAGTGTTACCTATCCTGTTAACTTCTGAAGTCAATTGATTCATTTCAGCTTGTATTTGAGATCTGTCATCTCCTACGTTAGTATCATTGGCTGATTGAGTTGCTAATTGTTTCATTCTTTGAAGAATTGAAGTTGTTTCATTTAATGCACCTTCAGCAGTTTGTATCATTGAGATACCATCTTGAGAGTTAGAAGATGCTTGATCAAGACCATTGATCTGACCTCTCATTTTTTCTGATATAGCTAGTCCTGCTGCATCGTCTGCTGCACTATTGATTCTAAGACCTGAAGAAAGTTTTTGCATAGATTTACTAGCATTACCTGAATTGATGTTCATGTTTCTTATAGCGTTATTTGCCATTAAATTGTGATTTATTATCATAATATTTCCCTCCCTGATTTTTGACCTGCACTTCCTTGTGCTAGGTTTGATTTATTTATAGTTAAACCCAAAGGCTTTACTAACAAGTTAATTAATAATTAATAATGAAGAATTAATAGTTATGGATGATTTTCTTCCGCTACTCTTCAGAAAATCTTTTAAAATATTAATTTTAATCTCAATCATTTTTTAAATTTTGTCTTGTTGTCTTAACTATTGAGACCAATATTTTACTTAACTCTTCACATTCACTTAAAATTGTTTTTGATGTATTAATATCTATGTAATTAGTTGCTGTTAAAAGTTCTAACCAATACATAGCTTCTGAAGATTCCTTAAGTACTATATTCATCTTTGATAGGAAATCTCTTTTACTTTGAGCAAACAAACCTTCCTTAACATTAGCACCTATACTTGTACCAGAACGTAACAACTGTTTAGAAAGAATAATCTCCTTCTTTTCATTGCATAAATATTTGTATAAATTAACTACTTTTATAGAAAATTTAAATGCTTTATTATAAATCAAACTATCTTTCAACTTTTTAATCTCCTAACTTTGTAAATATATCTAAAATTTTAGACATACTAGTTAGGATTTATTCAATTAATAATTAATAGTGAAAAATTAATAGTTATATATGTTTTTCTGAACATAATGAAGAAAAACTTTCCTTAATTATTAATTCTTAATTATTAATTCTTAACTAAAAAAAGGAGCCAACCATCTCCGCCTCATCAGCATCCTGCTGAATTACGGAAATAATTGACTCCTCCTGAGTTCTTATTTAACAGTTAATAATTAATAGTGAAAAATTAATAGTTATGGATGATTTTCTTCCGCTCTGCTTCAGAAAATCTAAAATTTAATTATCATTTACCATTTTTTCAAATATAGTAAAAAAACTTTTCCCAATAAATAAATAATTATTAATTCTTAATTATTAATTATTCACTTACTCTGCTGCTCCCAAACTTCACCTCTTGTGATTTCTACATCTTTAGGCGCATCTATAGCAAGTCTTAAGTCTCCTTTATCACTTTTTACAACTTTAACTTTTATATTTTCTCCAATTACCACATATTCTCCTGGCTTCCTGCCTAATACTAACATTTAATGTCCCTCCCTGGATTTTTATAATCAAAAAACACAACTAATACCCCTATTCACATCTGCATCCTGCAGAGTATAATAGGTTTACTAGTCGTCCTGACTTTTTCTTTATAAACTTTTATGTTCAGTTTTCGGTATATTCGTAGAAAACTTTATATCCATCTGAGATATTTTTTTCTTATATTTCCTGTTGTTTCTGCTTATTTAAATTTTCGTTTTAAATTTAAGGAACTTTACACAAAAAATAAAAAAATTTTATATTTAAATAACAAAGCTTCTCACATTGGAAATTTTCTCTTAAAAAGCACACTGCGAAGCAAAATTAGTTGACAGTGGACAATTGACAGTTAATGTGGATTTTTTTCCATTACACTACAAAAAATCTTTAATTAAATTTTTCAAGGCTCGTTTCGCTAAAGCGAAAAATTGACCTTCACTCTCAACTCTCAATTCTCAACTATATATATTTTACCACATAGATTTACCCATAAACATAAAAATAAGCACCAGCAGTTTATTTAAACTAACCAGTACTTATTCAATCAAATCCATCATTTTTAGTTCTCTATATACTACAATTTACTTCTAAGTTCTTCATATTCTTTATCTGAAATAATAGACAATTTACTCATTACATCACCATATCAAGCTGCTTTGTTTCCACAAAATCTGTATTGAATACGTCTATACCATCTTTTCCTGAAACTTCTAAACACAGCTTAATTGCTTCATCTACATTTGCCATTAATTCCACCATACTATCTCCTTGAGTATGGCAACCTTTAAGTTCAGGCACAGTTGCAACAAATCCACCGTCTTCATCCTTCTCTATAAGCACCGTAAATGTATATTTTTTCAATATATCATCTCCCAATTGAAATATACTTATTGTTAATATTATACCCAATTTCATATTAAGTTTCACTATGAAATTTGTGATTATTCAATTATTCTATCACATAATCTATATCTACACATTTTCTTTAACCAACACTTTTTTCCCTTCAAAAGCTATGCCAAGTTCAATTATATTTTTAATGTCTTTTTCTATAAGCTCTGATTTATAATCTTTATCTCTAATTTGTTTAAGTGCTGAATCTGCTGCCTTTTCTAAATCTTCCTCATCATCTTCATCTACTTTTTTAAATTCTATTACTATTCCTATTTTACTTATGTCCTTTGGAATTACCATAACATCGTATCTTCCATATCCACTCTCACGGTTAGATTTAACTTCATAGTTATCTCCAAGTCCTAACAGCATTCCAAGTACAAATGCATGATATACTTTTTCGCTTTCACTTCCTGCTGCATCAAAATAGCTCATACTGTTTTTCACAAAATCCTTCAATATCTTTCCAAAAGTTTTTATATCTCCTGTAACAAGGCTTTTAAGCATTATATTAAACTTATCATTATTTATGCTTTCCTTAAACCAACCTAATATTATCTGCCTGTATAAATAATTTACTTCCATATTCGGTATGCTTAAATTACAATACATCTCTCCCATATCAATTCTCTTTTTTACAACCTTCAAGTACCCGCTGAAAAGTAAGAAACTCCAAACATTTTCCGTATTCTTATCTATTTCTCCCATAACTATATCTTCATTTATTCGCTTTTCTATAGATCTGCCTTTAATAAGTTCTTCTAAATCTCCCTTTAAATCAGCTCCACCTTTTGTAACTAGTGTTTTTACAAGATCATTACTTGAGGTATTAGTCCAGTAAGGTTTAAAACCATCTTTCCATCTCTTTACATAATTTAATACAGACCAGGGATTATATATAACTCTATCTCCAAAAATGTATCCGTTATACCAGTTCGTTAACTCCTCCATGTTAGCTTCTATTCCATAATATTTTAGTGTTTCCTCTACTTCTTCTTCTGTGAAGCCAAAGTATTCACTATATTCACTGCTTAATATTGTACACACATTTATATTATTAAGCCCGGAGAAAATACTTTCTTTTGCCACTCTGAGTATTCCTGTTAGTATTCCTGTTAGTATGCCTTTTTCTAAATTTTCATTGTCCTTCAAACCTGCACTTAAAAAGTTTCTCATAAATTCTATTATTTCATCATAGTATCCATTTAAATATCCACTTTGAATAGGTACATCATATTCATCTATAAGTATTACTACCTTTTGTTTATAAAATCTATATAAATAATTACTTAATATTTTCAATCCCCTTAAATAAGTTACATAATCCGCTTTTTCTTCTAATATTTTTATAAACTCCTCTTTTTCAAAAGGATCTAAAATATCACTTTTTAAAATGTATCTATGCTTTGCAAATTCATCTTTTATAATTTTTCTCAAGCCTGTTTCACAAAATTCCCATTTAGAGTATTTTTCATCCTTAAATGTTATAAATATAACTGGATACTGTCCCTGCTTTTTCATTATTTCTTTATCCGAATATATTTTTAAATCTTTAAAAAGTTCTCCATTGCTCTCTTCTGTTTTTTCAAAAAAGCATTTCAGCATACTCATGTTCATACTTTTTCCAAATCGCCTCGGTCTTGGAAGTAGTATAACTGCACTTCCATCCTCCACTACTTCTTTTATGAATAAAGTTTTATCTACAAAATAATAATTGTCTTCTACTGTTCTTTTAAAATCACTATAACCTAAGGATATTCTCTTCACTATTATCACTTCCATATTACTTATTTAGTTGAGAATTGAGAGTAGAAAGTGGAGAGTTAAGGAAATTTTTAACTTGTTAAAAATAACTTCCTTCACTCTCAACTCTCAATTTTCAATTCTCAACTTTCAACTATATATTATATTTTACCATATGCATTTATATTTAAGCACAAAAATAACTGCAAAATATTAATCTTGCAGCTTACTCTTTTTCATATTTTATTAAATTTCTTATTACAAACAATAATTCTGTATTTTTTTAAACTCGGTATTAATTTTGTAACTCAACTTTCGCACATATAAAATTTTTTGAAGATGCCTTAATGCAAAAGAGTCAGAGAAAATCCCTGACTCTTTTATTATAAAAATCTAAAATTATCTTAATAACTGAAGAACCTGCTGTGGCTGTTGGTTAGCTTGTGCAAGCATAGCTTGAGCAGCCTGAGATAAAATATTGTTCTTTGAGAAGTTTGACATTTCTTTTGCCATATCAACGTCTCTTATTCTTGATTCAGCAGAAGTTAAGTTTTCTGATGAAGTTCCTAAGTTATTTATTGTGTGCTCTAATCTATTCTGGTAAGCACCAAGTTGTGCTCTTTGCGTTGATACTGCATTAATAGCGTTATCTATAACTTTAATTGCTGCAGTAGCAGTATCGTGTGTGGAAATGTCAAGAGAAGATTCAACACTTACATTATCAGTTCCATTTGATACAGATTTAGCTGTTGTAAATTTAGCTCCATCAACAACTCCTTGGGAAGCTCCTGCAGTTGTTCCTGATATACCAAGAGCTTGTGCTCTCATATCCTTTACATCCATTTGGAAGCTTTGTCCCTGATTTGCACCTATTTGGAATTTAGCTGTAAATGTTCCACCAACAGTTTCATTTTTTACACCTGCTGCACTTGTATTAAATGTAAATGTTGTACTGCTTCCAGTGGATAATGATGAAGAAATATCTCCTACATTTATTACAGCCTCACCTACTCCATCTTGAGCTGTTACTCTAACATTTTGCTGACCTGAAACAACATTTACTGCACTACCTATTGTTCCATCTTTTTCAGTCAATTGTGCTTCATAGTGATTTTGAGTTACCTGGAATGTAACAGCATCTGTACCAACTGTAGCAGTGGCAGTAATACCACCTGTTGCAAGAGCAAATGTTAAATCACCAGCAGTTTGTGCTGAACCTGATATCGAAATATGATCATATCCCGATACAGTTGACCAGGTTGTTCCATCCGATCCTAAAACTTGTAGTTGAGCCATATCTACAGTACCACTGCCATCATTAGTCAAACGATAAGTTCCTGTAGCTAAGCTTGTATTAGCACTGATGGATAAACCTGTTAAATCACCAGCAGCAACTGTGCCACTAACTGCACTACTTGAAGTGCTTGTGCTTGCAGCTTTATTTGTAATAGTTACTGTTTGTTGTCCATCCTTCAATCCTTTAGCTGAAACTACACTTTCATTAGTAAGCTTATCACTTCCAACAAAATTTGATACAGCTACAGCTGAATTATCTGAAAGCGTATATGCATTTCCTGCTATTCCTGTAGTCTTTGCAGTAATTTGTAATTTGGTTCCATCAGTCTTGCTTACATATTCATTTGGTAGATAAGAATCACCATCAGCAACACTAACGCCAAACTTGTCAACTGCTGCACCCGTTCCATTGTATAAAGCAGAAACTATTTTATCCACTATTGCCTCAGCATTTCCAGCTCCTTTTAAATCAACTGCAAAATCTGCATATCCACTATAAGCTCCATCAGTACTATCATATAAATCTACTTTCTTACCGTCAATTACAAATCCCGTGCCTTTTAAATCAGCTACAGTTTTGCCAGTAAAATCTATTGTAGCACTTGCATTAGCACCAGCTCCAGCAGTTGTAACAGCTTCAGCTACTGTTGCAGTCGCCATAGCAGCACTTGAACTATAAGTTACAGAGCCATTAATTCCAGCATCAGTACCCGTTAATTTTCCATTACTGAAGGATAATGCTTTAGCAACTACAACTACATCAGCATTTGAAGCTACAGTAAGTTGATATTTGCTAGATAAATCAGCATCAGCAGCAATTGCAAGTCCTAAAGCTTTTTCCACTGCATCAGCAGAATTGACATTAGTTGCTGTATCACTAATTCCTATTTGTGTTGCAGTTGAATTTGCACCTGAAATATTTTTGTTTAAGGTAAATGTTAAATCTTTTCCACCTAGATTAAAAGTTATTGTTTTTCCATCATCAGCAGTTGTAAAGTTACTAGTAATGCTAAAGGTCTTAGTTAACTGAGTTGCACCAACTTGACCGCCTTCAAGCTGGGAAGGTACAGTCAAAGCACCTGCTTTAGAAGCTAACTTAGGATCAACTCCACCACCATTAAGTAACTTTTGAGTATTGAATTCAGTAGTATTACCTATTCTATTAATTTCTGAAGTTAATTGGTTCATTTCAGCCTGAATTTGAGTTCTATCATCACCTACGTTAGTATCATTGGCTGATTGAGTTGCTAATTGTTTCATTCTTTGAAGAATTGATGTGGTTTCATTTAGTGCACCTTCAGCAGTTTGCAGCATTGAAATACCATCTTGAGCATTAGCTGAAGCCTGATCAAGTCCGTTGATTTGTCCTCTCATTTTTTCGGATATAGCTAGTCCTGCTGCATCATCTGCTGCACTATTAATTCTTAAACCTGAAGAAAGTTTTTGCATTGCTTTACTTGCATTACCTGAATTAACATTCATGTTTCTGATTGCATTATTTGCCGCTAAATTGTGGTTGATTATCATAATAAATTCCTCCTTGAATTTTACTTGGGCGTCCTTGCCCGTTTTATTTATAGTTAAACCCTTAATCAGTTGACAATTGACAGTTGACAATTAATTTCAGGTCTACTAACAAAATCAAAGTTCAGAGTTTAAATATCAAAGTTCAAATTTAGGTTGATTTTCAGCTAAAGCTGAAAACCTTCATTTTTTGTTATTTGTTATTTGAACTTTGTTATTTACTTTACGCTTTGTTATTTATTTTATCGTTGCTATTTTTATTTACTTTACTACTTTTTTCGACTTTCAAATTGTTTTTTTATTTATTTCTATAATCTAATTATATTTTCTTACTAAATATAGTAGTACCTATATGTCTACTATAACTTTTTGTTAAAGTTCTTTTTTGAGATATATCATCAATTTTTCTTCTTAAATCTTTTTTCTTTTCAAACATCATTTTTGATAATTTATTCTGAAAATCAATTATTTTAAATTGTTTGACTGCATCGTTATATTGTTCTTTTGTACAATTCAACTCTTTTAAATTATCCAACAACTTCTGTCTTTCACTCATTAAACTTTCAAGTCCATCATAATCATCATTCTCAAGTTTATTAATAAGTTCACAGGTGATATTCCTTAAATTCTCCATATCTTTTTCCAAATATAAATCCATCATTTATTCCCCATTCTAATTTTTATATCAACTTCCAAGCATAGAAGATAATTCTGATTGCTGAGCATTTAATTGATTCATTACAGTTTCTAGTTTGGAGAATTGCTGGTAATATTTTTCCTGCTTAGTAGCCATTTTTGTTTTAATATCTTTTATTTTAAGCTGCTGTTCATATATTTGATCTGGAAGTGTATTTTTTCCTCCAGTTCCTGTAAGAGTAAAGTCGTACTGCTTATTTGCAAAAGAAGTCAGTATAGCACTATTAAAAGTCGTATTTGTATATCCAACATTTTTTTGTAATATCTTTGAAATTCTAGTTAAAATTCCATCTTCTTTATATTGTCCAAGGCTGCTGTCGTATTCTACAGTACCATCTTTTGCTATAGTATTGGGAATAGCAGATATATTGGTAAACATTTTGGATATTTGGTCACCTTTAGTTGCTATAGCCCTTTTTAATTGTTCTGGGTCAACTATATCAATATGAGAAGGTGTTGTATAGTCTTTAGATGTATCTATACCAAAATTATTACTGCTATAACGACCTAACGAAAGTCCGACATTATTTACTGAAGTAGTAAATGCCGTTGATAAATCATTGAGCATAATTTCAAGATTATCGTCATTTCTAAGAATACCAACTTTAGCTTTAGTTTCCCAAGCTGTAATCTGAGAAGTGGTCATCTGTGATTTTTGTGCATCTGTCAAAGGCTTATAGTCCTTGTTTGGCTTTTCAGTAAGTTTTGTTTGAATATCGTCTACTATACTATTGTATTTATCAATAAATGATTTAATCTTATCATATACCTTACTCGTATCTGACCCAATATTTACTGATGCAGTGCCTTCACTCGATAACATATAACTCATTCCATCTATAGTAAAATTATTAGTAGACTTGCCTGGTTGGGTACCGGTTTCAGAACCTGGAGTGTCTGTAAAATGAACTGACGTACCTCCTGGCACTGTAATAGTTACATCTGCATTTTGTGAATTTTGAATTGCAGCTGAACCATTAACCTTATAGTTACTTGCACTATCACTAGTAATTTTCCAGTCTCCTGCAGTTACAACAAATTGTGTAGTTACCCCATCTTTTGTAACATCTTTAGTAGTCAATCCTGCACCCTTATTTTCAACAGTATCAGTAGAAAATCCAATTATACTGGAAAGTGAAGCTGAAGTTCCATTTACTATTGTTAAAGTTGAAGATTTACCTGTAGCAGCTGAAGATAAGGTAAACTTTCCAGTAAGTTCACTGAATTTCGCATTCACATATCCTGAACTTTGATTATTTATTGCATTAACTAAATCTCCTATTGTAGCTTTTCCATCTGTATTATCCAAAGTGATGTTTATATTTCCATCACCTACATTTAATATTAATCCAAAAGATTTTTCGGACGTACCTGTTATATCAGTTAATTTTGTAGCAAGTGTATCTCCTGCTGCTAATGTATTAGTTACTCCTGCACCTTTAGCTAATTGGGCAACTGATACTGTATATTTTCCTGTCTGTGCTCCAACTATTGGAGTAAATGTTGCCACTGATGTATCTACTGTAGACGACCCATTAGCAGCACTTACAGTAAATGGTGCAAAATTTGATTGTGATAAAATATTCTTATCTGAGGTTCCTGAATCAAAAAAACTACTTTGCAGCTCCTTTATGTTCTTAATAATATCTTGATATGCCTCTTGCTTCCACTGCTCAGTCTGCTGTGTTTGCTGGGCCTGGTCAAGTTTTGTCTGTTCCCCTGCCATCATTTTTTTTACTAATGCATCTACATCAAGACCCGATGCCAAACCCGTTAATCTAATCATATTACCGCCGCCGGCACCAGTAGTACCGGATGCTACTGAACTTACATCACTCACATTTATAACCTCCTCTTTTATTTAGTTAATAATTAATAGTCTATAGTTAATAGTTATGGATGATTTTCTTACGCTCTGCTTCAGAAAATCTAAAACTTCCTTAACTCTTAATTATTAACTCTTAGCTTTTACTTGCTTGTTTTAGAAATCTTATAGGCTTCTTCCCATGTGCTTCTAACATCTTCTATTAATGGAATTACCTCATCCATTATTTTTACATCTTTTTTCATATTTGCGTCTACTAATCTTCTAACTATAAAATCATATACACTCATAAGAGATTGTCCCCATTTTCCTGCCTTGGAAACATCCAAAGATATCATAAGTTCATTAAATATATTCTGAGTCTTGATTATATTTTCGTGAGCTTTTTTTATATCCCTGTCCATCATCGCCTGTCTTGCTATTTTTGAAAACTTTGATGCCCCGTCTACCAGCATCAAAAGGAGCTGTTCCTTTGAGGCATAATTTACGCTGTTACTTTTATACGTTTTATAAGCATTTCCTGCATACATACAATAAACCTCCCTTTTTTAAGTTAAAAATTAATAGTTAAAAGTTAATAATGAATGATATTTTTTCTCCACTATACTACGAAAAATCTTAAACTTAAGTTTTTTCAAAGCTTTGCTTAAATAGTTCCATTTTAGATTTTCTGAAGTTTTAACGTAAGAAAATCATCCATAACTATTAATTCTTAATTCTTAACTATTAATTATTTTTTAACATCTAAAATATTTCCTCTTTCATTATCTATTGAAAGGTTTTCCTTTTCTTCTTTAAATGCTTTTACTTCAACTTTTTCCACTTTACTTGCTTCTACAAAAATACGTTTTTTATTTTTGCCCTGTTTGTATTTTGTAAGTTCTGACTTAAAATCTCCCTGATTATTTTTTTCTTTACCTTTATAATCTTTATTTATAAAAATCCCTGATTTATTATGAACTTTCCCTGCACTTGTAGTTTCTTTTACTCTGCGGCGAACTTCCGGGTCTACTTTATTTAACCTAAATTCCATTAAAATCCCCCCTAGAATAATATCAATGTCTTAAACTTTTTTGTCTAGAAAAATTCCAGCCAATTCACAAAGCTTATCTACCATATCCACTATACTCTTAGGTGGTATTTCTTGTATTACTTTATTAGTATTATTATCTACTATGCTTACCATTATATCTTTAAATTTTCCATACACTTCATATTTCAAATGAGTAGGCGTATCTTCCATTAACTTGTTTATTTTATCTACAGCTTTTTTTACATCTTTTTCATTTACATTTTCACTATTTGATAATTTATTATCTACAGTTTTGTTAACTACATCTTCATTTTGCTGAGTTTGCAAAACATCACTATGGGAGCTTTTAAATTAACTGTTATATTTTCTAGTTTAGTACTTAAGTTAACTGTATTTACTACAATAATATCTTTTTTGCTTTTTATATTAAGTTCGCATACCTTAATTTCGTTCAAATCAAATTCATAATTTTTCAATACATTAAAGGGTGAAACTACCACAATTCCTATATTAATATCTTCAATAGAATGAAGTATATAAAATAAATTATTTTCCTCTGCAGGAACCAGTATAAATTTTCTCAAGTTTTCAAAACCAGGAATGCCTTTTTTAAACATTAGTATATCTTCATTTTCATAGTTTAGTACTCCATGATATTTTGTGTTTAATTTCATTGTTATCTCCCTCTATGTTTAATTAATAGTTAATAGTAAAGAATTAATAGTTAATGTGGATTTTTTTCCGTTACACTATAAAAAATCTTTAATTAAATTTTTGAAGACTCGTTTTGCTAAAGCAAAACATTACTAAGCGCTGACTTATACAAATTTAAAGATTTTTTGCGACAGCTAAAAATCATCCTTCACTATTAATTTTTCATTATTAATTCTTAACTTGCAAGGCTTTGCTTCGCATCATTTTATATTAAGTCAAAATTTTATATGTGCAAAAGTTGAGTTAATAATTACCTCTATCTAATATAATCTAAAAGCGTAGGCTGTATTACTTTTCCACCAGTTTGGAGACATGCCTGATAAACCGTAATAGACGTATAATATTCTATAGTTTTCTCGGTAATATCTATATCTTCTGTTTTTGAAAGTACTTCTTTTAAGTCAGTTATTGAAGCTGCATTCTGAGTACTCAAATCACTCATTCTCTTTTCTTTTGCACCTATCTTTGAGCGAACTTGAAGGACCTTTTTCGAGGCTGCATCTATATCTACAAGATCCTGCCCTATTAATTCTTTCTTTGCATCATTTTCACTATTTGCATCTTTTGTCCATACACCATATTTACTTATCGCAGTTCCATCATCATTCTTTACTGTAACTAATACAGCACCTGGTGTAGTACTAGTTATGGGATTATTATTACTATCCGTATAACGCATCACTTGTCCTGCTAAATGGTGCTGAACTCTATCCATAAGTGCATTTATACTATCTCCTGAAGTTGTATTATAGTCATTTCCATACTGCATTATATCTGATGCTGTTGCATTATAAGTGAGCACTACTCCCTGAGAAATTTCTATGTTTTTATCTGCACCTATGTTTTCCATAGTCATGTTTGAAAGCTGGGGTGATATATCAGATATATTAGTAGTCATCTTTATGTCACTACCATTTACCATCACTTTTATATTAGTGCCGTCAGTTTGAAAATTAACTTTTCCCTTTAAACTAGATGATTGTATTTGGTTATTTAAATTACTAACTATATCACTTGCAGTTGAACCTGAGGGAGTTAATTTTACTGGTGTATTTGTTCCGTCAGTAAAAGTTATATTTTTATCTGTTCCTTGCCAGTTACTCGATGTAAATCCGCTAGAAACTACTTCTGCTGTTCCAAATAAAGTATTTGTCATATCACCTACAGTAGTATTAGTCGAATCTATATTTATACTATCGCTGCTATTCGCAGCAGTAAATTTTATACTGCCATCTTCAGCTTTTGATATACTTATTTTTCCATTAATTGTAGAATTACTTTTTAACTGACTGCTTAAATCACTAATTACACTGTCTATATCTGTATCTGAGGAACCTACTGTTAATGTAGCCGACGTTCCATTTACATTAAAAGCTATATTTTTTCCTGTCCAGTTGCTTAATATAAATCCATTCGATTGTGCTGAAGAAGTTCCAGAAAAAGTTCTGGACATATCACTTATATCTGTAGACAGTTTTATATTGTCCGAATTGTTCACAGCTATAAATTTCACATTTCCGTCATTCGTTTTTACTACACTGATTTTATCTGTAAGTCCAGTTTTTCCTTGTATCTGGCTATTTAAATCCTTGACAACATCATCTATTCCTGAGTATGAAGACTTTAAATCCACCTGGTAATCAGTTCCACCAACATTAAAAGTTATACTTTTACCTGTCCAATTATTTACGTTAAATCCATTAGACACCACATCAGGAAGATTAGTTACAGCATTTCCATTTTTATCAGCATACTGTAACGTAACAATTCCATTAGCATCAGTAGTTGTAGTTATTGGTTTTGAAAGTCCTGCAGTTCCTCCAAATATATATTCACCCTGAAAGTTCGTATTAAGTAATGTAGCAAGCTGCTGCACTTCCTGGCTCACTGCATCATTAATTTTATCTTTTTCATTTTGTGTATAAACTCCACCTGCTTGCTCCAAATTGTTTCTTATATTACTAAGTACAGTTCCTATTTGTCCTAAAGTGGTGTCTGTCGTTTCCATCCACGTATTTGCAGTTTTTATATTAGAACCATACTGAGTGGTATAATTCACAGAACTTTGAAGCTGCATAGCTCTTTCAACATTTATTGGATCATCAGAAGGCTTTGAAAAATTCTTTGTAGAAGATACCTGCTGCTGTATTTTACTTAAATTTTGAAGATTTCTCTGCATATCTGCTAAAAAATTGTTCGATAGTGTTTTATTCGTTATTCTCAAAACTAAATCACATCCTTTATTTCAAAGTTCAAAGTTCAAATATCAAAGAAAAAATATAAAAAATATAATTGATATTTGATATTTGATATTTGAACTTTGTTACCTATCGTTTAAGTTGGTTTATAACTACATCCAAAAGTTCATCCACTGTGGATATCATCTTTGCATTTGCCTGATAACAGTGCTGAAATTGAATGAGATTTGTCATTTCTTCATCAATTGAAACTCCAGAGTTCGCCTCTCTAGATTGAATATAGCTTTGACGCTTAACAGATTGCGTATCTACTGTTTGTTTAGCTTCCTGTTCATGGCTACCGACCTTATTTACAAGATCATTAAAATAGTTATCTAAAGTAGATCCTCCATTTACTTTTCCTATAGAATATACATTGTTTATTGTATTATTTGACGTAAATATATCCTTTAATAAATCACTTCTATCACTTCTAGGATCTGATGTTCCAGTTGAAGTATCCTTATCAGTATTTATGCTTCCAATATTCATAATACTATTGGCAAGCTGTGCTACAGCTACAGCTCTATTTCCATCAGTATTAGTGCTTAATGAATTTCCCTTTGAATCATATTTACTATCTACTTTTATTTTAGATGGATCATTCATTATTGCCACATTCACTGTTATATTGGCTGCTGTTATATTGTTTTCATCTGCTGCTGAATATTTAGATGAATCTTTTTGATCCGCATTTACAAAGAAATTATTTATTCCGCCCTCTGCAGAACCATCTGTAGGATTGTCTTTTACCCAGGTGCTGCTTTGACTTATTATTGCATTTACAGAAAGTGCCAGTCCCTTTGCAAATTTATTGAGTTCATCTTGATAATCATCTATATCCTTTTGTACTGATGTATAACCTTTGAGTTCACCTGTTGGAGGTTTAAAAAGAGCAAGCTCACTAAAACTTATGGGATCTGTAGAAGTACCATCTAATTTTCCTCCATCAGCAACTGCTGCTTTGCCTGAAGGATCCTGCCCTCCTGTAACTTTATAAGCAACACCATTTTGATCAGCCCAGAGCACCCTATTTTCATCCATTTCTTTTTCTTGATCAGATGTCATATTCACATATATGCTTACTTTGTTAGCATCTGTGAGGGTATCTCCTTTTTTATAATAATCTACTTTATATTTATATATGGTATTTCCACTACTGTCTTTTGTAACACTATCACTAGAATCCGTTACATTTGTTATACTAGTTATATAGGAAAATGTCGCTACGTTTGTATCATCCGGATTATCTGTTTGAACTATATTAAGTGGTTTGCCATTTAACAAAGGTGCAGATCCATTATCCTTTTCGACGGAAGCACTATTTGAAGTAGTCACATCAATTCCATCAAAGTCTTTATCCGTAATGCTTATTCCAAATTCACTGCTGAGTTGGTCTAAAAGTACATCTCTACTGTCTAAAAGATCATTTGGATTTTGTCCTGACATCTTTGTATCTTTTATCTGCTGATTTAAATTAGATATCTTTCCCAATATAGTATTTACATTTACCACCACATTTTTTATTTCTGTATTAGTATTGGTTTTAATATTTGAAATTTGTGAATAAGTGTGGTTTAATTCATTAGTAAGTTGATAGGCCTGCTCTTTCACTGTACTTACGTTCTGAGATGATGTAGACAGTGACTGCCAGGAACTAAAAAACTTCTGTATAAGTGAGGATATTCCACTGCCTGTTGACCCAGTATCTGTTCCCAGTACGTTTTCTACCTGACTCAAGTATTTATCACGTGCTTTATACTGTCCACTAGCCCCATTTTCTACCCTTATTTGATAATCCAAAAAACTATCCCTTATTCTCTCAATGGAGTCTATAGTTACTCCTGTACCGAGCTGTCCTGCACCAGCTGCACTATCCATACTTGGCAGAGTATAGGGCGTTGTGGTTACCATATCTGCCCTCTGCCTTGAATATCCATCTGTGTTAGCATTTGCTATATTGTGGGATGTTACGTTTATGGCAGTTTGCTGTGCAAAAAGTCCACTTTTTGCCGTATTAAATATTGAAAATAACCCAGGCATTTAATTCAACTCCTTACTTTTTATTTACCTGCTTCTTCCAAAAGCATTATAGGTTTTGGCTTGTTTGTTTGGGTTCAATGCCCTAAGCATTTGATTTGCAAAACCAAGCCACTGTTTTACAAGTGCTTCATTTGTATCTTTTTGAAATTTCATCTTTTCAAGCAAGTCCACTATATCTAAATATACTTTTCCTAATTTTTTATCTCCTGATTCTCTTATAATCTCCCTCATAGGCCTGTCCCCAGTTATCTTCCTTCTTTGAACTTCGAGCCTTGCTACATTTCTACTTCTTTCTTCTATGACTTTAACTATTTTATCTAATAAAAACACCTGTCTTTCCACAAGATATTTATTTTGTTCAATTAAAGCTTCATAAAGTGATTTAAGCATCTCATATTCTTCTAACATAATCTCAGACAGCTGCAGTTCCAACTACATCACCTCCCAGGTATATAAAAATTATACTTTACCCTTTATATTATCTATAATTTTTTGTGCCACAAGCTTAGAATCTACTTTATAAGTTCCATTTGCTACGGACTTTTTTATGCTTTCTACTCTCTCTTTAGAATTTACAAATTTATCATCTAGGGAATAAGGGCTGAGACTCTTTCCTATAGATGATATGTGAATGGAATCCTTGCTGTTTGATTCACTCTTTAAACTTTTCTCTACATTATTCCTATTGTAAAAGTTCACCAGCTTACTGGAATTGATCCCATTTATTTTCATAAAAATACACCCCTAACCATAACTACTTCAAATATCGTTTTTCTTTACTAGTAACATTATCGGGTACATATATTTAATATTTATACTTTGAATTGAAGATAAATTGCTTATTTTAAATAAAAAGTCCCTATATGTTTCCACTTTAATACACAAATAAATTTTATTATATTATAAATTAAAATAAGATGTGTATAGCTTTCACGATACACATCTTATTTCTAAATTTATCCATACCCATAATAATATTATTTTCCTAAAGATCTAATTTTTTCCTCATTGCTCACAATTCCCGTTATTCTAACTCCAAAGTTTTCATCTATTACTACTACTTCTCCATAAGCTACTTTCTTACCATTTACCAGTATCTCCACAGGTTCCTCTGCCAATTTATCCAATTCTATAAGAGAACCCGTTCCCAAATTCAATATATCTTTAATATTCTTTTTTGTTCTTCCAAGTACTACTGATATTTCAAGAGGTACATCCAGTATAAGATCTATATTTTTAGGAACAACTTCTGTATCTTGAGATCCACCAAGAGGCTGAAAAGATGCCTTACTGACTTCTACAGGCTGCCTATTTACATTTGTTTCTATAGGTTTCTCGTACACCGGCGTCCTTTGCTCCATTTGAGGCTGAGCTGGTGCTGGCTGAGGCTGCTGTATAGGTACTTCAGGTTGAAGTTCAGGTTCAGGTTGAGGTTCAGTACTAGTACCATCATTTTCAGGTACACTAGGAGCTGACTCCTCTGGTGCAGTTTCTTCCTGACCCATCATTATAGAAACTACTTTTTTAGCTGTAGCTATAGGTAATACCTGCATTATACTGCTATCTACTAGTTCTCCTATTTTAAGGGAAAATGATACTTTTACAACCGTCTCATCTTCAGATATTCCTTCAGTAAGAGGTTTTGTAATATCATTCCATACTTTAGACACAGGAGGGGATATATTTACCTCCCTCATTAGCATAGTAGCCATAGATGTAGCGGCAGACCCTATCATCTGGTTCATAGCCTCAGATACTGCACTTATTTCTATCTCGCCTAATTCTTTAATATCTGGATCTATTTTACCGTCTCCGCCCATCATAAGACTTGCAATTACAGCTGCATCTGTAATCTTCATTACCAGTAAGTTTTCTCCTATTATACCTTCTGTATATTTAACTTCCAAAGCAACATTTGGAACTTCAAATTCATTTTTCAATTCTTTAAGAGTAGTTACAATTACCACCGGAGTAGTTATATTTACCTGCTGGTTTATTATTGTAGAAAGTGCTGTAGAGGCAGATCCCATAGATATATTTCCTATTTCTCCAAGTAAATCTTTCTCTATATCTGGCAACTGTGGGTCATCTTGAGAATTTGTTTCTGATGGTGGATCCGGCGTACTTTCTCCTCCATTTAAAAGTGCATCTATCTCTTCCTGTGAAAGAAATCCATTACTCATAATTTTCCACATCCTTATCTAAAATATCTAATATCTCAACGCCCATGTTCTTGTCTATTACACCAGGCTTTCCATAATAATACACCTTATCTTCCACCATTAGTTTCACAGGGCTTGTAGTTTTTTCCTTTAGGGTCAATACGTCTCCCACATTAAGGTTCAAAAATTCTTGTACCGTAACATCTACAGTTCCAAGTATGGCAGTGAGTTCTACATCAACTATATCTAACCTATTTCTAAGCTTTTCTCTGGACTCATTCAATATATCTTCATCACTGTCCTGAAACCAGTATTGAACTACTAATTTATCAAGTACCTTTTCTATACTCAGATAAGGAATGCATATGTTTATAAAAGTACTACTGTTTCCCATCTCCACTGAAAAAGTTATAAGTGCAACAGGGTCATTAGGTGCAAGCGTCTGATTTAGTGCAGGATTTGTCTCAAGTCCTTCCACTTCTGTTTCTATAGGCATTACATCTTCCCAGGCCAATTTCAAATTTGATATAAGCCCTGCATTTACAACTTTTATAATATTTTTATCTATATCAGTAAATTCCTTAACTTTGTATTTTCTATTACCACTTCCTCCCAAGAGCAAGTCTATAATTTGAAATACAAATTGAGGATTCACTTCAAACAAAACAGATCCGCTTAAAGGCGGCATTTTAAATATAGTTAAAACAGTAGGATTAGGTACAGAATGAATAAACTCCTCATAAGTTATTTGCTGAACAGATTCCACTTTTACTTTTACATTAGCTCTAACCTGCGCAGTTAAATAATTTGAAATTATTCTGGCATAATTGTCATGAATAAGTTCAAGAGTCCTTATGTGATCTTTAGAAAACTTCTGAGGACTTCTAAAATCATAAGGTTTTACTTTCTGCTTTTCCTCTTCTTTGGGTACTTCATCTGGAGTAAGTTCTCCAGCAGATAAGGCAGCTAAAAGGTCATCTATTTCATTCTGTGATAATACATCTGCCATTCTCTTCCCTCATTTCTTAAGAAAATTCTAATTTGAAAGAAGTTTGTCTATATCAATTAAAGTAACTATACTATCTTTAAAATTTATTATTCCCTCTATATAGACTTTTTTTCCTTCATCATTTATCTTTTCAATAGCATTTTCTTCTACATCTAAAACTTCATCTACCTGATCTACTGTTATTCCCACTAATTCATCTTCCATTTCCAGTATAAGTATACTGTTTTCGCTTATCTCAGCTTTGGGAATATCCATCAAGAGATTTATATCCAGGAGAGATATTACATTTCCCCTTAAATTTATAAGTCCCTTTATGTAAGCTGGCGCCTGTGGGACTTTTGTTATTTCCATAGAATTATTTATACTTTGAACTTTAGCTGTTTCTACAGCAAATTGTTCGTTATTTAATCTAAATATAACAACTTGCATATTTACACCTCCATATGCATAGGTACACAAACTATGTAACAAGTATCTTTGCATAAAATTTCAGATCTTAATTTTCTGCTTACCAGATGAAATCAGAAATTAAATATATGGAGTATACTATCTAGCTATTTAAGGTTTGAAATAAATTTAACTCTACTTGATAGTTTTCGTAATAAACCATATTACCTTTATACTAGCCATAAAATTTTAATTTCTGATTATCTGTTTACATAATTTACAAATAATTATATTCTTATTACTAAGAAGCTACTACTTTATTTATTGCCTCTAAAACTCTATCTGGTTGAAAAGGCTTTACTATAAAATCTCTAGCTCCAGCTTTTATAGCATCCATAACCATAGTTTGCTGACCCATTGCAGAGCACATTATAATTTTTGCACCTGCATCAAATCCTTTTATTGCCTTAACAGCTTCAATACCATCCATATCCGGCATCGTTATATCCATTGTAACTACATCTGGTTTTTCCTTTTTATATAACTCCACAGCTTTTAATCCATTGTTTGCTTCCCCCACTACCTCAAATCCGTTCTTTTCTAATATATCCTTTATCATCATTCTCATAAAAGCAGCGTCATCTACAATTAATATTTTAGCCATTTTCTTCCCTCCAAATTATTTACTACTAAATATTTATCCTATTCCTAAAGCACTTAAAATTTTTTCCATTGAACCGGGCACCGGAATATAGTAAAAATGCCCACTTAACTCTGAATTATTTTGCATAAAAAGTGTTTCTATGTCAAGAACATACTCATCATACTGTCCTGATTCTATAAATGTAGTTGAAAGTATTGCCCCAAGCATATCGCAAGTAGCTGCTGGGACAGATGGTATTACATGCAGTCCAGTAAATTTTGCTATAGAGTTCATATAGGAACTAGATATTATATTGCCTATTTCGCATATAACAGAGTTACCCATATCACTTAATTCCTCTTCCTTCTGACCAGTTAACATAGAAATCAGATCCATAGCAGTATCCTTTTCAAATATAAACAGTATATTTCTAGGTATATCGCCTAAGATTCTAACTATTACGCCTATAACTACCTCACCTTCACCAATATTTGTAAAGATGTCGTCAAAAGGCACTATATTTATAGCAGGTACTGTCATATCAACTTTTCTATTTATGAGTTGAGATAATGCTGTAGCTGCATTCCCTGTACCTATATTCCCAACTTCTCTTAATGCATCAAGTTGAATAGGAGTAAGGTTTTTATAGTCCATTATTTTCCTCCTTATACCAGGGCAGCAACATCCAATATCAAAGTTACAAGTCCATTTCCTAATATGGTTGCTCCCATATATTCTTTCAAATTTTTCAGCGTTTTTCCAAGAGGTTTTATAACAATTTCCCTCTGTCCAAGTAAGGAATCTACCATAAGTCCTACAGTTTTTTCTCCTACTCTAACTATTACTATATAATTTTTGTTGCTGTCTGATTTTTCAACACCAAGTTTTTCATAAAGTCTTATAAGAGGTATTACATTTCCATTATATATTATAACTTCTTTATTATTAGTCATCTTCACTAAATCATCTTTATAATCTATAACTCTGTCTACATAGCTTAAAGATATGGCCATGGTTTCATCCCCTACGCCTACAAGAAGTACTTGAATTATCTGAAGCGTAAGTGGCAGTCTTATTATAAAAGATGATCCCTTGTCTTTTTCACTTACAAGCTCTACTGTTCCACCAAGAGAGGATATTTTTGTCTTTACTACATCCATTCCAACTCCTCTTCCTGATATATCTGTTACCTCAGTATTGCTACTTATTCCCTGCATAAATATTAGATTCTTTATGTCAGCTTCTGTCATTCCTTCAGTATTTATACCTGCATTTTCTGCTTTTTCCCTTATCTTCTCTACAGGTATTCCACTTCCATCATCTTCAACTTTTATTACGGCTTTAGTTCCTTCCTGATAAGCAATAAGTTTTATTTTACCTACAGGATCTTTTCCCTTTGCAATTCTTTCTTCTTTAGATTCTACACCATGATCTGCTGCATTTCTAAGCAAATGAATTAGAGGCTCTCCAATTTCATCTATTACTGTTCTGTCAAGTTCTGTATCTGCTCCTTCAATTATAAGTTCCATCTCTTTATCAAGTTCTACGGATAAATCCCTTATCATCCTAGGAAATCTGTTAAATACAGTATCAAGAGGCAGCATTCTTATCTTCATTACTAAATCCTGTAAATCTGAAGTTGTCCTTGCCACCTGCTCTAAAACTTCATTTAATTCGTTTAACTTATAGCTACTGCTAATTTGCTCCATCCTTGTCCTATTTATAACCAATTCAGATACCATATTCATAAATTTATCTAATCTTTCCAGATCAACTCTTACAGACTGATGCATTTTTTTATGAGGTTCCTTTTTAGGAGGATTTTTACTTTTATTTTGAGCTATTGCTGCTGGTTTTGGCTTTACTACTTCCTGAGTAGCTTTCTTTTCAGCTTTAGCTTTTATCTCTTCTTCTTTTTTAGCTGAATCTGATCCCATTATCTTTGCTTTTTCTGTCTGGATGTCCACATCTTCCACAGTAACTTCTTCCACCTCAGATATGTTCATCAAAATTTTATGGATATCTTCACCAGTACTTTTAGTTAATAAAACAAGGTATATTTCAAATTCAAAATTTTCATTTTCTATATCCTCTGTACTAGGAATAGACTTTATTATTTCTCCTACTGCTTCCAAATCCTTAAATATTAAAAATGCCCTTGCAGATTTCAAAAGAGTACTTTCACTAAGTTTAATTTTTATTTCATAAGCGTTAAATTCCTTGTCCTCAGCTTGTTTAACTACATTTATATCATATTCATTCAATTCTACCATAGAATCTTTACCTTTAGATTCTACTGCAGCATTTTGTTCCTGGACATTATCTTCTTTTTTAGGCTTCTTAGCTTCACTGTCATCTTTTTGACCAGATATACTTTCCAATTCTTCAATGATACCTTGAATAGGGGTTTCTTCATCTACCCCATCTTCTATATTTTTTATCATCTGCTCAAGAGTATCCAGGCACTTAAATAAGACTGTAACTACATCTTGATTTACTTTTAGCTGTCCATCCCTAAATTCAGATAATACATCCTCCATTTTGTGAGTGAGTTCAGCCACTTCATTAAATCCCATAGTAGCTGCCATTCCTTTTATTGTATGTGCTACTCTAAAAATTTCATTTACCTTATCTATGTTATCTGGTTCTTGCTCAAGCTGAAGTAATGATTCATTAAGTGTTTGCAAGTTGTCCATTGATTCCTCTAGAAACATAGACATATACTGCGACGTATCCATTTTATTCCCTCCTTATAGCTTTCTATATATAAAGGTAGAAGCCTTCTCAAAGCCATAATCTCTATAATTGTATATGCTTTCAGTGGCCCCGACAAATAGTAGTCCTCCTTTTTTTAGTGACTTGCTAAACTTTTCATATATTTTATCTTTTACATCTTGATTAAAATATATTACCACATTTCTGCATATTATTAAATCAAAGTTACTTTCATAATTTTGCAATATTAAATCATGCTTTTTAAATGTGATTAAATTTTTTATTATAGGACTTATAATATATTTATCGTCCTTTATCGTAAAATACTTATCTAAATATTCTTTTTTTACATTTTTTACTTCTGATAAAACATATTCTCCTTTTTTAGCTTTTTCAATTATAGTATTATCTATATCTGTTGCAATTATGGTGTGTCTAACTCCATGAGACAATTCATCTAAATACATAGCCACTGAATAAGGTTCGGCCCCAATTGAACAAGCTGCACTCCATATTTTCAAAGTACTATTTCTAGGAAGTAGTTCTTCCTTTAATCTAACTTTTAACTCCTCAAATATATCCGGATTTCTAAAAAATTCAGATACATTTATAGTTATAAAGTCTAAAAACTTCTGTCTTTGCTCTTCATCCCTTTTTAAGAGTTCTATATATTCATCTATACTTTTCGCTCCTACTCTGGACATCAAGCTATTTATTCTCCTATGTAACTGGTTTGGTTTATATGCAGCTAAGTTTATATTGAATTCTCTCAAAACCCACTGCTTAAAATAAGCCATATCCATAAGTCTACCTCCCACCAAACTTTATTATTTTTACTATTTCATTTGCTATTTTGTTTATTGGTAAAACTAAGTCCACTTTCCCCGTGGCATAAGCTGCTTTAGGCATACCATAAATAGTACAGGTTGATTCATCTTCAGAAAGTGTAATTCCTCCATTTTTCTTTATCTCTACAGTTCCCTGTGCTCCATCTCTTCCCATACCTGTCAAAACTACACTTATAATATTTTCTCCATATACTTTTGATGCAGATATAAATAGCTTATCCACTGCAGGCCTTACTCCCCAAATGGCAGGTTCTTTGTTCAAATGTATTCTCTTATCTCTCCATACTTCCATATGAAATCCACCAGGTGCTACATAAACAGTATCCTTTTCAACATTCATACCATCCTCTGCTTCTAATACTTTTATTTTTGAATTAGAATCCAATCTGTCTGCAAAGGCCTTAGTAAATCCTGCAGGCATATGCTGTACTACAAATACTGGTACTCCCATGTTTTGAGGAAATTGTGTTATAACTGAATAAAGTGCTTTAGGTCCTCCCGTAGATGCTCCTATCACCACTGCATTTATATCTTTTTTAATTTTTCTATCTACATTTGAACTTGCAGCTTTTAATGTGGAAGCTTTTTCATTTTTTTGTATAGATAGTTGTATATTTTCTTGTGCTTTATTTGTTTTAACTGTATTTGCCAGGTATGCTCCCTTTATCTTCTCTACAAGCTCAGTTTTAACTTTATTTATATCCAAAGATATTGTACCTGAAGGCTTAGGTAAAAAATCAAAAGCACCCATATCAAGACATTCCATAGTACGCTTTTTCCCTTCTTTGGAGACACTGCTTAAAACTATTACAGGTATATTAATATTACTTTTTTTCAATTCTCCTAGTGCTGTTATTCCATCCATTTTTGGCATTTCTACATCTAAAGTTATTACATCAGGCATATTATTTTTAGTAAAGTTTAACGACAGTTTCTCTAAAAGATCCTTCCCATTTCTAGCAGTTCCTACAACTTTTATAGATTCATCTTCACCTATCATATCCGAAATAATTTTTCTCATTAATGCAGAATCATCTACTACTAAAACCTTAATTTTTTCCAAAGCATTATCACTCCATTAAATTTTTAAATTTCCTTTACCCCAATTCCTACTGTCTTTATCTTGACACCCCCATCATGAGTATCAAATATCATAGTTCTGCCTTTGTTTCCTCCTAGATCTTCTGCTAATATTGAAATAGAATATTCTCTTAATATACTTTTTACAGCTTCTCCATTCCTACTTCCTATATTCATAACTACACTTTTATCTGAGAAATTAAACATAGAAGCCCCACCTGCTATTTTAGCCTTCAAATTTCTTTTATTTACACCTAAGGCTTCTAATTTTTTTATTAAAATAGGAATAGCTAAATCTGCAAATTTCATTGGATTTTTTGTATTTGTAAATTGGGTGCTGTCCGGCAGCATTATATGTGCCAACCCACCTATACATTTTTCTTTATCATATAGAGCTATACCTACACAGGAACCCAAACCAATGGTTATAATTCTATCAGGAGAACTTGCAGTATTCATGTCTGCTATTCCCACTCTTATCTCTTTTATATCCATAAATATACACCTTTCAATTTTTAATTATATGAGTTCCTTTTCTTCCTCCGTAAGTATTTTATCAAGATTTAAGAATATTATTATCTTGTCCTTTATTTTAATAAGTCCTTTTATATATCTTTTTGATATTTGGGATGCTATATCAGGTGCCTCTTCTATATCTGCAGTATTTACATCCGTTACTTCAGATACAACATCAACTATTATTCCTATTTTATTTCCATCCTGTTTTGTAACTATTATCTTGGCCTCATTACTTTCCTCAGCTGAAGCAAAACCAAATTTCTTACTTAAGGATATTATAGGAAGTATATTTCCTTCATAATTTATGACTCCCTCTACAAAGTTAGGAGAATCCGGCAACTTCGTAGTCTCTTCATAACCCAAAATTCTCTCTACTTCCATAATATCTGTAGCATAGTACTCACCATTTATACTAAATATCAATACTTTTATTTCTTTGCCATCCATTTGAAATCCTCCTTAAATAATATTGTTAGCCATCCTTGTAAATCCTTATTTAAATCAATTATTACATAATTATAGCATATATCTACTTAAAATAGCATATATCATGCATTTTGCAACAGGATTTTTATAGAACAAATTTATCGACTACCATATCCCCTTCCTTCAAATATACATGTACATCTTTACTTGGAGAATCTAGAACAATTTCTTTGTTTTCAATTTTAAATACTGTATTGTGATAAGCCACATCTGCCCATATATGGCCGTCTTTACTTCCTACTTGAAGTTTTGTAGAAACCCCTGCTACACTTCCTACAATCTTACACTTTATTTCATTTTCAGCTTTTAGTGTTCCCCCTCTTGCCACACTCTTTTCTTGCAAAAATTCAATGGAACCATTGGCAGCAATTTGTGACACATATTCTCCTTTTCCTTTTATTATTATATCACCAGAACTCTGTATATTGGAGTCCTGACAGTAAGATAAAACCACTTTCACAGGAAGTGCCCTTGTGTCTTTTAGTTCCTCTATTTTATCCTCAATAATTTTCATTAACTCATTTAACTCGGAACAACTTTTAATGCTTATGGGTCCCATTCCTATAAGTTTGGTTTTGATATACTTTACAATTTTATCCTCTCGATAATCATCATTTTCAACATTCAAGTCTGCAATTACATTTATGCCCATCTTAATAAGTCCCTTGAATTTACTTTCTAATAATATTTTTATTATTTCTCCATCCTTTTTACTTTTACCAAGCAGGTTATAGTCTTTTATCTCTTTTACAGCCCCCACTAACTGTTCCATATTCTTATTAAATTTGCTCAGGTGTTCCACAGCCTTAATTTTCTTTACGCTGTCACCACCACCACATATTTGAGAACTAACAACAGTTTGTCCTATACTTATATCTCCTTTTACATTTAAAGTAGCCCTTTCTACTTCTTTGTCCACAATAAGGTCATTGCCACATTCTACTTTCATGCCTTCTTTTACATTTCCATGTATAATTACATCACCAATAAAATTTATATTTCCAGTACTTATATCCACATCTCCATTAATCTCATGTACCTGATGGACATAATAAGTGTTACTTTTTATGGAGGGTTTACCATCTATTGATGCTTCAACAGTGTTTTCATCTTTAAGTATACATCCATTTCCAACCTTTACTTTAATTTGTTTTATTGGTTTGCATTTTAAAACCTTTCCAGTAACATCAAATCCATCTTTACCTAAAGTTCCATTATGTTTTACTGCAATTATATCTCCTTTTTTTACAACATTTATAGTACCTATACTTTTAAAGTCTATATTTCCCACTGTATCTTCTTTTAAAACTACCGAGGTTTGAAACTTATTCTCTAGAAAATCATCTTCACCATTTATAGCTTCTTTTCCACAAGCTACTACAAGTTTTTTATCACCGTTTACAGCTTCTTTCAAATTTTCTTCCATTATACCATAAACCACTTTATTATTAGATAATTCGTTCTTAATTTCATTTACTGTATACATGGGAGGCTTTATTGATTGAATTATTTCTCCTTCAAAATTCACTTTATGACTTTCATCTTTGTCTTTTAGTTTGTAAACGTTTTTAGTTATATATTTAACTTCAGCATATGCTTTCATCCTGTCATCAGATAGATATATATTCATTTGTCTTTTTGGTTCATCTTCCTCAAAAACTATTTCTATTTTATTTTTGCTAAATATTTCACATTTATCCTTAACTTCAGCTCCATCTACAAAAATAGATATATTATGTCCCCTATGCAATACTGCAGGTTCCCCATCTTCAATAGGATCCTTTACAATTATCTTACCATTTTCTAATTTTATGGTTCCATCCTTTTCATTTGTTTTTACAATTTCCTTCTCAATCCCAGAATTTACATTACTCTGGTCTTCTTCGCCAAAAGATACTTCTATTATTACTTTTTTTCTAAAAAGCAATTTGCTTTTCTTAACAACCTTATATTGTAATTTATCTTTTGGCAGATTTAGCTTACAGCTGGCAGATTCTAAGCATTCCTCTAGTGAAGTACCATGAAACAATTCTTTCATAATTATCTCCCCCTAATAAAAAACTTCAACACCATATATAATATATCTTAAACCCTCTATTTCTAATCTCTATCAAAACTTTCTATATCATCTCTTACTTCTTTATCGTATGCTTTTATAATTTTAAGCAGTACTTTATTATTTGAAGAATCAAATTTAACGTTTTCCACTTTCTTTATAGGCAGTACTTTTGGTGACGTACCGGATATAAACAACGCATCAAATTTTTCTACATCTTTATAACTTACATCTTTCTCTGACACCTCAAGACCTATTTTGCTGCATATATCCATTACAACCTTTCTCGTAGTTCCAGGAAGCACATTTTTTAATGGTGCAGTTACAATGGTATTACCCTTTATCATAAATATATTGGACTTACTCCCTTCTGTAATATTCCCCCTATTATCCACAAGTATAGCTTCAAACACCTTCTTTTCTTTTATCGTACTGTCTACCTTAGTTCTAAACTTATTATTTATCACTTTTGCATTTGGATTTTCTCTTTCTCCATGATAAAAGATTGTGTCTACTCCTACTTCATACTCTTCTAGAGATGGATAATTATAAGGCAAGAAATAAGCCAAAAATGTATTCTTTTCATAGAAATTAAAAATAATCTTTATATTACCTATGGAAATTTGATTTGCCTTTATAAGTTCTAATATCTTATTTTTAATATCTTTTTCATTAAGCCATAATCTTAAATTAGTTATTCTTGCTGAGTTTTCCATGCGTTTCAAATGTAACTTTAAAAAAAGTGGTTTTCCATCTATAATACGTATTACCTCATATATGGACTTTCCTTGCTTAAATTCACTTTCACTGAATTCCTTTTTATCTTTTAATTCATTATTATATAAAAAAAATTTTTCAATACATTCACTCATGTAAATCCCCTTTTCCTATATTTTATTATTATTTATAACAGAATTTAAGTAAATGTTGCCATTTAATCCTTATTATATTCTATCATTATCTACAAGTTATTTTCTACATTACAATGATTAAACTTAAAAACTTTGCGAAGCAAAGTTTCGCAAGTTAAGAATTAATAATGAATAATTAATAGTGAAGGATGATTTTTAGCTGTCGCAAAAAATCTTTAAATTTATATAAATCAACGCTTAGTAATGTTTTGCTTTAGCAAAACGAGTCCTCAAAAATTAAATTAAAGATTTTTTGTAGTGTAACGAAGAAAAATCCACATTAACTATTAATTCTTCATTCTTAACTATTAATTTAAAATATTGTTTCGCAACTTTTTTTATATTATAATTCTAAACAAAGTTCCCTGCACTAGATAAGGTTTTTAATAGCGGTAAAGTATGATATTATAATTAAATAAGGAAGTGATTTATTTGGAAAGACTCGCAATATTCGACGTAGACTTTACTCTAACAAATAGTGAAACCTTAATGGAATTTTACATATTTATGGTAAAAAGACGTCCTAGACTCATAGTATATGCACCTTTTAGCATTATGTCTGCCCTTTTATTTGTACTGAAGGTTTTTAGTGCTAAAAAAGCCAAAGAAAACTTTATTTCATTTATAAACGGAATAAGTGAAAAGGATATGGAACTTTTGACAAAAGAATTTTACGAAAAAAGATTGAGTAAAATATTTTATAAAGATGCATTGTATACCTTGAAAAAATTAAAAAATAGTGGCTGCAAAATATATCTAATATCTGCTTCTGCAGAATTTTATTTAAAAGAACTCTATAAAATAGAGGAAGTTGATAAAATAATAGGTACACGATTTGAAATTGTAAATGGAAAGCACACTAGAAAAATCCTAGGACAAAACTGCAAAGGAGAAGAAAAAGTAGCAAGACTTATGGAATCTTTAAAAAAAGACAATATAGAAGTTGACTTTAAAAATTCTTATATGTTCTCAGATTCACTATCTGATTTGCCCCTCTTCAAATTGGTAGGCAATCCTTATCTTATAAATTACACAAGAAAAGATAACCAGGGAATTGAAGTTTTAAGATGGAAGTGAAGTCAATTGAAAATCGACTAAATAATAAATATCAAAGAACAAATAACATATAATGATAATTTTCCTCCTAACGTCAGAAAATATTAAAATCATCATTATTTGAACTTTAAACTTTTTAATTGGCAACATATAGTTAAAAAAACTATATGTTGCCAATTAATTATTCTTCTTCCATTAATTTTTCATAGTACTTTGAAACTTCATCAAATTCGTTATCTTCTGGAATAACAAGTTCTCCTTCATTTTCTACTTTAAATAAATAAGTGGAACCATTCTCAGGATTCTCAACTACGGCATATTTTCCTTCTTTATATTCAAAACCATCAACTATTTCGCAGGAAACTATCTCTCCATTTTCATCCTCTAAATCTACTATTAAAGGATCGGAATCTTCACAGCCGCATCCACAGCCGCAGTCATGTTCATGTTCATGTGTTTCTGTGCAGCCACAATTTTCTTCTTTGCTAGTACAACCACAGTTGCATTCATTTAAATTTTCTTTATCCATAAAGTAAACCTGGCATTTATTATTTTAACAGTATGTTACAAATATATTTGCCAGGAATCTTCACCTCCTTTTAACTGTTATGTTCTAATTTTAACCTTAATTGCTCTATAATAAAAGTATTTTTTTAATATTTTTAAATGGACAAACTAATTTTTTAAATAACAAAGTTCAAAAGCTTCGCAAGTTAAGAATTAATAATGAAAAATTAATAGTGAAGGATGATTTTTAGCTATCGCAAAAAATCTTTAAATTTATATAAATCAACAATGTTGCGCTTTAGCGAAACGAGTGGTGAAAATCTTAATCAAAGATTTTTTGTAGTGTAACGAAAAAAAATCCACATTAACTATTAATTCTTCATTCTTAACTATTAATTAAAAAAGTACCAGACAGCTTACGCCATCTGATACCTTTTATTAAATTGCTTGATTACTGTTCGCTGTCAAGCTTTTTATATCCTGCAATTCTTTGAAGAGCATCTTTCTTAGTCTTTTCAAATAATGCATCTGCCTGATCTGGGAATTGTTTAGCAAGTGAAGAGTATCTTACTTCTCCCATTAGGAATTCCTTGAAATCTGTAGTTGGTTCTTTTGAATCCAAACTAAATGATTTCTTTCCTTCTTCTTTTAATTCTGGATTGTATCTGTAAAGTGCCCAATATCCACAATCAACAGCTCTCTTAGCTTCTCTCTGGCTCTTTCCCATTCCAACTCTTAAACCATGATTGATACATGGAGCATAAGCTATTATAAGTGATGGACCATGATAAGCTTCTGCTTCATGAATTGCCTTTAATGCCTGATTCTTATCAGCACCCATTGAAATCTGAGCTACATAAACATATCCATAACTCATAGCCATCATTCCAAGATCTTTCTTCTTAGTCTTTTTACCACTTGCAGCAAATTTAGCTACAGCAGCTGTTGGAGTTGATTTTGAAGATTGTCCACCTGTATTTGAATATACTTCTGTATCAAGTACAAGAATATTTACATCTTCATTTGAAGCTAAAACATGATCTACTCCGCCGTATCCTATATCATAGCCCCAGCCGTCTCCACCGATTATCCAGTGAGATCTCTTTACTAAAAAGTCTCTATTTTCATAAATATCATTTAATAAAGCATTATTTCCCTTTTCTTTTTCAAGTAAAGCTGTTATTTTATCAGCTCTTTCTCTTGTTCCTTCACCTTCAGCAAAGTTTTTAATCCAGTCTTCAAAAGCAGCTTTAAGTTCTGCACTTAAACTACCCTTTAAAGCTTCTTCAATTTTATCTTGAAGTCTTTCTCTTGTCTGTTTAACTCCAAGGAACATACCTAATCCATATTCAGCATTATCCTCAAATAATGAGTTAGCCCAAGATGGACCATGTCCTCTATAGTTAGTTGTATATGGAGTTGCTGGTGCTGATGCTCCCCAAATTGATGAACATCCTGTAGCATTTGCTATCATCATTCTGTCACCAAATAATTGAGTTACAAGTTTAACATAAGGAGTCTCTCCGCATCCTGCACAAGCTCCTGAGAACTCAAGTAATGGCTGCTCAAACTGACTTGCTTTTACACTATATTTGTCCTTCATTGGATTATCCTTATGAGATACAGTATTAACAGCATAATCCCAAGCTTCTGTCTTTGACAGCTGAGTATCTACTGGCTTCATAACAAGAGCTTTTTCTTTTGCTGGACATACATCTTCACAGTTTCCACATCCTGAACAATCAAGTGGTGAAATAGCCATTGTAAATTTAAGTCCCTTTGCTCCATTTGCATCTTTAGCTTCAAATCCTTGAGGTGCTTTAGCTAATTCTTCTTCAGTTGTAAGAACTGGTCTTATAGCTGCGTGTGGACATACAAATGAACACTGGTTACATTGTATACATTTGTCTACTTGCCATTCTGGAACATTTATAGCTATTCCTCTCTTTTCATAAGCTGCAGTTCCTGCTGGGAATGTACCATCTTCCATTCCTAAAAATGCACTTACTGGAAGCTTATCTCCATCTTGTCTATTCATAGGGTTAACTATCTTTTCTATGAATGCTGGATCTTTCTTAGCTTCTACTGCTTCATCTTTAGCATCTTTCCATGAAGCTGGAACATCTATTTTAACTACTGCATTTACGCCCTTGTCTATAGCAGCATTGTTCATATCTACAACTTTTTGTCCCTTCTTACCATAAGAAGTTACAACTGCTTCTTTTAAGTACTTAACAGCATCATCTATTGGTATGATATTTGCAATCTTGAAGAATGCAGACTGACATATCATGTTTACTCTTCCGCCAAGTCCAATTTCCTGTGCTATTTTAACAGCATTTAGTGTATAGAAATTTATGTTATTATTTGCTATATATCTCTTCATTGAAGCTGGTAATTCTTTTTCCAATTCTTCTGGGGTCCAGATTGTATTTAATAAGAAGTTACCACCTTTTTTAAGTCCTTCAAGTACATTATACTTGTGAACATAAGATTTATTGTGAACTGCAATGAAATCAGCCTTATCTATAAGATATGGTGATTTTATTGGTGATTTACCAAATCTTAAGTGAGAAACTGTTATTCCACCAGATTTCTTTGAATCATATGCAAAGTATCCTTGAGCATACATATCTGTATGGTCTCCAATGATCTTTATAGCACTCTTGTTTGCTCCAACAGTACCATCTGATCCAAGTCCCCAGAACTTACAAGCTGTAGTTCCTTGTGGTGTTGTATTTATATCTTCTCCTATAGGTAATGAACTATTTGTAACATCATCAACTATGCTTAATGTAAATCTATCCTTAGGTTTATCTGATTTTAAGTTTTCAAATACTGGTAGAATATGTGATGGTAATACATCTTTTGAACCAAGTCCATATCTTCCACCAACTATAACTGGTTGTACTTCTTGTCCATAGAAAGCATTCTTAACATCTAAGTAAAGAGGTTCTCCAATTGATCCTGGTTCTTTTGTTCTATCAAGAACTGCAATTTTCTTAACAGTCTTTGGTATGTATTTCATAAAGTGTTTTATTGAGAATGGTCTATATAAATGAACTGTAAGTAATCCAACTTTTTCACCTTTTGCAGTTAAGTAATCAATTACTTCTTCTACAGTTTCACAGACAGAACCCATAGCTATTATAATTCTCTCTGCATCTTTTGCTCCATAGTAATTAAATAGGTGATATTCTCTTCCTGTAAGTTTAGTCATTTCTTGCATATAATCTTCAACTATTTCTGGAAGTGCTTCATAGTACTTGTTTGAAACTTCTCTTTCCTGGAAATATATATCAGGATTTTGAGCTGTACCACGAGTTACAGGATGATCTGGATTTAAAGCTCTTCTTCTAAAATCATTCAAAGCTTTCTGATCAACTAATTTTGCTAATTCTTCATACTCTAATAATTCGATTTTTTGAATTTCATGAGAAGTTCTGAATCCATCAAAGAAGTTTACAAATGGAACTCTTCCTTTTATTGCAGCTAAATGCGCTACTGCTGAAAGATCCATAACCTGTTGTACTGAACTTTCTGCAAATAGAGCAAATCCAGTTTGTCTTGTTGCCATAACATCTTGATGGTCACCAAATATGTTAAGTGAATTTGCAGCTACTGCTCTAGCTGATACATGGAATACTCCTGGTAATAATTCACCAGCAATCTTATACATGTTAGGTATCATAAGTAATAAACCTTGAGATGCAGTATATGTACTAGTCAATGCTCCTGCTTGTAGTGAACCATGTACGGCTCCTGATGCTCCAGCCTCTGATTGCATCTCCATAACTTTTACTTTTTGTCCAAAAATATTTTTCTTTCCTTTAGCTACCCATTCATCTACATGTTCTGCCATTGGTGATGATGGAGTTATTGGATAAATAGCTGCTACATCAGTAAATGCATAGGAAATATAAGCAGCAGCAGTATTTCCATCCATAGTTTTCATTTTACGCATAAAAATTCCTCTCCTTTTCAAGTATATAATTAAATCTTTTTATTAAACTAGCAATAGTATAACATAACCTACATTGTACTATTTAGATTTAATACAAAACATAATCTTAAATAACTATACTTACTTTTTACATACAATTAATACAGATATAGTACTACCATTAGTACAGTAAATAGCACAGCATTTTTTTACAATTAAAAACTTGTATTAAATATCTAAAAAAGTACATTGAAAAGTACTTAACTATCTTTATTAAATTAAGTATCTTATGTATTCTACTATTTTAATATACATCAAAATTCTAAACATGTAAAATACATTTTGGGAAAATTAAAAATTAATTTAAAACCTTATATTACAGGTGTGCATTTTTCCTAATACAGCTTTATCTTAATTTATAATAGTCTGTAAAAAGGAATACAAGTAATGCTTTTCACCTTCGTTTATAACTCTACATTATTCTCTACTATTTTTCAAGTAATTTATGGTATTTTTTAAATTTTTATGGTTGTTTTGCACTAAATAGCTGTTTAATTGTTAACATTTTTTTATATAACAGCTTTTTAAGACAGTTTTTTTAAGTTATTCTATAAACAGAGTTCTTGGCGTCAGATGGAGTTTTGACTCCATCTGACGCTTAGAAATCGTTATCCAGGTACGTAGCTGTTCTTTACTCCCATTTGAAGAAGGGGAGTATTAGAGCAGGTAGTCATCGGATAAATTTTTAGTATTAAACTTAAATACTGTATTTTTCTATTAAATTTATGATTTTACCTACTGCATCCTGTACAGGGCTTGCCTCCATATTATTTATATATTCATTTCTAGAACTATAGAGTTTAAAAATCCTATCTAAAAGTACCTGAGAAGTAAGTTCATCTTCCTGGAGGACCATACTATACCCACTTTTTTCAAAAGAAGCTGCATTTAAAATCTGATCTCCTCTACTAGATTTTTTAGACAGTGGAATTAGCAAGTTTGGCTTTTTCAAAGCAAGTAATTCAAATATTACATTTGCACCAGCCCTAGATATAACTATATCTGCTGCATTCATTATATGTGGCAGCTCTTCATTTATGTAATCAAACTGTACATATCCCTTTCTCTCCTTAAGGGACCTATCTAAATTTCCCTTTCCACATATGTGAACTATATTATAATTTTTCAAAAGCTCATTTAGTGAATTTCTAACTGTATTATTTATAAACGTAGAACCTAGACTTCCACCTATTATGAGAAGTACTGGTTTCTCATTATCAAATCCGCACATTCTCCTGCCTATTATTCTACTTCCATCTAGAAGTTCTTTCCTTATAGGAGTTCCTGTTAAAACTGAGTTATTGCCCTTTATGTTTTTTAAAGACTCTGGAAATGTAGCACAAATCTTAGTGCAATAAGGTGCAGACAATCTATTTGCAAGTCCGGGCGTTATATCTGATTCATGGGCAATGACAGGTACTTTATTTATATGTGCAGCAATTACTACAGGAACTGAAACAAATCCTCCTTTTGAAAATACTATATTGGGTTTTTCCTTTCTTATTATAAGTATAGCTTGAAGTATTCCCTTTAAAACTTTAAATGGATCAGTAAAATTCTTTATATCAAAATACCTTCGGAGTTTACCACTGGATATTATATGATACTCTATTTTTTGATCTTCTATTATTTTTCTTTCAATTCCATTTTCGGTTCCTATATACTGTATGTTATATCCTAGTTCTTTTAGTCTTGGAACTAAGGCCAGATTAGGTGTAACATGTCCAGCAGAGCCTCCACCTGTAAGTATTATTTTTTTCAAATTCTATTTCCTCCTCGTACAATTTTTCCAACTCTTAAATTTATTATAGTAATTATTTATACTTTGTACAACAATAGAAGCAACATACATATTTATGACTTAGGATTTTACATTATACGGAATCTAAAAAAAGAAAAGACCTATTTTACGAATTCACTTATACAGAAGAATATGTACTTTTCATTGATTAGAAATCATCTTTCTAATTTTTTCAGTCAAATTCAGGGCTGTTTTTTCATCTGTTGTTATTACAAATAATGTATTATTTCCAGCTACAGTGCCAATAACCCCATCGAAAGCCAAAGAGTCTGCAGCTTCTGCTGCTGCCTTGGCTGAACCAGATAAAGTTTTTATTACAACAAAATTTTTCATAGTTTGTACATCAATAACTGTTTGTGAAAATATAGCTACTATTTTATCAGGAAATAGTTTTCCTGTATGCCTTACAACAGAATATTTTGATTTTCCATTTTGGCCCACTACTTTTGTAATTTTTAATTTCTTTATATCTCTTGACACAGTGGCTTGAGTTACTTCTATTCCCGCACTCTTAAGCTCTTCTACTAGCTCCTCCTGTGTTTCTATATCCTTTGAATTAATAATTTCAAGTATTTTTGTATGTCTCGCAGTTTTCATATATAATCTCTCCATTTATCAATTTTAAAAAATATAAATCAAGTTTTATTTCTATTTTATGCTAATCTAAAATCTTTTAATATAAGCTGTATATTCTTATTTCCTTTATACTCATTAACAGAAGGCAAATATATAAAATCCATTTTTAGATTTTTAAAATCATTATTTAAAATTTTATAAGCTGCCCCACTTCCATAAGCTTTAAATACCAATTGTCTAAACTTTTCCCCTCCATCAAAAGATAGTGCATCAATTTTGTTTAAACTATTTTTCAGTCTGCAGAATAGTTTCAAAGTATTTTTGTCCTTACCTATGAAATAAATTCTGAATACATCCACATTTTTTTCTCCAAATACAGGTGTAGAATTTCCTTTACCAAAAGGCTCTAATCTCTTTATATCTTCTATCATTTTAAAAGATATGCTGTTTAAGGGAACCTGTTTATCTATTCTAATCTTAGGTATTATATCCTCATCTGTAAGTTTGCAATTTTTATTTAATCTATCTCTAAGTTTATCTATATTTTCTTCTTCTATAGACAACCCTGCTGCCAAAGGATGACCTCCAAATTGACACATTAGCTCCTTGCATTTTACAAGTTCTTCAAACATATTATAACCTTCAATAGATCTACCAGAGCCTTTAGAAAAATCTTTTCCATTAGTTATTACAATAGAAGGTACATTATATCTTTCTTTAAGCCTTCCTGCAACTATTCCTGCTATACTTTCATGTACTCCTTTTTCATATACCACAAGTACTTTGTCTTTTTTCAAATCTGACTTTTCAACTTTATCTATTATTTTATTTAGACTATCAATCGTCATATCCTGCCTATGAATATTTAATTCATGAAGTTTTTTGGCAAGTTCATGTGCCCTGTCCGGATCTTTACAAAGTAAAAGTTCCAGTGCTAAAACTGCACTTTCGAGTCTTCCCGTAGCATTTATACAAGGTCCGATTACAAATCCTATATGGTAAGAATTCAACATTTTATCTTCTAATGAAGTCTCTTTTATAAGTTCCCTTATTCCTAAGTTTTCTGTGTTATTTAACATTCCAAGGCCTTTTTTAGCTATAATTCTATTTTCACCTATGAGATCCACCACATCACATATAGTTCCAATAGCTGCATACTCTATAAATTTAAGTGCCTCTTCCTTTTTTATATTAAATTTATCATAAAGCACCTGAATAAATTTAAAAGCAACTCCTGCTCCACAAAGTTTTTTAAAAGGATATTTGCAATCTTGCTGTTTTGGGTCAATAACAGCATCTGCTTCAGGAATTAAAAATTTTCTTTTCCCATCTTCATCATCTGAAAAAGGTATATCATGATGGTCAGTTATGACTACCTGCATATTTAATTCCACAGCCCTTTTAATTTGATCCAGTGCTGAAATTCCATTGTCACAAGTTATTATAAGCTGTATTCCATCTTCTTTGAGTTTTTCTATACTATGAATATTTATTCCATAACCTTCTGTAATTCTGTCAGGAATATGATATTTTACCATAGCACCACACCTTAAAAGTCCACAGTATAATATATAAGTGCTCATTACTCCATCCACATCATAATCTCCATATACCGCTATATTTTTTCCCTCTTTTATAGCACTATATATTATATCCACGCCTCTTTCCATATCTTTCATGAGCAGCGGATTCTGGAGATCTCTCATGGATGGATTTATAAAACTTTTTATCTCTTCCTGTGTTTCTATTTCCCTATTTACAAGAATTGAAGCTACAACTTCACTTATCCCTGCCATTTTGGCAATAGCTTTTACATCTTTTTTACACCTTTTTAACATCCACTTTGCCTGCAATAACCACACCCCCTTTTTTAGTAATCAATTCACAATGCACAATTTGTGAATTGATTTAGTTTCCAGTTAAAATCTGTATAGAGGGTTTAACCATAACCTTGTTTGCAACTTCAATTATATCTTCTTCTTGGACATCATCTAAATTATATATATTTGAATAACCATCATATCTGCACCCTCTTTGCATAAGTTCAGAAGTAACAACTTCTTTACAAAATTCAATGGATCTTTCAAATTTTATTTCTCTCTTTAAATTTATACTTTTACTTAAAGCCTTTATTTTATCCTCAGTAAAATATTCTTTTAAACATTTCAATTTGTCTATTGTATCGGAAGTTATAGAAATTGCTTTTTTTACATTTTCAAAAGAAGTGCCCATGTTTATAGAAAGAAGTTTTATTCCCCTTTCATTTTTTATGCTGCTTCCAACTTCATAAGCCAGTGCATTTTCTGTCCTTATCTTATTAAAAAGAATACTATCTGTGCCTTGTCCAAGAGCAGCATTAAAAAGAAGCAGCGCTTTGAATTCCTTATGATTCAATTTTTGTATATCAAATATATATTGAATTTTAGCTCCAGTTATGCCTGGTACAATTTCTTCAAATACTCCAGTTCTCACTGGTTCGCACAAACTTTTTTCATGCACATATTTTTTAAAATCACTTTTCCATAATCCAAAATATGTGCTTATTATATCTATAATAAAATTAATATTTAAAGACGAACATACACAAATGGTACAATTTTCAGGAAAATAAAAGTCATCATAAAAACTTTTTATTTCATCTAAAGTAATTGATTCTATGCTGCTTTTATTACCTACTATAAGTTCTCTTATCCTTCTTTTTTTAAAGGAATTTCTAAAAAGAGTACTCTCACAATGCCTATACATATCATCTTCCCATTCCTTAATTTCCTGAAGTATTACATTTATCTCTTCTTTAAAACCTTTAGTTGAAAAAAGAGGATTCAAGAGCAAGTCGCTGTAAAGTTCAACTGCTCTTTCCAAATCCTCTGAGAGACAAGTACCATAGTAAATTGTATAGGGATAATTTGTCATAGCATTTTCAAATCCAAATATACTTTCAATTTCAAAATTTATCTGATTTTCACTTCTATTTTTACTTCCCTTAGATATAAGGTGTTCTACTGCATGAGCTGTACCTAAATGAAATTTTTTTTCTTCCTCTAATGCCCCTGCATTAAAACCTATACAGAGAGAAGTTAATTTTCCTGCTCTATATTCATATAACAATTTCAACCCATTATCTAGTATATATTCTTGCAAGTTTTGCCTCCATATGTATTTCATATTTTCTATTTACATTATAATACTGTTAAACTAAATTAAAAAGCATATCTTTCTTTAACTTTTCCAAAGTGTCCTTATCTGCTAAGTTTTCTAAAATTTTAAAGGCAAAATGCATAGCAGTGGCAGGGCCCCTACTTGTTATAATATTTCCATCTTGGACCACTACATCTTCACTATAGCTTACAGGTGCTATATCATTTTCATATCCTGGATAGGAAGTTACCTTTTTATTTTCAATAATACCTGCTTTTTTTAATACTATAGGTCCTGCACAAATAGCAGCTACTATCTTTTTAGAATTATTAAAGTCTTTTACAACTTGTATAACCTCACAGCTATCCCTCAAATTAGCTGCTCCAGGCATTCCACCAGGTATTATTAAAGCATCGTATTTATCCGTATCTGTTTTTTCTAACAGGCCGTTAGCTTTTACATGTATCTCATGGGTACCCATTACATCATCTTCCGAATTTATAGAACAAGTTATACAGTGTACCCCACCTCTCCTCAAAACATCTACACAAGTTAAAGCCTCTACTTCCTCAAAACCTCTTGCAAGTAAAACTATAGCCTTTTTCATAATACAATCACCTCAAATAAATTATAACACAGTATTAAATTGATAATTATACATGTAAAATTATAAAAACAATTTCATAAAGTCATCATTAGTTAGTTTTAAAACATACTTTGACACATCATTTTTTTCTATAATACTTTTTATCTCTGCAATATTAAACTTTTTATCAATAAATAGATCTTCCATTTCCTTTATAGGATTTTCCTCAAAGAAATCTCCCTCTACTTTAAATTCCTTCATTATTCCATCAATTACATTTACCTTTACACATATACTTCCTGCATCAAATCTCATTTCTTTATTATAATTAAACTTAGGAGATTTTCCAAAATTCCATTCCCAGGTGCCATACTTATTGTCAACAAGTTCATTTATCTTTTTCGTATCTTCCTCACTTAAAACATAATTTTTAGGATTTTCTTTTCTGCTTTCAAAAAAACACTGAATTAACATATCTTTAAATTTTATAAGTGATAATCCCTTATCAATATTTTCACTTATATTTGTAACTCTGCTTTTTACTGATTTTATTCCCTTAGATTCAAATTTTTCTTTTTTTACTTTTAATGCCTTTGACAATATAGTTAAATCACTTGAAAATAAAATCGTTCCGTGATGCAATAACTTTTCCTTATGAAAATACTGTGAATTACCAGAAAACTTTTTTCCATCTATTAAAATGTCATTTCTGCCGCTGAAAGTTGCTTTAACTCCCAGCTTATTTAGACAGGATACTACTGGCAGTGAAAAGAAAGAGAAATCGTTTTTATGCAGTTTGGATTTATTTTTTATTATAGTAAAATTCAAATTGCCAAGATCATGGTATACTGCGCCTCCACCAGACAATCTTCTCACAACTTTAATATTGTTTTTATCTACATATTCCAGATTTAATTCTTCATAAGTATTTTGATTTTTACCAACTACTATAACTGGTTCATTCTGCCACAATATTAATATATCTTCTCCTAAATCTTTATATTTCACAAAATACTCCTCAAGGGCAAGGTTAAAATATGGATTATTTGAATTATTAACAACGTTTATCATTATTTTTTCTCCTTTTCGCATATGTAATACATAATGATTTCTAGATTGAAAAGTAATTTATTCTCCGAATATTTTTACAACCTTCAGCCCGTTAAATATTTTGATAAGTCTAAGTAAAAAATTCTAAGCTTTTTACAAATTTTTTACTAAGGCTTATATACAAAATATTTAAATGTGCTTCATTATTGTAAAAATATATCTACGCATAAATTTACTTTTAAATAGAATACCTATTTAATATTTTTTTACTATAACTCAATTATACTATATATAGTTTATTAGTGAAAAGTTGAGTATTTAATATTTTATTTTAAAACTCACAGAAAAGAGCCATACTTTAAAAGAACCAGTTATGTTAGTTTAAAGTAAGACTCTCTTTAAATTTGGCAGTTTAAAAATATTGCAAAGCAATATTTTCAATTAATAGTTAAGAATGAAGAATTAATAGTTAATGTGGATTTTTTTTCGTTACACTACAAAAAATCTTTGATTAAGATTTTCACCATTTGTTTTGCTAAACCAAAACATTACTAAGAGCTGACTTATATAATTTAAAGATTTTTTGCGATAGCTAAAAATCATCCTTCACTATTAATTTTTCATTATTAATTCTTAACTTGCGAAGCTTTGCTTCGCATTATTTTTATATTAAGTTAATTTCATGTTCGAAAGTTAAGTAATTAATAAACCTTTTTAACCTTATCATCCATAACTATGAGCATAATGCTTTTGCCCCTTCCTGCTCTATTTTGAAGGACCACATCTTTTAAATTTATCTGCTCTTTGTTTCCTTTTTCAGAAATTAGGTTTAGCTTATAATCTTTGCTATCATTACCATCTATAAGAAAACAATATGATACCTTATCATCTTCCTTTAAACTTATAGCTGTAACACCTGCAGCTAATTTTCCCATAGTATTTACGGTGTTTGCTTTAAACTTTATTCCCATTCCTCTTTCAGTTATTAAAAATATTTCTATTTCTTCCTTGTCACTGTATTCTACATTTACAAGAGAATCTTTTTTATCCTTAAATTTATAAGCAGTAGAACATCCAGCAACCTGTTTAAATTCCATTAATGCTGTCTTTTTTACCATACCATATTGGGTAAAAAAGTATACATATCCACAATCAAAGTTTTCCACAGAAATTATCTTTAATATGTTACCTACGTCTATATTCTTCATAAATACCTTAATATCTATGCCACTATTATCTACATTCTGAAGCATAAAAGCAGGTATAGAAAAAACTTCTCCATCTAATGTAAATATCAATATGTAACTTGAAGAATTAGTAAACACACTTTTAGAAGATTTTCCTGAATTTAAAACTTTAATTATTCCAGACTTATTTACGTTTATATAAAACTCTTTATATTCTGGCTCTGTTGAAAAATCCATCTTTACTGCAAAACCTTCTCCTTGTAATGTAACAAGTGGTGTAGTAACTATATTTCTATCTTCTAAATTAAGTTCTGGACTTCTTACAGTAAACTCAAGTCCGGATTTAGTTTCTACTTTTATAAATTCTACATTTGCACTTCTATCAACAAGTTCTACCCCTATAAGTTTTTCCTCATTTTTTAATTTTAATGCCATAAGTTTTGTATAATTTGTGACGAATGACTCAATTCCTGTTCTCTTTATTCCACCAATGCTAGTAAAAAATACAAAATCCTTTTGCAAATTAAAATCTTTTATACTATATACTGAAGTTATATGATTTTCTTCTAAATTAATTCCCTTTATTAAATTATCCAGCTTTTCTCCTTTTTCCTTCCACTTAAACTCAGGAATATCCATTCCTCTAATCCTATACATATCACCGGAATCTGTAAAGAACATAAGGGTATCTTTTGTGCTGGAATTTATAAAATACTCGTTAAAATCTCCTTCTCTATATTCTATATCTTCGACTTTTCCACTAGATCGATTATAACTTTTTAAAGAGGTCCTCTTTATGTATCCCTCTTTTGACATAGTGATAACTATATCTTCATCTATTATAATTTCATCTACATCTATTTTTGCCTTTTCATCTTCTTCAACGATAGCAGTTCTTCTATCGTCCCCATACTTTTCTCTAACTTCAATAAGTTCCTTTTTTATAACTTTAAGAATTTCCTTCTCACTTTCCAATATTTTAGTAAGTTTTTTTATAACTTTCAAAAGTTTCTCATGTTCTTTTTCAAAAGAGTCTATTTCAAGTCCAGTAAGCCTGTACAGCATAAGCTCCAATATAGCCTCCGCCTGCGGGTATGTAAAATCAAACTGTTCCATAAGATTTGAAGCGGCATCTTTTTTCGATTTAGAACTTCTAATAGTCTTTATAATTTCATCCATTATACCTAGAGCTTTTATAAATCCCTCTACAATATGAAATCTCTTTTTTGCTTCTTCCAACTCCATTTTAGTTCTCTTTGTTATGATTTCCTTTTGGTATTCCACATAATATTTCAATATGAGTTTTAACCCCATAGTTATTGGCTTTCCATCTCCTAATGCTACCATGTTAAAAGATATATTGCATTGAAGATCCGTTTTCTTCAGTAAATATTTTAAAATCTTCTGAGCCAATTTCATATCTGTAGATTTTTTAAATTCTATTACTGCTCTTATACCACTTCTATCAGATTCATCTCTTATGTCTGATATAGGCTCTAGTGCCCTTGCATACCTTTTGTCTGCAGTCATTTCAGAAATTACCTGAAGTAATTTTGCCTTACTCCTTCTATAAGGGAACTCTGTAATAACTATTCCAAGTCTTCCGCTGTCCAATTTTTCTATGGAAGTCTTAGCTCTTAGTGTAACTTTTCCTTCACCCGTTTCATAGGCTGAAATCATAGACTTCTTACCTATAATTATTCCTCCTGTAGGTAAATCCGGTCCTTTTATGTAATTCATAAGTTCTTCTACAGTTATATCTCTATTATCAATATATGCTACAGTCGCATCTATTACTTCTTTTAAATTATGTGGGGGTATGTTAGTGGCAAGACCTACTGCTATTCCAAAAGCTCCATTTACAAGTAAGTTGGGATATCTTGCAGGAAGAACTTCCGGTTCCTTTTCAGATCCAGAATAATTGTCCACCATATTTACTACACCCTTTTCTATGTCTCTTATCATTTCCATAGCAATAGGTGTAAGTCTTGCTTCTGTATAACGCATAGCAGCTGCATTATCTCCATCCTGACTTCCCCAATTTCCATGACCATCTATAATTGGCATCCTAGTTGTAAAATCCTGGGCTAGTATTACCATGGCGTCATATACGGAAGTATCTCCATGAGGATGATATTTTCCAAGAATGTCTCCTACTATCCTGGCAGACTTATAATACGGTTTGTCTGGAAACGCTTTTAACATATATGAACCATATATTATCCTTCTATGTACAGGTTTTAAACCATCCCTGACATCAGGAAGTGCCCTATCCTTTGCCACTTCTACTGCATAAGGAAGATAATTGTCCGGCATAGCTTCTTCTATAGGAATTTTTATTATATTATTATCTTTTGGAATTACTGTGTTCTTAACCAAATCCATTTCCTCCGATTCTTTCACTTTAGGCTATAGGCTATCTAATAAAATTTCATTAACTGCGAATTGTGCATAATCTAAAATTGTGCATATTTATACATATATTTTTTCCTAGGTGCAACTACATCTCCCATTAAAAGTGATACCATCTTTTCAGCTTTAGCAGCATCATCTATAGTTATTTGCTGCAGTGTTCTCGTTTCAGGATTTAAAGTAGTTTCCCAGAGCTGGTCTGGATTCATTTCACCAAGTCCTTTGTATCTCTGTACAAGCACACCTTTTCCTATTTGCTTTTTTGCATCTGGCAGTTTCTCATCACTATATGCATACTTAATTACCTCTTTACCTTTATTCTGCTTATATACTTTATAAAGGGGCGGCAGTGCTATATAAAGGTGGCCATTTGAAATGAGCTGTCTCATATATCTATATATATAAGTCATCCAAAGGGATCTTATATGATATCCATCTACATCTGCATCACTTAAAATTATAATTTTATCATATCTTAAATCACTTTCATTATAATTTTCAAGTATTCCAGTACCTATAGCAGTATTAAATATCTTAAGTTCTTCACTTCCAAGGACGTTTTCAAGCTTCTGTTTTTCCGTATTCATAATTTTACCCTTAGAAGGCATTATAGTCTGAAATCTTCTATCTCTAGCCTGTTTTGCAGAGCCTCCGGCAGAATCACCTTCAACTACTATAAATTCACATTTTGAAGAATCCTTTAATGTGCATACAGCAACTTTTCCTGCAAGAGGAGCTGCACCTTTACCTATCTTTTTCTTTTCCGCATCATTTATCTTTTTTATCTTCTCTCTTCTTGCCGCAGCATGAAGAGCATTATTTATTATAGCAGATGCTATTTCTTTATTATCTTCTATCCATTCTGAAAGCTTTGTATAGGCAAGATCATTCATCATAGTATAGGCTTCCGTATTTCCAAGCTTTGTCTTGGTTTGACCTTCAAATATAGGATTAGTTATTTTTATCTTAACTATAGCTGTCATCCCTTCTCTTAAGTCGTCCCCTTCAAATTCCTTATCTTTTTCTTTCAGTAAATTTAATTTTTTAGCCCACTCTTTGAAAGCCCTGGTCATACCTGTTTTAAATCCACTTTCATGAGTTCCTGATTCTGTAGTAGGAATATTATTTACATAACTTGCTATATGGTAGGTAGTAGAATCCGTAAACTGCATGCACACCTCTCCATACATACTTAAATCATTTATCTTTCTTTCTCCTTCAAATAATATTGGATCTTTATGAATAGGTGTTTTACTCTCATTTAAATAATCTATAAAATCTAGAAGTCCCCTTTCCGAATGGTACTCCCTTTCTATACTTTCTTCTCCAGTATTATCAATTAATTTTAAAGTTATACCTTTATTTTGGAAGGCCAACTCTTTTAACCTTTCATCTATTACATCAATTTTAAAATCAATTGTAGAAAATACTTTGTTGTCAGGCATAAAGGTTACTTTTGTACCAGTATCACTTGTATCTCCTATTACTTTAATAGCTGTTACTGGTGTACCTGGCATATTTTTTTTCACTGATTTATCATAGGCATATTCAAATCTTTGTTTATATATATGTCCATTTTGCTTGACTTCTACTTCCATCCAAGTAGACAGAGCATTCACTACTGCTGCCCCTACACCATGGAGACCTCCTGAAGTCTTGTATACTGAATTATTGAATTTTCCTCCTGTATGAAGTTCGGTAAACACCATTTCCACTCCATTTTTTTTCTTTACAGGATGAAGTCCAGTAGGTATTCCTCTTCCATTATCCTGCACAGACACGCTGCCATCCTTGTTTAAGGTAACATATGACCTATCTCCAAATCCATTGGAAATTTCATCTATAGCATTGTCCAAAAGCTCCCATATGCAATGATGGAGACCTTTACTGCCAGTTGATCCTATGTACATTCCCGGTCTAACACGTACTGGTTCAAGTTTCTCCAATGAAGTTAAGGAGTTTACATCATAGACATTTCTTTCTTTGCCCTCCATAAAATTTCCCCTTTCAAATATTTATATTCATAATTAATAATTCTATATTTCCATCATATTTACGAAAAAAAACCTTCTCGAAAAAGAAGGTAGTTAACTTCAAAATTATTATATAAGTAATATTTAAATTATGCAAATTTATTTTCAAAAAATGTCATATAAATTTCATTCTAGTGGAACTTGAAGAGTGATTTGCCCTCCTCCTGTAATAGGTGAATTTCCTATATACATATCTCCTTTATGTTGCTTTAATATAGAATAGGCAATAAATAATCCCATGCCATAATGTGTTTTAGAGGTTCTACTGTTATCACCCATATAAAATTGTGCTGCAGCAAATTTAATGTCTTTATTTGAAAAGCCATTACCACTATCAGTAACGGTAAAGCATATGTTATCCTGAAAACCTGCGGCTTTAAAATAAATTTTACTATTATCTGGTGAGTAATCCACGCCATTAGAAATGACATTCATAATTGCTCTATATAGTAAACTTTCATCAATTATAATTTCTTGCGGCAAACACTCTTCCTCAAATTCAACTTGTAACTTTTTTGTACATGCAAGTGCATTTAATTGATTATGAATATTTTCTACAAACTTTCCTGTATTCACTTTACTTAGCTGTATGCAAAAGCCTTCTTCTGCTCTAGATAATTCAATAAGTGTTTTTATATATTTCTCAATTTGATTAGAATTTTTATGAATAAATGCTGTATATTCCTTCTGTTCCTCATTTAAAGGTGAATCTATTAATAATTCTGCATTGCCCTTAATAACCGCAAGGGGTGTTTTTATATCATGGGCAAGAGCTGAAATCTGCTTTCTTTTATCCTGTTCAATATGCCACTGCTCTTTTAGGGATTTTTTTAATTCCTCTTTCATATCTGACAGTGACAATAAAACACTGTCAAATTCTTTTATCCTTGAATGAGTTATCTCAAAATCCAAATCCTGTTCTTTAATTTTTTCTGATACTTCAAGTAAGGGATTTAACTGCTTTTTTAGCTTTCGTGCATAAAGCGTTGAAATTATAAAAATAATGGTAACAAATAAAAAAATATACACCAAAACAAACATTCCTTGAGGATTAGGTAAATTACTATTTAAAAAGTCAGAACTGTACCTCATTATGATATAATACTGAAGTATGCATAAACCATCTTTTCTTTGTATGATATAATACTGTTTCGTCGCCCAATGGTTATTATACCCCTGCCCCCTTGCATACCTTTTTGCTTCGTCTAAATCTTTAGAATTTAAATCTGTTTTAACTACTCTATAACTTTTATCGAAAACAACAAATTTGCATCCTTTAGGGATCATATTTTCTGTTATAGTCTGTGCTGATTGAAGTTTAGATTTTACATTTGAGGCTAGATTTTCACTATAATTTGCAGGTAAAAATACGTTAGCCTTTATAAGCAAAAAAACAAATTCAAGATACAATGCTGAAACAATAATAAATGTAATAGCTAACGTTATTAGATATCTAAAAAAAATTCTTCTCATTGTAACTGGTTTTTTATTTATTCCCATCTATAGCCAATCCCCCAAACCGTTTTAATTGGAGATAAATCAAAAATAGCAAGCTTTGCCCTTATATTTTTTATATGCTCTGCAATACCTGAGCTGTCACTTTCCCTTTCATATCCGTATACAGCTTCGTAAATTTGCTCTTTTGTAAAAACCTGTCCCTTACTGCGTACAAGAAATTCACAAATAGCATATTCACTTTTTGTCATAGGCACCTTTTTATCTTCTATAATAATTTCCTTACTTGCCAAATTGAATTTCATACCAGAGATAGAAATCATATTGTGCTTTTCTCTTTTTTCTCTTCTCAGATGGGCATTTACTCTAGCACGAAGTTCTCCTGTACTAAAAGGTTTTTTTATATAATCATCCCCACCTATTCCAAATCCAAACATTACGTCATTTTCCATAGTTTTAGCAGTTAAAAACAAGATTGGACAGTCTACTATATCACGAATTTTCTCACATAATTCAAAGCCATCTATATCTGGCATCATAACATCCAATAAAATAAGATCATATTTTGCGTACTCATTAAGCAGAATTTTTTTTGGATTATTGACAATTGTAACAACATGTCCATCTTTCGCAAGAACATTTTTTACAAGTACTAAAATGTCCTCTTCATCATCTATTACAAGAATCTTGGCCATAGCTATCCCCCTCAAATTAGTTAAGAATTAATAATGAAAAGTTAATAGTGAAGGATGATTTTTAGCTATCGCAAAAAATCTTTAAATTTATATAAATCAGCAAAAGCTTAATCAAAGATTTTTTGTAGTGTAACGAAAAAAAATCCACATTAACTATTAATTCTTCATTCTTAACTATTAATTAAAAATATTATTCATCACACTTGCGTCCTTCCCAAAAATTAAACCATAAAAGTTGCAGCATCAATATTCCCAAAGTATATGCACCTGTAATACACGATGCTTTTTGAATATTATATAAAAGATAAGGAATTTCTTTATGCATAGCTGCAGACATAAAATTCAAAGTAGCAAAATCACAAAACCTTACACCCCATGCCCAGGGAAGATACATCCAGCATCTATCTCCCAGTCCTGTAATCATTAGCGCAGCAATGAGCATACCTGCAATTCCTAGAAAAATAGATGCTCCTCTGCCAAACTTTAAACTGACAAAAAAACTTAATACATAAATAAATATATTACTAAAAATAAGCCATCCAAACGCCTGAAAATATAATAAATAAGGAATGTTGGATACATGTAAAAACAATTTTAATCCAAAAAGTACTATAGCAAGAGCTAAAAATAGTGAAAGCATTCCCATAAAAATTAAGGTAATCAGCTTACTTAAACATGAAATACTTCTTGACTTTGTGCTGCCGAGCAGCACTTGAAATTGACCTGCTTGTTCTTCCTGTGAAACAACCATGCTGCAAATTATTCCAATTAGAAGTGGAAAAACCATGCCAAGTAATTCAAAATAAAGTACGTGCTTCTCAATAGTCTCTACCTTGTTAAATAAATTGTAACAGACCAGAAAAAATAATGCACCTATTATCGGAATTACAATGTGAATCCAAAATATTTGAGTATGTTTTAACTTTTGAAAGTCAGCCCGTAAAGCTCTAAATAGTGATAACATTTTATACTACCTCCTGATTTTTAAACCAACTTGATGTAATAGTAAGCAGCACAATAAATAGTAGAATAGATAACACAATTCCTACAGGAATAACACCCGGGTTAAGCATTGTATCTTTTCCTACTGGCAGCTGTCCATTTGGAAGTATACCAAGTATAGGACACATAAGACGACTCGTCCAACTATACGGACATATCCACCAGATGGATTTCACAGCCATTGCTCCATTAAGGCCTATACCTACTGCAACATTTAAAATAACCGGTACAAAAAATCCAAATTTCTTAGCTAAAAATAGACAAAGTGGAATTTGCCATAGTGACGTTATTGCAATAACAATAGCTGCTGTAATTGCATTTATACCTGGAATAGTAACTATAGAACTTAAAGCAAAACTTGAAATAACTTTTGGCAAAACATATTTTCCTACTATACCAACTCCTAACACCAAAAGAATACAAGAAAATAAAACATAAACAGCTATAAGAATAACTTTTGAAACCCAAACTTTTTTTAAATCAATAGGCATAGAGAAAATAGCTCTATATTTAATTTTCTTCTCTTCTTTTTGATTTACAAGTGCGCAAAAAAGTGAAACACCTCCCGGCAGCATAAGCATGTACCACCAATTAAATGTATTTAATTGATAATAAACTCCTGTCATAAAGCCAAAAAAAAGTGTGACAATTGGGAAAATCAAAACAAGTTTTTTAGTCATTGTCCTTTTTAACTTTAAGTTCTCTGCCTTCAAATATGAACTCATTTTAATTACCTCATTTCCCTTTTAGATTTTTTAACTACTTCCATGAAGAGTGATTCTAGATCCTCACCCGGATTAATTTTTGCTTCATATCCTAAAATTCCATTACTAATAATTCCAATGTGATCTGCAATAAGCTCTACCTCAGACAATATGTGGCTAGATAAAATAACTGTTATACCCTGCTCTGGAAAAGAACGAATAAGATTTCTCAAATCTTGAATACCAATAGGATCTAGTCCGTTAGTAGGCTCATCTAAAATTAAAAGCTTAGGGTGATTAAGTAGTGCAATGGCAATTCCAAGTCTCTGCTTCATACCCATGGAAAATTGACCTGCACGCTTTTTCCCTGTATCTGTTAAATCAACCGTTTGGAGTACTTCATCAATACGTGATTCCTTAAGTCCAAGTAGTGTAGTTCTGACCTTTAGATTTTCCCTTGCAGTTAAATTCTCATATAGTGGAGGAGCTTCAATTAGTGCTCCAATATCCTTTAAATCTTTTCTGCTCCAGGGATGTCCTTCAAAAATAATTTCACCTGAAGTTTTCTTAAGTATCCCTGTAATCATTTTTAATGTAGTAGATTTTCCGGCACCATTAGGGCCAAGCAATCCATAAACGGAATTTTCTTTTATTGCAAGTGAAATATTATTTGCCGCTAGCTGTCCTTTAAAATTTTTGCATAAATTTTTTGTTTGTAAAATATATCTTTCCATCTTTATAAATCCTCCCTTATCAATTCATGCTAATTGTAAATACTAATTTTAAGGATTTTATAAGGATTTAAAAAAATGATCCCAGCAATTTTTTATCACTGAGATCATTTTTTGCAAGCTTTAATATACTTAATAACCCTTTTTCTTATATATGCTCTATTATTTTCCCTTTGTACATATCTTTTAAAGCTATTTTTATATTAAATGCCTTTTCATACTGTTTTAATAATTTCTGCTCTTTATTTGTAATTATGCATATAGACGTACCTTCCTTGCCAGCTCTTGCTGTTCTCCCTGATCTATGTAAATAATTGTCGGCATCTTCTGGTATATCATAACTGAAAACATAATCTACATCCTCTATATCAAGTCCTCTTGCTGCTATATCTGAAGCTACTAATAAATTAATTTTACCTAATTTAAAACTTTCTAAAGCTCTTTTACGCACTTTCTTGTCTTCAGCTCCATATATAGCTTCTGCTCTTAATTTATGATATTTTAATTTTTCTGTAAGCATTTCTATTTCATCTGGCTTATTTACAAATACAATGGCCCTCTTCGGATTTAATATATGTACAAGTTTCCTTAGAATTAATATTTTATCTCTTCTTTCACACATAAAACACATGTGCTTTATGTTTTCATTCATAGAAGTTGTTTGTTCTGCCTTTATAAATTTGTAATCTTTCATTAAGTCCCTTGCTATATCTAAAGTTCTATCATCTATTGTAGCTGAAAAAAACATTAATTGTCTTTCTCTTAATGTAGTTTTTATTATAGCTTTAACATCGTTTATGTTGTTCTTATCTAGAAGTTTATCTGCTTCATCTACTACAATGGTCTTGATATTATGCGATTTTAGTTTTTTCATTTTAATAAGTTGAAGTATTCTTCCTGTAGAACCCACTACTATATGCGGCTTTTCACTTTTTAAAATTTCCACCTGTCTTTTTATATTTACATTTCCTATTATAGCTGCAGACCTAACTGGAATACCTGAATTGTTAGCTAAATTTTTTATTACATTATGTATTTGAATTGCAAGTTCATGTGTGGGTGCAAGTATATATGCCTGAACATCTTTACTTTCAAAATCAATTTTTTGAAATATAGGAACAATATAAGCTAACGTTTTTCCGCTGCCTGTTTCTGATTCTCCTACTACATCTTTACCTAAAAGAGCTTCTGGAATGGCCTTATACTGTATTTCTGCAGCATATTCAATGCCTTCTTTTTTTAGTCCTTCTGTTATTTCTCCATTTATACCTAATTCATTAAACAAAACTTTTGTCATATGTTTTTCTCCTTAATTTTTAATACTTCTATTCTTCTATTATATCAATATAGAATAATTTTCAATCAAATAAGAATTATTTTATATTTTATATTGACAAGGAAACCGAAAAGGTTTATATTATTGTTATTGGATAACAATTATTTTTTAGTTAGTTGTACTTGTAAATAAATAGTATTAATTAATACTATTAAACTATTACAGTTTTTGATTCTTAGTATAAGTATTCTTAGTATCTTTAGCACTTAGAATACGTTATCCTTTAGGAGAATAATCCTAATCAGTAATTTTAATAATTTAATAGTATACTTAAATAGTATAGTTTGGAGGTTTTATTATGTCAAATAACAAAATTTGTAAGTCAGCAGATAAGGTACTTGAAAAGTTTATAGGTTCTCTAGATGGTGTAGAAACTTCTCATCATAGGGTAGAAAGCCAAAGTGTTAAATGTGGTTTTGGTCAGCTAGGAGTCTGCTGTAGACTCTGTGCAAACGGTCCCTGCAGAATAACACCTAAAGCTCCAAGAGGAGTATGTGGTGCTAGTGCTGATACCATGGTTGCAAGAAACTTTCTTAGAGCTGTAGCTGCCGGCAGTGGATGTTATATCCATATAGTCGAAAATACAGCTAGAAACGTAAAATCAGTAGGTGAAACCGGCGGAGAGATAAAAGGAATGAATGCTCTCAACACCCTAGCAGAAAAACTTGGTATAACAGAATCTGACCCACATAAAAAAGCTGTACTAGTAGCTGATGCCGTATTAAAGGACTTATACAAACCAAAATTCGAAAAAATGGAAGTTATAAATAAATTAGCTTATGCACCTAGACTAGAAAATTGGAACAAATTAAATATAATGCCTGGCGGTGCAAAATCAGAAGTTTTTGATGGTGTAGTAAAAACTTCTACAAATCTAAACAGCGACCCTGTAGATATGCTTCTAAATTGTTTAAAACTTGGAATATCCACTGGGATTTACGGACTTACCCTTACAAATTTATTAAATGACATAATTTTAGGTGAACCTGCTATAAGACCTGCAAAAGTTGGTTTTAAAGTTGTAGATACGGATTATATAAATTTGATGATAACAGGCCACCAGCACTCCATGATTGCCCACCTTCAAGAAGAACTTGTAAAACCTGAAGCTGTAAAAAAAGCCCAAGCAGTTGGTGCTAAAGGATTCAAACTAGTTGGATGTACCTGTGTCGGACAGGATTTACAGTTAAGAGGTAAATACTATACTGATGTTTTCTCCGGTCATGCAGGAAATAACTTTACAAGTGAAGCCTTAATAGCAACTGGAGGTATAGATGCAATAGTATCTGAATTTAACTGTACTCTTCCTGGCATCGAGCCAATAGCTGATAAGTTCATGGTTAAAATGATATGCCTAGATGACGTTTCTAAAAAATCAAATGCAGAATATGTAGAATACTCTTTTAAAGATAGAGAAAAAATAAGCAACCATGTTATAGATACGGCTATTGAAAGTTATAAGGAAAGAAGATCTAAAGTTACAATGAATATTCCTAAAAACCATGGCTTTGATGACGTCATAACAGGTGTAAGTGAAGGTTCCTTAAAATCCTTCTTAGGCGGAAGTTGGAAACCTCTTGTAGACTTAATTGCTGCTGGAAAAATTAAAGGTGTTGCTGGAATAGTAGGTTGTTCAAACTTAACTGCCAAAGGTCACGATGTATTTACAGTAGAACTTACAAAAGAACTCATAAAGAGAAATATAATTGTACTTTCTGCAGGTTGTTCAAGTGGTGGACTTGAAAATGTAGGACTTATGTCTCCAGGAGCTGCTGAACTTGCAGGAGATAGCTTAAAAGAAGTATGTAAGAGCCTAGGTATACCACCTGTACTAAATTTTGGTCCATGTCTTGCTATTGGAAGATTGGAAATTGTAGCAAAAGAACTAGCAGAATACCTAAAAATAGATATTCCACAGCTTCCACTTGTGCTTTCTGCACCTCAATGGCTTGAAGAACAAGCATTGGCAGATGGAAGTTTTGGTCTTGCCCTTGGATTACCACTTCACCTTGCTATATCTCCTTTCATTGGTGGAAGCAAAGTGGTAACAAAAGTTTTATGTGAAGATATGGAAAATCTAACAGGCGGCAAGCTTATAATAGAAGACGATGTAATAAAAGCTGCAGATAAATTAGAAGAAACCATACTTGCAAGAAGGAAAAGCTTAGGTCTTAATTAAAATTTAGAGGGTGATCTCATGAAAAGAATAATGATAAATAAGGATTTATGTACCGGATGCTTAAATTGTACTTTAGCTTGTATGGCAGAACACAATGAAAATGGGAAATCTTTTTATGATCTGGATCTCAGCAATAAATTTCTTGAAAGTAGAAATCATATATCTAAAGATGATAATGGAAACAAGCTTCCTATATTTTGCCGTCACTGTGACGAACCTGAGTGCGTAATGACATGTATGAGCGGTGCCATGACTAAAGATCCTGAAACTGGTATAGTATCCTATGATGAGCATAAATGTGCCAGCTGCTTTATGTGCGTCATGTCCTGTCCTTATGGAGTATTGAAACCAGATACTCAGACCAAAAGTAAAGTAGTTAAATGTGACCTGTGTGGTGACAGAGATACACCTAGATGCGTTGAAAATTGTCCAACAGAAGCAATTTATATTGAAAAGGAGGCAGATCTCCTATGAGTGGTTTAACAATAAAAATATTTTTTCACACAAAATATGTAATAATAGGAGCCAGTGCTGCTGGAATAAATGCTGCTAAAACTTTAAGAAAGTTAGATAAATCCTCCAAAATAACTATTATTTCAAAGGATGATGCAGTTTATTCAAGATGTATACTCCACAAAGTACTTGAGGGAAGTAGAAATTTAGATACCATAAATTTTGTAGATTCTGATTTCTTTGAAAAAAATAATATAGAATGGATAAAAGATGCAGATGTAAGCAATATTGATATTGACAAGAAAAAAGTCTTACTTCAAGACAACAGCAGCTTCAAATTTGACAAGCTCCTTATAGCTTCTGGTGCTTCCTCCTTTATTCCCCCAGTTAAAAAATTAAGAGAAGCTAAAGGAGTGTACTCCCTTAGAAATTTTGAAGATGTAACTGCTATACAAGACAAACTTAAAAACGCAAAACAAGTGGTAATACTTGGTGCAGGTCTTGTAGGAATTGATGCACTTTTAGGTCTTATGGTGAAAAATATAAAGATTTCAGTTGTAGAAATGGGAGATAGGATTCTCCCCCTTCAACTGGACAAAACTGCATCCACTATATATGAAAAGTTGTTAAAAGAAAAAGGTATAGATGTCTTTACTTCAGTTAAATTGGAAGAGGTAGTTTTAAATAAAGACGGAACTGTAAGTAAAGCAGTACTATCAAATTCAACTTCTATAGATTGCGATATGATAATAGTTGCTGCTGGTGTTAGACCAAATGTAAGCTTTATAAAAGACAGCAGGATAAAAGTTGAAAAAGGCATTGTCATAGACAAACATTGTAAAACCACTGTAGATAATATATATGCTGCAGGAGATGTTACTTTTACTGCTCCTATATGGCCTATAGCTGTAAAGCAGGGAATAACTGCTGCTTACAACATGGTAGGTATAAATAGAGAATTACATGACACTTTTGGCATGAAGAACTCAATGAATTTATTTAACCTTCCATGCGTATCCCTTGGTAATGTAAATATAGCAGATGAAAGTTATGCTGTTGATACATTAGAAGGAGATGGAGTTTATCAAAAAATAGTTCACAAAGATGGAGTAATCTACGGTGCACTTCTAGTTGGAGATATATCTTACTGCGGCGTACTAGGATATCTCATAAAAAATAAAGTAAATATAAGCAATATCCATAAAAATATTTTTGACATAGATTATTCTGATTTTTACAATGTTGAAGAAGATGGACAATATAGTTATCAATTGAGGTAAATTACTCTGTAGAGTTTCTATACTGAAAGTTAAACTTATACCAGCCATATACTAACAAATTTCATCACACTAAAAACTTTTTATAAGTCTAAAGCTCGGTATTTTGAAAATCTAAAGAAGCTTATATAAACTCGTACCTCAGACATATATAAGCTTCTAAGGTTTTCTAAAATACCTCACTAAGACTTATATAAAAAGTTTTTAAGCGTTATTTCAATTTTGTTAGTATATTTTATGTATAAGTTCAACTTTCAACTAGTAACACCTATAAATTATATCAACCATACAACTGATACGATTGTGTATGCATTAGATAAACTACTCTAAATTTCTGTAGGAAATTCTCCTATTTTAGATAAAAATGATTCTCAAGAATATGTTAAAGTATTTATATAATATACTGTTTCTAACTAAAATAAACTTATACGTAAGAATATTTTACAATAAACAAGTATATTTAAATATTTTGTATATAAGCCTTAATGGAAAATTTGTTAAAAAACTTAGGCTTTTTGAATTGTCTGAGGTACGAGTTTTCAAAATGCCTTAGGTTTTTTACAAATTTTCTGATTAGGCTTATCAAAATATTTAACATACTTGTGGTTGTAAAAATATTCGGAGTATAAGTTTATTTTTATTTTGAAACTCTACATTAACCTTCTTCTATTTAAAATAACCTTCTTCTATTTAAAATTAAATGTATAGGTTATAACTTCACTTGAACTCACAACCTTAAATGCTGCAGTAAATGACTTACCTTTTAAATCATTCAAAGTTACATCTTCAAATTTATCTTTACCAGCTAGCTTTGCAAAAGACTCATCAAGTTGCTTTTTAACTGACGGTAATAAAATATTTACACTATTAAGTGTTACATCTCCTACTTTTAAATTTTTAGGATATATAGGTAGTTTTTTTGTGTCTTTCATATAATTTTTCATATTCCCTACTTTAATAGCATCTTTAAGCAGTATAGTTCCATCTTTAATTGTAAGGTCAATATTATTGTTAACATCTACATTTTTGACATCTACATAATCTACGCTAGAAACATACTTAGCTTGATCTATAATCTTAGCATTTTGATCTATAATCTTTATTCTATACTGTGCAATGGATAATCTTTCATAATTAGCTAATGATTTTATTTCTTTATCAGTTACTCCTGAAAGCATTGCAGATTTAATTTTTGCATTGATATCATCTACTAAAGATTGTAAATCATCTTTATCAACTATTAAGGCTGCCGCATCTTTGCTCTCAGGTAATTTTGATAATTCTTCTATTATTTTATCAGTATCAGTTTTAGCTTTTGTAGCTCCATCCAATATATTTATTATTTCTTCTGATAATTTATTTATATCACTTTGAGTAGCATCATTATTACTTAATAAATCCTCAGCAGTTTTTATTTTATCTTGTATTATAAGGTATATCTCTGATGTACAATCTCCCTCTTTTACTGCTTTTGCTTTTTCTATTGCTTTTGTTAATTCTGTCTTATCTACTGGTCCTATTGGAACTATTTCTTTCAATGAATTTTTTGCATCTTTTATTTTGTTATATGCAGTATCTATATCAGCTTGGATAACCTTATCATTTTTTAATACAGATTCTGCAAATGTTATTGCATCCTCTAGTACCTTATATGATTCAGCTGTATATTTATCCTTATTTAGTGCCTTTACAGCGTTTATCTCATCTGTTAGCACAACTTCACTTACGCTACCTACATCAAAATTAAAGATATAGTCTATATTTTTATCATTAACTTTAAGTGTTGCAGTAAAAGATTTCCCTCTTAAATCATAAAGGACAACATCCTCAAATTTTGTTTTATTCACAAAACTTGTAAAAGCAGCATTAATATCATTTTTACAGCTTGGGTCAAAAAGGTTTACATTTTGAATTACCCTATCACCTATTTTCAATGCTATTGGCTGTATTATCTTTGAACTATTGTCTTTTATATAGTCAAGTATACTATGACCATCGAATACCTCTCCTAATTTTTCGTCCTTTTCCACTTTAACATTTATATTATTAGGAGCAATATAATTAACAACTCCATATCTTCCAAATAGATACTCTGTTTGATCAAAAAACATTCCAGTTTGATCTATTAAATTCACTCTTTTTTTTGCAATATCTATTCTTTCATAATTAGGTAAAGCTTGAATCTCTTCACTTGAAACTCCAAAAGCTTTTAAATCATATGCATCTTTTTCAATTTCATTTATTAATAGTACTAAATCACTTTTTTCATTTACTAAATCGGCTTCTTGTTCATTTTTAGGAAGTTTTAATAAAGCAGCACCTATAGAACTAATTTTTTCTTTTGCCATTTTTGCTCTAAGTTCTACATTCAGTATTAAGTCTGATGCATTATCTACTTCTTTTTGTGACGCTTTCTCATTATTTAATACTACCTCAGCATCTCTTATTGCATTTGATATAGCTTCATATATTTTTGGTGTATAATTTTCTTTTTTCAATGTTTTTGCATTTTTTATTATATTAATTAGTGATGTTTTATCTGTTGTTGGAATAATTTCTTTAAATCGAACAGTATAAGTTATAGGATCATGGGAAGGGGTCCCATTTCTTAGATAGGAACCAAAAGTTACAGTAAAGGACTTACCTATCATATCTTTTAAGGTAACTTCTTCATACTTATCCTTTTGTGCTAATTTTGCTAAGTCAGCATCAATTTCTTTCCTAACTTTAGTCAAAGCAATATTTACGGATTTTGGTGTTTCATTCCCGATAGTCATGGCTTTTGGAACAAACATATATGTTTGGCTAGCTTTCTGATATGGCGTATACATATCTTTACCATGCACCGCATCTTTAAGCAGAACGCCGTAGTTCTTAGTATCAATCAGCACATCAATATTATTGTTTAAGTCTACACCCTGTACATTGAGGAAATAATGTTCTTTTCCATCAGTTTTAGGAAGATCATCTGCCGTATCTTTCTCAAGATAAGTTGCTCCTGGTTTTCCATTTGAATCATATGCACAAATAAACTTTGCTTCATGAACGACCTTTTCACCGTTAGCAATATCTGCCATTCTTTTATTTGCAATTTCAACTTTTCCATGATCATCTAATTTATTTATTTCTCCTATAGATAAACCTGATTCCTTTACCTTTGTTTCATAATCTTCCAATAAAGGCTGCAATTCACTTTTCAACATTTTATTTGCTGCTTCTTCTGTTTCCGGCAATTTTGCTAAGGCGACTCTTATTTCGCTGGTTTTGTCTTGAGATGCATTTGCCTTTTCCATAGCATCCAAGATTCCTTGTATTGCTTCTTTTATCTCCTTTGTTGTTGCATTCTCCTTCTTAGTTACATTTTGTCCTGCATTTACAGCATCTATAATGATTTTATAAGCTTCCTTTGTATAATCAGTTTTCTTTAATGACTGTGCCTCTTTAATAGTTTTTTCTAAGATATCAGTTGGAGTTGTAGGCTTTTCGTCCTTGCCCTTAAAATTAATTGTGTAATTAATACCTTTACGGCTTCCTCTAAAAGATTTCCCTTCTAGAGATTTTAATGTAACCTCTTTAAGATCATTCTTTCCTGCCAAACTTATAAAAGCATTGCAAATGTCTTTGTTGCAATTTGATTCAAACATATTTACATCTTTAAGAGTTCTACCTGCTACATTTAGTGTAGGTAATTGTATAAATTGTCCATGCTCATTAATGTATTTAAAGAATCCTTTGCTCTCCATAACTTCACAAAATAGGTAGTCCTCATCTTTTATAAAGATATCAATATAATTATTATCATCCACATCTTTTACATCTGCAGTTTCACCAAACATATATCTGGCTTCCAAAACTAGCTTTTTTCCCTGCTCGCTCTTAACCAATTTTAAACAATCTTCTAATTTCTTAACTTCTTTATCTACTTCTATTTGTGTAGCCTTAGAATTATTTAATAAAGCTTCACCATTTTTTATTGAATTTAATATTGATTTATACACTTCTGGTGTACAATCAGCTTCTTCTATTGTTTTTGCTTCTTTTATTGCATTATTTAGTGGTTCATAATGTATAGTATTTGAATTATTACTTGATCTACCACCTGAAGATGTATTTGTAGATGGGCTTGTTGTAGGCACAGTTGAAATTTCTTTGGAGCTTCCATCATCTGAACTTCTATTTTTTCCGCCCACGATAGCAGTTACACCTTTAACAAGTGCTACAGTAGTAGGCTTAGCTTCTATACTAGCCCCACTCACTCCTATGTTTGCTGTAGTTATTTTAGCATTTCCTTTAACACTCGCTGCTGCATTAAGATTTAAGGTTTTTATAATTGTACTAGAAGATGTACTTATTGAACTATTTGATGCTTCTGGTCTAACATATAAAACAGATATTTTAGCACCTTGAACATTTACCTTTACTCCACTTCCTGCTACTTCAACAGTATCAAAACTTCCGCTTAAAGTAGCTGAAGCACCCTGATTAACTATAACTTTCCCAGTTTTACTTGCTACTGATTGATCTACGTTTCCATTAGACTCTATGGTTGTAGAAGTTATACTCGATGTTGCATCTGTAACTACTCTAGCTTGTTCACCTAAAGCTTTATCCAAACTAATTGTATCAACACTCATATTATGGCAATTAATACTATGACTTCCACCACCATTAACAATAACTTTTCCAGTTACATTTACATTATCAAGATCTATATTTCCATCTCCAACAGTTGATGCAATTAATAAATCTCCAGTTATTGTTGTATTTTTTAGTTTAACGCCCGGTGCACTAATAATAGCTGATCCAGTAACAGTATCCCCAGTAAAAGTTCCAGAATTTGAATATGTTTTTGCAACATTTACTGATGATTTATCATCCATTACTTTTCCAACTACAGAATCTTCTACAACAGAATCACCACCTAAAGCTACTACTTTAGTATTTAAGTTTATACGTTTTTGTAAATATTTATTAATATTAGTATCCATATCATTAGATACTAATACCACTGGTGATGACGTGTTAGAAGCTACTGCCGAACCTGCCAATGCATCTGCAAAACCTTTTCCGTTTGCTAAATATACAGTATCGAAATTAAGTTTTGAACTAAATTCGCTCAATACTTTTAGGTCTGTAGCATATCTATCAGTGCCTGATAATCTAACAGGATTAGATACTTCTGCGTCTATCTTTTCTGATAAAACCCCTTTTCCACCAATTACATATGTTTTTGTTACTCCACTATTCTTTATGTAAGTTTGAGCATCTGCTGATAATCCATTTTTGCCACTTAGTATTATGGGCATGTTTAACTGTGAAGCTATTGCTGATATACTTAAAGCATCTGGGAAATCTTCACCATAAGCCACTACTACGGCATTGGGCTTATTTAATTGTTTAGCTACAAGTAATGATGTCTCATATCTATCTTTACCTTCTATTCTAGTGAACGTAACTCCTTTAGAATTTAATTGAGTCTCTACAGCAGCATTTACACTACTCCTACCTCCTATAATTATAGCTTTTTTTGCCTTTAATCTAGTTATTTCAGCAATTGTATCACTACTTAGTCCAGTACTACTTGACAATAATATTGGAGTATTATACTTTTTTGCTAAAGGTGCTGCACATAATGCATCCGGGAAATTATCACCAGCTGCAATAATTACAGTATCTGCAGATATGAATTTTTCAGACAGAGCATTTGAGGTTGCATACCTATCAGCGCCTGCTATTCTATGTGCTGTTATTATATTTTGTGTTACTTGGGTTTGGTTAATATCAGCTTTAGCCACACCTGGCAATCCAGCAGGTGCTAACAGTATTCCTAACATTGCTAATATTACTTTTGTCTTTGTATTTACCATTAATTTCCCCCCTATTAAACCATTTGGTGTAAAGTTTCTTCACACTTATTTACAGCAATTTTAATACCAATATTACAAATCTATTGAAACTGTGCTTTTATTTTCTATTTCTATCAAAATGATATATTTTAGTATCAGAATAATACTAAAATATATCATTTTAATACTAGCCCTCTAATTTATTTTCTATTGTTCAAAAAAGACAATAGAATGCCCGAAAATACTTGCTAAAGTATTTTCGGGCATTCTATTTCATTAAATTGTTATAATTGTCCAACTTATAAATTCTTAACTATTAAGTCTCCCATTTCTTCTGTACCAACCAATTTTGATCCTTCTTTTGCTATATCACCTGTTCTATAACCTTCTTTAAGTACCTTTGATATGGCATTTTTTATATCCACATAGGCCTGTTCCATATCAAAACTGTACTTAAGCATCATAGCAACACTCATAATTGTTCCAATTGGATTTGCCTTATTTTGTCCTGCAATATCTGGTGCAGAGCCATGTACAGGTTCATATAATCCAAAAGAATCTCCCCTTACACTTGCAGAAGGCAGCATTCCAAGAGAACCCGTAAGCATTGAAGCTTCATCACTTAAAATATCTCCAAACATATTTTCAGTTAAAATTACATCAAATTGTTTAGGATCTCTTATAAGCTGCATGGAAGCATTGTCCACATACATATAATTTATTTCTACATCCTTATATTCCTTTGCTATGTTTCCCACTACTTCTCTCCACAGCTTGGAACTTTCAAGTACATTGGCCTTATCTACTAAAGTAAGTTTATTGTTTCTCTTTCTTGCAATTTCAAAAGCCTTTCTAGTAATTCTATCTATTTCAAAGCTGGTATAGCTTATAGTATCCCAGGCTTTTTTTCCACCTTCAATATCTATTCTGTTTTTCTCTCCAAAATACGCTCCACCTATTAATTCTCTTACTATCATAATATCTAGGCCGCCGCCAAGTACTTCTGGCTTCAAATTTGAAGCTGATATAAGTTCTGGAAATAGTATAGCGGGTCTCAAATTTGCAAATACCCCAAGGGCTTTTCTTATACCCAAAAGACCAGCTTCTGGTCTAAGTTTGCTAGGCAAACTATCCCATTTAGGTCCGCCTACTGCGCCTAAAAGTACAGCATCACTTTTTTTGCAAACTTCAACAGTCTTATCCGGAAGAGGAACTCCTGTTGCATCCACTGCAGCGCCACCTAAAAGTACTTCCTCATATTCAAAATCAAATTTATATTTTACAGAAGCTGCCTTTAACACTTTTTTTGCCTGTTCAATTATCTCTTTTCCAATTCCGTCTCCTGGTATCATAGCTATCTTCACTTGTTTTCCACCTCTTCTTTTATATAGTTTATAAGTCCCTCTGATTTTATAATCTTCTGCATAAATTCAGGAAAAGGAACAGCTTTGTAGGTTTTATTTTTAGTTATATTTGTTATTACTCCAGAAACTGTATCTACAGATACTTCATCCTTTTCATCTATATCCTTTGCAGCTTCTTCACATTCCATTATAGGAAGTCCTATATTTATGGAATTTCTAAAAAATATTCTAGCAAATGTTTCAGCAATAATACAGCTTATTCCAGAAGCTTTAATAGCTATAGGTGCATGTTCTCTAGAAGAACCACATCCAAAATTTTTACCAGCTATCATTATATCCCCTTTACTTATTTTCTTTAAAAAATCTTTATCTATATCCTCCATACAGTGAGAAGCAAGTTCCTTATGGTCACTGGTGTTTAGATATCTAGCTGGAATTATAACATCCGTATCTACATTATCTCCATACTTAATTGCCTTTCCTTTTATCATTATTTTACTACCTCCTCTGGTGATGAAATTTTACCTGTTACTGCTGAAGCTGCTGCTACTTCTGGACTTGCCAGGTATACTTCACTCTTTACATGTCCCATTCTACCTACAAAATTTCTATTAGTAGTGGAAACTGCCCTTTCTCCTTCTGCTAGTATTCCCATATGTCCACCAAGACAAGGTCCACAGGTAGGAGTACTTACAACTGCCCCTGCTTCTATGAATATTTCAATAAGTCCTTCTTTCATTGCCTGAAGATATATAGCTTGAGTAGCAGGGAAAATAATAGCTCTTACATTTTCATTAACTTTTCTTCCTTTTAAAATGCTAGCTGCTGCCCTTAAATCTCCTATTCTGCCATTAGTACAGGAACCTATGACAACCTGATCTATTTTTATGTCTCCTACCTCATCAATTGTCTTTGTATTTTCAGGTATATGTGGAAATGCCACTGTAGGACGAATTTTTGATAGATCTATTTCTATAACTTTGCTATACTCAGCATCACTATCTGCTTCATATACAGTATAATTTTTCTTTGAATGTTCTTTTACATAATTTATAGTATTTTCATCTACAGGGAAAATTCCGTTTTTAGCCCCTGCTTCAATGGCCATATTACATATAGTAAAACGATCATCCATAGTAAGTGAACTTACTCCTTCACCTGTAAATTCCATTGATTTATAAAGTGCTCCATCTACTCCTATCATGCCAATAATATGAAGTATTACGTCTTTCCCGCTTACCCATTTAGTAAGCTTTCCTTTAAGAACAAATTTTATAGCTTCTGGCACCTTAAACCAAGCTTCCCCTGTAGCCATACCTGCTGCCATATCTGTACTACCAATTCCTGTAGAAAATGCACCTAAAGCTCCATAGGTACAAGTATGAGAATCTGCACCTATTACTACATCTCCACAAACTGCAAGGCCTTTTTCTGGAATTAAAGCATGCTCTATTCCCATTCTTCCAACCTCAAAATAGTTTTTGATTTCCATTTTCTTTACAAATTCTCTAACATATTTACACTGCTCTGCAGATTTTATATCCTTATTTGGTGTAAAGTGGTCAGGGACAATTGCTATTTTATTTTTGTCAAAAACATTGTTAAGACCAATTTTATTAAATTCATTTATAGCTACTGGCGTAGTTATATCATTTCCAAGTACCAAATCCAATTTAACCTTTATTAATTGTCCAGCCTTTACTTCATCCATTTTCGCATGGTGAGCTAGTATTTTTTGCGTCATGGTCATGCCCATGTTTATCAACTCCTATCAAAATTTTATTTTAACATTCTGCAGCTTTCTTTAAAGAATTTTCATAATGAATCTTGTTCATGGCATTTATAAAAGCTTTGCCACTCGCCTCTACTATGTCTGTACTTACTCCTTTTGCTGAAAAAACTTTACCTTCTTTTTCAACCTTTACAGTAGCTTCTCCTAATGCATCTTTTCCATATCCTACAGATTTTATAAAATAGTCATTTAAAGTAACATCAATTCCTATAGCTTTTTCAATGGCTTTAAAAGTAGCATCTACAGGTCCATCTCCACAGGAAGCTTCCTTTATACTTTTGCCATTGTACTCTATTTCTACAGTAGAAGTGGACATTACAGCATTTCCTGTAGAAACCTGATAATATTTTAAATTAAATACTTCTGGTACCTGGAAAATTTCATTTTTTACTAAACTTTCTATATCTTCATCTGATACATGCTTCTTTTTGTCAGCCAAGTCTTTGAATTCTTTGAATATTTCATCTATTTTTTCTTTACTTAAATTTTTATATCCCAATTCTTCAATACGTTCTATAAAAGCATGTCTTCCCGAATGCTTTCCAAGTACTATGAGACTTTTCTTAAGTCCTACAGATTCAGGAGTCATAATTTCATAGGTTTCTCTACAATTTAAAACTCCATGTTGGTGTATACCTGATTCATGAGCAAAAGCATTTGCACCTACTACAGCTTTGTTATTTTGAACCTGCATTCCAGTTATATGGCTTACAAGTTTGCTGGTCCTCGTTATTTCTTCTGTTATAATTCCTGTTTCACAGTTAAAACAATCAGATCTAGTTTTAATTGCCATTACTATTTCCTCAAGTGCTGCATTTCCTGCTCTCTCCCCTAAGCCGTTTACTGCACATTCAACCTGCTGTGCTCCATTTTCAATAGCTGCCAGGGAGTTTGCCACGGCAAGACCTAAATCATTATGACAGTGAACACTTATTATGGCTTTGTTTATATTTGGCACATTATCTTTAATTCCTTTTATTAATGCTCCATATTCACTTGGAGTAGTATACCCTACTGTATCTGGTATATTCACCACATCTGCTCCTGCATCTATAACAGCTTCCACTACTTTATATAAAAATTCAGGTCTTGTTCTTGTAGCATCTTCTGGAGAAAATTCTATGCTAGGGCATAAGCTTCTAGCGTAAGTTACCATTTCAACTGCCTCTTTTAAAACCTCATCAGGTTCCATTTTAAGTTTATATTTCATATGCAAATCCGATGTTGCAATGAAAACATGTATTCTAGGCTTTTTAGAGTATTTAATAGCTTCCCATGCTCTAGATATATCATTCTTTACAGCTCTTGCAAGGCCTACTATAACAGGTCCTTCTATATTTTGTGCAATAGCCTTAACTGCTTCAAAGTCTCCTTCTGAAGCTATTGGAAATCCAGCTTCTATTACATCTACAGATAACTTTTGAAGTTGTTTTGCAATAGTGAGTTTATCATTTATGTTTAAACTGACATTTGGTGTCTGCTCTCCATCCCTAAGTGTAGTATCAAATATATTTATCTTACTCATAATTAAATCCTCCTAAATTTATTTTTATATAACACAAGTTTTTTATTGGCCAGTAAAAAAACTACTATCTGAATATTTAGGGGTATAAAAAAAACAGGCCTCTCTTGGGGCGAGAAGTCTGTTCGCGGTACCACCCAAATTATTACTCAATTCAATAACGACATTTTGCCGATACAGCTTACTGTAATTTCAGCCTATGACTCAAGGATGAGTTCAATGTACAACATCTATGGGTTTTCACCTTTTACCCACTCTCTTTAAAATATAAATTACATTTACTATTTCCTATCACAGTTTTCTTATTTTCAGTTTTTTATATACCGCAAAATTATAATATAAAAAACAGGCTTCTCTTGGAGCGAGAAGTCTGTCGCGGTACCATCCAAATTTATACTTAATTTAATAACGGCTTTCGCCGGCTCAGCTTACTGTAATTCAGCCTACAACTCCAGGGCGAGTTCAAAATATACTATATGTGGATTTACACCTTACACCACTCTCTTAAAATATAATACAAATCTACTGATCCCTATCTAAGTTTTTATCTAAAAATTATTATGTTGTAAGTATAGTACAATTCATTTTTGTTGTCAACTGTTAATTTTATTTTTATGTTCATTATATTTTTTTAGTATATACAATACATAAAATATAAATTATCTACAAAATTTTACACAAAATTTAGTATTTGCACTAATTTTTTCACTCATACATAACGAATAAATAAAAGTAAAGGAAAATGATGAAGAATGCAGAAGCATAGGATAATTATGTTACTAATTATCCTACAAAATTTGAAAGGAGACACAGATGTTTAAAAAATTAAATTTAGCAGTGAAATTAAGTATTATACTTGGCATAGTAGTACTTTTAGGAATTGTTATTATTGAAGGAGTTACACTTAAAAAAGTTCAACAAAGTTCTTATAACCAAGCCAACGAACAAGCAAAGCAGGTATCAGATGCTTTCGCAAAAGATATACAGGGGGACTTTAAAGTATCACAGGCCACCGTGGAAGGAATAAAAAATACTGTCTTATATTGTAAAAAATCAGGAAGTTTAAGCAGAGAACAGGTAATTGAGATTTTAAAAACTACACTAGAAAAAAATAGCGATATACTAGGATTATACACAGCCTGGGAACCTAATACATTTGATGGGAAAGATAGTTCCTATATAAATAAAGATGGTTATGATGCTACTGGTAGATTTGTTCCCTATCTCGTACGAGAAAATGGAAGTATAAAACTAGAACCTTGCTCAGGTTATAATGACGAAAGTAGTGGAAGTTATTATTTTCTTCCAAAGGAAACGAAAAAAACTTGTTTAATAGAACCATATACATATAAAATAGATGGCAAAAGCACTTTAATTACTTCACTAACAATGCCTATACTTGATGATAGTGGAAATTTTTTAGGAGTGGTAGGAGCAGATATTAAACTCCAAAATCTACAACAAACTGTCAACAAAGCAAAACCTATGGGTGGTTATGCATCAATAGTTACAAATACAGGTAAAATTGTTGCAAATGGTAAAAATCAAGAATTAGTGAATAATAATGTAGTTGATTTGGATAAAAGTGAAAAAGATACTTTGGATAAAATTTCTAATGGTGAAAGTTTCCAAACGCACAAAAAAGCCATAGCAACAGGAACTTTATCACTAAAAGCATACTCTCCAATAGTTTTAAATGGAGTAGCTAACAAATGGGCCTTTGTCTCAATAATTTCAGATAAACAAATGTATGTTGAATATACCCAACTTTTCAGAATAATAATGCTTATGGCTATAATTATTACCCTAGCAGTAATTGCATTAATGTTTATGCTTATTAAAAGAAATATTTATCCTGTAACTGTAGCATGTAATCATCTGGAAGTACTTTCAAATGCTGATTTTACTGAAAAAATGCCAGAAGAGTTTTTACATAAGGAAGATGAAATAGGTATACTTGCAAAATCCATTGATAAAATGCAAGGTTCTATTGGTGAGCTTGTTCTAGGGGTCAAAGATGAGTCCTCAAATGTAGAAGGTGCAGTTATAGATACTGTAAAACATATGGAAGAATTAAATTCAAATATAGAAGATGTTGCTTCAACTACTGAAGAGTTATCAGCAACTATGGAAGAAACAGCAGCATCTACAGAAGAAATGAATGCTACATCAAATGAAATAGAGAAATCAGTGGAAGTTATAGCTAACAAGGCTAAAGAAGGTGCAGTATCAGCTAAAGAAATTGATGATACTGCTAAAAAATTGAAGGCAAACTTTTTAGAATCAGAGAAAAAAAGACTTGAAATTTATGAAGAAACAAGTGAAAAACTTAAAAATGCCTTAGAACAATCAAAATCTGTTGATGAAATTACTGTTCTTTCAAACACTATAATGGAAATAACCGAACAAACTAGTCTTCTAGCTCTTAATGCAGCAATAGAAGCAGCAAGAGCCGGAGAAGCCGGTAAAGGTTTTTCAGTAGTTGCAGATGAAATAGCAAAACTTGCAGATGATTCTTCTAATGCAGTTTCAAAAATTAAACAAATAACAGAAAAAGTAATAGCCTCAGTAAATAATCTTGCACAAAGTGCAAATGGTATGATGGATTATATGACAAATAACGTTAAACTAGATTACCAAACTATGCTCAACGCAACAGATAAGTATAGTTTAGATGCAAATTTTATTAAAAACATGGTTTCAGAATTTGATGATGCATCAAACCAAATTCTTGATTCAATTAAAAATTTATCGGAAATAATAAATGGTGTAACAACTGCTGCAAATGAAGGTGCAAATGGAACTACTACTATTGCTGAGAAAACTAATACAATAGTGGAAAAATCAGAGAAAGCTAAGCATCTTTCAGAATATGCTAAAGAAAGAAATGAAAAGCTTAAAGGATTAGTTTCAAAATTAAAAATATAATATATATTAAAAAGCATGAAGTTACTAGAGCTTCATGCTTTTTAATATTTTACAAAATTCGAAATGGGTATTACGTTTATAACCGGTTCTTCATAAGGATGAACCTTTCTTATAGTGCTTATAGCTTTTTCTACTATTTCACTTTTACAGCAAAACTCTACTTTACATTCCTCTTCTCTACTTACTTCACCCTTTTCTCCTTTAAATGGATTTGCTCCTGAAAGTGGTCTCCAGTACCCTGTAACTTTAGAAACTGACATACAGTTATCATAATTTCCGCCTATAGTCAATGCTCCTATATCATTCAAACTCTCTCGAAGTTTTGTCACATATTCCTCAGGTATAAAAGTTTCCATCTTATAATTTTTATATTCCAAAATTATTCCTCCAATTATATTTAAGTTTAAAGTGGATAATTGAAAGTAAATAATAACTTTCAATTATCCACTCTCAATTCTGAACTATACTAAAATAGATTAGAAAAAAAGTTTTTAACTGCATTAATAATTTTAGCAAAAAATCCCTGAGTCTGTTCGCTAGATAAAGTACCCTTTAACTGATCTGCAACACTACCTAACTGACTTTTTATATCTCCAAAATTCAAATTTAAACCATTTATTTTATTCATAACATTGGTTATTTTATCAATATCTCCAGTACTCAAATTTAAGTTATAGTTATTAGTTACATTTTCAACTATCTTTCTTACCCCAGCTTCAGTTGTAGGCTTATCTTTAACTACTTGTGTTTTTATATCATTCATTACACCCGCAGCTTTGTCTTTTCCTATCTTATCTCCTAACTCTCCTGTAGTAACCAATTCATCATTGGCAGCTTTCTTTTTATTTTCATCAATTTTGCCGCCATTTGCACTATTTTCAAACCCCTTTAAAATTCCAGTAAGAGCTGCTGTTCCAGATACATTAAAAGGAGCTGCTGCCTTAACATTTGCATTTTTTATTCCTGCAGTAATCAGTGCATTTTTTATCATGCTGCTGCTTACCCAATATATGTTATTTGTAGATACATTTAATCCACCACTTGATGTTGGTTCTACATAAGCACAGGATATAGATTTTGTACCTATTTTATCACTGCTTGCAACATCTCCTAAATACTTTTTTTCTTCATCTATATTGACATCTATTACATTAGCATCCTGTTTGGTAACTCCAAAATACTTAAGCATTTCTTGTTTTTGGCTATCTGTTAGATCTCCTCCTAAGGTTACAACTTTATAGGCATCTGCATAAACTCTATTCCCTGAAATAGGTGAAACTACAGTTATAGCCATAAGCACTATCAATAATTTACTAAAAATTGTTTTTAATTTCATGTGTTTAAACTCCTTTTTAATTTAGTTTTATAAATACTCAACTTTCGCACATATAAAATTTTGACTTAATATAAAAAATTACGAAGCAATTTTTTAATTAATAGTTAAGAATGAAGAATTAATAGTTAATGTAGATTTTTTTCCGTTACACTACAAAAAATCTTTAATTAAGTTTTTGAATGCTCGTTTTGCTAAAGCAAAACATTACTAGACACTGACTTATATAAATTTAAAGATTTTTTGCGACAGCTAAAAATCATCCTTCACTATCGGATTGGCCCCCGCAAATGGGAATAATTCATTCAAATACTAGCTAATTCTTAAAATTTCATTTTTGATATGGTGCTGATTTTCAGTACCATATCAATTATTATAATCTCACAACTAAGCTATCTT
>NZ_LROS01000012.1 GCF_001675165.1 Clostridium ragsdalei P11
CTTAGTTGTGAGATTATAATAATTGATATGGTACTGAAAATCAGCACCATATCAAAAATGAAATTTTAAGAATTAGCTAGTATTTGAATGAATTATTCCCATTTGCGGGGGCCAATCCGATAGTGAAAGATGATTTTTAGCTATCGCAAAAAATCTTTAAACTTATATAAATAAGCAATGTTTCGCTTTAGCGAAACGAGTGATGAAAAGCTTAATCAAAGATTTTTTGTAGTATAACGGAAAAAAATCTACATTAACTATTAATTCTTCATTCTTAACTATTAATTAAAAATATTGCTTCGCATTATTCTTAAACTGCGAAAGCTAAGTTAATAACAAAAAACCACTCCTCATGTAAATTTCATATATATCACACGAGAAATGGTATCCTTAATCAAATAAGTATTAAAACTTGAACGTTCATATGTAGTGATGGAATATATACGGAATTTTAAGCACACTTAAATGCCTTAAAATCCTTTATTCCTCAAATTCCTCCGGGAATTCAGCGTTGTGGTACACGTCCTGAACGTCATCGTCTTCTTCAAGTTTATCTACAAGTCTTTGAACCTTTCCTGCAGTTTCCATATCAACGGCTACAGTATTATCTGGTATCATTGTAATATCTGCAGACAGGAATTCAAAACCCTGTTCCTCTAATTTTTCCCTTACTGTACCAAAGTCTTCTACAGCAGTAATTACCTCAAAGACTTCTTCTTCAGCAGTAAAATCTTCAGCACCTGCATCCAATACCTGCATCATTATTTCGTCTTCATCCATGTCTTCTTTTCTCTCTATTACTATCTGGCCTTTAGCCTGGAACATCCATCCTACACAGCCGTTAGCACCTAAATTACCACCATGTCTTGAAAATGCTGCCCTTACATTGCTAGCACTTCTATTTTTATTATCAGTTAAAGCTTTTACTATCATAGCAACTCCACTTGGTCCATAACCTTCATAGGATATTTCCTCGTAGTTTACTCCTGTAAGCTCTCCTGAACCCTTTTTAATTGCTCTCTGTACTGTATCCTGAGGCATATTATTTGCCTTAGCTTTTGCTATAACATCTCTTAATTTTGAATTGGAATCCGGATTTGATCCGCCTTCTTTAGCAGCAATTGCCAGTTCCTTACCTATTTTAGTAAATATCTTACCTCTTTTTGCATCTGCTTTACCTTTTTTTGCTTGTATATTATGCCATTTTGAATGTCCTGACATACAAATTTCCCCCTAACTTACGGTTATAATTATTTATATTAATTATGCAAATTGTATTATATCATATAAAAGCTGTTAAACACAAATGTACCCTACTTGCAATTAGCCATTTAGGAGTCCAATGTTACTTCGCTATTTGTTCTTTAATAAGCCTTGAATCCATCTTAAAATAAAACTCCTCATCTCCAACTATCACTTCACATTTTCCATTTGTCAGTTCTATAATCTCATTTATTAATTTATCTACATCTTCCGAAATGTAGTTTATCGACACACAAATCTTCTCCGTATATTCTATATTTTCTATGTGAATCGACTTTTGTTCAAACATGTATTGTAATTTTCCCAAAGTATCATACTCTATAAATATATCCAACTGACATCCTTTTACTTTCTCCACTATTCCAGATTCATCAATTGAGAGAGCAGCAGACTTTGTGTAAGCCTTTACTAATCCTCCTTTACCTAGAAGGGTTCCTCCAAAATATCTAGTAACTACTATTACCACATCTGTTATTCCCTTTTTCTTTATGACATCTAGTACTGGTATTCCTGCAGTTCCCTGAGGTTCTCCATCATCACTGTATCTTTGTATATTCATTTTTTCTCCAATTACATAAGCATATACATTATGTGTTGCTTTAATATTTTTTTCCTTTACTTTACTTATAAATTTTTTAGCCTCGTTTTCAGTATAAACTCTTTTTATACTTCCTATAAATATAGACTTTTTCTCCTCAAATTGACAACTAGCTTCATCCTTTACTGTAAAGTAACTCACAGATAACCCACCTTTCAAAATATCCCTCTAAACTATTTTAATATATACTACAAATTACATAATTATAAGTTCACTTAATATTTGAATTCCACTTTCTATATTCTTTTCATCCACATGTGAAAAACCAATTTTAAAGTACTTTTTACCTTCTGAAGGTACTTTATAAAACAATGTACCTGGTGTAATTAGAACTCTTCTATTTTTTGATTTTCTAAAAAGCTCTATAGAATCTATAACTATGTTCTGGTTTATTTTTAAATAAAAATGCAGTCCTCCACCTGGTTCTACAAACTCTACCTGATTTTTTAAATATTTATCTATACATTTTTTCATATATACATATCTTTTTTTATAGACTACATTTAAATCATTTATATAATTTCGCCACAAACCTTTTCTTATATATAAATCCAGAGCCCTTTGCATAAGACTGGATGTAGATATATCTGTATTTATTTTTGAATTTTGAATACTTTCTTTAAATTTCTTAGGAGGTATCAAATATCCAATTCGTATTCCTGGCAAAAATATTTTTGAAAAGCTTTTTATATAAACAACCCTGTCACTACTATCTAAGCTTTTAAAACTATTATATTTTATGTTATCATCATAAATTAACTCTGAGAGATAATCATCTTCTATTATATAAAAATCATATATATCGGCTAATCTAAGTATTTGCCTTTTCTTTTCATTGCTATAGCTTATCCCAGTAGGATTTTGAAAATAACTCATTGTATAAAAACATTTCACTTTGTTTTTTTTAAGTATTTTTTCAAGGTTGTCTATATTAATTCCATCTTTTTCAATAGGAGTTTCGATTATTTCAGTTCTCCTCCATTTAAATACAGATAGTGCCCCACTGTATGTTGGTTTTTCGACTATTACAGTATCATTTGTATTTAAAATAGCCTTTGAAACTACATCTATACCTTGCTGCGCTCCTGAAACTATAAGTATATCATCCTTATCTATATTTCCATTCCAGAACACATCACTTATACTATTTCTGAGTCCATCATATCCGAGGGATTCTTGACATATCAAAGCCGATGAGCCATCCCTATCCAGAACCTCATTTAAAACACCTTTAAAGAAACTTATTTGAAAAAATTCACCACTTGGAGTTTCTCCGGTAAAATCTATATAATTTTCTACTTCATTGCTAGATATCTTTTTCAGAACCTTTGAGTATTCTCTACTAAAGTTCTTATTTATATCCCTCTTTTTAGCATAAGTTCCACTGCCAATTTTTTGAGCAGCATAGCCTTCAGCTTGAAGTCTTTTATAGGCATTTACCACAGTGATTTTATTTACATTTAAAAATTCTGCCATTTCTCTTATAGAAGGTAGTTTCTCCCCGTCTTCAATTTTATTTGTATCTATCAACTTTTTTATATGTTTTTCTATTAATAGATATTTAACAGTTTCTTCTCTATTTAGATTCACAAAATATTTATTAGAAATAAAATTCACTTCCCTGCTATAATTTACAATAGATAATTGACAGTTGTCAATTGTTAATTGTCAACTGTCAATTATCACAAAACATTCCTAGTGCTAAATTCTATTTTATAACAATAACTGCATTATGTTAATACAAATTTAATTTATCCAATTAAATAAAATATACATTTTCCTTAAATAATACAGTTCCATCCTTTAACTTATAGTTTCTCGTTTCTTTTTTTAGTATATTCCTTTCCCATAACTTATTTAATATTTCTTCCATATTTATGTTGTAATGATAAAATAACTCATCATTTTTTATATCTTCTGAACTTAAAAAACAATCCTTTTCTCTCATATAATTTAATAATAACTTAGTCGTATTTCTTATATCTCTATTTACATTTTCTGTTAAATAGTCTATAGTGCTATTTATAGAATCAACTATATTTTCATTTTTAAAAAATAATTTGTCTACACATTTTTTAAAGTTGTCATTTAAATTCATAGAAATAGTCATAGAATCTTTACTTATCATATGTCCTGAAGAATTTACATATAATTTAGAAAACTCTTCAACAGAACGTACTGCAGCAATATATGCAGTATATACATTGTCATTTTGAAGATATTTTTTACATATGCCCATACTTTTAAATAACTCTCCAATATAATACATATTCCATCTTTCTCTATCTAAATCTGAATAATATCTTCCAGTATCATATTTTGAAGTTATTTCCTTATCCTTTGAAAATACCAGTCTGGATGAAGATATTATTCTAGATATAAATCCACCCTTTAAATTTTTTTCAGGCATCTGCAGGAAGTTACTCTTGCTTACAAGTTTAACATGAATTTGAATTCCCTTTTCCTCAGTGTATATGTTTTTAATACTGCCCCTTTTATTATCAAACACTACAAGTAAGTCGATATCAGATTCATCCCACAAATCGCCAGTGACCATACTTCCAAAAACCATAACTGCAAGGACAAAATCATTTGCTTTAAGTCTATCAATGGTACTGTTAAAAGCCTTTTGATATTGTAATATAGTTTTTTCCAATTTAGTGTCCCCCTTTTGAACTTTATCAACTTGAATTTCTATATATTATATAATATATTTTTATAAAAATACAATGGTAAAATTATTTTTTTGCTATTTTACCAAAAAAGAGCATCTAATATTTTCATACTAATACTCTCTTTTTAAATGTGCAATTATTTTTCGTTAATTATAAACTTCTTAAATTTATTGTATGTTTTTTCATCTACAAGTGCATTTACATAGGTACCATCTTCCCTATAATCTTCGTTCTTTACCTTACAATGTTTGTGAATAAATGACACTGCAGACTGTTCTGTATAAGGAATTAAATATTCTGCTTTTTTTATGCTGTTAGGAAGCATTTCCAATATCTTTTTCAAAAGCTCATTTAAATTCATACCATATTTAGCTGATATAAATATTGCATTTGAATTTTTATATTTATCTTTTATACTGCTCAATTTAGTATCTTCCAATTTGTCAATTTTGTTTAGCACGATAAGTACAGGTTTATCATTTACTTCTAGTTCGCTCAGTACTTCATTTACTGCATCTATCTGTTCTTCTGCATAATCGGATGATGCATCTACTACATGTAATAATAAATCAGCATATTGTACTTCTTCTAAAGTAGATTTAAATGCTTCTACCAAATCATGAGGAAGTTTTTTTATAAAACCTACGGTATCTGTCACTGCAATTGTTCTGCCATCTTCCAATTCCACAGCCCTAGTAGTAGTGTCCAAAGTAGCAAATAACATATCTGCTTCAAATACCTTTTCCTTATTTACATTTTCTCTAGTGACAGCTACTTCACACAATTTATTTCTTAAAGTAGATTTACCTGAATTAGTATACCCCACCAGTGATACCTTGTTTATCTCATCTCTCTTCTTTCTTTGAGTTTTTCTAACCTGCTTTATTTTTTTCAGTTCTTTACTAATTTCATATATCTTTTCTCTTATATGCCTTCTATCAGTTTCTAACTTCTTTTCACCAGGTCCTCTAGTACCTATTCCTCCTCCAGTCCTTGAAAGAACTATACCGAGTCCTGAAAGCCTAGCTAACCTGTATTTTAGCTGTGCAAGTTCCACCTGTAACTTAGATTCCTTACTCCTTGCCCTTGAAGCAAATATATGAAGTATGAGAGTAGTTCTATCTATTACTTTTATTCCTAGGTTTTCTTCTAAGTTTCTAACTTGAGAGCCAGATAATTCATCATCAAAAATTACTATATTTGCACCACTGAGCTGTGCAATTAATGCTATCTCACTTACTTTTCCCTTTCCTACGTAAAAAGCAGTATCTATAGTATCTCTTTTTTGAAGTATTTTTTCTAATGCAGTGACATTACAAGCTTTTGCCAATTCTTTTAATTCATCCAAGCTATCTTCAGTATCTGTGCCTACAAGTAATGCTCTCTCTCCTTCTTGTTGCAGTACATATTCATCATTCATCGACTTTTCTATTTCATTTACTTTTTGTACTATATTAAAGTTAACTGCGTCCTCTAAAGTAAGCTTTTCTGAAATTTCACTTATAACTTCTCCATCTTTTACCTTACAAAATCCTATGGTAATACCTGTAATGCCATCCTCGTCAACCCCTATAGCTGCTATGCAATCCAATCTTAATTTTACTAAGGCTGAAATATCAATTTCGGAAAGTCTCGAATCTCCATTAGGATGGGTATGTACTATCCTAATACCACAGAGTTTATTTTGGTTTCCCTCAATTTCAGTAATACTTACAGTACTACTATCTCCAACAGATATGCTTACAATTGTTCCTCTTTTATCAATTGCTAGGCTTAATTCTCTATTTAAATAAGTAGTAATTCTAGAAAGCATTTCTACAATCTCCCTGCTGCATATGCTTTCTTTTGAAACTCTTATATCATAAATCTTTTCCAATTCATCTAATATCGAATTTTTTATTCCTTCTGTATTTCCATATATCAAAATATCATCTCCATATCTATCAATTCACAATTCACAGTTTGCAATGCACAATTTCAGTAGATTTTCTGTGACAACAGAAAATCGTTCTTAATTATGTATTATGAATTGTACATCGTGCATTACAAATTGATTACTTCATATTATTTTTATATTGAATCAAAATTTCGTATACACAAAAATTGAGTTTATAGCTATCGTATAATTCTATACTAAATAAAAAACATTGTAAACACATTACTCCAAGTCATTGAAAATTTACAGAAATCTTGCTAATATTGATAATATAATTTTATATTATGGCAATCATTAATTTAATATACACCATGGAGGAATATTATGGAAAATAAATCAAAAAACATATTGATAACTCAAGAGCGAATTGGAAAGAGAATAGAAGAAGTAGGTAAAATAATAACCACTAAATATAAAGATAAAAATTTATATGTATTATCACTTTTAAGAGGAAGTTTCATATTTACAGCAGATTTAGTAAGACAAATAAAACTTCCCGTAAAAATAGGATTTATGACAACTTCAAGTTATGGAAATTCTGAAACATCATCTGGTAAAATAAAAATTGTAAATGATATATTAGACGACATGAAAGGGTATGATGTTTTAATTGTAGATGACATAACAGACACAGGTATTACTATGGACTTTGCTATAGACCATGTAAAATCTCTAGGTGCTTCCAGTGTAAAATGCTGCGTTCTTCTAGACAAGCCTGATAGAAGAAAAATTTCATTGACCCCAGATTTTTGTTGTTTCGAAATTCCCGATGTATTTGTTGCAGGTTATGGATTAAATTATGGAGATTATTATCGGAATGTACCTTACATATTTAACTGGGAATAATTTTGTTTAAAAAATGGCAAAGCTCTTTTTAACATTGAGCTTTGCCATTTTTTAATTACCGGATTTTAACTTAACTCCAGTTTTATCAAGGCCTAAATCTATGGCCGTTTCTGGTACTTTTCCCACTATAATTGTTTCTGATATAGGTACTTCATTTTTTACCTGTATATCTTCACTTCCAAAGGGAATCATCACCCTCATGTTTGTCTTTACCTGTACACTTATTTTATGTCTAGATTGATTTATACCTGCACTTTCAAAGCTTGACAAATATTTAGTCTCTATGTAACCTATAGGCTGCATCCTAATTGTAATGCTAGGTCCAAAAAACGCTAGCAAATTGTTTTTCATTATATATCCCATGGGAATCTTCAAGCCAACTTTTCCTACATTTCTTAGCTTGTTTTGGGATTCCAATGCCACATCACAAGCTATTTTATTCATTTTTAGTGTATCTGCTCTAACCATAACTATATTATCTTCCTTATCTTTTTCCACCTGTATAATGTCTTTATAAGTAAATTGTTTTGAATACTCCTGCATTATAACTGAATTTATAGTTTGTGTAACTACAGCTCTGATTTCTACATTTGAAGCTGCAATTATAGCAGGGGTTATCCTTGAATTTACAAAATAAAGACACATTACTGTGGATAAAGTTATAACAGATATTATTAATACAATTTTCATTTTCTTAATGGGAACTTTAAATTTTTTTATCTCTTCCACATCCTTATGATTTGATACATAATATATATATGACAATAACCTCGTGTATTTACCTAAAGATTTAATTTATGTTATAATAATTTAAAAAATGTACACTTCAAAATAAGGAGGAAATTTATGGTCAAAAAGCGTAAAAAGGCTCGAAAAAAGGTTTTTAAACATGGAGCTGCAATTTTATGTGGATTATTAGCATTGGTATTTGCTGCAGCATTGGGTTTAACTGCAGCTGTTATAAAAAATTCTCCTCCACTAGACATAAGCCAAATATCGAATTTAAACGAACCTTCCGTTCTATATGATGATAAAAATAATTCAATGGACGTACTAGTTACCCCACAGCAAAGGACGGTAATACCTTTTAGCAGTATGCCCCAAAATTTAAAAAATGCTTTCGTAAGTATAGAAGATGAACGATTTTATAAACATAAAGGCATAGACTTAAAAAGACTCATAGGTGTAGTATTTATAGATATTAAAAGCAAATTTAGTGGAAATACTGGAATTCAAGGTGCATCTACCATAACCCAACAATTGGTTAGAAATATATATTTATCTTCTCAAATATCTTATAAGAGAAAAATGCAAGAAATATATCTTTCCTTAAAACTTGAAAAGAAATTGAGTAAAACTCAAATACTTGAGGCTTACATGAACACAATTTATTTAGGAGGAAGAGCATTAGGTGTTGAAGCCGCTGCCAAACAGTACTTTGGCAAATCAGCAAAAGATTTAAACTTAATTGAGTGTGCTTTTATTGCAGGTATGCCTCAAAGTCCTTCTGTATATTATCCTTATTCTCCTACAGCTAAAAAAAATCCATCTATATATTTAAATAGAACTACTACTGTAGTAAAAAAAATGTATGAGAATGGATATATATCAAAGGATCAGTACACAACTGCTGTAAATGACATTGCAAATGGTAAACTGGATATAATGTCTCAACCTACTGTAAATAATGGATATAACAATGAATGGTTTACTGTACCTGTTATAAATGCAGTAAAAAAAGATCTAAAATCTAAATACAAATATACAGATGAGCAGATTGAGAATTTACTTATGTATGGTGGTTTAAAAATACATACTACTATGAATAAAGACTTGCAGGAAAAAACTGAAAATACCTTAAATAACGACAGTATTTTTAATTCTTCATCTGCAGATAAAAATGGAATAATTCAACCTCAGGCTTCTGCTGTAGTCATGAATTATCATACAGGTGAGGTAAAAGCGTTAATTGGTGGAAGGGGAAGCCAGCCTGCCAGATCTTTTAACAGAGCTGCATCTGAAAAATATTTAAGGCCTTCAGGTTCCAGCATAAAGCCTTTAACTGTATACAGCCCTGCTGTAGATTCAAAGCAATTTACTGCAGCTTCTACAGTAGATTCTTCTCCATTATCACCTGAACTTGCAAACAAATATGCTTCTAATGGAGAACCTTATGACCCTAAAAATGATGAATCTACTGATTTCGGAACTGTAACTTTAAGAACTGCCTTAACTAAATCCTTAAATACAGTAGCAGTCAAAGTAGAAGATAGAATGGGTTTAAAAACCGGAGCTGATTATGCAGAAAAATTTGGTATAACTTTAGACGAGCATGATAGATCCAGTATAGCAGCACTTTCTCTTGGAGAGCTCCATCACGGTACAAATACACTTTTGATGTCTGCTGCTTATGGAACTTTTGGAAATTCTGGAAAATACACTACTCCAAAACTTTATACTACAGTAGTAAATAGAAATGGTACAGTTTTACTTGATAATAAAACCCAAACTAAAAAAGCACTTTCTCCACAAAGTGCATATGTGCTATATCAGATGTTAAAAGGCCCTGTAAGTGCAGAAGGAACTGGTAGCAATGCTAACTTAGGAGGCATGCCTGTAAGTGGTAAAACAGGTACTTCTGAAGATAGAAAAGATCTGTGGTTTGTAGGACTAACTCCTTATTATTCCGCTGCAGTGTGGATTGGTAATGATGATGATTCTGTATTAGATGGCTCCTTAAGCAGTAACTCTGCAGCCCAGCTTTGGGCTAACATAATGTCTCCTTTCCATCAAGGTTTAGAGGCAAAAGATATTGAAATTCCAGATGGAGTTGTAACTTCTTCTATATGTTCCAAATCAGGAAAACTTCCTGTTTCAGATTGTCATACAGATCCTACAGGTAATAAAGTTTATACTGAATATTTTATAGATGGAACAGTTCCCTCAGATTATTGTAATGTATCTCATTCATGGAATGCACTTGATAACTTACCTGGGAGCAAAAGTAAAAAAAATAGCGCTACTAATAAAAATAACTGGAATTCTGATAGTAATACAAATGATAATCCTAATAATACTAATACAAACAATGATGCAAATACTGATACAAACACTAAAGATAAAAAAGACACTACCAACGATGAAAACTCAAAGGATGTTAACAATTTACCTACTAAAGTTCCTAGTACAGGAAATTAACTTTATATTAATTTAATTTAAAGGGGATGTTGCAAGGCAATTTTTTAAATTGCTTTGAACATCCCCTTTTATCTGATGTTAACCTGTTAAAATTTCTCTCATAGTTTTTAACACTTTTTTTTCAATTCTAGAAACCTGTACTTGATTTATACCTAACATCTTTGCTACCTGTACCTGAGTTTTATCTTTAAAATATCTCAGCATTATAATTTGTCTCGACTTCACATCTAAATTATTCAAAGCTTCCTTAAGTGCAATTTTATCCACCATCTCTACATCTTCCTTTGGATTTTCACTTATCTTATCTATCAAAAGCACTGGTGAACCATCATCTTGATGTATAGTATCATACAGATACTGCAAACTGCTAGCAGACTCTGTGGCAAAAATCAGTTCTTCTACTTCTACTCCAGAATACTCTGCTAATTCTTGTATTGTAGGTTCTCTATTTAATTTTTTAGTAAGTGCTTCTCTGTCATAGTGGAGTTTTTTTGCAGTATTTTTTACACTTCGACTTACTTTTATCATTCCGTCATCCCTTAAGAAGCGCTTTATCTCCCCTAATATCATTGGTACAGCATATGTAGAAAATTTTACATTGTATTCTTCATTGAAATTATTTACTGCTTTCATAAGTCCCATGCAACCTATTTGAAATATATCTTCATACTCGTATCCCCTGTTTAAAAATTTTTTACTTATAGCCGCCACCAATGGTAAATTCAATTCTACCAATTTATTTAGGGCATCCTTATCTCCCTTTTTTGCATATTTAATCAATTCCAAATTATCATTATAACTATATTTTAATTTTTTTGCTGTTTCCTCACTCATATTATTCACCTAACTTAATGAATTAAAAACTTTTTTCATAGTTAATCTTGTCCCTTTGTTTTTTTCAGATTCTACTTTAAGGGAATCCATAAAGGTTTCCATTACAGTAAATCCCATGCCTGATCTCTCAAGATCAGGTCTTGAAGTATAAAGGGGTTGTCTAGCGAGTTCTATATTTTCTATACCTACACCTTGGTCCTCTACTATCAATATAAGTTCTTTTTCTTTAATAAAGGCTTGAATTTTAACTACACCTTCTTTATTTTCATAACCATGAATAATAGAGTTTGTAACTGCCTCTGAAACTGCAGTTTTTACATCTGCCAATTCCTCCACTGTAGGATCAAGTTGTGATACAAAAGCTGCTACTGAGACCCTGGCAAAGCTTTCATTTTGTGATTTACTAATAAACTCTATTTTCATACTGTTATCGTACATAATTTATCCCCCCATTAAATATTCTGAACTGCTTCCGCAACGTTGTCATAAAGTCCTATAATTTTAAACATACCTGAGATTTCAAATACTCTTTTTACTGAATTGATTGCACCTACAATACATACGCTACCATCTGCAGAATTTAGTTTTTTATACCTTCCTATTACCACCCCTATTCCAGAGCTATCCATAAAACTTACTCCTGAGAAATCCATTATCAGCTTGTTTAAACCCTCTCTATCCAATCTATCATCTATTTTATTTCTCACTTCTTCTGCACTATGATGATCTAGTTCTCCTCTCATATAAACTATAAGTTTATTGTCCTTTACATTAAATTCCAAATTCATATATTATCTAAAGCTCTACTAAAGCTATACTAAATAAGATACCTGCCATATATAGCCTCAGCGTTAAAATCTCAATTTTAACTTTAATTTACCATATAACAATAAAGGCATATTGTTATATGACTGAAATTCATACTAAGAATTTTAGTCATATGCATAATAATGCATAGTCCGAGCCAGACACTTTTACCCCCCTTCTTTCATTTTTAATCTAGAGTTACAATAAACCAAAAATATGTAAATATAGTTGTAATTTTTAATTAGTAACCCTCCATAAAGTCAAAACCTGTACTTTAATACTATTCTCCGTTTGGAATAATTTTCCTTCTTTTTTTATTAGTAATTTTATTATTTATTTTTACCACCTATTATATTTTTAAACACATATTGATAATTTTTTTAGTAAAATTTAAAAAGATAATTGCCAAATATGAACTCAGCAATTATCTTTTATTTTTTCTACAATCTGAATTTCCTTATCTGTCAGCCCAAAAAAATCATACAACCTTTTTTCTACATTATTTTCTTCTCGAAAACCAATAGAAGGAATACACAATTTCATCAGATTATTAGGATAATACTCATATAGATTTTCTCCTAATTTTTTCCCGAAAGTTTTAAAGTAAAATTCATACAAAGAACTATTTAATATATTTAAAAGCATTTCATAGGTAAAAGGTACATTTTTTTTTAATACTAAAGAATATATATCTGCACTAAAATAGCTTCCCTTATCAAGAGCAAATCTATTATCACACGATTTGTATGGGAATACAATTTTCTTTTCTTCGAAAATTTCCGGTTTTCTCCCCCATTGAAGCTCATACCACTTTCTCGTTCCTTTTTTACATTCTCTTCTTTCCATAAGCTTTTTTTTGTACTGCTCTATATACTTTATAGCATTAGGACATTCTATCTCATTTTCTATTAAATTTGAGTATATAATAAATTTTTCACCTTTAATTACTTCGTTTTTTCGTATATGGCTGCTTTTCACCCAGGGTTTTATTAACCTTAATTCAATTTTTCTACTATTTATTGTGTCTCTATCAACTATAAAAGCCCTATCACATCCCGTTATTATACCCTGATAACTATGGCATATATCCTTTAAAATAAATTCACTTTTTGCTTCTATTTTATCCATTATATTTTTCTCAACTTCATTAACAAATACCCATCCATCACTATTTATAGACTTTTGAGGAATAGAAAATTTTTTGTATTTTTCAGATTTATCTAAAAGCAAAGAATCAAGGAATTTATTTTTTTCATCTTTTCCACTTTTATTGGGTCTTATGATTTCTATATTATTGTCCCAATTTTTTGTTCTTACTAAAAATATTATCATTGGATCTATACCTACTCTTTTAAAAGGTCTTATACCATAAAAATCTATAATTTTATAAATAGAGGTATTTTCAATTAAAAACTTTCTAAGTTCTTTTCCGCTGCAAGATTCGCAAAAATATCTGGAGGTAACAAAAAGTAATTTTCCTCCCTCTTTTAAGCACTTTAATGATTTTTGAAAAAAACAGTAAGATATGTCTCCTTTATCTCTATATATACTTCCATATATTTTCCTTAAAATATATGAATAACTGGAATCTACAGATTTATGTCCTATATATGGGGGATTTCCTATAAACACATCAAATTTTCTATCTATATTTTCCACTAGAAAATCCTTTACTTGAAAATTTTTTTCACTAAACTGATTGCTAATCAAAAATAAGTCTATTTTTAAAACTTTTATTGCAGTTTCATCTACATCAAATCCAAATAGATTGTTATGTACTATATGGTAACTTATATCTTTTAGTTTCAAATTTAAATTATTTTTACTATTTATAACTTCAATATTTTTAATGAATATTTGATTTAAGTATAGAAAGCACTTACAAATTAAATTTCCAGATCCACAGGAAGGATCTACTACTTTTATAAATGGATTTTCAATTACATCATTGACATTTATCAAGTTTTTAACCATAAATGCTGCCATTTCCGGAGGAGTATACACTACTCCGTTTTTTCCATTCATAATTTTCTGTTTATAGTATTCTTCTGAAAAGCTAATTTCTTTCTTCATATTAAGTCTTTGCCTATAAGTTTCTATAAAATGAATATTCTCTTCTACATCTGTATTTTTTTTAATAAAATTATAAATTTCTTCAATATCTTCAATAAAATTATTCATATTCCTATCTCCGTGCTGAATATATGCATTACAGGGAAACATCGCTATACAACGTTTCCCTGCTATAATTTTCTTACAATCTCTATTAATCTCAAGTATAAATTATTAAATTAAGTATACCATAAAATATATCTTATAAGGTAGGTGATTATATTTGAACAAAAAATTTATGTCTATATTTCTCCTATGTACAATTTTTCTATGTCCTTATAGTGTTAAAGGCTACCAGGTAGGAAAAACTACTTTAACAAATGCAAAAAACATAACTACTCTAGATGATAATAATGCTTCTTCTAGGTTAAAAAATCTAAATACTCAAAACTTAGATAGAAGAGAAAAAAATTGGTTTTTCAAACCTAATAATTCTGGTATGCCTTCAGAGGAACCTGCAGATATACTAAAACTCCTAAACAAATACTCTGGATATTATTTAGGAGATACCTCAAAGAAAATACTTTATCTTACTTTTGACGAAGGTTATGAAAACGGATATACTTCTAAGATCTTAGATATATTAAAATCCAACAACGTTAAGGCCGCTTTCTTTGCTACTACCCCTTATATAAAAGATAATGCGGAACTTGTAAAAAGAATGGTAAATGAAGGTCACCTAGTGTGCAATCATTCAGAAAAACATCCTTCAATGGCAGATGCTGCAAAAGATCCTATAAGATTTGAAAGAGAATTTACAGTGACAGAAAATACTTATAAAGAAATTACAGGTAAAGAAATGCCTAAATTCTTTAGACCCCCTATGGGGAAATACAGTGAGTTATCCTTATTTTATACCAAGCAATTAGGATATAAAACCATATTTTGGAGTTTTGCCTACAATGATTGGAATAGACAAAAACAGCCCTCACCTGTGGAAGCAAAAAAAATGATAAATCGCAGGACTCATAATGGCGCCATTATTTTACTTCATGCAGTATCAAAGACAAACTCTGAAATACTGGATTCACTTATAAAAGACTGGAAAAATGAAGGGTATGTTTTAGAAAGTTTGGATAAATTACCTTAAAAATATCTTTTCCAAAACATTATACTTTATAATGTTCTGTAAATTAGGTATAATTAACTTGTATATAACTGTATGTTATACCTAATTTGCGTTATTTTGAACTAGGTAAATATATTTATGTTTGGGGAGATATTATGAAAATTACACAGGAATCAGATTATGGATTTAGAGTTGTACTTTACTTGTCAAATTTAGGATACGGTAAAAAAATTGAAGCCAAAACCATAGCTAAAGATCAAAATGTACCTCTAAGATTTCTTCTTAAACTTTTAAGGAAACTGACTCAGGCAGGTATAGTAAAATCTTTCAGAGGAGTTAATGGAGGCTATGCTTTAAATCGTATGCCTGAAGATATTACTTTAAGACATATTATTGAGGCCATAGACGGGCCTATTTACTTAAACAGATGCCTATACGATACAGAGCATTGCAATGCCCATAAAAAAGGACATTGTGGTGTGCACAATGCTCTTTCAAAGGTACAGGGCACTCTAATTAAGGAACTAGAGAGTATTAATTTCAAAGATATAATGGAAGATAAAATTTAAAATTTTAAGGCCATTGATAACTAAATATCACACAGCCTTAAATATAACTTTTCATAATTTAACATTTACTTTTTATTATATTCTGCAACCTTCAATAAAAACTTGGGTATAGAAGAAAGTCTCTTTATTCTATAAGGTTCCTTGCAAACTCTGTACAACCATTCAAGTCCTAGTTCTATCATCCATTTTGGAGCCCTTTTAGTTTTTCCCGCCAAAACATCAAAACTTCCTCCTACACCCATATACACCCTACACGGAAGTATGTCCATATTCCTTGCTATAAATATATCCTGTTTGGGAGCACCCATAGCTACAAAAAGTGCATAAGCATTGCTTTTCTTTATATCACACACTATATCTTCGCAATTTTCTAGATCAAAATATCCATTATGACTTCCGGCTATGTTAATCTTAGGATATTTCCGTTTTAGATTTTCTTTACATCCTTCAAGTATTTCCTGCTTAGCACCTAAAAGATATATAGGTTTATTTTCCATACTACATTTTTTTATTACTTCTTCCATTATTTCTATACCTGCTATTTTTTCTTTTATAGGCACTTTCACCATTTTAGAAGCCAAAAGTGTTCCAACTCCATCTGGAATTATTACACTTCTACTTGCCGTAAAACTAGTCAATAATAAATTATCCTTAAGTCCATTATAGAGTACTTCTGGATTACCAGAAACTATGTTTACTTTAGAAAACTTCTCTATATACTCCATGAGCTCCATCTTACTTCCATTAAATACATTATATTTTAACAATCTTGTAAACATATTAAAATGCACCTTCACTTTTAAATACAGATGAGACTGTCCTTAGTAAGATTTTTATATCCATCCACAGCGAAAACTTTTTTATATACATCAAATCATAATATACGGTCTTTCCAAGTTCTATTTCTCCTCTTCCGCTTACTTGTGCCAATCCCGTTATTCCTGGTGTTACAAGTAATCTTTGTTTATACGAATCAGGATAAAATTTAACTACATCTGGTATTTCAGGTCTTGGTCCAACCAAGCTCATATTTCCAATAAATACATTAAAAAGTTGTGGAATTTCGTCCAAACTTGTTTTTCTTAAAAAAGCTCCTGATTTAGTCACTCTATTATCATTTTTACTTTGAAATACAAAATTTTCTAAGTCACCGGGATCAATGTCTAATTCTCTCTTTTTTTCCGCATTTACTACCATAGTTCTAAATTTATATATGGTAAAATTCTTTCCATTCTTACCCACTCTAACCTGTTTGAAAATAGCAGGGCCCTTCGAATCCAATTTAATCCATATAGCCAATATTACAAATACTACGCTAAGTATAATTATTCCTAGAAGAGATAATATAAAATCAGCTATTCTCTTGAGAAATAATTGAAAGGATTTACTTTTTATATCTTTATCCACATCTATTTTTATATCTTCTGTCTGCATAATTTTATGATCTGTAAATTTAAACCTACAAATCAGTTACTTCACCTGCCTTATTATATTTTTACTTATTATATCATATTGCATATACTTTATCCGTCTATCTCTTTATAAAAGTTTTTTTATCTCGTTGAGTGCTATGGATCCTATCAATGTAACTGCAAAAGCTTTTACACCAAAGCTTAAATTATCCACATGCACATATCTTCCTATATAATATTGAGTATACAAATATAGTATACCTGCCTGGGATAAATAAATATCATAAGAAGTATTTGATATATACCTTATAATTTTCATAAACAATCCTTTCTTCCATTCAAAACTGAATATAAAAATCACAAAAAATGTAGAATAAAAAATTACTGAGGGGCGCTGAAAAGTCGTAATGTAGTCTATACTTTTACCGTACTGATTTCCCGTTATAAAACTATACAGCAGTGTAAAAATTGAAAGTAAAAACATAACACACACTATAGGTCCAATTTTCTTTAATTTCTGGGATATATTATCTAGATTTTTTCCCATATATCCTCCTAATGAGAAATAAAAGATCCAGTAAAATAAATTTTTTTTATTCCAAAACCACTGATCTGGAGTCACTACTTTAAAGTAATAGGTATATATAATGAAAAATGATGTCATTAAAAAACTAAGTAATAGCCACCACTTTTTTTCCATGAATTTGTATATGAAAGGAAATATTATGTAAAGCTCAATAATTAAAGGTACAAAATAAAAGTGATAAAATACATTTCCATATACTATGTTGTTTAAATCAGTATGTATGTTAAAATCCTTAGTTATAATGATTATATATAGTAAGCACCACACTATATACTGTGGTACTACTTTTAAAAATCTTCTAATTATAAATTTAAAGTAGCCGCATCCTTCTTTATAACTTATAGTGAGTCCCATTCCAGAAATAATTATAAATGCAGGAACGGAAAACCTTGAAAACTGATTCAATATAAAGTTAGCATTGTAAGTGATAGAATAAGGTGTGCTCCTATACAGTATAGTTGCAGAAACATGTAATACTATTACTGCAACTATAGCAAGTGCTCTTATTACATCCATCTCCAAAACACGTCTTTTTGTAATGTCTGCCACCTTCCTTGTACAAAATATTTAATACCTACCTTGTAATTTTATTTTTAAGCCCATTTATTAGGTTCCTATACTCTTCTAATCCAGTAAAATACAAACATATAAAGTAGACTACACTGCCAAATACAAAAGATATGAAAATTGAAATCATACTTTGCTGCATAATAGATGAAATCTTATTCATACAGAAATTATTTATAACATATATAACTATTCCCATAATAGCAGAAGAACAAACTATTTTAACAAAACTTAAAACAAGTTTTCTAATATTCATTCCTTCCAATTTTTTATTCAAGTTCCACATCATAAGCAAAGTAGTAATGACTGCAGAGATAGTTGTAGCTAAAGCAAGCCCTGAAACCTTCATATATTTTATTATAATTATATTTATAATTATATTTATAATTATGCCCACAAAACTGTTTGACATAGGGGTTTTTGCATCTTTAACAGAATAAAATGCTTTGTTTAAAATATCCCTTACTCCATAGGCAATCATTGCAGGGCAGTAAAATAATAAGGCACTGGAAGTTAAATTTGCAGCTTGTGCTGTAAATGCCCCTCTCCTAAAAATTAAGTTTATAAGTGGATCTCTTAAAACTCCTATAGCCACTGATGCAGGTATCATTATTATCATTATGGTATTTATAGCACTTATAAGGGATTTCTTATACTTTACAACATCCTTTTTAACTGCTAGTTCAGATAAAGTAGGATATACAATCATAGCTATGCCTATGGCAAAAACTTCATAAGCCAAGGTACTTACTTTATTTGAATAGTCCAGGACTGTAACTGCTCCAAAATATATATTATTTGCAAAACACCTATTTACAAACAAATTTAATTGAACTACTGAGGTACTTATAACTATAGGTATCATTAGCTTAAACATCTGATGTACATCACTATTTTTAAAGTCCAATATAAATTTATATCTATACTTAAGTTTCCTATACCTTGGCAAATTTATTACAAATTGAGCGAAAAATCCTATTACTGTAGCTACTGCAAATCCCTTTATACCATACCTGGAAGTTAAGAACACTAAATACACTATATAAACTAAGTTAGATACAAATGCCATAGCAGCAGGTTCATAAAACCTTTTATGGGACTGAAGCACTCCTGTAACCACACTCCCTAAAGTTACAAATATAAGTGATAAAAACATTATCCTTATTATTTCAACAGACTGAGCAAATATTACACTGTTGGAGGTAAAACCATGTCCAAAAACATATATTATCTGCTTTGAAAATATTATGAGTACAGCTGTGAGAACTATTGTAAAAAGGGAAGCTATGTTTATTACATTGTTTACAAATTTATTTCTCTCACTTATAGTGCTATTTTCGATATGTTCCGAATTAAGTGGTATAAAAGTAGTAGTAAGTCCATAACTTATAGTAGTTAAAAGGTATACCATACCCAATGCAAAATTATATATATCCGTAACATAGGTAGCTCCAAATTTTGCAGCTATAAGGGAATCCCTTACAAGTGCCAAAACTTTTCCGCCAATTATAAAAAGCATTACTATAATGGAACTTTTTATTAATTTCTTTTCTGCCATATTTTTCACTCCAACTATTTTTCTGAAAGTATTTTAGTATAAGCATTGTAATATTTTGTGCAAAAGCTATCTATGGAAAATTTCTCAACTACAGCATCATATAATTTTTCTCCTTTTAGGTATATCTCATTTCTTTCCTCATAAATTTCTCTCATTTTTTTGTATATATCTTCTACAGAATTAGGATTTATTAATGAAATTAAATTATCACCTAAAACTTTCCCTATGTCTCCTACATCTGGCGCTATGAAATATTTTTTCACTGCTGCACTTTCAAGCAAAGTCATAGGAGGTGCTCCACCTTCACTAAAGGAGGTTAAAATTCCTACTTCACCTGCATTTGCAAAATCCAATGCATTGGGCTTATATCCTGTAAATATTACTCTATTCTCTAAATGAAGCTGTGCTACTTTTTGTCTCAGAGTCTCTTCCATAGGCCCATCTCCAACTATTATAAGCTTAGCGTCTTTAACTTGCTTTTTCAGCATATTAAATGCCTCTATAAGGGATAACTGATTTTTTATAGGATGACATCTTGCTACATTTACATATACAAAATCATTTTCTAATATATTGTATCTTGCTCGTATACTTTCTCTACTTTCCTTTATAACTCTATTATTAAAATCCATTCCGCTATTTACTACAAATTTCTCTCCTATAAATTTTTGCTTATCCAACAGTCTTTTTATATAATCCGATACACATATATATTGTTTAAAGCTGCCTAACCCTAGTGCACTAAGTGGAGTGAAAAACAGGTATTTAATCCTATTATTTAAAAAATCTCTCCTATAATCACTATGTACTGTGGCTACTGTAGGAACACCTATTTTATTTTTTAAAAAATAGTGGATAAAAAATGCTTTTGCTCCATGAAAGTTTACAAGATCAATATGATTTTCTCTTACATAATCTATTAAGTATCTATCATAGGTAGCAGCTCTTTTAAACTTTACTGTATCTATATTCATACTTTTACTTTTATCATAAAGGCCTCCACCGCCTATTGTACCTATAATTGAATGAAATTTATCCTTTGAATAAAAACTCAAATTCAACACATAATTTCCACCGCCGCCTATATCATTTCCTGATATAACCTGTAGCACCTTCATATCTTTCACCTCCACTTTAAAATAGTTAAGAGTTAAAAATTAAGAGTTAAGAGTTATGGTTGATTTTCTTCCGCTAAAACTACAGAAAATCTAAATCTAAAACATAGCGCTATTGAAGCAATGCTTCAATAAGCTCTATATTTTAGATTTTCGCAGCATAGTGGAGAAAAATCCCCATTCATTATTCACTCTTAATTATTAATTATTAACTCAAAAACATGCCTTCGTTTTTCTTATCCCTGTACATCATTCCTTGAGATACTGCTAAGAGTATCCAGAAGTAAGTTGTAGTCTTTGGTACGAAGAATAAGTTGTCAACTAAATTCATAACGTAAAAAGCTACCATAGAAGCTAAAAATCCTATATAGAAATGCTTATAAAATTTACTTTTTGTTGTATCTACAAAAGATTTAACTTTTATTAATGAAGATAAAAGTACTGCAACAAAAGATACTCCTCCTATAATTCCAAGCTCTGTCTCCATTTTCAAATAGGAATTATGGCAAGGCCACTCACTGTAACCATAAAATTTATACTGAGGATATATATTCGTATATTTGTCATACAAGCTAACGTAGTTCCCATTTCCAACCCCAAACAAAGGATGATCTTTTATCATCTTTTGTGCAATTTTCCAAAGGTATATTCTAGATTGATTTTGAACTGGATCATTTATAGCCATTATTCGTTCCCTTATTTCTGGTATAAATAAAGATGCCCCTGCAATTACACAAAGAGGTAGTACAAACTTAAGACTACACATAATCACTAATATAACCATTCCTATTGCCACTCCAACAATAGCATTTCTAGAACCTGTAAATGTTAGATTCAAAAACATCAAAGCTGCCAGCAAGGAATAAAACAACTTTCTTGCCTTTTTCTTTTCATATATAGCTAGCATAATCATTGGAAATATGGCTAATATCAAGAAAGCTGCCAAATTATTAGGATTATCCATAGTAGCAGTTATCTTAAACTTTGTATATCCATAATTTTTAAATTTATCACTAAGTCCAAACCCTGTAAAATTTTGATATATGCCATAGATACATATTATGACATTGGTGCATATATAAGAACCTAAAATTCCATTTAAAAGTTCTTTTCTATTCCACTCATATTTGATCATAAAAAACAATATAATATAGGATATAAATCTAAAGCTTTCACTAAGTGCAAGTTTCTTATCTGCCGCATAACTTACTGAAACTAACATCATAAGTGCCAGTATGCTCATAAAAACAGTAAGATAATTAGTGATAAAATCTCTTATTCCAGAAAAAAACCTACTTCTGCACTCTTTTGATGTAAGAAGTTTTACAAAGTATCCAATCAAAATAAATGCTAGTATACAATCTGCAGGAGGAATATTTATTCTTCCTAGTGCCATCTTATTCGGCAAAAGCGGAAGCAGTACTATATAAGCACAGATCAATAAGTACAAAAATCTATCTAAAAACAAAACTTCACCTCCATATGAAATGCTGCCGTAGAATTTATTTATCTAATATTTCTAGTATTTTTCCAGAAGCATTTCCATCTCCAAATATATCTTTTTGTTCCTTATTAGGTATAAAATTCACTATACTATCCAATATCTTTTCCTTATCAGTTCCAACTACTACGTTCCAGCCATTTTTTACGGTTTCTACCCATTCAGTTTCATCTCGCATAGTTATACAAGGTTTTTTCATGAAAAAGGCTTCTTTTTGTACTCCACCGCTGTCTGTTACTATCTTCTCAGAATTCATTTCAAGATTTATCATCTCTAGATATCCCACAGGTTCTATAACCTTTATATTCTCATTAAATTTAAGTCCGTAATCTGTCATATATTTTTTGGTTCTAGGATGAAGTGGAAGTATTACAACTTTGTTACATTCATTTAAAGCCTCTACTATATTTTTTAATCTACCTATATGATTTGTATTCTCTGCTCTATGTATAGTAGTTAGTATATAATCCTTACCCTGAAGTCCAATCTCTTTTATAATCTGATTCTTGTTTTCTGCTAACTTTTTAAAATTAAGTACTGCATCGAACATTACATCTCCTACATTATGCACACCTTTTATAATTCCCTCACTTTTTAGATTTTCCACTGCTGATTCTGTAGGAACAAACAAAAGATTAGACAAATGGTCTGTAAGAACTCTATTTTGCTCTTCAGGCATATCTCTATTAAAACTTCTAAGTCCTGCCTCAACGTGAGCTACAGGAATTAAAAGCTTACTTGCACACAATGCTCCAGCAAGAGTTGAATTTGTATCTCCATATACAAGTACAAAATCTGGCTTTTCCTTTTCATATATCTCTTCTAATTTTATAAGCATCATTCCAGTCTGTCTTCCGTGACTTCCAGAACCCACTTCCAAATTGTAATCTGGTTTTGGTATATTGAGTTCATCAAAAAATACCTTTGACATATTTTCATCATAATGCTGACCTGTATGAACCAATATTTCTGTATGATGTTTTCTTATTACATTTGATACAGCAGCAGCCTTTATGAATTGAGGCCTTGCCCCTACAACTGTTAATACCTTCATGTTTTTCCTCCCTGCAAAGTTTACTGTTGATTTTTAAGAAGTTGATCTTCTGGAACTTTTCTAAATTGTTTAGCAGGATTACCTGCTACTATAATTTCCTTTTCCACATCTTTTGTAACCACACTGCCTGCTGCTACAAAACCATCTTCATTTATTATCTTACCTGGAAGTATAGTAGCTTGAGCTCCGATTCTTCCACCTTTCTTTACTGTGACACCCTTGAAATGTTTATATCTTTCTTTGGATCTAGCCGCAAAGTTATCATTTGAAGTTACAACTCCAGGTGCAATAAACACATTGTCTTCTACTTCTGAGTAAGCTGTAATATATACATTTGTTTCAATTTTACAGTTAGAACCTATCTTAGAGAAGTTCTCTATAGCAGCTCCCCTACCTATTATCGTTTTACTTCCTATAGTTACATTTTCTCTGACTGTAGCCAAATCTGCAATAAGTGTATTTTCACCTATATCACAGCCGCAATATACTATAACTCCTGCCCCTATCAAACATCCATCCTTTATTAGAGCTGGATCAAATTTTTTCTCATCTTTAAATATGCTGTTCACTGATCTCATAGGCTCTTTACCTACTACGCTGTTGTCATCTATCCTTACATTAGCTCCAATTTTACTTCCTTTATGTATAACTACATTATGGCCTATCATGCAGTTATCTCCTATTGTAACATCGTCTTCAACAACTACAAATTTCCCCATACTTACATTATTGCCAACTTTCGAAGTATTCGATATATAATTTTCAGACATACTTATTCTCCTTTTCCTGCATATTTAAGAATTGAGAATGAAATCTTCTCCATTCTCAATTCTTAACTGCTACTTGTTTATTTTTTTCACTCCAACCATATCCATAGTTGAGAAATCTCCCATAGGGAATTTCACAGGCATACCTGTAAGCCTTGATTTATAAGCCGCCAAAATTATAGACATTCCCTTTTTGCCTTCTTCTCCATCTATAAGAGGCTTTCTATTATTATTTATTGCATCTATCATATCTTTGAAAAGAGGTATATGTCCAAAACCATATACAGTATCAGGATCTCCCTCTTGTGATTTTAATATTTCATCGTCTAAATCCTTGTGATCTTCGAAATTCCAGGTTTCTATCTTATTTACTGCAAGTCCACCTATGCATACTGTTCCCTTTTCTCCAAAGACGCTTAAGGTTTCTTCTAAGTTCTTAGGATAAACACAAGCAGTACCTTCAACTATACCTATAGCTCCATTTTTAAATCTTATAACAATAGCTCCAAAATCTTCAGCTTCTATTTCTCTTAGGAAAGTATCGCATTGAGCATAAACAGTGTCTATCTCTCCTCCCATCATCCACTGAAGTAAGTCTATATTATGTATACATTGATTCATCAATGTTCCACCGTCTAGCTTCCAAGTTCCTCTCCAAGGTGCCTGATGATAATATCCCATATTTCTATTCCATAGTATTCTAGCTGTACCATTTACAAGTCTGCCAAATCTATTTTCCTCCACAGCAGATCTAAGCTGCTGCACTGGTTTATTAAATCTATTTTGATGGCTTACGCACAATTTTACATTGTTCTTTTTAGAACACTCTATCATACCATCTGCATCTTTTATTGAAAGTGCCATAGGTTTTTCACATATTACATGCTTTTTGTTATTCATGCAGTACATTGCTATTTCAGGATGATATCCACTTTCAGTAGCTATAGTAACTACATCTATGTCCTGCTCTTCAAGCATTTTCTTATAGTCAGTATAAACTGCTACTTTAGCATCTCCAATTTTTTCTATGTACTCACTTTTTCTTTGCTCTGCTTTTTCTTCTACCAAATCACAAACTGCTACTAAAACAGCTTCATCTTTATTAGCTGCTAGAGCTTCTACATGTTTGTAAGAAATTCTTCCACATCCTAAGATGGCAAATTTCAATTTACTCATAAAAACACCTCTTAAAAAGTAATATTTGTATATAACTTATAGTTTATGAATTTTTTCTCTGTTATTCTTTACATCTTTAGTAGCATTTCTTGTATCGTAAACTATTTTAGCTCTTTCTGCTATAGCCTCATAATCATAAGGGCTGTGATCTGTAGTTATAATTACTATATCAGATTCATCTATTACATCTTCCCATTTTACTGTATGGTATACTTTTCCATTACGTTTGAATTCAGGAATAAATGGATCACTTACAATTACCTCTGCTCCATTTTTCTCCAAGTGATCTATTACTTTAAGGGCTGGTGACTCTCTTAAATCATCTATATCCTTCTTATAAGCTACTCCAAGAAGAAGTACTTTTGCACCATTCATAGCTTTTTTATGTCCATTTAAAAGCTTCATAGCATTATCGACTACGAATTCTGGCATAAAATCATTTATTTCTCCAGAAGTCTCTATTAATTTTGTATGATAATCATATTCTTTTGCTTTCCATGAAAGATAAAATGGATCAAGAGGTATACAATGTCCTCCAAGTCCTGGTCCTGGATAAAAAGCCATAAAGCCATAAGGTTTTGTTTTGGCTGCATCTATTACTTCCCATACGTCTATTCCCATTCTTTCACAAAGTACAGCCATTTCGTTTGCAAGACCTATGTTTATATTTCTGAAAGTATTTTCAAGTATCTTCTCCATTTCTGCTACTGCAGGACAGGATACAGTATATATTTCACTTTCTAATATATTTCTATATAATGTAGCTGCCACTTCTGTACATTCAGGAGTACATCCTCCTACTACCTTTGGGGTATTTTTTGTCTTATACTGTTTATTACCTGGATCTACCCTTTCTGGTGAAAATGCAAGGAAAAAGTCTTTTCCACATTTAAGTCCGCCTTCTTCTAGTATAGGCTTTAACACTTCTTCTGTAGTTCCTGGATAAGTAGTACTCTCAAGTACTATGAGCATTCCTCTATGCAAATATTTTGCAACACTTTTAGTAGAACTAACTACATATGATATATCTGGCTGTTTATATAAATCTAATGGAGTAGGCACACATATAGAAACTGCATCTACATCTTTTACAAAACTAAAATCTGTAGTAGCTTTAAGTCTTCCTTCCTTAACTAATTTCTCTAAATCTGAATCCACTATATCACCAATATAGTTATGTCCTTCATTTACCGATTCAACTTTTTTATCCTGAACATCAAATCCAATAACTTCATACCCTGCTTTAGCTTTTTCTACTGCAAGTGGAAGTCCTACATATCCTAATCCTACTACTCCTAACTTAGCTTTCCTATTCTCTAATTTTTGAATTAATTCATCTCTCAACTGCGACATCTTTTTACCTCCTAGTTTAGCATCATTTCTACTTTTTTCATTATAATACAACCCAATTTCTTTGTCATCTTCATATACATACTATTGCTTTTCTTTTACAATAAAATCAAGTATATCCTTTTCTATTTTTTGTCCACATTCCTTTGGAGTTATCTTCCCCGAAGTAAGCTCTGTCATTACCTTGTTTGCATTTTGAAGAGCCTGAACCTCAGATACATTTGGCAGTATTTGACCATATTCAGACTGCTGTACAAAAGTTCTTTCCTTAGGATCATTTTTCACTTCTTTTATGTTGTAATCCACTTTATATGGAGGAATTCTTCCTGTTATTTTAAAAAGTGGAATACTAGAATGATTAATGAGATATTTCATAAGACTCCAATCTTCTTTTTGATGCTTAGACTTAGAACTTACATAACCTACCTGTGCCGTTACAAAGGATGTCATCTGTTTACCATTGTATTTTGGGAAAGGTACTACAGAATAATTAAGTCCTGATGCATCTAGCTCTTGAAGATCCCAAGATCCACTTACATAGAAACTTGTTTTTCCATTTTTAAAATTGTTTCTTGCAGTTATACTATCTATCTTTTCAGGCATCAACTTATACTTTTGCACCATATCTTGAACCATGGTATATCCCTTAATTGCAGCTTCATTATTAAGGCCTATATCTTTTACGTTGTAATCACCATTTTCCTTTTTAAATATATAAGCACCGTTTGCTTGAAGAATTGGGAAACTTAAATAAAAGTTATTTATATCATACTGAAATCCCTGTTTTTCTCCCATGGAAATCAGCTCTTCCAACGTCTTAGGTACCTTTTTAACTTTATCTTTATTATAATAGAGTCCATATGTTTCCACAGATATAGGTACTCCGTACATCTTATTCTTAAAAGATATAGTTTCAAGTGCCGATGGTATATATTTATTTTTATCTATAAGGTTATCTGGAACCTGTGCTAGTAATTTTTCATTATGAAGTTTTTCCATTCTGTCATGGGATACTCCAAATTCTATATCTGGTTCCATATTACGTAAGGATGCTTCAATATAAGCCCTGTTGTCTCCTTTATCTGAGTGAATTATCACTTTGTATCCCGAGGTTTTGGACCACTGATCTGCTAAAGTCCTAAGTTCTGTTATTTCAGGATCTGTAAGATGTGACCAAATTACTATTTCCTTGTCATTTTTACCTGTACCTGCAGTCTCTGCTGTGGTGCAGCCAGTTAAAAAAAGTGCAGATACTAAAACCACAGATATAAGTTTATAAAATCTCTTCATTAGAACTTTCTTCTCCTTTTCACTGCATTAATTAGCAAATTTATGCAATTTTTAATTTCTTTTTTACCAAATCTATTATATTAGCAAGTTCTTGTACTTTTAGCACAAGTAGCATAATCACATATACTGCGATACCAACTACAATGCAAATAAAGAGTGTCAAAAGCTGTCCCTTAAATCCACCTAGTAAATTTCCCAGGAAATTATTTATTAAAAATATGCACACTCCCATAGTACCTGCAGCTGCCATTATCTTTATTCCAACTTTAAACATATTGACTCCATTTATATTTCCAACTCTTTTTCTTAAATCCTTAGCTAAAAGTACGCAACTTACAAATGCAGAAATTGTTGTAGCTAAAGTAAGTCCTCCTATACCCATCTTTTTCACAAGTACTATACTCATAACTATATTTACAGCTACACCTAAGGCACCATTTATCATAGGTGTGGTTGTATCCTGGATAGCATAAAAAGCTCTGTTAAATACATCTCTTATACCCCAAAATACCAGTCCAGATACCAAGAAAAGTAGTGCATCAGCAGTCATATTAACTGCCTGCCTATTAAAGGCACCGTGCATGAAAAGTGCACTTATTACAGGAACTCTAAGTATCAACATTCCTACTATAGCTGGTATTACTATGATATTGATATTATTTACTGCTACGCTTATATGTGATTTAAAATCATCATAATTTTTAAGACTTCCATCCCTGGATAAAGAAGGATATATAACTGTAACTATTGCAGATGCAAAAGTGAAATAAACAAGCATATTTAACTTATTTGCATAATCAAGTGCCAATATACTTCCCACTACAAGAGTAGAAGCCATTCTCTTTTGAACTACTTCATTTACCTGATTAACACCAGTTCCAATCACAACTGGAGCAATCAATGAAAGCATTTTTTTTATCTTAGGATCTTTTAAATTTATTTTAGGACTGTATTTATACTTATTCTTTATGAGCCATGGAATTTGCACCACTATCTGAAGTCCATTTCCAAGCATAGTAGCTGCTGTGAGCCCTACAATTCCATAATGGCTTCCCATTAACACATAAGCTATTATAGGTATATTCATTGCTATTCCAACTAATGCTGGAGCTGTAAAATCATCTAAAGTTTGAAGCACTGCCGTATAGCCGCTGTTTAAACTCAAAAAAAGTATATTTATCATACTCATCTTAGTTAACAATATGGTTAAATTATACCTTTCCCCTTTAAAATTAGAAATTACGTTAACTATATCTGTAGTAAATATCCACCCTAAAACACATAAAAACAGCGAAATAATCATTAAGATGTTCATTATGCAATTGGCGAATTTAAACATTTCCTCTTTACCATGTTTACTATATGTTTCACTGAGTATTGGAATAAAAGTAGTAGTAATTGCAATTCCAAACAAATTGAACATCAAATTTGGTATTGTAAGGGACATAGTATAGGCATCTGAACTAGCAGATGCTCCAAATGCACTGGCAATAAGTGCATCCCTTACAAATCCTATTACTCTGCTCGCCATTGAAATTACCATTACTACACCAGCAGCTTTAACAAGCCCATCTTTCTTCATATCTTCCTCCAAAATTATCCTACCTGCATCTAAGCACTGCCTAAAGCATCCTCAAAGAAATAACCAGTTAGTACGCTAGCCTATTCTATTTCAAATGCCTAATGTGTAAATTATATCTTCAAGTATTTTATCACTAATCAATTTCATATACAACGAATTGAAAATAGCCTGTTAACATCTTTACTTATGTCCTAAAAATACTTTACTTAGTATAGGTATTTTATTAAGTATCCATTTACATATTAAAATAGGTATAAATCCTACTAAAATCATTATTACAATTACAAAGCTATAATTTAATTTCAACATTTGATAACATAAAACCCTGGCTCCTGTTTGTGAAAACCAGGACAAGAGGTAAATATCATAGCTGTATCTTCCTACTTTTCTAAACAATTCTCCACCTGAAGTATTCATTATGAATTGGGATACCATTAAAAATATACTACTTCCGAGAAGAGATGTAACTAGGTTGTAGTAAGGATACGCTCCCTTTCCCACATCAAATACATTCATAGCCATAAGAACTATAGAAAATACTAAAACTATAGCGTACTTATTTTTAATACTCTTCCATTTATCGTAAGTATTTTTTAAATATACTCCGAAGAAAAAGTAAAACAAATAATGAATTACACCATACACATAGAATAAACCTATTTGCTTTGTAAACAACAGATTTAAAAGCAAAGTTATTACTAAGGTCAAATTTATAGGTAATTTTTTAAAAATTGGTGCGACTGCAAATATGAAAAATAATGTATATATAAACCAAAAATATTGTATTGGAATATCTAAAGGATAAATCAATATATTTGTTATGAGACTGTTTAGCTTTACCGGTCTCGCAGCATAGTTATTCATATATAATTTTATGGGCACCGCCACTAGTGACACTGCAAAATATGGAACCATAAGTCTTTTAAATTTTCCATAAACAAAACTACCATAATCTCTTACAGTCTTTATACTATATATCTTATAGGCAAAAAAACCTGATATAACAAAAAAGAAAGGCATATGGAATGAATATATGAGTTTATATATATAGGCATAAAACATACTGCCATTAAACTGTGAATCAGGAAACGAATGTCCCAGCACTACTAAAAATATACCTATTCCTCTAGCTATATCCATATCCTTATAATACTTCTTCATCACTCTTTACTCCTTCACAAGCAATCAATACTAAAAATTTAGCAAAATTAATTATATTTCCTTAGGCAGCAAATATGCCAAAAGTACTCCAAGACCCAATCCATTAGTAAGCAGTGTAGTAAGTATAGGTCCATTAAATAGCGCCATTATGCCTCCAAAGAGGAGAGTAGATACTAAAAGTATATTTTTACTTTCTACAGATCTTATGACTATCATTATAAAATAAAGCAGTATGGCAAATATGACTATACCTATAATTCCAAAATTCATATAGGCATCCCCATACCAGGTTACATTTAGCCTCATATCCGGTCTTCCATAATAAACTGTAGCCATATAAAAATTAGGATCCATATTGTATATATTTTTAAAGAAATGTCCTAGTATGCCCTGAGCTAACTTCATCTTAGGGTACATAGAAAAGAAATCAAAATACTCTAGTGCTATAAGTGACGGCCATAAGAACACTCTTATTATTATGAGTAAATATATTGATAATTTTTTTAGGTACAATGCTACAATTCCGAGTGCTACGGCAAGTGCCATTATTTTTTCTATAAAGCTTCTCTTTATTCCGTATCTCAATATCATTCCAAAAAACGGTGCTAAAAGTAGAACTGCAAATTGACTCTTATATGCAGCATATCCATATAGTATAATTTGCAGCACAAAAGGTATGAATACAAGTTTATATTTTCTCTTGTATATTAAAAATGCAAGTATAAATGGATTTATTATATTTCCAAGCCACTGTACAAAATAATCTACAAATCTTCCTGCGTGGTCCCTGTAATCCAGTCTTACTGTATATACATCTTTAAAAGCCTGAATTATTTTAGTAGGCATTCCAAGCTTATAGATTATATACCCATAACCAACTACCATAAATGCTATTAAGCCTATCCAGAAAGTTTTAGGACTAATATTTATTTGAGGTATTTTAAAATCAAACTTACTAGTAAGCAAAACACCTATTAAGCCTACTGCAGCTATTGTATATATAAATACTGGTGAATTTTTACTATCCCCAAGTCCGCTCATAATATATACTATTAAAAGTGGAGTAGTACTTAAAATTAAAAACAAAAGCCAATACAAACTTGTCAGTTCTTCAACTCTATGAGGTAGTAAAAAAACAGCCGTATATATTATGACTACAAACAAAGGCAGCATAATAAGTGACCTTTTCAAAATACCCTGATTTATTATAAAATTAAAAGATTTATAGTACTCTATTGAATGTATGTATCCAAATGTTAGTGCAGCTATTATGAATAAATATAGGATAATAGATAATATCTTGCTATCCTTATTTATCATATTGTAAATTTTATGTATCATCCAGAAACCTCCTATTTTCACTGATCACTTATGACTTATCATTTAGATATACCAAGCACAAGTGACTTAAAAAATCCAACTGCAGTTCCTGCGCCATAGGCAATATGCAGCAAGAAAAATAATATAAACATAAGTGGCATATACTTTATGCCATTCTTTGAAGCTATCTTTATACATTCCAGTATATCCACAAGGAAATAACTCCCCAGTGCTAAAATTTCTATAACTTTGCTGAGTAAAAATAATCTATATGTTGCACCAAACAGCAGTATGGTAAGAAGAAAAATTAAAGGTACAAGATGCCTTATTCTAACTATTTCCCTGTTCGTAATTAAAGAACCTCCAATTTCCTTCCCATTTGCAAAATTTTGAGATATTATCTTTTTTACACTACTTCTTGGTTTATAATAGGATATTATGTCTTTATTCTGGTATATTTTATATCCAGCTTTTAATATTCTATTATTCATGTCATTGTCTTCACTTCTAGCTAAGCTTTCATTGTAAAGTCCTACTTTATCAAATACCCATCTCCAAAAAGCTCCATTCCAAACCGTATCTACAAATCCCTCATAGTCTTTTTGTCTAAATTTAGCTACACCTATTCCAAATTTACTTTCATGTAAAAATACAATACAATTTTCTATATAGGATTTTGATGTTAAAAGATAAGTAGGTCCTCCTACATTTACTACATTTTGTGATTTTAATTTATTTAAAGTGTTTACACATTCACTTACATAGTTTTTGTCATAAAGTGCATGACCATCTACTCTGACAACTATATCTCCTTCTGCCATTTTTATTCCCTTATTTAAGCCTGCAGATTGTATTTTTTTAGGATTATCTATTATTTTAATCTTCTCATTTTCAAATTTTCCTATTATATCTCTAGTTGAATCAGTAGACATACCATCTAAAACCAATATTTCAATAATATTATCATAAGTTTGATTTATTATGGAACTAAGGCACTTTTCTATATGTATTTCTTCATTGTACACAGGAATTATTATTGAAACTGTATCCTTATTATACATACAAATCTCCTTTTCAATTCTATGAAAATAGTTTACTTTTCATATATTTTACTTAATATCGGTTCATTGGCTTCCCAGAAATAATTATTCTTCAATCTTTTCATATTGTCTACTATACTCTTCTTTTCTTCCCGATCTTCTATAAGTTTTCCTATGATATGCTCTAGTGTATCCTTAAGATTACCACCATCTATTCCATATCCAAAATTGTTTTTGCAAACTTCATATCCAAATTCCGTAACCTTGTTTGCAATAACAGGAGTTTCAGTTATTATACTTTCATAGAACTTATTTGGCATAGATATAGTAGCCGTATCTCCAGGATAAAAAGCATAAGTTACATCTATGTTCCTGTAAAGTTCTTCTAATTGATCTATATGATAAGCTCCTCTTATATCTACATTTGAAAATCTTTTTGAATATTCAGCAAGCTTTTCAGAGTATATTCCCCTTCCACAAACAACTATTTGCACAAACTTGCTATATTTTTGAGAAGCATCAATTAATGCTTTCATCTCATCATAATATCTGACAGATCCTATAAAACCAATTCTAAGTTTATCGCTTGGCGTTTTTTCTATATTATTAAATAGATTTTTATAAGGAGCATTGTTGACTATGTAAATATTTTTACTTATTTTACTGTAAACTTCCTTCATTTTTGGGGTAACTACTATGTGAATATCTACTTTTCTTAGCATATGTCTTTCCATTAAAATTATTAAATTATAGATACATTTGTTTAAAAATCCTTTTCTGTTATAAAAGTACAGATAAAAAAGATCATGTTCGTCATATATTAATTTTAACTTAAGTTTTTTGTTTATACCAAAACCTATAAAAAGTCCATCAAAATCATGGCAGTGAAGTGCCTGAAAATCTTTATTTTTTAAATAGTTATATACATCTCTTTTAAAATTAAGAAATTTAAAAGCCTGCTTATATCCACTCCCATACTGGGCATTTCCAAAGAATCTTATTATTTTTATACCATCCAAATTTTCTTCAGGCTTATCAATATAAGTTCCTTCCCTATCCCAACATAATATAGTAATTTTATGTCCAAGTTTTGCCAAAGACTTCGCCTCTTTATATACCCTGGGGTCAGGATCAAATCCATTTGTAAGTATCATTGCAATATTCAATATTCTTTCACCTCATAATCTCATTGTATATATGAATAGTTTTCTGAGCATTTCTAAGCCAGGTAAATTCACTTAATACTGTCTTCTTCCCATTTTCACCTACAATTTTAGCCTTATCCTTATGACTCAATATGTAATCTATAGTACAAACTAAATCATCTAAATCATGAGGTTCAACCAAAAATCCATTTTTTTTATCCACAATAACATCCTCTATTCCCTGACCTTTAACACCTATAACGGGTATACCACTATTCATTGCTTCTATATACACTATTCCAAAACCTTCCTGCCAACTTGGAAGTGCAAATACATCACATTTTGGGGACATATATTTTATTACTTGAGAATGAGGTAACTTTCCTAAAAAAATCACATTTTTATTTAAACTCAAATTATCTACAAGCCTTTTTAAGTTCCTGTATTCCTCTCCATCGCCAATTACGTAATATTTTATAGTAGGATATATATTTACAAGCTTTGAAACAGCTCTTATATTCAAATCTATTCCCTTTGTCTTTATTAACGCAGACACACTGAGCATTACATAATCTCCCTCTAGCTCAATCTGCTTATCTGCTACACATTCTTCTGGGTTAATTCCATTATTTATTACTACTGTTTTATCTAGAAGCTCCTTCTTTTCTATAATATTTCTCAGTTTATTACTGACAGTTATTATTTTGTCTGCATTTTTCAAAACTTTAGTCACATTTTTTCTACACATATTATTCTTTTTTATAGTATATTGAAAATCCTGCCCATGAATTGTCACTACAAAAGGCACTTTATACTTCTTACTAAGACTTATACTTGCAAATCCTACAGGTATAGCTGTATGTGCATGTATTACATCGAATTTAAACTTTTTATACAATTTGCTTATAACTTTCCTTATACCTAAATACATAAAAAATCCTGAGTATTGAAGGAATAACCCTCCTGGAAATTCTATATATCTAGGATAAAAAACTTCCACACCATCAAGTACCATTTTAGATGGAATATCAATGTAGGCTTTATACTTCTTTATGTTCCCTAAAAAAGCTGGTACATAGGGAACAGGGCACACAACCTTTACCCTACAGCCTTCATTTATGAGTTTTTGCACTTGTTTGTGGACAAAAATACCTAAAACGCTGTTAGAAGATGAGGGATACATATGTGAAATAACTAGTACATTCTTCATGGCTTATTCATCCTTTTGCTATTTTTTTCTCTTATAGGTTGGTACTTTTTCCTCTATAAGTTTGATTATTTCCTCTTTATCTTCATTTACCACTTCTCTAAACTGTTTTATAGACTCCTCCACAAAAGTCATATCTATTTTACCTGGTTTTTCAACAAATATCTTATCATGTTCTGTGGAAGTTAAAGCTACTTCATTCATAAGAAGTTCCTCATATAATTTCTCTCCTGGTCTTAAACCTGTATATTCTATTTTTATATCCACATCAGGTTCATATCCAGATAAAGTTATAAGATCCTTAGCCAGATCTACTATTTTTACGGGTTTTCCCATATCAAGTACAAAAATTTCTCCACCATGGGCTATGGCACCTGCCTGAATTACAAGCTGTGCTGCTTCAGGTATAGTCATAAAAAATCTATTTATTTCAGGATGGGTTACCGTAACAGGTCCCCCATGGGCTATTTGCTTTTTAAAAAGTGGAATTACCGAACCATTACTTCCTAAAACATTTCCAAATCTTACAGCTACATACTCAGTCTCACTAACTTCATCAAAAGCCTGCACCATAATTTCACAAAATCTCTTTGAAGCTCCCATAACATTAGTTGGATTAACTGCCTTATCCGTACTTATTTGAACAAACTTATCAACTTTAAATTCATTACAACATTTCAGTACATTATAGGTACCAATTATATTATTCTTTACAGCTTCTGCCGGATTACCTTCCATAAGTGGAACGTGCTTATGAGCAGCTGCATGAAAAACTACTTCAGGTCTGTATTTATCAAATATACTTCTTAATCTATCTTCATCTCTTATAGAAGCTATAATTATGGCTTTATTTAATTTTGAATAATTATAGTTTAATTCCATCTGCACGTCATAAACGTTATTTTCATATATGTCTAGTATCAAAAGTTGCTTTGGACCAAATCTAGCTATCTGCCTGCATAATTCAGATCCTATAGATCCTCCACCACCTGTGACCATTATAACCTTATCTTTTATGTACTTATTTATATTTTCATTGTTAAGCTTAACTTCGTCTCTTCCAAGAAGATCTTCTATGTTTACATCTCTTAATTTGCTCATATTTAAATTTCCATCTATCATTTCATATATGCCAGGCAAAGTTTTAAGCTTGCATTTTGTACTTTTACATATATTTATGATTTCCCTTTTAGTCTTGATATCTGCAGAAGGCATTGCAATTATTATTTCTTCTATCCTTGTTTCTTTACATATTCTCGGTATGTCATCTCTTCCTCCTAAAACTTTTATACCATTTATCAACTTTTTTCTTTTTGTTGCATCATCATCTATAAGTCCAGCTACATCATAATTAAAATTTCTATTTTTCTTTATCTCCTTTATAAGTACTGCCGATGCATCTCCTGCACCAATTATAAGTAGCCTTTTATTCCTTATTTTTTTATATTGTCCTACACTTTTATCTTGGAGTAACCTGTATATAAATCTTATTCCGCCTAATGTTAGAACAGATAATATCCAAAAAATTATATGTACGGTATATGGAAATCTATAGTACCTATTTTCAAGAAACTTATAATTTATAAAATAGCTGTAAATTACAAATATAATATTGGATACAGAAACAGAATATACAATAGAAATTAACTCTTCTACCGATGCATATTTCCATATACTATCGTATAAATTAAAAACTTTGTTAAATACTAAAGTTATAATTACCATAGGAATAACTGAAATTTTTAAAAATATTATATATTCCTGCTGTATATTAAAATCAAATTTAAGTAATAAGGCAAAATATAAGGAACCTATAAGAAATAATATATCGTATACTATGAGTTTTTTGTCTTTTTGCATTTCAACACTTCCTAAATTATTGTAAAAATTTTATATAAAAACTCCCTTTATCTATTTTACATCATAAACAAAATTATTCAACACATTTTTTAACAGGTAATGTCATACATCACACAATTTAATACTGCTGTTCTATTTCACCAGCAGTATTGATAAATTAATTAATTTTTTGTTACTAAATAAATTGCACCTATAATTTCACATAAATTCTAAAATTATAGATGCAGCTTTATTAAACTCTATTTCTTCTGAGAATTAGAAGTTATATCATCATAAACTTCTTTAAATATCTTTTGTTCTTTTAAATCTAAAAGATATTTCATAAAAGGCTTTTTTAATTCATCCCTCTTCAGGGCATATTCCACAGTGGCTTGTAAAAATCCAAGTTTGTCTCCCACATCATACCTTCTTCCCTCAAAATTATATGCATACATAGCTTCATTTTGAGCTAAAGTTCTCAGGGCATCTGTGAGTTGAATTTCTCCTCCCTTTCCTGGAGTAGTGTTCTCTAATATTTCAAATATGGATGGTGTTATTATATATCTTCCAAGTATGGCTATATTAGACGGAGCCTCTTCCACTTTAGGTTTTTCTATTAAATCTTTAACTTTGTATACCTTATCTTCTATATACATTCCTTTTACTATACCATATCTATCTACATATTCTTTAGGAACCTCCTGTACACCTATAATTGAGGTTTTATATTCATCATAGCATTTTATAAGCTGTTTTAAACATGGCTCTTTACTATCTACCACATCATCGCCGAGCATTACCGCAAAAGGTTGATTTCCAACAAAAGTTTTTGCACAACTTATTGCATGTCCAAGGCCCTTTGGTTCCTTCTGTCTTATGTAGTATATATCTGCCATATTTGATATATCCTGTACCATTTTCAAAAGATCTTTCTTGTCTTTATTCTCCAGTTCCTGTTCCAATTCTACGGATTTATCAAAGTGATCTTCTATTGCCCTTTTATTTTTTCCTGTTATTATTAAAATTTCTTCTATTCCAGATGCTACTGCTTCTTCTATAATATATTGGATGGTAGGTTTATCTACTATAGGCAGCATTTCCTTAGGTTGAGCCTTCGTGGCCGGTAAAAACCTTGTTCCAAGACCAGCAGCTGGTATTATAGCCTTTTTTACATTCACCTTAAAATCTCCTTTCGCATTCATGTTACATAGGATTACTTTTTTTCAACCTTCTTAATAAAGTTATCTATTTCAATAACTACTTCATCTTTAGGATCTATTTTCTTTGCGATTTCCAGATGTTTTTTTGCATCTTGTAAATTTCCAGAGTCCAAATAGCACATTATAAGATTAGTGCATATTTCTACGGATCTAGTAGCTTCAAATGCTTTTCTCAAATAAGCTATAGCCTTTTCATAGTCTCCAATAGATGCATAATTTATACCCATTTCGTTTACAATTTCTACTATACTGCTGTCTATATTAAGTGCATCATTTAAGTAATAAATTGCCTTTTCATAATTTTCTAGTTTTCTATATCCAACTGCTATGTAGTAATATAAGGAAGCATTATCTCCAAAAGTATCCATAAGAGGTATTAACAATTTTAGTGCCTCTTCAGGATTATCTTCTAAAAGCTCTTTTCCCCTGTCATAGTGTACAATGGATTTAAGTTCTTCTTTCATATCTGTTATCTCTAAGGTTTCTTTTCCACCTTTTCCTACATAGTTATTTATATAAAACAATGCTTTCTCATAATCTCCGTCTTCTCTTTTAATAAGGGATTCATAAAGATATGGCAGTGCATAATTTTCTTTGGATTCGGCTCTTTTTAATATCTCCAATTCCTCTTCCTTATAGATTTTATTGGTTTTTCTAATCTCATCTACCATGGATATAAGTTTGTCATATATTTCTGTAGAATCTTCCATAATAGATAACCCTTTTAACAATATATAAGCATCTTCATATTCTTTATTTTTAACATTCCTCGCTATTATGCCTTTTATAAATCTAATATATTCATTATTTCCAGCTATTATACTTTTATAGTGATTACTAAACCTAAAATTTTCATCTGCACCTAATACGTAAAACATGCCTTCAATAAAATACCCTATTGGTATTCTATCCATATTGTTTTTAATTTTAACATTGTCAACTATATTTTTAGAATTTAAAGGCAAATATATATCTCCTGGAAAAGTAACTTTAAATATTTTTTCTAAACTTTTTTCATTTACTTCTACAAATAATAATTTAGATAATTTTTCTGCAAAATGTGATTTTATATCCATTAATTTACCACCTACACAATTTATTAGCAATTTACATCGTCTATTATTTTCATAACTCTTTTCTCAAATACATTCATTTTTTCTTCAGCATCTTTCAAACTGTTTCCTATTATTGAAAGATAAATTTTTATTTTAGGTTCCGTTCCCGAAGGCCTAACTACAAACCAGGATTTATCTTCCATAATAAATTTCAGTACATTTGACTTAGGTAAATGTATTATATTTTCATTTATATTTATTAAATCTTTTTCTACACTTAACTTATAGTCTAACTTTTTAACTATTTTTGTATCACCAAGTGTTCTTTTCATGGAATGCCTCATATACTGTAGAATTTTTTCTATTTTTTCGTGACCTTCTCTTCCTTTAAGTTCTACTGAAATCAATTTTTCTTTATAAAACCCATATTTTTTATAGAGATTTAATAGAGCTTCGTAAAGACTTATGCCCTTCGTTTTATAGTACAGCGTCATTTCACATATAAGAGTAGCTGCAATTACAGCATCCTTGTCTCTTACAAAATCTCCTGCCAGATAGCCGTAGCTTTCTTCAAATCCAAATATATACTCTTTATTTTCCTTGCTTTTAAATTCTTTTATTTTTTCTCCTATATATTTGAATCCAGTTAACACATTTACTAATTCTACCCCATATTCTTTTGCTATATCTTGAACCATCTCTGTAGTCACTATAGTTTTTACCACAGCACCATTTTTGGGCAACTTATCAATTTCCTTTAGTGATGAAATAATATAATGGGTTAAAAGAACACCTACTTGATTTCCAGTAAGTGTTTTATACTGGCCTTCTACATTCTTCACTACTATCCCTATTCTATCACAATCTGGATCTGTTCCAAATATTATATCTGGCTTTATAGTCTGTGCCATATCTAAAGCCAGTTCAAAAACTCTAGGATCTTCGGGATTAGGATATTCTGCTGTTGGAAAACTTCCATCTGGGCTTTCTTGTTCTTTTACTATATTCACATTTTCATATCCAAGTTCTTTAAGCGCCCTTCTCACTGGAATATTACCAGTTCCATGCAGCGGAGTATATATTATTTTTAAATCTTTTGCATGCGCTTCTATAAGATCTTTCCTTATAGCCAGGCTCTTTACCTTCTCTATATAGGATTTATCTATATCTTCTCCCAGCATATGAAGTATACCTTTGTTTTCAGCTTCTTTTAAATCCATATGTTTTATTTCTGAAAAATCACTGATACTTTCTATACAAGATAGTATTTCATTTGCAAAATCATCTGTTACCTGTCCACCATCTTCCCCATATACCTTATATCCATTATATTGCTTTGGGTTATGAGATGCTGTTATAACAATACCTGCCTTGCTTTTAAGTTCTCTTACTGCATAGGAGAGCATTGGTGTTGGATGAAGAGTTTTAAAAAGATTTACTTCTATGCCATTCGCACATAAATTACTTGCAGCAGCCTCTGCAAATTCCTTGGACATTATTCTACAATCATAAGCTATGCATACGGAAATATTTGTATTATATTTTTTTATAAGATATTTTGATAATCCTTCTGTAGCTTTTCCCACAGTATATATATTCATTCTATTACTGCCTATACCTATTACGCCTCTAAGACCTCCTGTGCCAAACTCCAAGTCCTTATAAAATCTATCTTCTATTTCCTTTTCATCTTCTATATTTTTTAGTTCTATTTTTCCATCGTCATCCACATAAGGTGAACTCAACCAATATTCATATTTTTCTCTATACATTATCTTTACCTCCTATATGCAATATTTAACATTTACTATTATACTATAAACTATATCTAAAAACATGTATACAACCATATTTTTACCTCATAATATATATATATAACTTATTTCTTAATTTTAGGTTAATTTATTTATATAAATTGGTATTATTGAATCTCTATATGAATTAACATATAATGATATTAGTTTTTACTAAGTATGATTATCCCTTTAATTCCAAGAGTTAAAGGGTATTTTTTTTGAAGGAAGGTGTTTATCAAGGTGTATAAATTAGATCAAAGTGAAACTCCACTATTTGACGCATTAATGGAATACGTAAATAGGAATACCATTCCTTTTCATGTGCCAGGTCATAAAAAAGGGAACGGTATAGACGAAGAATTTAAAAAATTTATGGGAGAAAATCCCTTTAAAATTGACGTTACTGTATTTAAATTAGTGGATAGTCTTCACCATCCTACTGGTCCAATAAAAAGGGCACAGCAATTAGCTGCAGATGCCTATGGCTCTGATGCCGCTTTTTTTTCAATACATGGAACATCTGGTGCTATACAAACCATGATCATGTCTGTAGTGAATTCAGGAGATAAAATAATAATTCCAAGAAACGTACACAAATCCGTTACTGCTGGAATTATATTAAGTGGTGCAATACCTGTATATATGCAGCCTGAACTAGATAAAACAATAGGAATTGCCCATGGTGTTACTTCTGAAACCGTAGAGGATACTTTAAAACAAAATCCTGATGCAAAGGCCGTTTTAATTATAAATCCTACCTATTACGGAGTTGCTGCAGACATTAAAAAAATATCAGATATAGTACACAGTTATGATATTCCTTTAATTGTAGACGAGGCCCATGGACCACACCTTGGTTTTAACGATAATTTACCAATATCAGCTATGCAAGCTGGTGCCGATATGTGTTCCCAAAGTACTCATAAAATAATAGGAGCCATGACTCAGTGTTCGCTGCTTCACGTTCGCTCAGAACGTATTGATATACACAGGGTTCAACAAGTTTTATCTCTACTCCAAACAACTTCACCTTCTTATGTATTAATGGCTTCACTGGATTGTGCCAGGAGACAAATAGCTCTCTATGGAAAAGAACTGCTGAGTAAAGCTATTGACCTGTCAAGTTATGCCAGGTATAAAATCAACAATATACCAGGATTATACTGTTTTGGGGAAGAAATAGTTGGTAACCCTGGCGTAGTGTCCCTTGATCCTACCAAAATAACCATAACCTGTAGAGATTTGGGCATTACAGGCTATGACTTAGATATGATTTTATCAAATAAGTATCATATACAAATGGAACTCTCAGATTTATATAATATTTTAGCTGTTGGTTCTTTTGGAGATACTAAAGAAAATATAGATGCCCTTATAAATTCTCTAGAAGAAGTCAGCAAAGAATACTATGGGAGAGGAAATAGAAAATCAGACTTTCTGGATATACCTCCTATACCAGTACAATTAAAAATTCCAAGAGATGCTTTTAATTCTGAAAAAACGCCGGTGCTGTTAAAAGACAGCATAGGTATGATAAGTGGAGAATTTTTAATGGCATATCCTCCTGGAATACCAGTGCTTTGTCCCGGTGAAGAAATAACAAAAGAAATTGTAGACTACGTACAAGAGCTAAAAGATACTGGATTGTATGTTCAAGGTACAGAAGACCCTGAAGTTGAATATATAAAAGTAGTAAAATAATTTCTCAAATAAAAATAGAATTACACTGCAGATATGCTGACAAATTTCATTACAATAAAAACTTTTAATAAGTCTAAAGCTCGCTATTTTGAAAATCTAAAAAAGCTTATATAAACTCGTACCTCAGACATATATAAGCTTTTAAGATTTTCTAAAATACCTCGCTAAGACTTATTGAAAAAGTTTTTAAATGTAATTTCAATTTTGTCAGCATATTCCTAAGTATAAGTTTAATTTTTAGTTAGAAATATTATTTTAGGCATAAACTGCTTATAAATATATAATACAATGATCTCTAACTTAAAAATCATTACATAACTCAACTTATACACATACAAAATTTTAACTTAATATCAATGAATCTTACTTAGTGTGAAAAGCAGAGAACTTAAATCTTTGATTTGGCCATAGTCGCTTTCGCTGTGTGTGGAGGTATTACAGTAAGTAGCCATCAGATAAAAAGAAAGTCTATCATAAATTCATAAACCTAAAATACTTGCCTTGAATTTGTCTTTTTATATAAGATTGCAGATATTAATCCAGTAATAAGTATTGCTGCTATGGTGTATCTTGACATAAATCCCATCAAACCGTGTTTATTATCATCAAAGAGTATGTAAAATAAACCGCAAGTTTCTAGAAAAACTAATACTATAAAAAATATAGGTAATTTTCTTTCTGAATAAATTATACCTAAAAATGCTATAGCAAATACTATCCATGATGCAAGGTATAATATATAGCTATAATTTCTAAATTTACTCCAAATGCTCTTATAATACAAATCTTCATACTCAGCCATTCCTTTATCGTCTAGCTTATTTTGACTATTTGTATACTTGAAAGTAACACTATATTTTAAAGTTTTTTTATCCTTAGCATAAATATAGGATACTTCAAAATCAGAATTCTTTTCTGACATTGGAATTTTATTTCCTCTATAATATGAAAATAATTCTTTATGATCTTTCCATACAGAACAATAATAAATGCCATTATTGTTTTGAGAATTATATTTATCAAGTTTTTCAGTTATTTTTTTTTCAGTGTCTTTACTAAAGTTATCTTCACTTTTTAAAATATCCGCTAGTTCATGCGTAACTATGTAGGAAGACTGTTTATAGTAATGGGTACCAAAACCATTTTTAGAAAAAGTAATCTCATTTTTATTATATATTAAACTTAATGCAGCACCAATTAAGTAAATAACTATAGCACATAAAAACAAATACTTCCAAAACTTTTTCTGTTTTGAAATAATTAATGATAATTCAGCGTCTACTTCCTTTACTGATCCGAACTCTTTTATGGCAATATCAATACTATCATCTTCATTTAATCCCTTACTCTGGAGCTCTTTTGTTCTTTCATTCAAGTGAGTTTTCATTTCTTCTTTTTTAACGCACCCCGAATTTTAAAGCTTTTTGCTCTTTGAAAAAACTCCAGTTTTAAAAAATATTTTCTATTTTCATTTTCTAAAATAATAGGGTTTCTCTAATGATGTTTTACGTATATATTTTTCGATGCGTTAATGGGCATCCTTTTGTTCTTTATAATTAAAAATCTATCTATCATAAATTTATAATACATCAACATAATATTTGAAATGTGACCCAAAAATACTGCAGAATTCAAAGTTGAATAATGCAGTATTTATAAAAATTGTTCGATTTTTTGATTGTTTTGTTAGCGGTGAATTTAACTTCCCATATTTAGCTTGCCATACTTTACTATTGCAATCAATTAATGATTTTATAATAAATGTTTGATGTAATCTTATATGCTGCAACATAAACAAAAGAGAATGCTATAATTACAATTAATATGCATTTGAAAATTAATAGTGTATCTGATAAGTGAAATCCTGCTAAAACCCTGCATATTAAATTATATCCAACAATCATATGGAGAATTGTCATTCCAATAGGTAAGAAGAACATCAATTTTATTTGCTGGTTAATGGTAGACTTTATTTCATCCTTATCCATTCCAACATCTTGTAGAATTTGAAACTGTTTTTTGTCCTCTATTCCTTCTGAAAGCTGCTTATAGTAGAGTATCAATATAAGTGCAATCAAAAATAGGACTCCCATAAAGACGCATAAAAATAATCCACCACCAAAGTAATTATACCAATCAAGGCTCTCTAAATCTCTGCTTGCAAAGTAAGTAATAATTGACTTTTCTTTTATAGAATTCTTTATATTCTTTGCAAATGCAATTCGGTTTTTTTCAGTTCCTTCTGTATTAAAAGACAGAGTGTACTGATTATCGGCTTCTGAAAAGTCACCTTGCTTATCACTTAAAAGTATATTGTTGTTTTTTGCAAGAAGATGAATTTCATCATAAACCCCATCAAGATTTTCAGTTGCTTTTATTTCAATGGAATTTGGGAATCTTGTTCGGAGCATACTATCCTTACCAAAATATACAGAAGAAACAACGGAAAGTAAGAAAATAATAGCTGTACTAAAAATACAAATGCTAGCTAACCCCACACCATTCTTTTTCATACGATACATAAGGTTTGAAACTGATATAAAATTTTGTGGCTTATAATATAGCTTCTCATTCTTTTTAATTGCTTTTAAAATAGCGATACTTCCCGCTATGAATACTAAGTAGGTAGCAGTCATTAAAATTGGTGCAAACAGAATTAAATCCGAAATCTTGCTGGCAGAGAGGGCATAAAGATAAGAAAATATCAGTAATATAAAACCAACAATTGCAATTAAACTATGGCCTTTAGGTTCTTTCTCACCAACCGAATTGCTTTTCAAAAGAGAAATAGTTTTGGTATGATGTATCTTAAAGGTATTAATTCCAAAAACAATTTCATAAATAATTACAAGTAACGAGAGTGTTCTTGTAATTGCTCTTGCTCCAATAAAAAAATAATTTTCTCCGTTAAGATTCATAATATTGACAAATAATCTAAAAAAAATATTTCCAAACACAAATCCAATTATCAGTGAACAAACAAAAGATGTTATAGCAATAAAGGTTGTTTCGAAAAATAAAACAAGTATCATATGCCTTTTTTCAAGTCCAAGAATAGAAAATAATCCAAATTCCTTCATTCGCTGCTTCATCAAAAAACTGTTAGCATAAATTAAAAAAAATACACTAAATAGCCCAATAATAATCGTTCCTACTTTAAAGAAAGTCTGAACAAATTCTGATTGAAGTGGCAAGCTTGTCATTGTGCTTGTAGTTCCAATTGCCACATACACCAAAAAAGTAAATATGGTGCTAATACTTGCAATAAGGTAAGGAATATAAATTTGTTTGTTTCTTTTAAGATTATTTATTGCCAGCTTAAGGCAAAATTTAGTTTTCATGATTGATACCCCCAGATATAAGCAGGGTAAGTGTATCGTATATTTTTTGAAAAAACTTTTGTCTTGCCAAATCTCCTCTATAAAGCTGGTGAAATACAACACCATCTTTAATAAAAAGTACACGACTAGCATGACTTGCTGCCTGTGTGCTATGTGTCACCATTAGAATTGTTTGTCCGTTCTTATTAATTTCTTCAAACTGTGCAAGTAAATTACCAGCAGACTTAGAATCAAGTGCTCCGGTAGGTTCATCAGCTAAGACCAATTTGGGCTTTGTAATAAGGGCGCGGGCAACTGCTACACGCTGCTTTTGTCCACCGGAAATTTCATAAGGATACTTATTTAAGAGTTCAGTTAGTCCAAGTTGTCTAGCAAGCAGTTCTAGCTCTTGTTTTGATTTGTCAATTGAAACATTTGAAAGAATCAATGGCAAAAGAATATTGTCTTTTATCGAAAAGGTATCTAAAAGATTAAAATCTTGAAATATAAATCCGAGATTTTTTCTTCTAAATGAAGAAATTTCTTTGTCTTTTAACATGGACATGTTAATTCCGTCGAGAATTACTTGTCCATCTGTACTCTTATCAAGTGTACTGATTATATTAAGCAAAGTTGTTTTTCCTGCTCCAGACTCACCCATAATTGCAACATACTCTCCCTTTTTCACAGAAAAACTTACGTCTTTGAGCGCTGTATACTGTACATTTCCCAATTTTGCTTTATAAACTTTTTTTAATTTTATTACTTCTAAAAATGCCATAACAATTCCTCCAATTACTAACTTGTTTTATAAGTTAATTATATAGTAAAAGAAGTTTCTATATCTTAAGCCTAGATGACATTTTTGTATCTAACATTACATCTTTGTCATGTAAAAATTATACTTTATATTTATCAAAACGCAGCTTGATTGTTGTTCCTTGTCTCAATACAGACTCTGCATATATTTCAATATTTAGTGCACAAGCTACTTTTTTGCAGAGATATAGACCCATTCCCGTTGACGTCCTATCGCTTCTTCCATTGTAGCCTGTAAAACTTTTTTCAAAAATTCTTTCCAAATCTTCAGAAGCAATACCGATACCTGTATCTGAAATTCTTAGTTCGTTCAAACATGCATCAAATTCTATGGATATCCATCCTTCTTTTGTATATTTCAATGAGTTAGATAATATTTGTTCTAATATAAAGGAAAGCCATTTTTCGTCTGTAAGTATGGTTGTCTCAAATTTAAGTAACTTAACTTCTATGTCTTTGTTGATAAAAATTACACTATGCTTTTTTACAGCATTTTTTACGATTTTATAAAGAGAATATTGCTCAAACTTGAAATCGTCTGTAAGACTTTCAATTCTTAGATATTGTAAAACCATTTCAGTATATTGTTCGATTTTAAACAATTCTTGTTTAAATTTAAGTATAGTATCAGTGTCCTTAATCTTATTTTGGACAAGAAGATCTAGTGCAAAAATTGGAGTCTTAATTTCATGCACCCACAAATTAAAATAATCAGACTGTTCCTTATTTGTTCGTTCTCTATCATCTAACAAACGCTTTGACTGATTATATAATTTAAGTACTAAGTTTTGGTAATCTGTTTCAATAAGATTATCGCTAAAATTTTCTTCTTCTATTGTGATCAAGTCCTTGTTAATTTCATTTTGCAAAAATATATGTTTACGATAAAACCTTATAAATTCAACCACAAAATAAACAACACCAAGAAATGTAAGTACACAAATGGTGTAAATGACTGATGAAGCCAGACTTCTATACAATATCGCGGACAAAACATAAAAGCTTATGCACAAAATAAAAAAAATAATCTGTCTATAAGCTAATTTTAAAAATTCTTTTAGACAAAAAATAAGTGTTCTCATACTATTCATTTACCATATATCCAATACCTTTCTTTGTGACTATCAGCTCAGGTAATCCTATATTCTCAAGCGTCTTTCTTAAACGAGCAATATTTACAAACAAAGTATTATCACTAACAAAACAGTCGTCATTCCATAGCTTCATCATCAAATCTTTTTTTGAAATGGGACACCCCTTATTTTTCAGCAAAAGTTCCAGAATCCTAAATTCGTTTTTTGTTAATTCTAACTTTTGACCATTGTATGAAATTGAATTTTCATCAATCAATAAAATTAAGCCGTGGTATTCAATCATATTATTTTGTTTTTGAAAAGTATAGGTTCTCCTAAGCAACGCTTGTACTTTTGCCACAAGCACTGAAATATCAAAAGGCTTAGTGATATAATCATCAGCCCCCATATTCATTGCCATTACTATATTCATTTTGTCACTGTTTGAAGATATAAAAATAATTGGCATATTAGAAATATTTCGTATTTCTTTACACCAGTAAAATCCGTTGTAAAATGGTAACTTTACATCTAATAGCAGCAAATGTGGTACTATTCTCGCTATCTGTTCTGTAATATTCAAAAAATCTCTTATATAGTCAACTTCATAACCCCACTCTTGTAATGAATCACAAAGCAACTCAGCGATAGAAATATCATCTTCAACAATTAATATTTTCATAGTTTATATTCCTCATTTTTATGAAAAAGTTAAATAAAGTAAATAAATATACTAAATTTATGCTTAGACTACTTAAAATTTCTCATTCTTATAACTAAGGTTCATAATTTTTTACAGCTGCGATTTAATTATTATAAAAATTATACCATAACATCTATATATTTTCATTATTTTACAGAAAGCGTAAAATAATTTCTAATTATGCTTATTTGATTATGTCACTCTTGTATTTTTTGAGATCAATTTTTTGATATATCATTTTTACAAAACTTTCTTTTTTATCTGTATATATAATCCTATCATCTGGGTATTGCTTTGCTAAAGATATTTTCAAATCATTATACTCTTTAGCATACTCTTCATGCCCATTTAGGAAATCTCTGAATCGTGTCATAAAATAAAAATCAACATTGTTTGGTTCATAACAATGAACATGCCTTAATGAAATCTCTTCTTCACCTCTTAAAACAAAAAGATACCTATTCTTTTTGTTGTTTTGTGGACCACAATAATCATAACCTGCCCTTTTCATTCCTTCTATGTTCATATCTTCAAATGATTTTAATACTATGGCAATGTCAAGTATTGGCTTGGCATAGATGCCATTAATTGAGGTGCTGCCTACATGCTGTATGTCATTTACGTTATCCCCGAAAATTTCTTTCAATTGTTTTTTTGCTTCTTTAAATTCCTCTTTCCATTCTTCACAATGAGGCAATAGTCTAACCTTATAACGCTCAACTCCTTGCATTGTTACTCCTCTTAATGTTTCATATTTGAAATAGATTTATATAACTAAAAGTTGACTTATATTCGGAAAATATGAGGACAAAATTCAAATTCCGTTTGAAAACTTTAAAAATATACTACCTATAAATATATTATATAATAATCTCTAACTTAAAAATCAATTTATACGCAGGCACATTTTACAATAATGAAGTTCTTTTAAATATTTTGCATATAAGTCTTAGGAAAAAATTCGTAAAATCTTAGAGATTTTGGATTGTTTGAGGTGCGAGTTTCCAAAACCTCTTAGCTTTTTAGAATTTTTTGCTTAGACTTATCAAAATATTTAACGAGCTGAAGGTTGTAAAAATATTTTAAGAGTGTAATTTTATTTTTTCTTTAGAAGCTCTATTTATAAAGTATTCTATCATCTACATTTTTAACAGACTTACAACCTGTTAAAACCATAGCTGACTTTAGTTCACTCTTTAAATTTTCTATGTAGATCTTTACTCCTTCTCTTTGTCCTCCAAAGGATGCAGTTACAAAAGGTCTTCCTATAAGTACAGCATCTGCACCTAAAGCTAACATTTTAAGTACATCAACACCAGTTCTCACGCCACCATCTGCAAGTATTGTAACCTTGCCTTTAACTAACTTCGCTATCTCTGGAAGTACCTCTGCCACTCCAGGAGTTTGATCTAAAACTCTTCCACCATGGTTTGAAACAACTATGGCACTTACTCCAGCTTTAACTGCAAGTTCTGCTTCGTCTGGAGTCATTATTCCCTTTAATATAAAAGGAAGTTTTGCACTTTCTACAACTTCTTTTATTTCTTCTAAAGTCTTAGGTCCCACAGGCTTTCCATGAAGTGCTAAAGTTATTAGTCCTGCAGCATCTATATCCATTCCTACTGCAAAAGCTCCTGCTTTTTCAGCAAGTTTTATTTTACTTATAACATTTTTATTTTCCCAGGGTTTTATTACAGCTATGCCTTCTCCATTAAATTCTTTAAGCTTTTCAAGATTAGTTATAAGAAAAGAATCTACTGCTGTATCTCCTACCATAGGATATATTCCTGCATCCAGACATCCTCCTATAACCGAGGAAATATACTCTTCTTCAGTAAACTTTCCACCCATATTCAAAGTAGTTCCTGATACAGGTGCTGCAAAAACAGGTATGTCCATCTTTTTTCCAAATAACTCTATTGAGGTGTCAGGATCTTTAGCATCATGTATAACTCTCATATTTAATTTACATTTGCTCAGAGAATTAAAATTTTCTTTAAAAGAATCTCCTGTTCCCTTTCCTCCCATACCTGGCACTTCTCCAGCACAGGCGTTTCCATTACAGGCAGGGCATACCCTGCAGCTTCCATTTAAATTTTCCCTTGCATTTTTTAATACATCTTTATAATTCATAATAATGCCGCCAAATATTAAATTTCTTAATATTTAGCAGTTCTTCACCCCTTTCAAGTAATATTTTATTAAAAATAACTCATTTTATTTAAATATTAAGTTTAGACATTTTCAAAGAAATAACTAATCCATATGCCAGCCTATTTTCTTTCAAATGCCTTATTAAAATCATTTTCTCCATATATCTTTATATGGTTTTTGCTTAAAAGTTCTGCTGTTACTCCGGCACCCTCTATAATATTTCCACTAAAATTTCCATCATAAATTTTACCAAAACCGCAGGATGGACTTTTAGACTTTAAAATAGCTTCTTTTATATTACATGCCTTAGCTACTTTTAAAGTTTCATAGGCTCCTTTTAAAAATTCACTTGTAAAATTTTCTCCATTAGAACTTATTACAGCAGCTTTTCCATCTATCACATCTTTACCTGTACCGCCACATATTTCGCAAGGGTTTCTAGGAGTCTTCAATCCACCTAACTGTTCTGGACATAAGGGCAGCGCCTTTCCTTCTTTCACAAGACTTAGTACTTTCTCACAAAGATTATTTTGCCCATTATATTTAGTATTAATGCCACACAAGCATGCACTTACTAATATCACTCCAGCCACACTCCTTATTTCAATTCAACTATTGTAACTCCTGTGCCACCTTCACCATATTCTCCAAGCCTGTGATTCTTTACATGAGAATGCTTCTTTAACATATCAGTTATAGAATTTCTAAGCACTCCGGTACCCTTACCGTGTATTATAGTAACTTCTTTAAGTCCTCCCATGTATGCATCATCTAAATATTTGTCTACAGTATAAGTTGCCTCTATAGAGTCCATTCCCCTTAAATCCACTGAACTTGAAACATTTCTTAAATTTAATTTAGCTTCTCTTTTTAACTTTTTCTTTTCACTTTTTGAATTGCCACTAGAAGTTCTCAATTCTTTCAACTTCACACTTATTTTCATGATTCCTGCTTGAACCTGTACTTCCCCCTTACTGTCAGGTTTAGATAGTACCACTGCTTTTTGATTTAATGAAGGTATGAATACTTCCTGCCCTTCTTTTACAGATTTAAGCTCTTCTCCAACATCATTTTTATTATCATACAACTTTTCTTCAGTTTTCTCTAATCTATCCTTAAGTTTTTTTCTATTTTCCTCTAATTTATGTCTTACAGAAGAAGTGTATCCCATTCTTTCTAGTTCTCTCATATCCTTTAGAATTTTATCTGCTTCTTCTTTAGAACTTCTTATTATTTCTTTTGCCTCTCTCTGCGCTCCAATGATAGCCTTATCTCTTATATTTTGAAGTTTACTTGCTTTTTCTTCATACTTTTCTTTGATTTTAGCTGCCTCACTTTTTAGTATTTCTGCTTCTCTAGCAAAAGTTTCAGCTTTTGATTTCTTTTCCTGAAGGCTTTGAATTAAATCTTCAAATTGTAAGGCATCGCTAGCTATATTTTCTCTAGCATCTTCTATTATAAAATCTGGCAGTCCAAGCCTTTTAGATATTTCAAAAGCATTAGACTTTCCCGGTACTCCTATCATAAGCCTATAAGTAGGTCTCAAAGTTTCTATGTCAAATTCTACAGATGCATTTTCCACTCCCTCATTTTTTAAAGCATACACTTTTAATTCACTGTAATGAGTTGTAGCTACTATAGTGCATCCTCTTTTTCTTAAGTTTTCAAGTATGGATACTGCAAGAGCTGCACCTTCTGTAGGATCAGTACCTGCACCTAATTCATCAAACAACACAAGAGATTTTTCATCAAACTTTTCAATAATATTTACTATATTAGTCATATGTGATGAAAATGTAGATAAATTCTGCTCTATGCTCTGTTCATCTCCAATATCTGCAAATACCTCTGTAAAAAATCCTACAGTAGAATTCTCCCTAGCAGGTATCATAAGTCCACTTAGCGCCATAATATGTAAAAGCCCTATAGTTTTGAGAGTTACAGTTTTTCCTCCTGTATTAGGTCCTGTTATAACTAAACAGCTAAAATTTCTACCTATATATACATCCATAGGTACTACTGTTTTTTTATTTATAAGTGGATGCCTTCCTTCTATAATATTAACTACTCCATTTTCACTTACATTTGGAATGTTTCCATTTAACTCACTGCCAAATTTAGCTTTAGCAAATATAAAATCAAGTTCCCATATTATATCTGCATTTCTTTCAACTACAGTTATATTATCATATATTTGCTGAGACAGTTCAGCTAATATTCTATCTATCTCTGCTTTTTCCTTTAGTTTTAGTTCCTTTATTTCATTGTTCAAATTTACAAGTCCCATAGGTTCTATATAAAGAGTTGCCCCACTTGAACTTTGATCATGGACAAGTCCTGGTACGGATGACTTATTTTCCGCTTTTACAGGAAGCACGTATCTGTCCCCTCTCATAGTATACAAATTATCCTGCAGGTAATCGGAATAACTTCTTATAAGTGAATTTACCCTATCCCTTACTGAAGCATTTTTATCTTTTAAACTTTTTCTGATATTGTAGAGAAGAGAACTTGCCTTATCAGATATTTCATCTTCGGTTTCTATAGCTGTAAAAATTTCATCTTCTAAATTTTTTAAAGGAACAATACCTGCACATATGTCTTCTATAATTTTAAAATGTTCTTCATCTTCTGCCACAGTTATATACTTCTGAATTCTCCTAGCAGCCCTGAGTATTGCTCCTATTTTAAGAATTTGCCCTGGCATTAATGTAGAACCTTTTCCTGCCATTTTTATACCCTGTCTTACATCATAAACCCCTTCAAAAGGAGGGTTGCCTTTAGTTACAAGAAGTTTTAAAGCTTCTTTTGTTTCCTGTAAATGTTCCCTCACTTCATACAGGTTGTCATAAGGGCTTAATTTTTCTATTAAATCTTTAGCTGCTCCAGTATTTGCATAATTTTTTAATTTTCCCTTTACTTTATAAAATTCTAAAACCTTTAATGATTTTTCGTTCATTTAAATTTACCAATCCCTTCAGATCAAATGACTTTAATTTTGTGTTACCCATAATCTTACTCTATACTATTTTTATAATGTCCTCTGGTAAACTCACTAAAATCACCATGAAATTCTTCTTTTTCAAAGCATTCTAATATTTTTTTAGTCTTGCTATAATCTTCATCAATAAAATCTACTCTAAAACTGTCAATTCCTATATTTCTAAGTTCTTCTATATTCGATATAAGGTTAGTTGCAACAGAATTATATATGTAGCTTCTGCAGAATTCATCCGTGTTTAATGGAAACTCTTTTTTCTTTCTGTCTATAAGAAAGAACTCCCCTTCTTTACAAGCACCTTTACAATTTTTAGAAGTAGTTTTACCTCCAAAAGTGCTTCCTACAGCACAGTACTCACTTACCATAAGCTCCACTTTTCCATATACAAACATTTGAGCTTTAAAATTACTATTTCTAATTAGCTCATTTATTTCATGTTTACTTAGCTCCACACTTAAACAAGATCCATTCATAATTTTGCTATAAAAATCCAGTGCACAGCTGTTTGTTATGTTTAACTTATAATCACCTAATATATTTAGCTTATTTCTAAACTTACTTATTATACCTAAATTTGCAGTAACTATGCCTTCAATTTTATTTAAGTTTTTATCTATAAATTTCTCTATATAATTAAATTCGTTTTTAACTATATTGGGAACTTTAATATATATTTTTTTAGATTCAAGATTATTTAAATTATTTATTTTAATTTGTTTAAATGGATTTATGCATATGTGTTCAAAACTTGATTCCATCACTGCCTTCAATTGCTCATTAGTATTTACAAATACCATTTTAGGTGGTAAATATACTTTATCAAAATTGTTTTTTAGCACAGGTACTTCATATACTTTTTTGCTTGAAATACTACTTTTTTTATTTTTATTTAGTATATATTGCTTGATTTCATCTAAAAGCCTTCTTCTAATTTCATTTAAATCAGATATAGGCAAAAATCCAGGTTGAAATATTTCAAATTCTATGCTATCAAATTTAAATATATTATTTCCAGTTTTATTTAAACTTTTATATATTCTCTCTTTGCTCAAAGGCTGCTTTAGAGCCTCTTCTACTATTTGTCCTTCTACCCTAAAATCACTTTTATCGTAATTGCAGTACAAAGTAACTGGCTTTCCAACTTCAAATTGTATTTTTAAACATAAGTTAATTTTCTTGCCATAATGATCTTCATATATCTTTTCTAACTTTTGAAGCTGAATTAAATCAGAGGTTTTATATATCCTATCTCCTGCTTTATAATTTGCTGGAAAGATTTTGACCCTTTCTCCCTTATAAGCCCTTGCAGTTTCTTTTCCGGACTTCACCAGTTTAGAAATAGTAAAACCACTAGTTCCAATTCTCACTCCATCTCCTTCTGATATATCTTCAGTAAGTAGAATGCTTTTATCACTATTTACTTCACCTATTTCTATACCTGTATTCTTAGGGAAAGAATACGCCATCATATCTTTTCCAGTATTTTTATGCAAGTAAGCCTTTGAAAATCCCTGTCTGTTAAATAATTGCAAAAGTCTTTTTTTACTACCTTCTATATAAGACAAATCCTTTAATTTTTTACCTTCTTGGTAGAAATTATCAATGGCATTTCTATATTCCGATACAACTCCTGCCACATATTCCGGTCTTTTCATTCTTCCTTCTATTTTCAAGGAACTTGCTCCACTTTCTATTATTTCCTTAATATCTTCAATAGTACACATATCTTTTGGACTTAAAATATACCCCTTATGTTTACCTTTATCTTTCTTATTTACAATTTCATAGGGAAGCCTGCAGGGCTGGGCACATCTGCCTCTATTTCCACTTCTCCCCCCAATCATACTGCTCATAAGACACTGTCCAGAATAGCAAACGCAAAGAGCACCATGTATAAATACTTCCGTTTCTATATCAAGAATTTTAGATATATACTCTATTTCTTTTAATGAAAGTTCTCTAGAAAGTACTATTCTTTTAAAACCAAGTTTACTTAAAGACAAGGCCGCCTCTGCATTGTGTACTGTCATTTGAGTAGATGCATGAAGCTCAAGTTCAGGAAGCCTTTCTCTTAAAAGACATGCCAAACCAATATCCTGTATTAGAAGGGCATCTACTCCTACATTATACAAAAATTCAGCATATTTACAAGCTTCTTTCAATTCCTTTTCTTTCATTATAGTATTTATAGTAACATATACCTTTACATTATATAGATGGCAATATTCCACTGCCTCTTTCATAGTCTTGTCATCAAAGTTAGAAGCATAAGCCCTTGCAGAAAACTTATTTCCTCCAAGATAAACAGCATCTGCCCCTGCTTGAACTGCCGCATATAAACTTTCTAAATTCCCTGCTGGAGCCAATAATTCCACTTTTTTCATTATTCCATCTTCTCCTATTTAAATATTTAAATTTATTCACTCACTAATAAAATCCGAACCAAGACCATCGTCAGTTCGGATTTTATTTTACCCCATTATTTAAAAGAGCATTTTTCCTTTTTCTCTCTTTTGCCAGACTTATCTGGTTTTCTTCTAGTTTATGTTGAAGATCTATTATCTTATACTTACCAGATTGGACTTGAAATTTGAGTTCCTTATTTTGTGCCGTCATTTTGGTATTTTCATTCATATACTTTTGAGCTTCTTCTTTTATAATTTTTATTTCTTCTTCTAATTTGCTTATTTTTTTATCTTTTTCTTTTAAAGACTCACTACTACTGCTATTCTTTAATTTTATTTTAAATTCAGCATTGAGCTCCTCCGTATACCTAAGCTGCTTTCTCAAAGATTTAATCTGATCCTCGTATACTTTCCCTACTCTTTCTAGCTCATCCACTCTTCCCGACAACTGGTCTTCTTTTTCCTGAGCTTTTAACATATCGTCTGCTACATTAAGTGCCGATAAAACAGCTGCTGAGGAAGTGCTTAATTTACTATTATTTTTTATAATACTCTTAACTTTTTTATCCACATAACTTGCTACCTTATGTAGATATTCTTCTTGCTCGTCACCTTTTAAATTATATTCAACTCCATTTATAAAAACCGTCACCATACTCATTTAAACACCCTCTTAGATCATGCTGTTTCCAATTCTTTATAACAATATTCTATCACAAATCTTCCACATATGAAATATTTTATTTTACCTTAAAGAGCTAAAGTATCATAAAAAGAAGCTGAATGAACATTAAATTCATCCAGCCTTATTGATCAATTAATCCTTACTGTCTAAGTTGTGCTCCTAAATTATGCTCTAGTGATCTTATTATTTTGCTATGAACTTTATTAACTTCTTTATCTGTAAGAGTTTTATTTTCAGCTCTATAAGATATTGAATAAGCTATGCTCTTCTTTCCACTTTCTATCTGTTTTCCTCTATAAACATCAAACAATTTAACTTTCTCTAGGATGTTTCCTCCCTGTTTTCTTATAATATCCTCCACTTCCTGTACCATTATATTGTCATCCACTAAAACTGCAAGGTCTCTAGAAACTGCAGGGAATTTAGGCAGTGGTGTATATTTTTTATCTGAATCAGCATGTTCATACAAAACATCTAAGTTTAATTCAGCAATATAACATCTTTCGTCTATACCATAATTTTCGCATACAGTTGGGTGGATTTCTCCAAGCACTCCTGCTAACTTTCTATTTACATAAAGGGCAGCTGTTCTTCCAGGATGGAAAGTTGGATTATCGCTTTCTCTCTTAAAAGAAATTTTTTCTATTCCTAAGGTATCTAATATGTTTTCCACTATACCTTTTAAATTGAAGTAATCACATTCACCATACATTCCAATGGTTACAATATTGTCTTCTTCAGGTAAAGTATCACCATTTTCTAGTGGAAGATACACTCTTCCAATTTCAAATAACCTTACAATTTCATTTTTTCTTGAATAGTTTCTACCTAAGCATTCCATCATAGACGGTAATGTAGTTGTTCTCATTATGCTGTAGTCTTCTCCCAAAGGATTTTTTATAGCTATGGCATTTCTAAGTTTGCTATTTTCTGGTAAAAGTATTTTGTCAAATACCTTTCTGCTTACAAAAGAGTAACTTATAGATTGGTTTAATCCACTTGAAATAAGTGTTTCTATCAATTTATCATCCAGCTTTTGCTTTGGATTCTTTCCGCCTTTTGTACTTACACTTCTTATTACAGTAGTAGGTACATTGCTGTATCCATATATTCTAGCTACTTCTTCTGCCACATCTTCTCTTATATTTATATCTCCCCTAAAAGTAGGAACATCTATATGTAATAGATCTCCTCTAAGCTGAGTTTTTAATTCCAGCCTATTTAAATAATCTACCATATCTTCCTTAGGTATTTCAGTACCCAAAAATTTATTTACCCAGTTGGAATCAACATCTACGCTGTGAGGTTCAACTTTTTCATTGTATACATCAATAGTACCTTCCATAACTTTTCCTGCTTTTAGCATCTCAACTAAATTGCAAGCTCTGTTCATAGCAACCTCAGCTAAATTAGGATCAAGATCCTTTTCAAATCTACCTGAAGCTTCTGTTCTAAGTGCCAGCTTTTGTGACGAAACTCTTATATTAGTACCATCAAAGTTAGCACACTCAAATACTATAGAAGAAGTATCATCTCTTATCTCAGAATTAAGACCTCCCATTATTCCTGCAAGTCCGATAGCCCTATCTCCATCTTTAATGGTAAGCATATTCTGATCTAGTTGCCTTTCCTCTTCATCAAGAGTAGTAAACTTTTCTCCATCTTTAGCTCTCTCTACAACTATAGTCCCCGATTTTATCTTCCTTACATCATAAGCATGCATAGGTTCTCCTATTTCAAGCATTACAAAATTAGTTATATCAACTATATTGTTTATTGGCCTTACACCTGCTTCTAAAAGTCTCTCCTGCATCCATGAAGGTGATGGCTCTATTTTTACATCTTTTATGCCCCTTGCCATATACCTTTTGCAAAGCTTATCTTTTATCTCTACTTTTAATGTGTTTTGAATATTTTCGCTGCAAGAAGGCTTATAATCTAATTCTGGCATTTTATAGCTTTCATTTAAAGTTGCAGCAGTTTCCCTTGCCATTCCTATCATACTAAGACAATCAGGTCTATTTGAAGTTATCTCAAAATCAAGTATAGTACTTGTCATATCAAGTACTTCCTTTATGTCCTTTCCAATTGGTGTATCTTCTTTTAAAATCATAAGTCCATATACAGGCTTATCTCCTGCTATGCCAAGCTCTTCCTCAGAGCAAAACATTCCATTTGACATAAGACCTCTTAGTTTTCCTTTTTTTATTTTTACTCCACCATGAAGTGTAGAGTCATGAAGTGCTACAGGAACTATATCTTGTTCTTTCATATTAGTGGCAGCTGTTATAATTTGAATAGGTTCTTCTTTTCCTATATCCACCTGACATACAACAAGTTTATCTGCCTGAGGATGACTTTCTATCTTTATTATTTTACCTGTAACTACGTTTTGAATTTCATCCCCTGTTACAATTGCTTCTTCAAGTTTTGAACCACTTAAAGTCAATCTATCTCCTAATTCTTTTCCTGGAATATCTATTTTAACATAATCCTTTAACCATTTTACTGGAACTTTCATACAAAAATCTCCTTTCAAATTTTTAATCTTGATAGACTTTCTAGTTAAAAATAAAATTATTCTCCGAGATATTTTTACAACCTTCAGCTCATTAAATATTTTGATAAGTCTAAGTAAAAAATTCTAAAAAAGCTAAGAACTTTTGAAAACTCGTACCTCAGACAATTCAAAAGTTCTAAGTTTTTACGAATTTTTTTCTAAGACTTATATACAAAATATTTAAAAGAGCTTCATTATTGTAAAAATATATCTGCGCATAAATTTTATTTTTAAGATAGAAATTTAACATAAGATTCTAAATGAAATTGAACCTATATCCGCCAATATGATGACAAAATTGAAATCACGTTTAAAAACTTTTTTAATAAGTCTTAGCGAGATATTTTAGAAAATCTTAGGAGTTTAGATATGTTTGAGGTACGAGTTTAGCTAAGCTTCTTAGATTTTCAAAATATCGAACTTTAGACTTATTAAAAGTTTTTACGGTGATGAAATTTGTCAGCTTATTCGGCGGTATATGCCAATTTCAATCTAGAAACTCTATTAAAATTGATTTAAAAATCTCATGTCACTTTCATACATGTTTCTTATATCATCTATTCCGTATTTTAACATGACCATCCTATCTACACCCATTCCAAAAGCAAATCCACTGTAAACTTCAGGATCTATTCCACAATTTCTAAGTACCTGAGGATGAACCATTCCACATCCTAAAAGTTCTATCCATCCTTCTCCCTTACATACCCTGCATCCTTTTCCATGGCATACAAAGCAACTGGCATCCATTTCTGCAGAAGGTTCTGTAAAAGGGAAATGATGAGGTCTGAATTTTGTACTTATGTCATTTCCGAATAACTTTTTAGCAAATAGTTCAAGAGTACCTTTTAAATTTGCAAAAGTTATACCTTTGTCAACTACTAGACCTTCCATTTGATAAAATATAGGTGAATGAGTGGCATCCACTGAATCTGAACGATAAACTTTACCTGGAGATATCATCTTTATTGGAGGTTTTTGTTTTTCCATAGTTCTTACCTGTATTGGAGAAGTTTGAGTTCTAAGCACTACATTCTCATTTATATAAAAGGTGTCCTGTTCACCCCTTGCTGGATGATTTTTAGGTATGTTAAGTGCTTCAAAGTTATAATAATCCTTCTCTACTTCAGGACCTTCTTCTATAGTAAATCCCATAGAAATAAATATCTGTTTCATCTCTTCTAGTGTTTGTTCTAGCGGATGACGCTTTCCTACAGTTTGCTTTATACCAGGCATAGTAATATCAATGGTTTCATTCTGCAGCTTTGCTTGCGTAGCACTTGATTTTATCTTTTTTGATGCCTCTTCTATAGCATTTTCCAGTGTACTCCTCACTTCATTGGCAAGCTTACCAATTGCAGGTCTTTCTTCTTTGGAAAGATCCTTCATGCCCCTGAGTATTTTTGTAAGTTCTCCCTTTTTACCTAGATATTTAACTCTTATATCCTCTATATCTAACTTTTTATTTTTTAATTCGCTAAAGGCATTTTCCTTTATCTGTTTTAATTCTTCTTTCATTTTAAGCTCTCCTTTCACTACAATCTTTTTAATTTAAAACAAAAATAAAAAGCCCATCCCTCTAAGGGACGAACTTTGATCCGCGTTACCACCCAAATTGATACTATTAGAAAATAATATCCTCTTTGTATATTTTAACGATAATTAACCGCTGACTGCTAATTATAATTTCACAGCCAGTACTCCAGGAGGAACTTCAATATATAATATTTTAAAAAAAGCTTCCAGCCCTGACTTTTTTTCTCTGATAAAAATCATATATCTACTTTCTCTTTCACAGTAAGTGTTCTTATTCAACTTTTATTATTTATCCGATGACTACCTGCTCTAATACTCCCACTTCTCCAAGTTGGAGTAAAGAGCAGCTAAGTCCCTGGATAACGATTTCTAAGCATCAGGTGGAGTCAAAACTCCATCTGATGTCAAGAACTCTGTTTATATCTTTAAATTTTACATATATATTTACATATTGTCAACATTAAATTAAATTTTGTCTTACTGCTTCGAACATCATTATGGACGCCGCTGCAGACACATTTAATGATTCAGCACCACCTGGCATTGGTATCTTTACCTTTATATCAGAAACATCCTGTATGGTTTTGCTAAGACCATTTCCTTCATTTCCCACTGCAATTATAACTTTTCCCTTTAAATTTGCACTATAAAAGTTAATATCCGTGTCCAGAGAACTTCCTATCAACTTAAATCCATTTTTCCTGAGAAGTTTTACTTTTTTCAAGTCCTCATCATAGATCACAGGTACATGAAATATAGATCCCATTGTTGATCTCAATGTCTTCTCATTGTATATATCTACCGTTCCCTTTGTAATTATAACCCCTAAAGCTCCAGAAGCATGTGCACTTCTTATTATAGTACCCATATTGCCTGGATCTTGAATCTTATCTGCCAATACATAAAATCCATTTTCTTTTTTAACTTTCAACTCCCTATTTTCCACTACCGCAGCTATTCCCTGAGGATTTTCAGTATTTACCATAGCCTTAAATACACCTTTTTCCATAAAATACACAGGAAAATGGCATTCAAAGTTTTCTTTTAACAAAAATTTTTCCCACTTATCTGCAAAGTCATTGCTTAGAAAAATTGAAGATATTTTGAAATCAGAATAAAGCGCCTCTCTTACAAACCTAAAACCTTCTATTAAAAACTTGCCCTCTTGAACCCTGTATTTCTTTTCCTTTAACTTTTTTACTTCTTTTATATGTGCATTATCTTTACTTTTAATTATATCCATAATAGTCCACCTTATTATGATAATTTGCCTATAAAAAAGTACAGCAAAATTATGCTGTACTCCTTATGTAATATAATATTATGCATTTAATTGTTTTTTAGCTACTTCAACTAATTCAGTAAATCCTTTAGGATCATTTATAGCTATTTCTGAAAGCATCTTTCTATTCATATTAATGCCTGCAGTCTTTATTCCATTTATAAACTTGGAATATGAAAGTCCATTCATTCTAGTTGCAGCATTTATTCTAGCTATCCATAACTTTCTAAAGTCCCTCTTCTTTAATCTTCTTCCTATATATGAATATCTTAGAGCCCTTAAAACTGTTTCATTAGCAGTTCTAAATAATCTACTTTTTCCGCCATAATAACCTTTTGCAAGCTTTAATATTTTTTTATGATGTTTACGAGCGTTTACTGCTCTTTTTACTCTTGCCATAGTAAAACCTCCTTTTAGAATCCTTCAATTATACGTAAGGCATTAATTTTTTCATAATTTTTTCTTGAGTTTCTGAAACAAGTCCTGCTTTTCTTAAATTTCTTTTAGTTTTTGCACTTTTCTTTGTAAGTATATGACTTTTAAAAGCTTTTGATCTCTTTAACTTACCAGTTCCTGTAATCTTAAATCTTTTTGCTACACTTCTTTTAGTTTTCATTTTTGGCATAATAAATTCCTCCTCTCAATTATGCTTTCTTTGCTGATAAAAACATTATCATGTTTCTTCCTTCAAGCTTAGGTTGCCTTTCTATTACACAAACATCCTGAAGTTTAGAATGAAATATATCTAAAATTTTTTTACCTATAAAGGAATAATCAGCTTCCCTTCCTCTAAATCTTACAGTAACTTTAACTTTATCTCCTGCAAGTAAAAATTTTCTTGCATTTTTAGCTTTAATGGAAATATCATGTTCTTCTATTTTAGGGCTAAATCTAACTTCTTTTATATTAACAACTTTCTGTTTTTTTCTAGCCTCTTTATCTTTTTTAACCTGCTCATACATAAATTTCCCATAATTCATGATTTTACAAACCGGTGGCTTTGCATTTGGAGATATCATAACCAAATCCAATTCCTTTTCTTCTGCAAGTCTTAATGCTTCTTTTGATGATATAATTCCCATTTGACTTCCATCATCTGAAATAACTCTTACTTCTTTTTCTACTATATCCTGATTTATAAGAAAACTTTTATTAATGATTTTCACCTCCTAGGTGGAATTTAACAAAGCATATAAAAAAGGACAGCTACCGCCGTCCTTTGAATACATCAATAATAAAGAATCCTTTTAATTAAGAAATCTTCATAACCTTACTGGCTGTGCCGTAAGGTGAGAAACGGCTAGTTTCTTCTTAACGAATTATATTATACTATTGTTATAGCTTATAGTCAATATATAATTTTAATTATATATCGCTTATTTTTTTATCTATTTCATCTTTAAGTTTTGAAATGAAGTCATCTAGTGCCATAGTTCCCATATCTCCACCTTTTCTGCTTCTTACAGATATAGTTTTATCTTTCATTTCTTTTTCTCCTAGTACAATCATATAAGGAACTTTCTGCATTTGAGCTTCTCTTATCTTATATCCTATCTTCTCATTTCTCATATCTGATTCTACTCTTATATCATTTTCCTTTAACTTTTCAGCTACTTCATTTACGTAGTCATCTTGGGCATCAGTAATATTCATTACTTCAACTTGTACTGGTGCAAGCCAAGCTGGAAATGCTCCTGCATAGTTCTCTATCAAAATTCCTATAAATCTTTCTATAGATCCAAATACAACTCTGTGAACCATAACTGGTCTGTGCTTTTCCCCATCTGCTCCAATATAAGTTAAATCAAATCTTTCTGGCATCTGGAAATCCAATTGAACAGTTCCACACTGCCAAGTTCTTCCTATGGAATCTTTTAAGTGGAAATCTATCTTAGGTCCGTAGAAAGCTCCATCTCCTTCATTTACTTTATAATCAAGTCCTACTGATTTTAATGCATCTTTAAGTCCTTCAGTTGCAGCTTCCCAGTCTTCATCACTTCCCATAGAATCTTCAGGTCTTGTTGATAATTCAACGAAATACTCAAATTTAAACACTTTATAGAAACTGTCTATAAGTTTTATTACCTTTACTATTTCATCTTTCATATTATCTTTAGTCATAAATATGTGAGCATCATCTTGAGTAAAGCATCTTACCCTCATGAGTCCATGAAGAGCTCCAGATTTTTCATGTCTATGAACAATTCCCATTTCACCATATCTTATAGGAAGGTCTCTATAAGAGTGTATTTTGTTCTTATAAACGAGTATAGAACCAGGGCAGTTCATTGGCTTTATAGCATAATCTTCATCATCTATTTTTGTAAAATACATATTTTCTTTATAATGATCCCAATGTCCTGATTGATGCCACAATTCTTCATTTAATATAATAGGAGTCATTATCTCATCATATCCTGCTTTGTGGTGAACTTGTCTCCAGTAATTTTGAAGTTCATTTCTTATGATCATTCCCTTTGGATGGAAAAATGGGAATCCAGGTCCTTCTTCATGTATGCTGAAAAGATCAAGTTCCTTTCCAAGCTTTCTATGATCTCTCTTTTTAGCCTCTTCCATCATTGTTAAATAATCTTTAAGGTCATTCTTTTTTTCAAAGGCAGTACCATATATTCTCTGGAGCATTTTGTTCTTTTCATTTCCTCTCCAATAAGCTCCTGCAATCGAAAGAAGTTTTACAACTTTAACTTTACCTGTTGATGGTACATGAGGTCCTGCACATAAATCTACAAAATCTCCTTGTTTATAAAAAGATATAACTTCATCTTCAGGCAAATCTTTTATAAGCTGAACTTTATAAGGCTCATTCTTTTCTTCCATTAATTTTATAGCTTCATCTCTTGGAAGTTCAAATCTCTCCAATTTTTCATTTTCTTTTATTATCTTATTCATCTCACCTTCAATTTTTTCAAGCAATTCCGGTGTAAATGAAAAATCAGCATCCATATCATAGTAAAATCCATCATCTATAGAAGGTCCTATAGCCAATTTCACTTCTGGATACAATCTTTTAATTGCTTGTGCAAGTATGTGAGATCCAGTATGTCTCAATATCTTTTTTCCATCTTCATCTTCAAATGTCAAAATTTCAAGTTTACAATCTTCATTAACTTCCTTGTTAAGTTCTTCTACTTTACCATTTATTTTAGCTCCTAGAGCCTTTTTACCAAGTGAAGTGCTTAATTTTGCTGCAATATCAGCTACTTTTAATCCTTTTTCTACTTCAAGTTCTTTACCATCTTTTAAGATTATCTTTATCATATTTACTCCTCCTTATATAATTAGTTTTATACTGAATTTACCTTCAAACAGTACTTGAAACTTAAAATTAAGCAATAAAAAAACTCTCCCACAAAATGGGGCGAGTATTATCACGGTTCCACCCAAATTAATAGCATTAATCTTTTATAAAACAAATAAATATACTGCAAAAAAATGCACTACACACACTAGATGTAAATTAAAACTTTTTTCACAATTACTTATAATATTAAACTAACTGCTTTAATTAAAAAATTAAAAGCAATATGCTATTATCTTTGAATCCATAACGCAGATTAGCGGGAAATACTTACTTAATTTCAGTATGCAACTCAAAGGTGGTATTCAATAAATCTTGCCTAAAGGATATTTCAGCTTAAAATCCTTCTCTCTTAAGGTAATTGATTTACTTACTTTTCCTTTTCATAGCCTTTATCCTATTTGAGCTTATTATATTATTCTACAATGGGTATGTCAATATAAAATATAACTTTTTTATTCAATAGTTGTCCAATTTTATAGTATACTAAAGTTTCTACGCAAAAATTTAAATCATACTCTGAATAATTAACTTCCGAACATATGAAATTTTGGCTTAATATAAAAAATTGCAACGTAATTTTTTAGTTGAAAGTTGATAGTGGACAATTGACAGTGAAGGATAATTTTTAGCTATCGCAAAAAATCTTTAAATTTATAGGACCATCAATGTTTTGCTTTAACAAAACGAGCTTTCAAAAGTTTAATTAAAGATTTTTTTGTAGTATAACGGAAAAAATCCACCTTAACTGTTAACTATCAATTGTCAACTTTCAACTAAATTGCTCCATAATTTTTTCAAACTGTGAAGTTGAGTAATTAACTAAGGTCCTACTAAATTGGGTCTCAAATATCTACACCCTATTTAAACTATTTTTTATAGTCTTGCAGATACTGCAATTATTACAAAATTGTACTTTATGCGTAAACACTTTTTTAATAGTATCAATAAGTTCCGTATTTTTACAATTTTCCACACAGTGAATAACTACTTTTTCGGGTGAATTAGTTATAAGTGCACTTATTAAAATATCATCAGAATGAGTATCACTACCATATCTTAATTCCGTTAAATCTCTAAAAAAATTATCTGTTATTTCTTCTCCTTTTTTATTTTTTATAATATAGCTTCCATCATTATCAATAATTATATTTACATAATCTATTTTGCTCTCTTGGATATCCACAAAATACTTTAAAAGTTTTATAAATTCATCGTATTCTTTTTCTACCATATATTTTTCAACTACTTTATCAACTATGACCTCTAAATCATTGAAAATTTCTTTTTTTCTAAAAGTTATAAAACCATCTACGTTTATTTCCTTATTTTCAGCCATACAATCTGATATTTTATCCAAGATATCGTTTTTCTTATTTATACAGTAAATGGAATTTTCATCTATAATTGTGCTTCTTCCCTTTAATACTTCCATGCTCTTTTCTCCAATTTTCTCTAAATCTTCATATTTTAAAAAGAAATACGTATCTGATAAAAAAAGCATAGCATCTTTTTCATAAAATTCATCTACCAATATATTGTAAATTATATTTGAAACACACATATTAAATATATTCATAAGTTTATTGTTAATTTCACCATCACAAAACACCTTAAGGAAGTGAGTACCTTTTTCAATATTTTCATATATTCCAATGAGCACATTCTTATTTTTAAAATATTCTTTTAAATCTCTTATTCCCTGGATTATACACTCTCTTTCTTTACTATATACCATAGTCAATAACAGCACCTCTCAACACTCCCTTCCAAAATAGTATGTGTCTAAAATAAATCTATATTCAAATTTCTATTGTCAAATATCGACAGCTAAATTCTCCAGAAATACCCAATTAATTTATCAATGAATCTTATTTAGTGGGAATATTATAGTAGGCAGCCATTAGATAAAATTATTACAAATATTTAATGCACAAGTATTGACAATATACATATACCAAGATATAATATTAACTGTTGTGACAATATTGTCGTAAGGGCGCATAGCTCAGCTGGGAGAGCATCTGCCTTACAAGCAGAGGGTCACAGGTTCGAGCCCTGTTGTGCCCACCAATTTATATACTATTACTTCTTTAGAGTGTAGTTTATAAATATTCGAGATAATGTATTGTCTTTGGCCAGATAGCTCAGTCGGTAGAGCAGAGGACTGAAAATCCTCGTGTCCCTGGTTCGATTCCTGGTCTGGCCACCAGATTTAAAATATGCGGGAGTGGCTCAGTGGTAGAGCGTCACCTTGCCAAGGTGAACGTCGCGAGTTCGAATCTCGTCTTCCGCTCCAATAATGGCGCTATAGCCAAGTGGTAAGGCAGAGGTCTGCAAAACCTTTATCTCCAGTTCAAATCTGGATGGCGCCTCCATAAAAAAGTAGTCTATTCAATGGACTGCTTTTTTTATTGTATGAAGAGTATTGTAATACAGCTAAAAGTCAATTACTTATGGTGCACAAAATATATCACAAATAATAAGCCTATGCAATAGTAGCTATTATTGTGGAAATTAGTCCATCAACATTATTCTAAGCTTTTTATAAAAATTCTTATCCACATCATGGCTTTCCGGAAGTTTATTATCCCTTCTAAATTTCATCACACATTTTTTCATACTCTCTCCATAGATACCATCCATACTTCCACAGTAGTATCCCGCATCTTTTAACATTCTCTGTATTTCATACACATCTGCTCCCCGAACTCCAGGGGTTAATATTCTCAATTCTTTTCCAAAGGGGCCATACGGACCGCCATAAACAGCTACAATCATACCATAATAAACGTAATTATATAAATCTTCTACATCGCTGTTAAGCATTCTTATACATCCATGAGAAGCCTGACCTCCTATACTATGCGGTTTATTTGTACCATGTATTCCAAATTTACCCCAGGGGACATTTAATCCTATCCATCTTGTGCCAAAGCCTCCGCTCCAAGAAGCCATACTGACAACCTTCCAAGTTCCTATAGGTGAAGGTGTTTCAGATTTACCGCTAGCCACAGGATATTTTCTTATAATTGTGTTTTTATCTTTATCAATAAGATACAGCATTTCTTCTGTAATATCTACCAGTATTCCAAGGTTTTTCTTGGATTCCTTAGCTCTAATTATCGATGCATTAGGGAAAAACAAAATTAACAATAATACAAAAGATATTTTTCTCAAAAATTACACCTCCACTTTACTAGTGTTTTATTTCATAATGAAAATATACGTATATATAAAAAGTGGAATAATTTTATGAATTAGAGTACAATTCAAATAAATAAATATATAGATTGGAAGTGAAAATTTGAATAGTATATCAAAAAATATTAGTTCTATAGAACTTTCAGGTATTAGAAAATTTTATAACAAGTTAGTTAACTACCCGGATGCCATATCTTTAACCTTAGGTCAGCCTGATTTTAATGTACCTAAAAAAATTAAGGCAGCCATGATACAGTCTATTGAAGAAAATAAAACCGGATATACCTCAAATGCTGGAATTATAGAGCTCCGAGAAGAAATATCAAAATATCTTGCAAATTTAAACATACATTATACTGCAGAAGAAACCTGCATTACCATAGGCGGAAGCGAAGCTTTAATGGATGTATTTGCAACTCTTGTAAATACAGGTGATAAAGTATTGATACCAACCCCTGCCTATCCTGCTTATGAAAGCTGTGTAAAAATTTTAGGTGGAAGTGTACTAAACTACAGTTTAAACGATGACTTTTCTATTAATTTTGACAGTTTAAAAAAAATATTAGAGAAAGAAAATCCTAAATTAATAGTTCTCTCCTATCCTTGTAATCCAACAGGTGCTATTTTGTCTAAAGAAGACAGTACTAATTTATTTAATTTACTGAAAGCAAATGATGTATTAGTGTTAAGTGACGAAATATATGCTTCATTATGCTTTGAAAAAAATTATTACTCTATTGCACAATACAAGGAAATAAAGGATAAAGTTATTTTAATAGGTGGTTTTTCCAAAATGTTCTCAATGACAGGTCTTAGAATAGGCTATGTATGTGCAAACACATACTTTATGAATGAGATAATAAAAGTGCACCAATACAATGTATCCTGTGCTCCTTCCATTTCTCAATGGGGAGCTTATGAAGGTTTAAAAAGCTGTATGGAAGATGTAAACTACATGAAGTCTAAATTTATGGAAAGAAGAGATTATGTTTTCAACAGGTTAAAATCCTTGGGATTCGAGGTAAACCTACCCAAAGGTGCTTTTTACATATTTCCATCAATAAAAAAATTTGGCATGAACAGCAATGATTTCTGTGAAAAACTTCTAAAAGAAGGTGGTGTAGCCATAGTACCAGGTTCAGCTTTTGGACCAGGTGGAGAAGCTCATGTGAGAATATCTTATGCCTACAGTATGGAAGAACTTAAATTATCTCTATCAAAAATAGAAAAATGGTTAGGCACTTTAAAAATATAAATAAACCCTCCATAGTTTTCCATTATTAATGGTCAATTGTTTAAAAACATATGTACACTTTAAAAGGGCTGACACACTAATTAGTGAACAGCCCTTTATATTATTTACCATTAATTACATTTTCCATTGAATAAAAGCCTTTTTCTCTCTTATACATAAACTCACAAGCATGAAGTGCTCCTACGGCAAAAACCTCTCTTGAAATAGCAGTATGCTTTATCTCAATAGTCTCACCCTGACCTGCAAATATAACTTCATGTTCTCCTACTATAGTTCCACCTCTTACGGCATGAATGCCTATTTCGTTGTGAACTCTCTTTCTAATTCCTTCTCTTCCGTTTACATAGTCAACCTTTTCTGGTATAGAATTCTTTATTGTATCTGCTAAAAGTAATGCTGTTCCACTTGGAGCATCCACTTTTTGATTATGATGTTTTTCTATTATCTCTATATCAAAGTTTTTATATAAAAGAGCACTTACATCTTTTAATACTTTATTTATGACATTTATACCTATAGACATATTGGCAGATCTAAAAATTGGAATAGACTTTGAGGCTTCCTGAATTTTTTTAATTTGTTCTTCACTATATCCTGTAGTACAAAATATAATTCCTATATTATGTTTCTTACCATATTGTAGAAGTGAATCCAAGGAATCCGGTCTTGAAAAGTCTAATATCACATCTCCTTCTACATTACATTCTAATATATTGGTAAACACAGGAAATTCTAATTTTTCATTTTTCTTATCTATTCCTGCAGATATGGATAAGTCCGGGAAATCCTCTACTAAATTGGTTATTACTTTTCCCATTTTACCATTACATCCACTTAGTATAATTTTAATCATTTAAACCTCTCCTCAAACTATTTAATAATCATTAATTACAAAGTCACATATTGATTAACGTGAAAGAAATAAATCTTTCACGTTAAATTAAAGAAAGTTAACTTTCGTTTTACACAATAATTTAAATAGACTTGTTTTTTATTTTAAAAGTCCATAGTTTTTAAGCTCTGATTTTAAAACATCCAAATTTTCCTTAGACATGTCACAAAGTGGAAGTCTTAAATTTCCAACATTCATATTCAAAACATTCATAGCAGTTTTTATAGGTATAGGATTTGTTTCTATGAACATAGTATTCATAAGTGTAAGGGCCTTTAATTGCATCTTTAGTGCTTCTTTTACATTGCCCTCTAAAAATAATTTACACATATCATGCATATCTTTAGGAATAATATTTGCTAGAACAGATATAACTCCAAGCCCTCCTAAAGACATTATAGGAACTGTCTGATCATCATTTCCAGAATATAAATCAATATCATCCCCACATAGAGCTTTCATTTTAGCAATTTGACTTATATTTCCACTGGCTTCTTTAACAGCTACCACATTATCCAATTTGCATAATTCTTTTAAAGTTTTAGGCTGTATATTTAATCCCGTTCTTCCAGGTACATTATATACTACAATAGGAGTTTTTATAGCTGAAGACACTGCCTTAAAATGCTCTATCAATCCCTTTTGTGTAGTTTTATTATAGTAAGGTGTGATTACAAGAACTCCATCTACTCCTATACTTTCTGCCCATTTACTCATGTTTACGGCAGATTCTGTACAATTACTGCCTGTACCTGCAATAACTGGTATTCTCTTATTAACAGTATCTACTGTAAATTTTATTGTATCTTTTCTTTCCTTTTCAGTCATAGTGGAAGCTTCACCTGTAGTCCCACAAATTATTATTGCATCTGTGCCTGATTTTATTTGCCACTCAAGCAATTCTTTTAATTTATCAAAGTCCACCCCATTATCATTAAATGGGGTAATAATAGCTACCCCTGAACCTTTAAATAAGCTCATTAAAAGCACCCCTTCTCAATTGAAATTTAATATGCTTATCATCTTAAAATGTATTGTTATTTATCCTTAACTATGCATTCTGCTATTTGAACAGCATTAGTAGCAGCGCCTTTTCTTATGTTATCTGCTACAACCCATAGATTTAATCCATTCTCTACGCTAAAGTCCCTTCTTATTCTTCCTACAAATACTTCATCTTTTCCTGCTGCCTCTATTGGCATTGGATATACTAAATTGTCCACATCATCTTTTAACACTACTCCAGTAGCATTCTTGTACAATTCAAAAATATCCTCTATTTTAAAGTCTTTTTTAAGTTCTACATTTATACTTTCACTATGAGAATAAGTTACTGGTACTCTTGCTGTAGTAGCTGTAACTCTCAAAGTATCATCATGTAATATTTTTCTTGTTTCGTTTACCATTTTCATTTCTTCTTTAGTGTATCCATTTTCCAAAAATACATCTATATGAGGAAGTATATTTCCTGCTATTGGATATGGAAACTTCTTAGGTGCATTTCCCTTATATCCTTCTAGTAAATCATTATATCCTCCCATTCCAGCGCCAGATACAGCCTGGTATGTAGAATATACAATTCTTTCTACTCCATATTTATCATAAAGAGGTTTAATTGCCACTATGGCTTGTATAGTCGAACAATTAGGATTTGCAATTATACCTTTATTCCATTTTATATCCTCTGGATTTACTTCAGGAACCACCAAAGGTACCTCTTTATCCATTCTCCAAGCACTACTATTATCTATAACTACTGCACCATATTTTGAAAATACAGGTGCAAATTTAAGGCTTACACTTCCACCTGCTGAGAAAAGAGCAATATCTATTTTTTTATTTTTTATGTTATCTTCTTTTAATTCCTCTACAGTATAATCTTTATCTTTAAATTTTAATATTTTTCCACTTGATTTAGCAGATGCAAACAAATACAATTTTTCTATTGGAAAATCTCTTTCTTCCAGCACCTCTATAAATTTTCTTCCTACCATTCCAGTACATCCAACTACTGCCACGTTACAACTCATTTTAATATTCCTCCTAAAAATTTTATAATATAAATTGATTAAATATTTAAGTTTAAGATCTATTATTAAATATAATACCATGATATCTTAATAAAGATAACCTATTTAATTTTAAATATATCTTACTAAATATTTTACACTAAACTTTTGAAATATGTTCATAGAAATAAATATTATTGGGAATTAAAAATAGCGCATACTTCATACTGCTTAATGCATTATATGCAACATATAATGCATTTTAGAATAAAATTAATTGTTTTAGTTTAAAAGTCAAATAATAATTCTACTTGGAAAACTTATTTTATGACCATAATATTCCTATAGTTATGTGCATGTCATTGAAATTGCTTCTTTAAATGTATATTATATTTAAAATATATACTATAATTATTATAGTATATTATGTATTTATTCTATAATAATTATAGTATGTATAAATCTCGCTTTTGGGGTAAAAATAATCTATAGTAAAAGTGGGAGGATGGTATCAATGTCAAAAACTCCATTAAAAAAAATCATAAAAGCAAAATTGAAATCAAACAGGGAGCTTACAGATGCTGAAAAACTCAGAGAAAAATTAAAATATGAAATAGCTGAAGAACTAGGATTAAAAGATAAAGTTAATTCATCTGGCTGGAGCAGTTTAACAGCTGAAGAAACTGGAAGAATTGGCGGCATGATGACTAAGAGAAAAAAAGAATTAAATATACCTAAAAATGAAAATCTAATAAACAATCATAAAAGCAAAGATAAACGATAAATTTGACTTATACCTTAAAAATATATAATATTAATTGATAAATACAATTTTACCTTTTTTAACTTTAAACACTTATAAAAATACCTGTAAGAAGGGAGTTAAAGACCGTTATGAAAATCTCATAACGGAAATAAAAATGAACTGCTATGGAAAATTTGCTCATATATATGACAATCTAATAAACAGCGATATAGATTACAGCGCATGGGCTAAAAAAATTATAAACATATGTGAAAAATTAAATATAGATAGAGAAAATTATCTGGATTTAGCCTGTGGCACAGGTAATATGACAGAAAAATTGGCATTTTATTTTAAAAATACCTGGGCAGTAGATTTATCCAGTGAAATGCTATCAGAAGCAGATATAAAGCTTAGGAACAGTGGATTAAAAGTAAACTTTATATGTCAAGACATAACTAATTTCGAGTTAAACAGGAAATTCAATCTCATAACTTGCTGTCTTGATTCTACAAACTATATATTAAAAGAATCAGAATTGCAAAGTTACTTTAAAAGTGTGTTCAATCATTTAGAAAGCAATGGAATATTCTTATTTGATATAAATTCCTATTACAAAATTACAAATATACTAGGTAACAATACCTATACTTATGATGATGAAGATATTACCTATATGTGGGAAAATTATTTAGAAGATGACATTGTGGACATGTACCTCACATTTTTTATACGTCATGAGGATTTTTATAAACGATTTGATGAAAACCATCGTGAAAGGGCTTATACTTGCGAATATATAGAATCCACATTGAAAAATTGTGGATTTAAAATTATAAATAAATTGGACAACTACAGTGATAAAACTGTAACTGATGTTTCTGAAAGAATATCATATATAGTAACTAAACTTTAATACACGTATGATTAGGAGATGGAAATTAAATGATAGATAAATTAATAAGAGCTACAGCTAAAGATGATAACATTCGAATAATAGCAGCCTCTACTACAAATCTAGTAAATGCAGCTGTTAAAATCCATGAATGTGCTCCTACAGCTGCAGCAGCCTTTGGAAGAATGCTCACGGCAGGAAGCCTTATGGGGTCAATGTTAAAATCACCTAAAGATAGTTTATCCCTTATAATTTCAGGAGGCGGTGAAGCTAAAGGAATATCTGTAACTTCCTATGCCGACTGTCATGTAAAAGGATATATAGGAAACCCTTCTGCAGATCTTCCCCCAAATAGTAAGGGAAAACTAGACGTAGGTGGTATCATTGGAATTAATGGAAATTTAACTGTAATAAGAAATATGGGACTTAGAGAACCTTACTCCAGCAAAATTCCTATACAAACTGGAGAAATAGGAGATGATCTAGCTTACTACTTTACAGTTTCAGAGCAAACTCCATCTGCAGTAGCCCTTGGAGTTCTTGTAGATGTAGATTTAAGTATAAAGGCATCAGGAGGATTCATAATTCAGATGCTTCCTGGAGCAGAAGATCTGCTTGCAGACTTAGTTACATATAGATTACAGGAAATTCCACCTATATCAAATATGTTAGCTAAGGGCATGAGTATTTCACAAATATTAAATGATATCTTTAAGGATATGGGATTAAAGATATTAGATGAACTAACACCTACTTATAAATGTGATTGTTCAAGGGAAAGAGTTGAAAAGGCTCTTATAAGCATAGGCGAAAAAGATTTAGAGGAAATTTATAATGAAGGAAAAACTGAAGAATTAAAATGTAACTTTTGTAAGACATCTTATAAATTTACCCATGAGCAAATAGGTGAAATACTTAAAAACTGCACAAAAAAATCCTGATATTAAATACAAATTATCTACATACTTAAACTTTTATATGTTATAATTTGCTTAAAAAACTAAAAACGTAGTTATGCTTACTATAAAAGACTAAAATTTATTCATTATAAATAAAATGGAAAGGATGATTTAAAATGGAAGCAAAATATGATCTTACAGATCCATACCAAATAGCAAAGTATATAAAAGAGGCTAAGAAATCTACTCCAGTCAAAGTTTACCTTAAAGGTGACATATCAAATTGTGATTTAGGAAATATAGAAAATTATAATAGTGGTGATTTTTACATTCTCTTTGGTGAAAGCGATGAAATATCAAAATTTTTAGAACAAAACAAAGATAAGATTACTCAATTTAGAATAGAACAGGACAGAAGAAACTCAGCCATTCCCCTTGCTGATTTAACAAACATGAATGCTAGAATTGAACCTGGTGCTATTATAAGAGATAAAGTTAAAATAGACAAAAATGCAGTAGTAATGATGGGAGCAGTTATAAACATAGGTGCAGAAATAGGTGAAGGCACTATGATAGATATGAATGCAGTAGTAGGTGCTAGAGGAAAACTTGGTAAAAATGTTCACTTAGGTGCTGGAGCTGTAGTAGCTGGAGTTTTAGAACCACCTAGTAAATCACCTTGTGAGATAGGTGACAATGTACTTATAGGAGCTAACTCCGTAATCTTAGAAGGAGTAAAAATTGGAACCGGCTCTGTAATTGCAGCAGGTTCAGTAGTAACAGAAGATATACCTGAAGGAGTTGTAGCTGCTGGAAGTCCAGCAAAAATAGTAAAGTCAGTAGATGATAAAACTAAAGGCAAAACTAAAATTTTATCAGATTTAAGAAAATAATTTACCTACAAAATACAGGGTATAACCTCCTTAAATTTCAAGGACAAGGTCTATACCCTGTAAATACAGATTCTGTTTATCCGATGACTACCTGCTCTAATACTCCCACTTCTCCAAGTGTGAGCAAAGAGCAGCTACGTCCCTGGATAACGATTTTCCCTAAAGGATAACGCCTTCTAAGTGCTGAAGCACTAAGAATCCTGTTAATAAGCATCAGATGGAGTTTTGACTCCATCTGATGTCAAGAACTCTGTTTATGATATACGTTTATCACCTATGTTATCCTGTAAGCTATTTTCATCTTCATTTTTAGGCTGTTCTTTTTCCTCTTTTCCTTGCATTTCTTCTTGAGCTTTTTCATTCTCTCTGTTAACTTTTTCCATCTTAGATATAGAAACTTCATACGCTATTTTCTTTACAATTTCAGTATCCGATATCTTTTTTTGATATTCTCTACTCTGTAATCTTCCCCAAACCCTTATATTGTCACTTACTTTTAATGACTTACAGAACCTAGAATTTCTTCCCCAAGCAATAGTAGGTATGTAATCAGACTTATTATAAGCTCTGTTTACAGCTAGAAGCATATCTGAGATTTCTCTGCCAAAGGGAGTTGTCCTATAAACTGGCTCCTTACATATAAATCCATCAAGAAAAATTTGATTTGGATTTTTACTCCTTTCAGTACAAAAATCTATATTTCTTGCAAATACAGTTAATATCAATCTGTTTGCTCCATCCACAAATTTATTGTAGGACCTAAGCTGTCCTTCTATTATTACATCAGTTCCAACTTTGATATCCATTCCACCTATAAGCCTCTCTGAGATTGTAATGAATAGTATATCCTTACTTTCACTTAATCTAGGAACCTCAACATTAAAGGTGTAAAAACCCTCTCCATACATTTCGTGGCTAAATTGTAATTCTGAAGCTACTGTACCTTCAAGATAGATCTTATTGTTTAACATTAAATTGTCCATCATAAACCCCTCTTTCCCTTAGTTTTAAATGTTTCACTATCATATAGTTATTCATCAAAAAACAAAAATATACTTATAATTTAGCTTAAAGTCATAAATGTTTTATTTTTGATCAAATCATAAATGCACTTGTCTTCCATAAGACCTATAGTTATAGCTACTACAGCTGCGTAAAGCTCATCAATATCTTTGAGTAGCATATTAACTGGAATTTCCTGAGCTTCAATCACCCTTTTTCCCTCATATATAATATCCCTTTGGAGGCAATATACAAATCCACTAGAATAGTCTAAACTCGATATAGTAACCGTATTCTTACTTCCCAGTCCATAGGTTATGATGCAACCGGATATATCTACATTATTTTTCTTTTTACTTATTAAATCCATATTTACAAAACAATAATCTCCATCTAAAACCTTGTATCTCCCATCTATAGAATTTAGCACTACATAATTTACCCTTCTACTAACATCATTGTCTGTAAAAGTGCAATAGTCTAAATTCATTAAATCAAAAAGCTCTACCAAATATCTCTTAAACTGGGCATTAGTTTCAATAACTTCTATAGATTGCATCTTTATTACCTCCTGTTAAAATATATGTTTTAAAATTATTTTAAACAGGATATGTTTTTTTATACTATTTTCTAAATAGTAATCCAATCATTGATACTTACCCTCATTGCCATTATAATACATATTTATTGTGTTTTTCAATAACTGCTTAATATAAGTCATATTAATTTCTCATCTGCTTTCCGTCATAGTCCATTTTATAGTTATCTTTGTATATCAAATCTCCTACCTTAACAAACTTGTATCCTTTTTCCTTTAAGTTTACTATTACCCTTTCTAAATTAAGTGGTGTATACTTTGCACTATTATGAAATAGTAATATAGAACCAGGTTTTGTACTTTTTATAACCCTGTTGTATTCAAGATCTGCCCCCTGCTCTTTCCAGTCTATACTATCTACATCCCATTGAATGCAGTAATATCCTGATTTCTTTACTGTATCTATTACATCGTCATTATAAGACCCTTCAGGACATCTAAACAATTTTGTTCCACTTCCTGTTATACTTCTTATTTTAGCTTCATTTATGTTTATATCTTCAATAATTTTATCTCTAGATATTTTCGTCATATCAGGGTGCCTATTTGAATGATTTCCTATTTCGTGTCCTTTACTATATATCTCCTTTAGTTTATCAGGATTTTTATCAACCCAGTCCCCTACTACAAAGAATGTAGCTTTTATATTATATTTATCCAGTGCATTTAATATTTTATCAATGTATTCACCTCCTAGACTAACATCAAAGGTTATAGCAACTTTTTTATCTTTTGTGTCAACACAGTAAATAGGTAATTTCCTATTTACTCTTGCAAATGCCCCTTCATATCTATAATTTGCAAATAATGATACGCCAATAGCTATAAGCAATAATATGGACACCATAAATATTTTTTTTATACATCTTGATTTCAATTTTTACCTCCACAATATATTTATTTCATAATTTTATATAGTATTTTATAACAACAAATATTACAAAATTGAAAAAATTTATTGTAGATATATTACATTCAAAAATATGCATTCAAATATTTTATACAACTATGCTATAATATACATATATATTATTTTAGTATTCTTAATTCAATGGAGAGGATTTTAAATGTTTGAAAACACTTTAGAACTAGCAGAAAATAAATTACTTCTGCTTTATATATTTAAAAAAATCAATTTTCCTATTTCCAATAATCAAATAACCGAAGTCATACTGGAAAATGACTTCATAAATTATTTTACTCTTCAGCAATATTTAAATGAGCTTCTATCTTCTAATTTTATCAAGCAGATAGATTCTCAAAGTAACCATAAATTTATAATTACAAAAAAAGGCATAAAGGTGTTGTCCCTCTTCGGAAATAGAATTTCCAAAGATAAAATAGATATATTAGACAGCTATATAGACGAGCGTTTTAATGACATAAAAAGTAAAATTTCAGTAAATGCCAACTATACAACTAAACATAAAAACAGCTTTATGGTAAATTTAAAAATATCAGAAAGTAATTCCATCTTAATGAACTTGAAACTAAATGTGGACTCTAAAAAAACTGCCCAAAATCTATGTGAAAAGTGGGAAAAAAACTTTTCAGAAATTTATTATAAAATAGTTGAATTACTTATGGAAGATTAAATATTTATTTCACAACCATACCTGTAGGTTCTCCACCTATAGGTATATATTTTTTATTTTCATCTTTTAAATTTACCTTTATCAATAGATTGTTATAATTATCACCCACATATAAACTTCCCCTTCGTTTTAATATACTTGCAGGCATCCCCCCTACAATCAACCTCTTTTTCTCCTTATAGTTATTTATATCCAAAACGCTTATTGTACCATCTCCAAAATTAGATACAAAACAGTATCTACTGCTGCAGTATATGTCTACTGGCGAATTTCCCACAATAATTCTATTTATAATTTTATAGTTTTTAAGTGATAATATGGCTATACTTCCCCTAAACTCCGATCCTATATTGCTTTCACAGATAAGTATATGCTGTCCATCCACTGCAAACACAGCCTTAGTAGGATAGCATCCTACTCCTATGTTAGCTATACGTTCATTTTTTTTGCAGTCTATTAAGGTTATGCTATCATCTTCCATATTAGATATTACTAGCAGCTTTCTTTCCTTATTCAAACATATACTGTAAGGAAGATTTCCACAGGGAACTTCTTCAACTACTCTTCTCATGCTAAGATCAAAAACAAGTAAGCTGTTTAAATCACTGCATATTACATATGCATTATTTTTATAGGTAATAATATCATTGCAGCATGCCCCAACGTAATAAGTTTCTTCCTGAATTTCATTTTTCATGTCTATTATAGATATGCTGTTACTATATTTGTTTGCCGTTATAAGTTTAGAATCACTTAAACATACACCATGGGGTCCAACTCTATAGGTCATGTCCTCAGATTTTAAATGTATTCTAGTTTCTTCATGAAAATCATCCAAATTCACCTTTGATACCGTATCAGAAGAAGTGCTGCATATATAAAGATACTCCAACACACCATCGCCCCCTTACAACTATAATATGAAGGTTAACTAAAATAGGTAATACTAATTAATTAATTTATTTTGTTGTATATTAACTTTATATTCTATATAATTATTTTGTTAATACATTATTTTATATGAAACAAGGTGATGAAATGTACAGTTATGTAACAAAAGGAGTTTGTTCAAGTCAAATAAATTTTGATGTTGTAGAAAACAAAATTAGAAATGTAAATTTTGTAGGAGGATGTAATGGGAACTTACAAGGTATATCAAAATTAGTAGAAGGAATGGATGTGGCTGAAGCTGTTGAAAAATTAGAGGGAATTTCCTGCAGTGGAAAAGGGACTTCCTGTCCTGATCAATTTGCAACCGCCCTTAAAAAATTAGTTTTAAGCCGTAAGTAAAAAATTTATTTAACATATAGATCTTCTAATTAGAAAGTTCACTTATACCAGTCATATACTAACAAATTTCATTACACTAAAAACTTTTAATAAGTCTAAAGCTTGGTATTTTGAAAACCTAAAGGTACTTAGATAAACTCGTACCTCAAACACATCTAAGTACCTAAGGTTTTCTAAAATACCAAACTAAGACTTATTTATCCGATGACTACCTGCTCTAATACTCCCACTTCTCCAAGTTGGAGTAAAGAGCAGCTACGTCCCTGGATAACGATTTCTAAGCATCAGGTGGAGTCAAAACTCCATCTGATGCCAAGAGCTCTGTTTATAAAAGTTTTTAAATGTAATTTCAATTTTGTTAGTATATTTTATGTATAAGTTGAAATTTCAATTACAAACCCCATATAAATCCAAATAATATTTATGATTTATAGGTTTTATACAAAAATAAACTTATGTGTAGAAATATTTTACAATAAACAAGTACATTTAAATATTTTGTATATAAGTCTTAGTAGAAAATTTATAAAAAAACTTAGGACTTTTGAATTGTCTGAGGTACGAGTTTTCAAAAGTCCTTAGGTTTTTTTAATTTTCTGCTTAGCCTTATCAAAATATTTAACCGTACTTGTGGTTGTAAAATATTCGGAGCATAAGTTTATTTTTAGTTAAAAGCCATAACTTCAAACTTATTTGCAGTTACTGTGCTTTCTTATAATTTTCCTCATGTCGCCTATCATGTAAAGAGAACCCGATATCAATAATATATCATCTTCGTCGCAGTAGGAAAGTGCCTTTTCGTAAGCATCTTCATAACTATCCAAAGCTTCACATTTAGAGTTATATTTTTCTATGACACCTTTTAACTCTTTTGAATTTTCAGCTCTTGTATTGTTTGGGGTAACGGCTATTACTCTCTCCGCTAAAGGAACAATAGTTTTTACCATTACTTCAACTTCCTTATCTGCAAGTATACCAAGTATAAGTATCATCTTATTGTAGTTAAAATAGCTGCACAAGTTTTTCCTCAGCATGGAAATTCCTTCTCTATTGTGTGCGCCATCTATTACAACTAGTGGTTTACGGTGCATTACTTCAAGTCTTCCAATCCATTTCACATTAGAAAGTGCTTTTAATATAGTCTGCTTATCTATATCAAGTCCATATCTAGACAGTTCCTCTATAGCAAATATAGCACAAGCACAATTTGTAAGCTGATGTCTACCTAAAAGGGATAACTCAATATGGTAATCTTCTTTTTTTGTATGTACCTTTATCTTTTGCACATATTCTTTACTGTTATTATTGATCTTTTCCTGATTCTCAGGCTCTGCACAATTGCAAGGGACCTTTATAAGTGTACTTCCCCTTTCACTGCATACCTTTTCTATAGCCTCTTCTGCTTCTTTTTCTTCAGGATAAAGTATTACGGGTATACCAGGCTTAACTATTCCTGCCTTTTCATGAGCTATCTCAGCTAACGTATCTCCTAGTATCTGCATATGATCATAGCTTATAGAAGCAATTATGCTAAGTAACACTCCTCCATCTTCTTCTTTTGAAAATGGTGCCATAACATTCGTAGCATCAAGTCTTCCCCCAAGTCCCACTTCAACTACAGCTATATCAACTTTTTTCTCATAGAAATAATAGAACATGGCACAGGTAATTATTTCAAACTCAGTAGGATTTTCATATCCAAGCTCAATAACCTTTTTAACAACCTCTGATACCTTGGTTACTACTCTGCTCAAATCATCTCTCGGTATATTGACACCATTTATTTGAATTCTCTCTTCAAATACCTCTAAATAAGGTGAAGTGTACATACCTACCTTAAATCCGGCCTCCATTAGTATTCTGTTTATCATTGCAGTAATAGAACCTTTGCCATTGGTACCGGCTACATGTATTGTCTTTACCTTTTTATCCGGATTACCTAAAAGTTCTAGCATTTTTTGTGTTCTATCAAGTCCATAGTTACTGCCAAACTTAGCAGTAGTTTCTATATACTCGATTGCTTCATCATAATTCATAGTAAACACATCCCCATATTTTATTTTATCCCATGACTGTGTCCCTGGATAAGTTAAATTTAATGTAGATGGAGCTTAAACTCCATCTACATTAAATTTTATTTTATATTTTCCAATCTTTCAACTACAGTATTCAACATTTCTCTGTATTTGTCACCTTTTTCTCTTTCTGCATTTACCACAGCTTCCGGTGCCTTAGCAACAAATTTTTCATTTGAAAGTTTGTTTTCTACCCTCTTTATTTCTCCCTCTAGTTTTTCCTTTTCCTTATTAAGTCTTTCAATTTCCTTATCCATATCTACCAGATCAAAAAGTGGAATAAATAATTCTGCTCCTCTAGTTACTGCTGATACTATATTTTTGGGTGCATCATTTTTATCTTTTAAAAATTCAACTTCACTAGCAGAAGCTAATTTTTTGAAATAATCTTCTCCATTTTGAAAAGCTTCATATGCATCTTTTTCAGCTACACGAACTATGATTTTTGCTTTTCTGGAAAATGGTACATTCATTTCTGTTCTAATATTTCTTATTTCTCTAATAGCCTCTATAATATATTCCATATCTTTTTCTGCCTTTAAATCCTTCAGGTTTTCATCATATTCTGGCCATTTCGATATAGTTATAGATTCATACTCTGTATAAAGGTGAGTATATATTTCCTCAGTTATAAAAGGCATTACAGGATGTAATAGCTGCAAACTTGTAGATAATACATTGTTTAATACATTGTATGCTACACCTTTAGCTTTTTCATCCTCACCATACATAACAGGTTTAACAAGTTCTATATACCAATCACATAATTCTCCCCATATAAAATCATATAATTTCTGAGAAGCTATTCCAAGTTCAAATTTTTCTATGTTGTCTGTAACTTCTTTTACAAGAGTATTTAATTTAGACATTATCCATCTATCTGCACCACTGTAATCTTTGCAGTCTTTATACTTATTCATCAAATCTTCATCTATGTTCATAAGTACAAATCTTGAGGCATTCCATATCTTGTTTGCAAAATTTCTAGATGCTTCAACTCTTTCTGGATAATACCTTATGTCATTTCCTGGTGCATTTCCTGTAATAAGAGTAAATCTAAGAGCATCTGCTCCATATTGTTCTATTACCTCTATTGGGTCTACACCATTTCCAAGTGATTTTGACATTTTTCTTCCTTGAGAATCCCTTACGATACCGTGTATAAGTACATTTTCAAAAGGAATGTCATCCATACAGTAAAGACCTGAGAATATCATCCTTGCAACCCAGAAGAATATTATGTCGTATCCTGTAACAAGAGTATTGTTAGGGTAGAAGCATTTCAAATCCTCTGTCTTATCTGGCCATCCAAGTGTTGAGAAAGGCCATAGTGCAGAACTAAACCAGGTATCCAGTACATCTTTATCCTGCTCTAAGTTAGTTGAACCACACTTTGTACATTTCGTAGCTTCTCCATCTGTTACTATAACTTCGCCACAATCTTTACAGTACCAAACAGGAATTCTATGTCCCCACCAGAGCTGTCTTGAAATACACCAATCCTGAATATTTTCCATCCAGTTGAAATAAGTCTTTTCAAATCTTTCAGGTACAAATTTAACCTTTTTATCTCTTACAACTTTAATAGCAGGTTCTGCCAGTGATTTCATCTTTACAAACCACTGCTTTGAAAGCATAGGTTCGATAGTAGTACCACATCTGTCATGACATCCTACATTATGTGCATGTTCTTTGATTTTAACCAAATATCCCTGCTTATCTAAATCTTCTACTACTAACTTTCTAGCTTCGTATCTATCAAGCCCATCATATTTTGTTCCAGGTAATTTTATAGTTCCATCTTCATTCATTACTATTATTTCAGGAAGGTTATGTCTTTTTCCTACATGATAGTCATTAGGGTCATGAGCTGGTGTTATCTTAACTGCTCCAGTACCAAACTCCATGTCTACATAGTCGTCCTCAACTATAGGTATTTCCCTATTTATAATTGGAAGTATAGCTTTCTTTCCTACTAAATGCTTATATCTTTCATCCTTAGGATTAACTGCAATGGCTGTATCTCCAAACATTGTTTCAGGTCTTGTAGTTGCAATTTCAAGGTATTCGTCACTGCCTACAATCTTATATTTTATGTGCCAAAAATGTCCCTGCTGCTCTTCATACTCGATTTCAGCATCGGATATAGCTGTCTGACATTTAGGACACCAGTTTATTATCCTGTTTCCCTGATATATAAGGCCATCATTATATAGTTTTACAAAGAACTTTTTTACTGCCTTATTGAGGCCTTCGTCCATAGTAAATCGCTCTCTTGTAAAATCTGCAGAGCAACCAAGCTTCTTTACCTGATTTCTTATTCTGCCCCTGTATTCATTACTCCAATCCCAGGTTTTTTCAAGAAACTTTTCTCTTCCTATTTTCTTTTTTTCTATTCCCTTTTTTAGGAGTTCTTTTTCAACTTTTACCTCAGTTGCAATACTTGCATGATCTTCACCCGGAAGCCATAGTGTACTGTAGCCTTGCATTCTCTTTGTTCTTATTATTATGTCCTGTATAGTATCATCAAGCGCGTGTCCAAGATGTAATTTTCCTGTAATATTTGGAGGTGGTATTACTATTGTATACGATTTTTTATCTTTCTCTGCTTTAGGTGTAAAGTATCCTTTTTCTTGCCAAAGATCATAAAGTCTGTCTTCAAATTCTTTTGGGTTATAAGTAGTTGCCATTTCTTTTTTTTGTGCCATCAAATCTCCTCCTAATTGTTAGATATTCTAATATTAATACCAATTCAAGTATTTACATTCTTAAATCAAAAAAAGCCTTCATCCATAAAGGACGAAGACCCGCGTTACCACCTTTTTTCCTGTAAATACAGGCTCTTAAAAAATAACGATTAAGAAAACCGTCTTTACCTACTGTTATTTCAGTAAAGAAACTCCAAAGCTACCTTCAAGATAATCCATATAGAAAACCTCTCAACTAACAAGTTTTCCTCTCTTTATACTCCATTATCTCTAATCCTCTTTTTCACAGTTAACAAATTCAAATTTATATAGTTCTATTATAACGTTATTTTTTAACCTGTCAAGAAATTTTATTTTCATTTTGAAACGTTTTATGATTGAATTGTGATAATGTCTTAGTATACCGCATTTAATTTTTATAGTAAAACTCTATATACGTCAATCTCATACAACTAGTATTTTTTAAACATATTTCCTGGCGAATCATTCAATAATTTTACACACAATCTATATTTATAGTGTATCATAGAAAGGTATTCTTCTTCCGATAATACATCTTGAAAATCATCTTCATCTACAAGACCATATTTAGGATGAAATATAATAGCTCTATAATTTATGCCACCATTTCTTACTCCTATAAAAAATACAGCAATAAATTTTTCATTATCTGCATTTAACAAAGTTCCTGGAATATATGCTTCATCCATTTCATTATATGAAGCTCCATATAGATCTTGAAATTTCATACCTATGTCCCTATACACCTTTTCAAAATAAAATGGATTCTCTGCTATTTTTTTAAAATCAACCTTTCGAGCATAATCTTCTATATAATCTAAATATTCATTATTCAAAACGTACACCACCTACCATTCATACAGTAAAAAGACTAATTGTATTTTATTCCATTATATCAAAAGTTATGTGTGGGAAGAGTTTAAATTTAAAATTAATAGTTAAGAATTAATAGTTATAATTAATTTTCACTCATTTTTCACTATTAATTCTTAACTTAAATGTAATTTTCAATTACTAATAATCTATTGATGTGTATAAGTTTATTTTCATTTCGAAATGCTATAAGTTATTTAATAGCTTTTTCTGCAAAAGAGTTATTAACTATCTTATTAAAGTCTGGTCTTGAAGGTATTAAACTAGGTTTATAGTTTTGTATTATATCCTCAAGTCTGTTTAAATCCTGCTGTTTTATAACTGGAGTAGTCGCATAGGCATTTATAGCTCTATAATTTTTCACTACAGAAATCAAGATATCTTCATCTGTTCCAGGGAAAAATGATTTTATAGCCTCAGCCACTTCTTTGTCACTGTGTTTTTGAACCCATATTTGTCCTTGATGAATTGCATCAGTGAATTTTTGAATAGTCTGTGGATTCTTTTCCATATATGATTTAGTTGAAAAATAACAGGTATATGGAAGCACACCAGCAGATTTACCTACTGAAGCAACTACGTATCCAGTTTTATCTTTTTCAAGCATACTAGCTGTTGGTTCAAAAAGTGCAACGTAATCCCCTGTTTTCGATTTAAAAGCTCCTCCTGTTGCAGTGTAGGCAATATTAGTCATCAAGTTAACGTCTTTTCCAGGTTGAATTCCATTTTTCTGCAATACATACTCCAGAGCCATTTCAGGAACTCCACCAGGTCTTCCCCCAATTATACTTTTGCCTTTTACAGATTTCCAATCAAAGTTTTTTTCCGCTTTTCTACCAACTAAAAAAGAACCATCTGTAGTTGTAAGTTGTGCAAAAAGTACGGGGTAATCCTTTCTCTTCTGGTTATATATATATATTGTCTGCTCCGGCCCACAAAATCCAATATCACAACTTTTGCTAAGTACCTGCTGCATAGTTTTATCTGCTACCATTACAAAAACACAAGTTTTTATACATTTTTATTAGCTAAAAATTTTATCAACCTGTTTAAGCAGTTTAAAATTAGTGAGATCATAGTGAAGTGGTGTTAAAGTAGCATAACCTTGTTTTATAAAATATCCATCTGTGTCAATAACAAGAGAATCACTCATCTTACCTTTTAATTGAAAAGTCTTTCCCTCATCTTTAGAATCCACCTCTATAAAATAACCAGTATATCCTCTTTCACCAATTTTGCACACTTTAATTCCTTTTTTTATCTTCATGGGCATATTTAAATTAAATACAACATCATCTTTTATATATCTATCTTCAAGCTTTTCCAGTACTCCTGAAACACATTTTGCTGCATCCTCATATTCTCCTTCAACTCCATCTTCAACTTCCATAGATGCAGCCAGTGAAGGTATTTTATTAATGGCAGCCTCAATAGCTGCAGAAACCGTACCGGAATACAACACGTCCAATCCAATATTCAATCCATTATTTATTCCGGATAAAACCATATCTACATTTCCATCTACAATTTTATCTATTGCAATCTTTACACAATCTGCAGGTGTACCAGTGACGCTGTAGGCTTTAGATTTTATTCCTTCAAGCTTCACTTGTTTAACAAATAAAGGATCTCTTACTGTTATAGAATGACTGCTGGCACTTTTTTCAACATCCGGCGCAACAATTATCACTTCATGCTTTTTTTCTAATTCTTTAGCTAATGCATATATTCCTTTTGCATTAACTCCATCGTCGTTGGTCAATAATAATTTCATAAATTAGCCTCCACACTTATATAAATTGATCATTTAAAACTATTCTACTACAAATACAGAAAATTAAATGTAGAAATAAATAAAAAATCAATTTATATTTTTATAATCACAAACTTGATTATCAAGTGATTCTTAGGTTCAGATGGAGTTTGCTTATAAGGATGACTTTCTCCAGCTGAACCTTAGAAGAACTTATCCAGGCGCGTACCAGTGCTTATCCCCCACTTTGATAGAAGATGGGGGTGTTAGCAATGGTAGTGCGATCGGATAAATCAGCTGGAAAAGCCCGGTAATTCAACTAGCCAAATACCTTGCAAAAATCATCCTCAACCTCAATGATATTTTTATAATTCTCCTTAATACCTATAAGTTTCTTTAAAAACATTATATTCTTTTCCGTTAACTCTAGCTCACTGTACCAGGGTTTTGATTTTCTGCTGCTTTTTTCAAAAGAAGAGTAATGTAAATGAAGCAATAAGTGGCCAAAATATGAAAAGTCTGCAGGAGGTACATACCTCTCATTATTAATGAATCTTGCAAGTCCAAAATCAATAAGATGCACATTATTTTCATGAAGAATCACATTGGGTACCCTTATATCTCTATGAACTATATTGTTGTCATGGAGATATTTTATTATATTTATAACCCTTTTCCCCACCTCATAAATCTCCGGTTGTGTAAATACGTGATTATCTCCAAAAAGCATCTCTTCTATCGTCTTTCCCGTTTTGTATTCCAAAATATAAGCATACATATCATCATTTATTATTGTATCAAATATTTTAGGAATTGATGGATGTTCAATAGATGAAAGTATTTCTTTCTCAAAGATAATTTTACTTCCATTCTTTTTAATAGCCTTAGGTTTAATCTCTTTTAGTACATATTCCTTGCCACCTAAGTTAACTAAATAGCATACACCAAACCGTCCTTCACCTATTAGTCTTATAACTTTATATTCATTAATAAAACAGCCTGCTGGATATACCTTTCTCTTAAAAAACGATATCATGACCATGAACTTTTATATCTTCTATGATGTCTCTGATTTGAATAATGCCGTCTATCGGAATAATGATTTTGATGTGAACTGTGAGAATACTTGTTATTATATTTCCTGCCTGAATTGGAAAGTGAACCAAACCTTCTCAATATACGGCTTAACAATCCTTCTCTTTTATAATAGTTACTACCTCGATGCTTATCTCCATATCTATTTTTTTCTGATGATCTTGAGAAAAAACTCATTAAAGCACCTTGTATAATGAACATGTAGTAAAAAATTCATTATACTTTTCCTTTCTTAAAGATTTTTTACTATAATTATCATAAGACGCTGTGGATTAGTTTTCGCACCTATAGCTAGACTATTTTAATTG
>NZ_LROS01000013.1 GCF_001675165.1 Clostridium ragsdalei P11
ATTTGAGCATCCTCGATATCTCATAGTAACCACAGCTAATACTAATCTAGTAAATTTAGAATTCGTAGTGTTTTTTAGCTCAATTAAATCTTCAATTTTATAATCATACAGTGATTCTATTTCAAATGATTTTCTTCCCATAATTAAAACTCCTTTCTCCGTACATTTAGTATTTGGAGAAGAATTTTAATTATTCTGTATAAGTTAATATTTTAGTTAGAAACCCTATATAGAGTATCTAAACGAAAAATAAACTTATACGCAAAAATATTTCTGTGTATAAGTTTATTTTTTAGGTTAAAATACTTATAATTATTTTATACTTAGAAAATTTATAATTATGAGGAGAGTTAGCATGAAAATTGTTGTATTGGATGGATATACATTAAATCCCGGAGATATGAGCTGGGAACCCCTTGAAAAGCTTGGAGATTTAAATGTCTATGATCGTACTTCACATGATAACGGTAATAATTGTAGAGGAAGATTTAGCAGAGGCATTAAATAGAGGAAAAATTTCTGGAGCAGCTTTAGATGTAGTATCTACAGAGCCTTATGGACATTGCAGCAGAGAATCTAGAAAAATTTTTAGAAGGAACTCCTGTAAATGTGGTAAACAAATAATAGGTAAAAAAAGTTAGGACATATCTGAAAATAATTTTCAGATATGTCCTCATTTAGGTGAAATTTAGAAACACCTTTTAGAATCCATATTATCTTGTACATGTACAAGAGCTTCACCAAAACGTTGAAAGTGAACAATTTCTCTTGCCCATAAAAATTTAAGCACACCTATTACATCTGGATCGTCTGTTAGAGTTATAAGATGTTCATAAGTTGTTCTAGCTTTTTGCTCAGCTGCCATATCTTCGTGTAAATCTGTTATAGGATCTCCTGTAGCTTGGATGTAAGCGGATGTCCATGGAACGCCATTAGCATCTTGAGGAAAAGTAGCCCTGCCATGTTGGGTATAGTGGGAAGCTAATCCTGCTTCCTTAAGTTCATCTATGGTATCGTCTTTTAGCAGTTGATATATCATGGCAGCTATAATTTCAACGTGGGCTAACTCTTCAGTTCCTATATCTGTAAGTAGTCCTTTAGTACTGCCGCTGGGCATAGTATAACGTTGATTTAAATATCTGATAGCAGCACTTAATTCTCCATCTGGCCCTCCGTATTGAGCAGTAAGATATTTAGCCATTTGAATATCTTTTGTTTTAATTTTTACAGGATACTGTAATTTTTTTTCATAAATCCACATATGCTAAGCCTCCTATTCGCCACATTCCCAAGGCCAGGGTTCGTTTATCCAAGTCCATGGAAACTGGCTCTCGGAATATCCAAAGTTAGTTAAAATACCAAATCTGTCTTCATAGTTCCTTTTTAAACGAATGAGTTGATTTGTGAACATATTGTAATCAGACAGAGCTTTCTTATTATCAGGAAAATTATCTAGATACAAATTTAAATCTACTGTGGAAAATTCAAGCTGGCGAATTTCATCTAATAGCTTTTTACGATCATTCATGTTATTACCTCCTCGTATAATCAGTTAAATGACTGCTATTTAATCTTCGTTTTCAGGGAAAGGCATAACTAAATTTGGGAATATGGTACCTTTCTTTAATGCTATATTTAAAGGAAGCAGTCCAATATAAGGCTGCATAGGAACATAAGCCCTTGCTAATCTTTTACCTGAATTAGGAGGAAAGCTAGTAGATGGCATTGATCTTGAGTTCACATGTGGAACAAATTTTGAATACACTATTTTCACCTCTTAAGTCTCTTTACAATGATAATATATTCAATACCAAATAAATTGTGTTAATATAAACAGAGTTTTTGGTTTCAGGTGGAGTTTTTTCTCCATCTGAAACTTATTAACAGGATTCTTAGTGCTTTAGCACTTAGAAGGCGTTATCCTTTAGGGAAAATCGTTATCCAGGGGCGTAGCAGCCGTAATACCCCCACTTTGTAAGAAGATGGGGGTATTACGGCTGCTAGCCATCGGATAAATTGCTTTGCAAAATTTATAATAAAGGTTTTAAATACTGATGTTTAATGGTATAATCATCTTGTTAATAGTATTAAAATATAGTGACTGAAATTGAATAATCACGTATTTGGTAAACAAGTTTGTGTAAGCTTCTGTAGTATTTTTACTATATAATTTGTGTACCCTCCAATTATATATTTTTGTATTTTATAGGAGTTTGCATAAACCTTCCTATTTATTTAGACGGTTAAAACGTTTTTTTTGCTTCAAATGAAATTATATTTTTTTATTTGAAGCATTTTTGTATAAATTCACTCCTGATTATACAAAATAATTTTGGAGGTGTTTTTTATGACAATAACTTTAAGCAATAAAGAAAGAATGCTTTTAGAAGATGAAAAAAGTCATGAATCCATGTGTATACAAAAATATACAAACTATGCTAATCAAACAAAGGATTCACAGTTGAAACAGCTATTCATAAATAATGCATCAGTTGAGCAAGAACATTTAAATTCTATTAACTGTATTTTGGGCGGTGAGGTACCTAATTTAAACAGTAATCAAGGTACAAATAAAATGAATACAGCAGGTATAGCTAGCTCGTCTATGCCACCTGTAGGTATGTGTGAAGTACGTGACGAGGATATGTGTAAGGATATGCTTATGGCAGAAAAATATATTTCAGGAGCTTATAATGTAGCCATATTTGAATTTAGAGATACGAATGTTCGAAATGTATTAAACCATATACAAAAAGAAGAACAGCAGCATGGGGAATCCATTTATAAATATATGGAAAGCAAGGGCATGTATAAGGTTCAGTAAGAGTACGTTCACCTGATTTTAATGAAGTTGTTCACTAATTTTTTATATACAAATAAAGCTGGAAGTTAATTAAAGTTTAAATCTTTATTAATTTCCAGCTATATAAAGCTCATAAGGAAAGTATAGAGAAATTTTAAATTTGGAGTATAGAACTAACAATTGTAAACAATTTCATGTATAATTGAATTATGCGGTGAAGCGTAATAGATATAAAAAATTAATAATAGTGACTTAGGGGGATTGATTGTATGAAAGATAGCTATGGAAGAAATATAAACTACCTTAGGATTTCACTGACAGATAGGTGTAATTTAAGATGCATCTATTGTATGCCAAAGGAAGGAATAGTAAAAAGGCCTTATGGTGATTTATTAAGATTCGAAGATATATTAAAAATCATTAAAGCAGCAGCAACTCTTGGAATAAATAAAATAAGGTATACTGGCGGAGAACCTCTTATAATGAAAGATATAGAGTATTTAATAAGGGAAACTGCCAGTATAAAAGGAATTACCGATGTGGCCATTACTACTAATGGGATACTGCTCTGTGATATGGCAGATAAGCTAAAAGAAGCAGGATTAAAAAGGGTAAACATAAGTTTAGATACCTTAAAAGCAGATAAGTATAAATTTATAACAAGGTGTGGAAACTTGGATGCAGTGTTAAAATCTATTGACAAATGTTTAAGTATAGGATTGACTCCTGTTAAAATAAATACAGTTTTATTAAAGGGTTTTAATGATACTGAAATTATGGATTTTGTGGAGTTTACAAAGAATTTACCAGTAGATATTAGATTTATTGAACTTATGCCTATAGGAGAAGGAAAAAAATTATACGAGAATGATAACCTTTCTTCAGAAGTTGTTTTAAAGCAAATTGAGGATAATTTTGATGTAATTTCCCAGCCTACTTCTAAAAGTAGTACTGTTTCCTTATATAAGGTGAGAGGATATAAGGGAAACATAGGCTTTATAAGTCCAATGAGCTGTAAATTTTGTAAAGACTGTAATAGACTAAGACTTACTTCTATAGGAGATTTAAAACCATGTCTTCACTCGGATAAAGTTATAAATTTAAAACACTGCTTAAATGACGAAAAACTCCTCTTGGAAGAATTAAAACGAGGAATACTAGGAAAACCTGAGGAGCACAATATGAGTTCTAAACATAAAAGTGAAAGTAAGAAGATGATGTATCAAATAGGTGGTTGATTACTGTAAGTTTATACCCATGGCTGTGAATATTTTGAGTTGGGCTAATTTTTCTTGGGACAGGCTGTCTATCTGGTAGGATCTTGAATAACCTGTTTTAGCCCAAATTACAAAATGTTCACAGTTATTTTGTAATAAATTATAACTTCTTTCACCCTCTCGCATCTCTGCTCTTTTAACGGTTTCTTTTGAATTAAATTGTGAACTACCTTTTATGTTTAAAATAAAGTAATGTCCTTTCCTAAAATAAGGAGATATGTCTGTTTCTCCTATCCTAGCATCTTTAGAGTTACCCGTAGTACTACAGTAATGAATAACTTTATTATTACCTACATATATTCCATAATGTGTATATTGATATCCCATAAAGGTATCTTCAGTGCCTAGTATATCTCCATATTGAGGCTCCTTATGTACCTTGGATAGGGTAATATCATTTCCATTCTTCACCTGAAAATATAACTTCTTTTCTTCCGTCATTTTATAATTTTTAAAATGTAAGTTAGGAGATAAAGTAACACAAATTTTATCATCTTCGTAAAAACCATCTATAGGTGGATTTATAAAAAGAGTTTTGCCATCCACAGATGGAAAAACATAAGTATCCATAGTTTCATTGTTTTTATTTTTTACAGAAATGTTTTTTATAGAGGTGTCATCCCATATAATTTTATCTTTTAAAGGTATTTGAATTTGGCTGTATTTATAAATGGTTGTAGTTTTATTATTTAAAGTATAAATTTTATATCCTAAAAAACTAACAGCAATTATTATAAATATAGATATTAATTTTATAAAAAAGTGATTTTTCATTTAAAACATCCTTTATGCTATTTCTAAATTATTTCTATTTGTCAGGTACAAATAGTTTTATTTTATTAGATATAAGTTTTCCTTCATCATATTGTATATAAATGTTAGCATAAATATCATTTACGGATTTAGGTATTATCCAGTTTCCTTTTAATTTTTTTATAGTGTATTCAGCTACTTTTTCACATTTGGCACTTTCTTTATTAGTAGTTATTATTTCCGTAGATTTACTGTCAAAACTTTGGAGATCTTCTTTAGATGATTCCCCCACATTTACAATATATGATTTAACACCTTTATCGGTTACTTCTTTTATATACTGATTTTTATTATAAGAAGAAATAGGAGATAAAGTGTCAGTTTCTATAATTTTATCTACGACACCTACCTCTTTAGGTGATAATGTCCATATTAAAAGAGGAAGTAGAAGTGATACGATTATTACAACTAAGCACATTATCATTATAGTTCCAATCATTTTTTTTGCAAAGTAGCGTAGTATAAGTTCATCACTATAATTTCTATTTTTTATTTTTTTACTTTGTTTTTGGAATAAGGTTACACCAAGTAACATGGCTAAAATCCCTGATAAATATAAGAAAAAAAGCATAATTAATCTCTCCTAATGTAAGTCACATATAGATTTTAACAAAAAAAATAATAAAAATATATATAAATTTGTTAAACTTTTAAATATTATAGATGTATAGTAGATAATAATGGATAATTTAGAGTTAATCCGGGGGGAATTTTTATTTTGATTATTTTAAAAATAATAGGGATTATAATTTTAGCCCTTATAGTTCTGTTAATCTTTTTATTGATAAGTAATGTAACATATAGGGGAAATTCTACTTTTGAAGAAAATAATATAATATATAATTTTGAAATTGATTTATTTTTTAATATTATTTCTATAATATTAAAAGGGAGTAATAGTGATAGCCATTTATCTGTAAGAATATTGTTTTTTACTAAAAAGTTAAATATAAATTCTAAAAAAGACAAGATACAGGATGAATCAACTTATAAATTCTCTCATATCATACAGGGTATTAAAAAACTTTATGAGTGTAAAGATTCTATAATAAAGATTATTTCTATAACCAAGCCTAAGTATGTTAAGATAGAAGGTAATTATGGATTCGATGATCCTTGTATGACGGGTATGTTGTGTGGAGTTTTTAATGTAATTTATTCGTTTTTCCCCAAAAATTCTATAAGAGTATGCCCAGATTTTTTTAATGAAGTTTTTAATCTGCATTTAGAAGTTAGTGGGAAATGTAGAATAATATTGATTGCAATTACACTATTTAAAGTATTTCACATATCATGTATAAAAAAAGAAATAAGCTATTAAAAATGGAGGTATTTATATGGATATTAAAGAAAATACAGAAGTTTTATTTTCAAAATTGGAAAACTTTTTTAAAACAGAAACTGTTGTAGGTAAACCAATACAGGTAGGGGATATAACACTTGTACCGTTTATAACAGTTACCTTTGGATGTGGAACTGGTGGTGGAGAGGGAACAGATCCGAAAAATAAGCAGGAAGGTGGAGGTTCAGGTATTGGTGCAGGAGCGAAAATAACTCCAAATGCAGTACTTGTAATAAAAGGAGATACAATTCAGATGCTGCCTATAGGTGATAAGAATAACCTTAGTAAACTTATGGAATTGGTACCTAATATAGTTAGTAAGTTGAAAAAGAAAAATGAAAAAAAAGAAAACATATAGAAAACACCTAAGAGGAGATAATCATGTACAAGTTAGTGGCAGCAGATATGGATGGAACCCTATTAAATGAAAAACATACTTTAAACAAGAAAACTATAGATACTATACAGAAAATAAAAAAATTAGGAGTAAAGTTAGTTTTGGTTTCTGGTAGAGGATTCAATAAATTAAAATACTTTGAAAATGAATTGAATATACGTGACTTTGCCATATGCTTAAATGGAGTAAATTTATATAAAGACAAGGAATTAATTTCGGGACAGCATATGGAGGATGATATGCTTTACGATGTTTTGCACATTTGTGAAGGAAAGGATGTATATCCTATATTGTTTGGGGATGATGAGAAAGTTTATGTAGATAAAATAATTGAAAATTATTCATCTATTGAACCCTATATAGGAGAAGCAAAGGCTGTAGGAGAATTAACTAAATTTTGTAGACACAATAAAATTTATAAAATAACAGTTTTTGGCGAACATGAAAAACTTGTAAAAGTGGAAAATGAAGTTCGAAATAAATTTAAGTATAATATAAATGCTTATTTTTCATTACCACAATATCTTGAAATATTCAGTAGTAAAGTTAACAAGGGAAAGATGTTACAAAAGGTTGCAGAGTATTGTAATATAAAAAGAGAAGAGATAATAGCTATTGGAGATTGGGACAACGACATACCTATGCTGAAATATGCAGGGCTTGGTATAGCTATGGATAATGGATCTAAAGCTACAAAAGAAGCGGCAGATTATATAACTAAAAGTAATGTGGAAGATGGAGCAGCTTATGCTCTAGAGAAATTTATATTAAATGTTTAAATATAGGAATGTAGATAAGTACTAAATTCTTATCTACGTTCCTATATTTATTCATTTGAAAGACCACTTTTGCCAAAACTTTCAGAAAACTTTCCTACCAAATTTTTAAATATCCTTTTCCATATAAGTCCCGTAATTAGAAATATAAAGAAATATACAAGGAGTATTAAAGCATCTTTTAGTAATAAGCTAGAAATAATACCACCTACAGTTTCTCTCATGCCTGCTACAGCATGGGTGAAGGGTAGAAGAGGATTTATTATTTGAAAAAATTTAGGAGTTACCTGTATGGGAAAAGTACCACCAGATGCTGAAATTTGCAGCACCAGAAGTATCATTACAAGAGCTTTTCCTACATTTCCAAGTACAGATACAAGAGTATAGATTATCATGGTAAATATAATACTTATAAATATTGCAAAAAGTACAAACACATATTTGTTTGCTACGTAAGTTTTCAATATAAATAAATCTCCTAGAGTCACTATTAAAGCTTGAAAAATTGATATAGTTGCAAAAGTAAGATATCTTCCAAGAAAAATTTGGTTGAGCTTTATATTTTTAATTTTTGTGTTTTTAACTTCCGTAGAAAGCATTGAAACAAGAATGAGGTCTCCTACCCATAGTGATAAAGTGGTGAAGAAAGGTGACATAGCTGAACCATAGTTAGGTATAGAAAAAATTTTATTCATTTTTATATTAACAGGATTTGCTATGAAATCTCCTTCTTTTTTTGCGTTTAAACCAAGTATTTTTATGAATTCATTCAATTTGGAATCCTCATCTAGACTTCTCAGTTTTGAAGCAATGTTGTGAATTGTGTTTTCCACTCCAGGGAGTACTTTTTTAATCTTATCTATATCTTCTACTGCTATTTTTGTATCACTAAATGTATTTTTCAATATGTTTTGTGCTGTTGGAAGGTCACCTTTAGCATCTTTTAGTATTTTCAAAGTATTATTTGCCACCTGGATAGAAGATTTCATTATGTTGTCTACGGTAGGAGCTAAAGATGTATCATAGTTATTTATAATGTTATCCAAAAAAACTGTGATGGAAGCAGCACCTTGTTTTAAATTGCCGAGAGCATCTAGTGAAATTTGTTCTCCGCTGTCTATAGCAGTTATTAGTGAATTTATGTTTTCAATACGACTTTGCATCATATTTTTTATATTGTTTAGTGTTGATGTAAAATTTGATAATACCGTATTATCTTGTTTGTTTAAAGAATTTAAAATGTCTATTATATTGTTAATTCTTGAAATGCTTGATGTATAATGATCTCGTACAGTTGTCAATATTGTTTTTGCTGATTTAGGATCTGTATTTATGAAGGTTATGGACTCATAAATAAGCCCTTCTAGAGTTTTGTTAAGATCCCGTATGGATGTAAGTTCAGATTTAATAAAAGGAGATAGATTAGTCATTGAATCTCTTGCTTTTGTAAGAAAAACTTCTCCACTTGATACCACATTTAAAGCTGTATTTATAGTATTTTCAATTAGAGGAAGTTCATTTTGAATTTTACTGATAAAATCATTTAAATTAGAAGCTTGGTTATAAACATTTTCTATATTTTGATTTATTTCAGGTATTTTACTATCAATGTCAAATATTATACTTATAAACTCTTGTAGTATAGGTTTACTGTTTGTAAGGTCTATTCCTAGCCTATTAAATACGCTAAATATTGATTCATCTACTGTTTGTACAAAGGTTGTAGTTATCTGCTGCTGTATTTTTGTAACTCCTGCTTCAGTTATTTTTGGAGCCACTGCGTTTAATTTTTCATTAACTGAATAAATCAAATCTGCTTTTTGTGGATTTGATTTTAAAAGAGAACTTATTTTAAGGGAAAAATCTTCAGGTACTGTAATACTAGCGTAGTAGCTGCCATATTTTACTCCATTAGCTGCATCATTTTCATTTGTAAATTTCCATCCCATGCTTTCATTTTTCTTTAAATTTTTTACTAAGCTATTACCTATATTTATATTACTGCCATTAAATTTTACGCCTTTGTCCTTATTTACTATTGCCACAGATATTCCACTGGTATTTTCGTAAGGATTCCATAATGATTTTATATTAAACCAGGCGTAAAGTGCAGGAAGTACCATAAGTGCTATTACTACTACTAGAGCCACCCAATTTGTAATTATATTTACTATATCTGTTACATATATGTTTATTATATTTTTCATAAGTTTATCTCCTAGTTTAAATTCCATCTGTGAGTATTAACCGTGATGGTGAGTTCAACTAAGATTATTATGTGCTGATATGAAAAATAATATATAGTATATATTTTACTTCATTGTAACTTGTTAGAAGATACAGAGTTTCTAAACGAAAAATCCTTATACTCCGGATATTTTTTACAACATTCAGCTCGTTAAATATTTTGATAAGGCTAAGCAAAAAATTTTAAAAAAATACTGAGAACTTTTGAAAACTCGTGCCTCAAACAATTCAAAAGTTCTAGATTTTTCAAAAATTTTTTCCTAAGCCTTATATACAAAATATTTAAAAGAGCTTCATTATTGTAAAAATATGCCTGCGTATAAGTTGATTTTTAAGTTAGAATATACGAAGGTTTCTAATTGAAATTTAAACTTATACATGAAATATAATGACAAAGTTGAAATCATACTTAAAAACTTTTATAAATAAGTCTTAGCTTGGTATTTTAGAAAATCTTAGAAACTTAGATATGTTTGAGGTACGAGTTTATCTAAGTTTCTTTAGATTTTCAAAATGCCAAGCTTTAGATTTATTAAAAGTTTTTATGATGATGAAATTTGTCATTATATAATATTGTATAAGTTAACTTTCAAGCTGTAAACTCTATATTTAGCCTACTTTTCCCATGAGAATACTGCATAAAAGTATTACAAGTACCAAGGAAGTAATTTTTACATATAGGTAGTCCCCTTCTTTAAAAAATACTAGTATGGATACTGCTACTCTAAGTACAGGTATTGCCATTAAAATCAAAAGACCGAACAATATGATTGCATAAGGTTTAAAATATGTACAACCTTTTAATATTTCAATAGGTTTAGTTGGATAATAATTTCCAGTATAGCCACTGTGACCAGATATTAAAAACATTAAAAGCCCTGTTAATATTACAATTGAACTTAATATGACACCTATCCTTAAAAATGTGCTTATTATAAGTTCTAGTTCTTCTGCACTTTTTTCATTCTTTTCATTTCTTTCAATAGTATTATTTTGCTGTTGCATTAGTTATCTACCCCCAAATCCCTTTAAGACCATTTCTACAGATATATAAATGAGAAAAGGTATAAATATCTTTCTTATGGTTTTGCTTTTCATATTTTGCATAATTCGAGTGCCTATAGTTGCCCCTGCTAGTACACCTAGAGCAACGGGAGCAGAAATTTTAGGATCTATGTTGCCTCTTAAAAGGTAAACGCCTGCACTGGCAGCAGCAGTAACGCCCATCATAAAATTGCTGGTGGCACTGGATACTTTTAAAGGTAATTTCATAAATAAATCCATAGCCATGACCTTAAAACTACCGCTTCCAATTCCTAGAAGACCAGAAATGACACCAGCACCATACATTACTCCAAAACCACCCGGCACATTGGCTACGTTATAGTGTATATTTTCATCTACAATTTTGTCGTAGTATTCACTGTTTAGTTTAAGTTTTTTTGCAAGAGGGTGAGTTTGTACATCCTGGGGCAATTCGCTTTTAGTCTTTTTAAGCATAGCTAATGCGGAATATAGAAGTAATAGTCCAAATAGAAAGTAAAGATAATTTGGATTTATGATTCCTGAAAGAAAAGCACCGGTTATAGCACCTGTAGTTGTTGCTATTTCAAGAAACATACCAACTCTTAAGTTTGTTATTTTATCCTTTATATAAGCTGCAGCGGCTCCACTTGAAGTGGCAATAACAGATATTAAGCTAGCACCTATAGCGTATTTTATATCTATTCCAAATAAAAGAGTAAGTGCTGGAGTAATTACTGTTCCACCTCCGAGACCTAGTATAGATCCTGCTATGCCTGCAATAACGGATACACTGAGAATTTCTAATGTTAATATTGACAAAATGCCATTCCTCCTATGTTGAATAAATTTTTGTTTTCAAGTATTATTATAGCAAGGAAACTTATATATTTAAAATACATAATTAGTATTCAAAGTATATAGAAATTATATAATAGGAGTGATATCTTTTTATGGATATTAAGCAGCTTAAGTATTTTCTGACTATTGCTAAAGAAGGTAAAATAACTAGTGCAGCTAAAAAACTAAATATGGCGCAGCCACCTTTAAGTTATCACTTAAAACTTTTAGAAGAAGAATTAGGCGTTAAACTTATGGATAGGGGGAGTCATAAGATACATTTAACAAGTGCAGGACAAATACTTGCAAATAGAGCTGAACAAATACTTAAATTAGTAAGCTTTACTGCAAAGGAGCTAAAGGATTTTAAAGAAGGAGCAAAGGGAACGCTTTCCATTGGAACGGTATCTTCTTCAGGTGCTACATTGTTACCAGAAAGAATAAAAATTTTTCATAAAGAATATCCAGAAGTAAATTTTAATGTCTGGGAAGGAAATACCTTTAGAATATTAGAAATATTAAACAGTGGATTGATAGAAGTTGGTATTGTAAGGACCCCTTTTAATACGGAAGGGCTTGAAATAACTGCACTGCCTAAAGAGCCTATGACTGTTGTATTTAACAAGGAGAGTGATTTGTTTGAAGATAGAGAAAGTGTGAAATTAAAGGACTTGAAAGGTAGACCTTTGATTATATACAGAAGATTTGAAAAGTTGATATTTGAGTGCTGCAATAAAGAAGGTTTTGTACCTAATATAATTTGTAACACTGAAGATGCAAGAACAGCACTTGTATGGGCAGAATCAGGTATCGGAATGGCCATTGTTCCAAGAACATCTATTGATGTGGTTAAAAATGTAGATTTGAAAAGAAAAAAAATAGATGAAGTTGATTTGGAAACTAGTATAGCTGCTATATGTGTGAAGAATAGATATATGTCATCAGTAGCTAGAAATTTTTTGCGCATTTTTTCTATGAAAAAGTAGAATATTTTAGGAGACGATTTTAATGAATGAAAAAAATTTTAACTTTAACGTTAAGGTACTGTTTTTTGTTGCTGTCTTAATCACTGCTTATTTTTACATAGATAAATTTCAAATAATTGCACTCGTACCTTTGGCATTATGTGTGTATGATGGATTTTGTATATTTTTTAAATTTAAAAATAGGGACGGGCTTAGAATAATTTTTTTTATGGCTACCGTTTTAACACTTATATTTGTACTTCATGTTTTAGTGGTATATGGAGTATCCAATCCAATCCCTATAATTATTGCCTTTATAGTTACTAATTTGTTTTTTATATATAATTTAATTATCTACAAGTATTTTAAATACAATCTATTAAGCCTTATAATTATAATTTTAGGTTGGATCATATGTGATTGTTTTCCTATACTCATGGTATTTGTATTGTCAGCAGGACTTTTAAACAAATAGTAAATAGAACAATTAAACTTTAGGATAGAATACCTAAAGTTTAATTTGTTTATCTTTACTATATAACATTTTTATTTAAGCTTTGTTTTTAATTATTTCCTTTAAGGTGTCAATTAAAATATCTACTTCACTATAAGTATTGTATAAACCAAAGCTCAATCGAACGAGACCAGGGTGAGAAATATCATTATAATTGTGTTTTAAATAGGTTATATCTTTACGAGAAAGCTTAAGAAGCCTTTGTACGTAGGGTTGAGCACAAAAGCAGCCACTTCTGACTGAAATACCAGATAAATCTGAAAGAAGTTTTGCTGTAATACCATGATAAAGTCCTTTTATGTTAAAAGGAAGTATTGCAACTTTATCGCAATTTGGATTTGGGTCACAGTATAAAGTGATGTTTGGAAGACTAATGATTTTGCTTAAAGCGTAGTTATATATTTTCATTTCACTTTTGTCTATATTGTTTATTCCCAATTTGTTTAACATTTCAATAGAAGCAGTTAGGGCGACTACACCAAGTACGTTTGGAGTACCAGCTTCATTTTTTTCAGGTGGATCATTCCATATTACGCTGTTATCTGTAACTAGTTTTATAGCACCTCCTCCACTATATTCAGGTGATACACTACAGAAAGTCTCCTTGGGGCCTATCAATACGCCTATGCCAAAGGGTGCATACATTTTGTGTGCTGAGAAGGCTAAATAGTCAATAGATTCGTCTTCATAATGCTGCTTCATGTATATAGGATAATGAGGTACAAGTTGGGCACCATCTACTAGAATTTCTGATCCATAATTGTGGGCAATTTTTGCAATTTTATATATAGGATTTTTGTATCCCGTTACATTAGAAGCACCAGTTACACAAACTAACTTAACTTTGCCATCATGTTTTTTTAATTTACGTTTTAAATCTGAAAGAATTAGTTTACCGCTTTCATCCACCTCTAAATAATCTACTTTAAATTTGTTCCTCCAGGGCAAATCATTAGAATGATGTTCCATTCTAGTAGCTAATATAACAGCATCTTTATATAGATAATTAAAAATATAAGATAATTTATTAATAGCCTCAGTAGTGTTTTTTACATAGATTACTGTATTTTTTTCGGAATCACAGTGAACAAAGTTGCATATAAGTTGTCGCGATGTTTCATAGATTTCAGAGGATAATTTAGATTTAAAACCGGTTCCCCGATGAATAGAAGAATAATAGGGTGAAAAACTAATTACTTTTTCCATAACATAATTAAAAGGAGGTGTAGTAGCTGCATTGTCAAAATTTATAGCAGTTACCATCTTCCCATTTTTTAAAGGTATTTTTGTATCTACACCGGTTATTAATTCTCTGTAATTATGATTTATTTTATCATAGGACATATTAAAATCACTCCTATAAGGTACTTATATATAATATGTAGTATGATTTTAAATGTACCAAATAGCTGAAAAGTTTATGAATAAAATAAACGTAGAATTTAAGCATAGACTATATTTATCCGATTGCTACCATTGCTAACACCCCCATCTTCTTCAAAGTGGGGGATAAGCACTGCTACGCACCTGGGTAAGTTCTTCTAAGGTTCAGATGGAGAAAAGGTATTCCTTATAAGCAAACTTCACCTGAACCTAAGAATCACTTGATATTATCCTTATTTGCTGTTTTCCCAAGTATCTTTATATTCTTGTAAAATGTTATGGAGTACATTTCCTATTTTAGAATAGGCACTGTCATTTAAATTTGCAAGTGAAATTCTCACAGACCACTTAGAGGCATAGAAGCCAGATCCACCTAATAATACAATAGAAGATTTTTCGGCTAATTTAAAGAGTATATCTATTGGTTTATAGCTCATGTCTAAATAATCTCCAAAGGATTTTCCATAATGAGTATTTGCCCATTTTAATAGGTCAAATTCTGCATAGTAACTTGCGTCATAAGGATCTTCTGGTATATTTATTTCAAGACTTTTAAATAGCAACTTTTTTCGCCTTTTACATATGCTCTTTATCAGATTTTTGTATTCGTTTTTAGTATCTAGCAGTGAGAATATTGCAAAAAAGGCCATTTGAACCTGCTGGGGCGTTGACAAGCCTGCAGTATGGTGAAGTGCTACCTGACGGCTGTCTGCTGCGATCCTATCTATAAAATTAATTTCCGTTGGATCGGTTGAAATGGATTCATAACGTTTTTTTATAGTACTTTTTTTATCTTCTGGCAGCTCTTTTAAAAGCTTATCAAATACATTATTTTCATGAATGGCTATAGTTCCAAGCCTCCAACCTGTTACACCAAAATACTTTGAAAATGAATAAACTCCTATACAATTGTAGGGGAGAGCTGATACTATAGAATTAAAGTTGTCTGGAAAACTACCATATACGTCATCTGATATAATCATTAAATTTGGATTGGAATCTTTAATAGTTTCTATAAGATACTTAATGAATTCAGGTTCCATGGCTTCTGAAGGTGGATTGCTTGGATTTACTAAAAATAAAGCTTTGATAGTTTTGTCACCTAATCTTTTTAGTTCTGATTTTGGATATTGCCATGGACTACTTCCTTCTTCGGGATCTTCAGAGGCCATTATCTTAACTAAATTAAAATTATATCTTGGAATGATTGGAATTTCTAAATAGGGAGTAAAAATAGGAGTCATAATTGCTACTTTATCACCTTTTTTTAGAAGTTCATTAGCAATTAATGAATCAAATATATAACATATGGCAGCAGTAGCACCTTCTACAGCAAATAATTTAAACTTAGAATCAAACTCTTGTAAGTGATATATTTCCTTGATTAAATACTGAGTTACTATTTTTTCTACATGAGTTAATATTCTGCTTGGGTCTGGGTAGTTATCACCTATAATTCCATCTGTTAGTTCATAAATCCAATCTTCTGCATTGAATCCTTGAGAATTTATACCATAGTCTATAAATTTTTTTAACATATCTATGCCTGGACAAGTTTTGTGAGTTTTAATATAGTTATAAAAGCGTATATGTATATTTTGTTTTTCAGGCATTCCGCCTAAGTTTTTTTCATTCCATATTCGCCGTGATTCTTCTAATGCAAATTGTCCAAAAGCAAAAAAGGCTTCTCGGGGAGAAGTGGCTATCCAGTTAGGATTTCCTCTTCCTGCATCTAAAAGAGCATGTGCACTTTTTACCTTTTGACCGTTAGCAAGATTAATTAGTTTATTTTTTAATTCAAAAGGACTTATTTTACCATAAATGCGCTCTAGTTCTAGTAGTTGAATATTTTTATCTGCATACATTTTATGTACTTCCTCCAAAAATTTTATATATTATAAAATTTATATTCTGCAAATATAAACAAAAATATGCACATAAAAAGTACCAGCCTAGTGCAATTTTTTTAGTTTAATTATATACTAGTTCTTGAATGACCATAATATAATAAAAGCTGCTAAAATGAAAGGATGTGCTTAATATGCGAGAATATAGTGCTTTTGATATTCTAGGACCCATAATGATAGGACCCTCCAGCTCTCATACAGCTGGGGCAGCAAGGCTGGGTAAAATTGCAAGGACTATAGCAGGAGGCAAAATTTTAAAGGTACAATTTCTGCTTCATGGATCTTTTGCTAAAACTTATAAAGGACATGGTACAGACAAGGCTTTAGTTGCTGGAATACTGGGAATGGATCCCTGGGATGAAAATCTAAAAGAATCTATTATTTTGGCAAGGGAAGAGGGAATTAAAATTGAATTTAAAGAAATAGATTTAGGAGACGTTCATCCTAATACAGTCAAATTTATTATAGAAAAGGATAATGGGGAAACTTGTGAAATGGTAGGCTCATCTATAGGTGGAGGAAATGTAATAATAAGTGAAGTAGATGGAGACAAAATAGAATTTACAGGAAATTACCCTACTATATTGATAAATCATATGGATGTACCAGGCATGGTTGCAAAGGTATCTGATATACTTTATAAACATAAAATAAACATAGCTTTTATGAGAGTATATAGAAAAAGTACTAGAGGTTCTGGAGCAACTATGGTGTTTGAAGTGGACGATTTAATTTCCGAGGATGTTGTAAATGAAATAAATGAAATTTCAAATATAAAAAAGATAAGAGCTATAAATCCTATAACAGAGGAGGAATGATAGATGGCTAATACCGGATATGAACTTATAAAAATATGTAGAGAAAAAAGTATGAAAATATGGGAATATACAGTTGAGGAAGAAATTAAAAGGGGAGATTCCAGCAGGAAAGAAATTTTGGGGAAGATGAGAAAGAATCTTAAAGTAATGCAAAATTCTGCAGAATATGGATTGCAAAATAAAGTAAAATCTATAAGCGGACTTATAGGTGGGGATGCTTACATATTAAATAATTATTGTAGGGAAGGAAAAAGTTTAACTGGAGATTTTATGATAAAAGCCATGGCAAGGGCGCTTTCATGTTCGGAAGTTAATGCTGCTATGGGAAAGATAGTGGCTGCACCTACAGCAGGTTCCTGTGGAATAATACCTGCGGCAATAATAAGTGCAGGAGAAAAGCTAAACAAGAGCGAGGATGAATTGATTCAAGCGCTCTTCACAGCAACTGGAATTGGAATGATAATAGCTAAAAACGCCACTATGTCAGGAGCTGAAGGTGGCTGTCAGGCAGAGTGTGGTTCTGCAGCTGCTATGGCAGCAGGAGGAGTAGTTGAGATGATGGGCGGTACTCCAGAGCAAGCTTTAAATGCCAGTGCTATAGTGATAAAAAATGTATTAGGATTAGTTTGCGATCCTGTAGCAGGTCTTGTAGAAGTACCTTGTGCCAAGAGAAATGTTTCAGGAACTGTAAGCGCACTAACTACAGCAGATATGGTTATGGCAGGTGTATACAGTAGAATACCTTTTGATGATACTGTTTCGGCAATGTATAGGGTTGGTAAACAACTTCCCTGTGCACTTAGGGAGACAGCACTTGGAGGACTTGCAGTTACAGAAACTGGACTTAAGTTAAAAAAGCAGGTACTTGGAAATTAAAAAAGGGATATACAAATACTTGTATATCCCTTTTTTTCAAAGGTATAAAAAACCACCTTTTATTCAGAGGTGGTAAAACATTCTATTCATTTATGTTAAGATGTTTTATTCTAATATTGTAAGCTATAAATTATAGTTTTACAACGTTAGCAGCTTGAAGACCTTTTGGTCCTTCTTCAACATCAAATTGAACTTTTTGACCTTCTTCAAGATTTTTTCTTGGTTCATCACTTTGGATTGCAGTGAAGTGTACGAAAACATCATTTTCGCCAGGTACTTCGATAAATCCAAATCCTTTTTCTGAGTTAAACCATTTTACTGTTCCTATTTTCATTTATTATCCTCCTAAAGATAAAACACTTATAATTGATATAGCTTGATTTTGTATATCGGTGTTTATTATTACATTAGTATAACACAAAAATGTAAAATTAACAACAAATCTTAAAATTTCACATTAAATATTGATGTTACCTAATAAACATATTATACATTAATTTGACTCTATAATCAAAGTAATTTTTAAAATAATTTTGCTGCCATTAAAAACTTTTTTATTAGTATTAGTATTTAACATTTAATACTTTTTTATACATTGTTAATTTACGGTAATGCATTAAAAATATTTTTACTTGATCCTTTTAGACATTAGGCATTAAAAGGATCTCTTATGTAAGTTTATTTGAATTGAAAGAGTCATTTATATTGTCCATTATCATAGTTGTTGTATTTGAGATATTGCTTATTATATGTTTATAAGTATGGCTTAATTGAGTCAAAGAAGTTACCATTTGATTATTTCTTTTTTTCTTATAGTATTCTATTTTACGTAGTACTTCTTTATTTTCTTCTCTAAATATCCAGGTTAGGGTTGTACCCGTTTCGTATTGCTTTTGGAATTTAATTAGAGATGAATAAGACATCTTCGTAGTGTTTTTCGTAGTGTTTTTAGTAAGTGATTTGATAAGTGAATTTGAAAAATTATCTAAGGTGTCTTTAAATGCATTGTCAAGCAAACTCATGTACTTTTTAGTATCACTTCCATAAGCACCAGATAAAATTTCTTTTTTTATCTTTTTATATTCTGAAGTATATTTTGATAGTGAAGAAAGTTCAGCGTTGTCTTTACTAGAGCTTTCAATGCGGTTAAAAAAGTTACAGAGTATAGTCCCATCTTTGGATATATTTGAATCATCTTTATCTTTAAAATTTGTAGTATTATTGTGACTAGATGAAGTCTTATTCTCACTGACATTGCACTTGGCTTTACAGGAAATTGATTTGTTAATTGTAATTGAATCCACAATAACCCCTTCTTACATTTTTATCTATATATTACAAGTATCGAAATATAATTTAATTACTGAATAATTACTTTCAAATATTAAACTTATTGTGTATAATTCATTTTAGGTAGCTTTGTAGATAAGCGTTGGTGAAAAGTCTATTCTAAAAAAGGAGTAATGAAAATGTTATTTATTGAGCACCAAAATACGAACCCATATATGAATCATGCAATTGAAGAATATGTAATGCAAACATTCAATGAGGATTGTTTTATCCTTTGGAGAAACAGACCCTGTGTTTTAATAGGCAAAAATCAAAATACCCTTTCAGAAATAAACATAGACTATATAAAAAAACATAATTTATCAGTAGTAAGAAGAATGTCAGGGGGAGGAACTATATTCAATGACCTGGGAACTTTAAATTTTACCTTTATATCTGTAGGTGAAAACAATGCTTTTGCAGATTTTAGTAATTTTACGTATCCTATAATAAGAGCATTGAAAAAACTATCTGTAAACGCAGAGCTTTCTGGTAGAAATGATTTGGTTATAGATGGTAAAAAGATTTCAGGAAATGCCCAATATAAACATGGAAATAAAATTTTGCATCACGGAAGTATTTTGTTTTCTGTTAATATGAAAAATTTGAATGATGCTCTTTACGTAAACCCTATAAAATTTTCAGATAAAGCTGTTAAATCTGTAAGAAGCAGGGTTACAAATATATATGATTATATTAAAAGTGATATGACTATAATTGAATTCAAAGAATTTTTGATGAAATCAGTTATAAGTGAAGATGAAAATCCTAAAATATATACATTTTCAAAAGAGGAATGGAAAAAAATAAAAGAAATATGTTATCATAAATATGAGACTTGGGAATGGAATTATGGACATCTTAAAAAGTTTAATTATTCTAACGAGAAAAAATTTCCAGGAGGAATTGTACAGGTTAATATATATGTAAAAAAAGGTGTTATAGGTAATATAAAATTTTTTGGAGATTTTTTCAGCAGCTGCGAGATTGGTGAATTGGAAAATAAGTTTCTAGGAATTAAGTATGAAAAAGAAGAAATTCTGAAAGCACTTGAAAACGTAGACATGGAAAGATATATGCATAGTATAAACAAAAAAGATATTATGGAGGTTATGTTTAAATAGTAGTATACTAATTTTGTGGAGATGTGTTAAAAAATTAGCATATTTTAAAGAAGAAACGAGGGATTGTATTTTATGTATAAGAGAAAACCTGAGTGGTTAAAAATAAAAATAAGAGGCGGACAAGTTTCTCAGGATGTAAAGGATATACTTAAAAAATATTCTTTAAATACTGTATGTGGTGAGGCAAATTGTCCTAATAGAATGGAATGTTTTAATAAAAGCAGGGCAACTTTTATGATACTTGGGAAAAATTGTACTAGAAATTGTACTTTTTGTAATGTAACTAAAGGCAAACCTGAAAAAGTTGATGAAAAAGAACCATTTAATGTGGCACAAGCAGTGGATAAACTAAAATTGAAATATGCAGTAATAACGTCTGTTACAAGAGATGATTTAGAAGATGGAGGAGCTTCTCATTTTGCTAGTGTTGTAGAGGAAATAAGAAAGCTTAACAAAAATATAACAGTAGAAGTTTTAATACCAGATTTTAAAGGAAGTGAAACTGCACTTAAAAAAGTAGTGAATTCAAAACCTAATGTAATAAATCACAATGTAGAGACCACACCTGCTTTATATAAAGAAGTAAGACCAATGGCAGTTTATAAGCGTTCATTGGAACTTTTAAAAAGAGTTAAGATTATGGATAGCTCAATTTTAACAAAATCAGGATTTATGTTGGGGCTTGGAGAAAAAGAAAAAGATATTATAGAAGTATTAAAGGATTTAAGAAAGGTGGATTGTGACATTGTTACAATAGGTCAGTACTTACCACCTTCTGCAAAGCATCATCCTGTTGTAGAGTATGTTCATCCTGATCTATTTAAAAAGTATAAAGAAATAGCTTTAGAATTGGGTTTTAAATTTGTATCATCTTCCCCACTAGTGAGAAGTTCCTATCATGCAGATGAAATGCTTGAGGGCTAATCTGCTTTCAAGCATTCTAGTTATATCATTTTGATATAAAATTAAAGTATAATCTCATTTTGATATAGATTTTGTATCATTTTGATACCAATGAACTTAGAAAAATTTTTTAGCATAAAATTTTTGAATTAAATATCAGAGCTTGTCCTACTGCTGACGCCTATTAAAAATGTTCTGCAAAAATTATTAAAAATATATAGAAGATTGGCATATATATTGCTATGTATATTAAAGGAATACAAATTTATATATTTTTTTTAAAATTCTAGGAGGTCTTTATTATGCATATTCCAGATAATTATTTAAGTCCATCAACCTGTGCTGTTATGGCAGTGGTAATGCTGCCAGTTTGGGCAAAGGCCGTAAAAAAGGTAAAAAGTGAAATAAGTCCAAAAAAAATGCCTATGCTAGGTGTTTGCGGAGCATTTTCTTTTCTTATAATGATGTTTAATGTACCTATACCGGGAGGAACAACAGCTCATGCAGTAGGGGCAACTTTGATAGCAATTTTACTTGGACCTTATGCAGCCACTATTGCAGTTACTATAGCACTACTTATACAGGCACTTTTCTTTGGGGATGGAGGAATACTTGCTTTTGGAGCTAATACCTTTAATATGGCTTTTATAATGCCTTTTGTAGGATATACTCTATACAGCATTATAAAAGGTAAACTGAAGAGCCCTAAAGGGGAATATATTGCAGCTTTTATAGGATCGTATGTAGGAATTGTGGCGGCATCTTTTATGGCATCTGTTGAATTTGGCCTACAGCCTTTATTATTTACAGATGCAGCTGGAAAAGCACTTTATTGTCCTTATCCTTTAAAAATAACTGTACCGGCAATGGTAGGAACTCATCTTTTAGTAGGAATACTTGAGGGAGCAATAACTGCAGCAGTATATGCTTATGTTAAGAAAATGTCACCGGATGTGATATATGAAAATAAAGGTGGAAGCAAAAAACCACTTTATGGACTTTTGGCAGCTCTTGTAGTTTTATGCCCTTTGGGACTTTTAGCTTCCGGAGATGCATTTGGTGAATGGGATTCAGATGGTATTAAATCTCTTGTAGGATATATACCTAAAGGATTTCAAAATGGAATGCACTATAATGCTATTGCATCGGATTATTCTATAAAAGGAATGAATGACGTTGTAGGTTACATTATTTCAGCAGTGGCAGGAATAGCACTTATAATGATTGTATTTAAAGTAATATCTTCTTTAAGAAAAAACGCCGTAGATGTAGATAATAAAAATACTACTGCTAATAAATAAAATAAGTAAAAACCCCTTTTATACAAAAGTTAAAGGGGGTTTTTACTTATTTTTCAGAAACTATATTTTTTAAAGCATTTACTAATGCATCTATATCTTGCTTTTTATTAAAATATCCAATACCTATTCTAATAGCACCAATTTCATAAGTCCCCATTATCCTGTGGGCTGTTGGAGCACAATGAAATCCAACTCTTATCATTATGTCATATTCCTTATCCAGCTTAAAAGCAATATCTTCACCAGACGTATTCTCTATATTAAATGAAATAACACCTACTATTTTTTTCGCATCTTTTGGGCCATATATATGAATTCCTGGAACTTCCTCTAATCTCTTAAGGGCATACTCAATTATTTCATTTTCTTTATCTCTTATCTTGTGTATCCCTAGATCATATATGTATTTAATTCCTTCTCCTAAACCAACTATTCCAGCTACATTTAAGGTGCCTGCTTCTAATTTATTAGGATAATAATCAGGTTGATATGGATTTTTGGAATCCTCACCAGTTCCTCCAGATTTTAATGGCCTTATACAATTAGTATTGCAATTTATTAAAAGTCCTCCTGTGCCAGTAGGTCCCAAAAGACTTTTATGACCTGTGAAAGCAAGAATATCTATGTTGTCTTTTTGTACATCTATAGGGTAAGCTCCAGCTGTCTGGGCACTATCTACTAAAAATAGAATTTTATGTTTCCTGGCTATAGCTCCTATTTCCCTTATAGGTTGAATAGTTCCAAGCACGTTAGAAGCATGAGTGAATACAATTAGCTTAGTATTTTTCTTTATTAATTTTTCTATATCACAGGCTTTTGATATTCCTTCATTTGTACAGGGAAGCGTAGATATTTCTATACCTATGTCCCGTTCAAGAGTTTTTAAGGGCCTCCATACAGAATTATGCTCCAAGCTACTTGTGATAACATGATCTCCTTGACTTAAGATCCCATTTATTACTAGATTAAGTGAATCTGTTATATTATAAGTAAAGATTATGTTAGATGGGTCTTTACCGTTAAATAACTTACATATATTATCTCTGCAGTTAAATATAAGTCTATCAGCTTCAATAGCTGATTTGTAAGCTCCTCTTCCTGCAGTGGCTCCTATGTTCTTCATAAAATTTGAAATTGCATCTACAACTGCAGGTGGTTTTGGATAAGATGTAGCAGCATTGTCTAAATAAATTCCCAATACGATTATCTCCTTTCTTTAGGTTTCCTAGATTTATAAAATATAATTAATTCAACATTATCAATTTTTAATTAAAATGTTAATGTATATAAATCTGGATCTTTTTATAAACCTTATAATTATATTATAACTTTATTATAAGAAGTTAAAGGGGTATTTGGGTGTAAATCTCCAATTACTTATTGAAGGTATAAAAATGTACAGTTTAAAAAATTAAACATATATGATATAATTTACATGTAAAATTAAATAATCTAGGGGGGTCTATGTTATAGGCTGAGATAGAACTGTTAGTTCTGACCCTCATACCTGATCTGGATAATTCCAGCGTAGGGAAGAGCTTTATATAGTTTTAAAATGCAACTTTATAAGGTTGCATTTTTTTATTTATATAAAGATGAATATGAGGGAGATTTAGAATCACCTCCTTTTTTATTTAACATAGTTTTTGAAAAATATGTTAAGGGAGATGTTTAAAATGAATTACACGACACAAATGGATGTTGCTAAAAAAGGCATAATTACAAAGGAAATGGGAAGGGTAGCTGCTAAAGAAAATATGAAACCACTACAACTAATGGAATTAGTTGCACAGGGTGCAGTTGTAATACCAGCTAATAAAAATCATAAATCATTAGATCCAGAAGGTGTGGGACAATACCTTAAAACTAAGATAAATGTAAACTTGGGAATTTCAAAGGACTGCAATTGCATAGAGGACGAACTAGAAAAGGTTAAGACAGCTTTAGAAATGAAAGCAGAAGCTATAATGGATTTAAGTTGCTTTGGAAAAACTGAAGAATTTAGAACTAAACTAGTAGAAATGTCACCTGCTATGATAGGAACAGTGCCTATGTATGATGCAGTGGGATTTTATGACAAAGAATTAAAAGACATAACTGAAGAAGAACTTTTAGGTGTAATCGAAAAACATGCGCAAAATGGTGTGGATTTTATGACTATTCATGCAGGTATAAATAGAGAGACTGCAGCAATTTTTAAGAGAAATGAAAGACTTATGAATATTGTATCCAGAGGTGGAGCTTTAATATATGCATGGATGGAATTAAATGGAAAAGAAAATCCTTTTTACGAGCATTTTGATAAGGTTTTAGATATATGTGAAAAATATGATGTAACTATAAGTTTAGGAGATGCTTGCAGACCAGGTGCTATAAAGGATTCTACAGATGCTTCACAAATTAAGGAGCTTATGACTTTAGGAGAGCTTGCAAAAAGAGCTTGGAAGAGAAATGTACAAGTTATGATAGAAGGACCAGGGCATATGAGTTTAGATGAAATAAAAGCAAATATGCAGATAGAAAAGAAATTGTGTCATAATGCACCATTTTATGTGTTAGGACCTTTAGTTACAGACATAGCACCAGGTTATGATCACATTACATCAGCTATAGGAGGAGCAATAGCTGCATCTTCAGGAGCAGATTTTCTATGTTATGTAACTCCAGCAGAACATTTAAGACTTCCAAACTTAGAAGATATGAAAGAAGGAATCATAGCTACTAAAATTGCAGCTCATGCAGGAGATATTGCAAAGGGAATAAAAGGTGCAAGAGACTGGGATAATGCTATGAGTAAAGCTAGAAGAGAGCTTAATTGGAAAAAAATATTTGATTTATCTATAGATCCAGAAAAGGCAAGAAGATATAGAGAAGAATCAAAACCAGAAGATGAACATACATGTACTATGTGTGGAAAAATGTGTGCTGTTAGAAATATGAATAAGGTTATGGAAGGAAAAAATTTAAATGTTTTAAGAGATGATGATTGATGTATGAGCTTAAAGGAATTCAAGAAGATAAGCCGAAAGAGGCTTGTGGAATTTTTGGCGTATTTTCCAATGAAGATATTTACTTAGGTAATATCATGTATTATGGCCTTTCGGCTCTTCAACATAGAGGACAGGAAAGTGCAGGAATAGCAATTTCAGATGGAGAACAGATTAACTGCTATAAAGGTATGGGATTAGTTTCTCAGGTATTTGATGTGGAGAAATTACAAGAGCTTAAAGGGAAAATTGCTATTGCACATAATGGAAATATAACTAATGCAGAGGGGCTTAAAGAAAAATTAAAAGCCAAAGGTGCTGTTTTTAAAACTACTTCAGATTCAGAAGTAATTTTAAAGCTTTTGGAAATGGAACCTCATGTAGAAATAAAAGACAAGTTTATTAATGGACTTAAATATTTAAAAGGTTCCTATTCTCTAATTCTTTCTACTAAAGATACATTAATAGCAGTAAGAGATTCTTTAGGCATAAGACCATTATGCATAGGAAAATTAAATGGCAATTATGTTATAAGTTCAGAAAGTTGTGCATTATCTTCTCTGAAAATAGAATTTATAAGAGATGTTAATCCTGGAGAAATGATTATTATAAGTAATAAATCAATGGAAAGTGTTAATGTTTTTAAGAAAAAAATTATGGATTTTGTTCATTTGAATATATATATTTTGCTAGAGGAGACAGTATTATAGATGGAATAAGTGTGTATGAATCTAGAATTAGTGCGGGAAAAAAGTTATATAAAAATCATGCTGTTGAAGGGGATATAGTTATTGGTGTACCGGATTCTGGTATACCTGCAGCTATAGGTTATTCAAAGGCTTCTGGAATTCCTTATGGGCTAGGTTTTATAAAAAATAAATATGCAGTAAGAAGTTTTATATTTCCGCATAAAAATCTAAGAGAAAGTATGGTAGACATAAAGTTAAGTCCTTTGTTTAATGAAATAAAAGGGAGAAGGGTAATAGTTATAGATGATTCTATAGTTAGAGGAACTAGTTGTAGAAAAGTTGTTAAATCTTTATTAAAAAATGGAGCAAAAGAAGTTCATTTTAGAATTGCATCACCTTCTATAAAATACTGCTGTCATCTAGGTATTGATATAGGAATAAAAAAGGAACTTATAGCAGCTTGTAAAAGTATAGAGGAAATAAGAAAAGAAATAGGTGCTACTACTTTAGAATATTTAAGTTTAGAGGAATTTTGCTAAATTTTTAATGAAGAACAAAATTTATGTAAAGGATGCTTTAATGAGAAATATCCAAAAATATAATAACAAAATTGAAATCATACTTAAAAACTCTATATCTATAGATTTTTTGCTTTGAAATCGTTATAGGTTTGTAAATTAATATAACTGTAATTTTCAAGTTATATTTCGTATGTTATTATATAGGTATAACTATTTTAGTAAAAATTATAGAAAAGGGAGAGATACACTTGAAAGAAATTCATTATAACAGTACTAGGGGATTAAATGGAAATTATACTGCATCTCAAGCTATACTAAAAGGAATATCAGAAGATGGTGGATTGTTTGTTCCAGACAGCATACCTTTTGTGAATGAAGAAGAATTACAAAAATTTAAAAATATGACTTATAAGGAATTAGCTTTATGCATAATTGGAAAGTTTTTCACTGATTTTACTGAAGATGAGTTGAAGAAGTGCATAGACCTAGCTTATGACAATAAATTTGAATCAGATGAAATAGTACCTGTAAAGAAAGTTGGGGATGTATTTTATTTAGAGTTGTTTCATGGACCAACTTTAGCTTTTAAAGACATGGCATTGTGTCTTCTACCACATCTAATGCAGGCTGCTGCAAAAAAGCAAAATTTGCATAAAAAGATAGTTATACTTACGGCAACTTCTGGAGATACTGGGAAGGCAGCACTAGAGGGTTTTGCAGATGTAGAGGATACAAGAATAGTAGTGTTTTTCCCTGAAAAAGGGGTAAGTGATATACAAAAAAGACAGATGGTTACCCAGGCAGGCAAAAATACTAAAGTTATAGGAATAAAGGGAAACTTTGATGATGCCCAGACTGAAGTTAAGAAAATTTTTAATGATGAAGAATTAAAAAAAGAATTGGATGAAAAGTCTTATATGTTTTCTTCTGCTAATTCCATAAATATAGGAAGGCTTATACCTCAAGTAGTATATTATTTTCATGGATATATGGAACTTTTAAGGAAGGGGCAAATAAAATTAGGAGAAAAGATAAATTTTGTAGTTCCTACAGGTAATTTTGGAAATATACTTGCAGCCTATTATGCAAAAAAAATGGGTTTGCCTATAAATAGACTTTTATGTGCTTCAAATGATAATAAAGTATTATATGACTTTTTAAAAAGTGGAATCTATGATGCTGAGAGAGAGTTTATAGTAACTATATCTCCTTCTATGGATATACTCATATCCAGTAATCTTGAAAGATTCATATATGATATAAGCGGAAATGATTTTTTAGTTGTACAGGGGTTAATGAAAGATTTAAATAAAAATAGAAAGTATAGTGTAAGTGAAAATATGAAAGAAAAATTAAAACTGCTTTATGGTGGATTTGCAAGTGAAGGAGAAACACTTAATTCTATAAGTGATGTTTTCAAAAGTTACCATTACTTAATGGACACACATACTTCAGTGGCTTATTCCGTGTATAGAAAGTATTTGCAGGATACAGGAGATGACACAAAAACCATTATTGTTTCTACTGCAAGTCCTTTTAAATTTACAAAATCCGTAATGAGTGCTTTAGACGATAAATATAAGAATCAAAAAGATTTTGACCTTATAGAAGTAATGAGCAAAACTGCTTCTCTCGAAGTTCCTAAACCTATAGAGAAACTAATGAAAAGTGAAGTTATTCACAGTACTGTATGTGAAAAACAACAGATGAAAGATGAGATTAGAAAATTTTTATTATAATTAAATGTAAATTCTCCCTTCTTTACAAAAAAATTTTTACATATAATAACAAAAAATATACATCAATATAAGTATAATAGTGAGTCGAATATTGAAAATTAAGAGTATAAATATTCGATATATAATGTATGAAAATGCTAGGATGTATTTATAAACAGTAGTATAATATAAAATTAGAAGGTAGTTGAAAATTAGTGTTAAATTATTTTTTGTAGAGAAACTAATAAAATAGTATGAGCAGTTTATATAAATTTATAATACTATAGTATGAGGAGTTGTTGTATATATTCATGAGGAAAAATTTTCTTGTGAATATATACTTTTATAGACACAATTATAGAAAGTATTTTTAGCTTAGATATGTATTTTTAATAGGGGAGAGTTTTATGTTGACGTCATTATCAGATGAATATAATCAACTTAAAAGTGAGTATGAAGGTTATCAAAAGATGGCTGAAGGAATTATACAAAAACAAAGCATGAAGATTATAGAGTTAGATAAAAAGCTTGATATGTTGTCTCTGATAGTTGAGATAAGTCAGTATATAAACAAAAGAATAGGTAGAGGAGAAATAGTTTCTATAATAAATGATATAATGATAGGAATTCTAGGGGTAACTTATTCAAGCGTATATCTTTTAGAAAATAGAAAACTTCAATTAAAATCTACAAATTTGCCTAATACAAAGCATCATTTTAGTATTAGCGATTACAATAAAGGAAATATAAGTAGTCTAAATGCTAGTATAGTAAATTGTGTTGATAATATATATATATATGATAATATTCAAATTCACTCTTCCATACTCATGCCTATATATTTAAAAGATAATCTTTTAGGTGTTATTGTAGTTGAGCACCATATATATAACTATTTAAATGATGAACATGTAAAGTTATTAACTGCACTTACCAATCAAATAGCCATATGTATAGAGAATAATAAACTTTATAATAAAATAAAGCAAAATTCTCAAAAGGATTTTTTAACGGGACTATTTAACAGAAATTATTTTTTCTCGGTTATAAAAGAAAAAGTAAAAAACTGCGGTAAAGGTTTTGCTATTGTAATGATTGACATTGACGATTTTAAAAGTTTTAATGATAGATTTGGGCATCAATATGGAGATAGGGTTCTGAGAAAAGTAAGTGACATAATAAAAGATAGTATAAGGGACGAAGATATGGTAGCTAGATATGGAGGAGAAGAGATTATAATATATATGTATAATGTTACAGATTCCATGTCTGTATATGAGAGAATGATAAATATAGGAGATATTATAAAAAAGAAAGCTGTAGAGTACAATGAAGCCTCGTCTTATGTAACGGTTTCAATGGGTATAGCAATATGTACAAATAAGAATAAAGACGTTGAAGGTGCAATAAGAAGGGCTGATATGAACTTGTACAGAGCAAAAAATTCTGGAAAGAATAAAGTGGTTTATTAAATAGACAGAGCTCTTGACATCAGATGGAGTTTTGACTCCATCTGATGCTTATTAAACAGGCTTTAGTACTTAGAAAGGCGTTATCCTTTAGAGGGAAATCTTCAATGAATTTTAGTAAGGTGGTAGATATGGATACAAATTGGACAGAATCTCAAAGAGAAGCTATTTTTACCCCCAAATGTAATTTGCTAGTATCAGCAGGTGCAGGAACTGGTAAGACAGCAGTGCTAGTGGAGAGAATAATACAGGAAATAACAAGTATTGATGAAGATGTGGATATAGATAAGTTATTAGTTGTTACCTTTACAAATGCAGCAGCTTCTGAAATGAAAGAGAGAATAGCAGAGGCAATTTCTAAACTGTTAGAATCAAATTATGGATCAAAAAATCTTCAAAAACAGCTTACACTCTTAAATCAGGCTAATATAATTACTATACATGCTTTTTGCCTTAAGGTTATAAAAAGTAATTTTCATTTAATAGATTTAGATCCTAATTTTAGAATATGCGACAGTACAGAAGCAGTTCTTTTAAAACAGGATGTACTTGAGGAACTTTTAGATGAGAAATATGATATGGAAAATACAGAATTTTTAAAACTTGTAGACGGTTTTAAAAGTAAAAATGATATTAAACTTAAAGATATGGTACTTTCCCTCTATGAATTTTCAAAAAGTAATCCATGGCCTGAAAAATGGTTAAGAGAAGCGGTAGAAAATTTTAATGTTGAGGAAAACTTTGATTTTGGAAATACCTCATGGGCACAAATGATTATGCACAGCCTAAAGGTAGAAGTTAAGGGATGCAAGGATAGAATAGAAAGAGAACTTACCATAATCCAAAGCGTAGAAGGACTTGAGCACTATGAAGATACTTTTAAAAAAGATTATGAAAATATAAAGGAATTATCGCTTTTAAATTCTTGGGAAGAACTAAAAGAAAAGTTTTTACAATTAAGTTTTGAAAAGCTTTCCACTAAAAAAGTAAAAGATGACGTTAAAGAAGTGAAGGAAAGGGCTAAGAATGTAAGGGATGAAGTTAAAAAGAAGTTAAATAGTATAAAAGAAGATATATTTTCAGGTTCCGATGATATATATAAAAATATGCAGGAAGTATACCCTATGATGGAGTGCCTGGCTTCTCTTGTAATAGAGTTTGATAAAAATTACAGCTTGAAGAAAAGGGAAAGAGGGATACTGGACTTTAGTGATATAGAACATTTTTGCCTTGAAATATTAACAGATAAAGATGAAGAGGGAAATATAGTTCCTTCAGAGGCAGCTTTAGAATATAGAGGATATTTTGAGGAAATATTTATAGATGAATATCAGGATAGCAATGAAGTTCAAGAAGTTATAATGAATATGATAAGCAGAAAATCAAAAGACTCAAATTTGTTTATGGTAGGAGATGTAAAGCAAAGTATATACAGATTTAGACAATCTAAACCTGAACTTTTTTTGCAGAAATATAATAGTTATTCTGAAAAAAAGACGGCTGAAAACAGAAAGATAAAATTATCTGAAAACTTTAGAAGCAGAAAAGAAATAATAGAAGGTACTAACTATTTATTTAAACAAATAATGTGTAGAGAAGTAGGAGAATTAGATTATACGGATGAGGAATGCTTAAAAAGTTCAGCAGATTATGAAAACTCATCTGTAAACTATAGTGGAGATATAGAGCTTAATATAATAGATAAAAAAGAAGAAAGTGAAGAAATTCAAGAAAATGAAGAAGTTTTAGATAATGTTCAGGTAGAAGCACGGCTTGTAGCAGAAAAAATAAGTGAGCTCATAAATGGTAAAGAAGAAGTAGAGCCACTAAAAGTATATGACAAAAATACGAAGTCCTATAGGAATGTAATGTATAAAGACATAGTAATATTAATGCGTGCCACGCAAAATTGGGCTCCTACTTTTGTAGAAGAACTTAATAGTTTAGAAATACCTGTATTTGCAGATATATCTGCCGGATATTTTGAGAATATAGAAGTAAAGACGATAATATCAGTACTTGAAATAATAGATAACCCACTTCAGGATATTCCACTTGTAGCTGTGCTTAGGTCTCCTATAGAATCATTCTCTCCAGAGGAACTTATAGATTTAAGAATGGTAGATAGAAAAATGCATTTTTATGACATATTAAAGACAATTTCGGAAAATGACTGTGAATCAGATATATCATTAAAGCATGTGGGAAATAGATTGAAATATAAAGTAAGTGAATTCTTGAAAAGACTTAATAATTGGAGAAAAAAAGTAAAGTATATGCCAATAGATGAATTTATATGGCATCTTTATACTGAAACGGGCTATTACGGTTTTATAGGGGCTATGCCTGGGGGAATTCAGAGGCAGGCAAACCTAAGGATGTTATTTGAAAGAGCAAAACAGTACGAGAAGAGCAGTTACAAAGGACTTTTTAATTTTATAAATTTTATGAACAAACTTAAAAATAGCAGTGGCGATTTAGGAAGTGCAAAAATACTAGGAGAAGATGAAAATGTAGTCAGGATAATGAGTGTTCACAAAAGCAAAGGACTTGAATTTCCTGTAGTAGTACTTTCAGGTACAGGAAAAAAGTTTAATTTGATGGATATGAATAAAGGGGTACTTTTTCATGAAAAGTTAGGCCTTGGACCGGATTATGTAAATGTAAAAAGGCATATATGTTATCCTACTGTTATGAAACAGGTACTTAGAAAAAAGCTAAAAGTAGAAACTCTTTCAGAGGAAATGAGAATATTATATGTTGCCTTTACCAGAGCAAAAGAAAAACTTATAATAACTGGAATGGTAAATAATATTGAAAAAACAACTCAAAGATGGTGTGAATGTGCTTCTTATAAAGGAGATAAACTTCCTGAGTACTCGCTTATAAGTGCTAGAAACTTTTTGGATTGGATAGGGGCTGCACTGGCTAAACACCCATGTGGAAAGCCTATAAGAGAAATTTCTAAAGGTGAAGATAATTTAAATCTAGTTATAGGGGATAATTCTACATGGAAGGTAAATATTTATAAGAAAGATGATTTTAGAAGTGTATCTCAAGAAAAAGAAGATGTAGATATACTGGGTAAAATTGAAGAACTTAATTTAGCTGAATATGATGGACAATATATGGATAAAGTTGATAGAAGACTTAACTGGAAATATAAATATGAGGAAGCTTGTAAGATACCTGCTAAATTTTCTGTATCAGAGTTAAAGAGAAGATTTGATTTGACTGATATGGAAGATGGCGTGAATTTGATGGAATCGGTACAATTAAAAAAACCACTTTTTTTAAGAGAAAAAAAAGGTATGACAGCTGCTGAAAGGGGAACTCTTTTGCATTTAATCTTGCAGCATATTGACATAAAAAAAGTTAATTCTTACGATGAAATAAAAGAACAGGTAGATAGATTGGTTCAGAGAGAATTTATAAGGGAAGAGGAAGTTAAGTCAATACCCCTAGGTAAAATATTGAAGTTCTTTTATTCTGAAATTGGAAGCAGAATGAAAGAGGCAGAGAATATATATAGGGAAACTCCATTTTATATGGAAATAGAAAGTAATGAATTATATAAAGAGCTTCCAGATAAAATATATAAGGATGAAAAAATAATTATTCAAGGAATAATAGATTGCTATTTTGAAGAAAATGGAGAATTAGTGCTTATAGACTATAAAACAGATTATGTAGATGATATAGATAATATAAAAGATAAATACAAACCCCAAATTTATTATTACGCAAGGGCACTTGAAAAATTAACTGGTAAGCAAGTAAAAAATAAATATCTCTACTTATTTTTCAACAATAGCTTAATTGAAATGTAAATATACGCTTACCTTTTAGAGGTACAGATTATAGTCAAAATAGATGAAATAATCTGCTCTTTACTCATGCTTTAAGATATGAAACAGTAGGCATTCTACATAAAGTTTTAACTTTATTATATAGAAATTCTGACTAAAAAATAAACTTATGCGTAGAAATATTTTACAATAACCAAGTACATTTAAATATTTTGTATATAAGTCTTAGTAGAAAATTTATGAAAAAGCTTAGGACTTTTGAATTGTCTGAGGTACGAGTTTTCAAAAGTCCTTAGGTTTTTGTGAATTTTTTGCTTAGACTTATCAAAATATTTAACAGTACTTGTGGTTGTAAAAATATTCGGAGCATAAGTTTATTTTTCGTCTAGGAGCTCTATGTGATTATAATTTAAACTTTTGAACCATTTCATTTAAGTTTTGAGCCATCTCTGCTTGACTTTGTGCTGTAAGAGAAATCTGATTTATACCTATTGAGGATTCACGAGTACCTTTTTCTATAGAATCAGTGCTATTAGATGTTTTTAATATATTTTCTGTCATGCTTTGAATGGCAGTGCTTACTTGATCCGTGGTTGCGCTTAATTGTTCTGACATTGCAGCTACCCTTTCAGATATAGAACTTATAAATTCAGAGTCCTTATAATATTCATTACTCATTTCTTCAAAATTTTTAAATTCTGGAGCTATATTACTTTGTACAAAGTCCAATATATCATTGCTGTTATTTGAAAGATTTTTAAAAGCATATTGAACTTTAGAAATTGTATCTTTAATATTTGCCACTGCTTTTGAGGATTGTTCAGCCAACTTTTTAACTTCTTCTGAAACTACGACAAATCCTTTTCCCTGTTCTCCAGCTCTTGCTGCTTCAATAGCTGCATTAAGTGCTAGAAGATTAGTTTGCTCTGCAATTGCAGCGATGGTATCTGCCATGTTATTAATGTTTTCTACTACTTTTCCATCTTCAATGGCTTTAATTATATTTCCTTGTTTTTCATGATATATATTATTTATTTCTATTAAGGAGTCATTTATATGTTTTTTGAATTTAGCAGCTTTATCTTTTGAATTAATAGAAGCTTTACTGCTGTCATCAGCATTTTTTGCTAATTCATTTACACTAGAACCTACTTCCTGAACTGAGGCACTTATTTCTTCACAAGAAGCACTATTTTCTTCAAGTTCATTTAGTATATTTTTTGTATCATTTTCTATACTTTCAAATTTTGCTGTTATTTCTTGTACTGATGCTGAAAGCTCTTCACTTGAGGCACCCATTTCTTCAGAATTGTTTGTGATTTTTAATATAAGATCTTTTACATTTCTTTGAGCTTTATCAAGTTCATTAATAGCTTGTCCAAACTCATCTTTTCTTTTTAAATTGTACACATGTGATAAATCATAATTACAAAGATTTTTGCCTAGAGTTACTATTTTGGATAATGGATCATTTATGTATTTAGCTGTAAATAGACCTATCAATATGGACAATATAAAGCCTATTAAAGATAATGTGATACTTAATATATTTACATAGTTAGATACATTATTGTTATTAACGCTTGTAATCCTTGAGGTTTCGACAGTACTCTTTATAAGGCTGTCAACGCCTTTAAAAGTATTTGTTTCAAGAGTAGACATTTTTTCAACTCCTGATTCAGCATGAGTATAATCTGAGTTAACTGCAAAATTAGTTGCAATTTCAGTAACACTCATATATTGTTTAACTTGATTTTGAACAGAGGACCATTCTTTCTTTTCTGAAGATGTTAAAGACAATTTATTATATTCCTGTATATGTTGATTTATAGTATTTTTAGCTTTTTTCATATCGCTAATTGCAGAGCTTTTTTGATTAGCATTTGTTTCATAAACTAATTTTGTAAGATCTGCACTCATCTTTGTTAAATTTTGTTTTGTATCAGTAAGAAGGTAAATACTTTTAAAATTTTTATCATACATATCTTGACCTTTTGTATTGATTAATTTAATGCTGGATGTTCCTACCATGCCAACTATGAAAATAAACATGGAAATGATTATAAAAGATATAATTAGTCTGGATTTTACATTTAATTTTTGTAAAGTGTTCATTTCTTATCTTCCCTTCTAAGTTACAATAAATTATTGTGTTATATTTTGTTGAGTATATTTTCCAACATGAAACTTAAAATAAACTTAAAGTGAAGATAAATTTTATAAATATAATTTAAATATAAGTATTAACACTTTTTGATATTGTTAATACTATAGTAATATGATATTAAATTGATGTGGAGGGTCAAATTTGGAGGATAATAATAAGTTTGAGATTACTATGGAAGTAATAGAAGAATGTTTACAGGAATGTTTGGAAAATAGTAAAGAAAACAAAGAAAATCAAAAATCAAGTCCTGTTAGTACCAAATAGCAGGACTTGATTTAAATATTAATTAATAGAATATTTTTTTTCTAATTTTCTAAAGGCCATAACTAAAACTGAGGTTAAAATAAGATATAGTATAGCAGCTATTATAAAAGGAGTAATTGTAAAATCACGAGTAACTACTTCTTTTGCTGCCCTTAGAAGATCTCCCACACCTATAGTTGCAACTAAAGCAGAATCTTTTATTAAATTGATACTTTCGTTACAAACAGGAGGAATTACATTTCTAATGGCTTGGGGAATTATTATCTTTATCATAGTTTGACAGTAATTCATACCTAGAACTTTAGAAGCTTCAAATTGTCCTTTGTCTATTGATTCAATGCCTGACCTAAAAATTTCTGCCAGATATGCGGCATAATTTATAGTAAAAGCAATGCTTGCAGCTGCTAAGGGAGATAACCTTATGCCAATTACAGGAAGACCAAAATAGGTGAAAAACAATTGTAAAAGTAAAGGTGTTCCCCTAAAAGCCCAGGTGTATAAGCTGAGTATAGCCTTTATGGGTTTGATTTTAGATATTTTCCCTAGAGCTACTAGGCATCCTAAGGGTATAGAAAAAATAGCCGTTATAAAAAATAGTTGTATAGTTATTAAGCTTCCACTTAGTATAAATCCTGTAATGTCCATGATATCAGACATATAAATCACATCCTAACCAATTATTTTGCAATTATATCTTTACCAAACCATTTTTGAGATATTTTATTTGCTGTTCCATCTTTTTTCATTGAATCCAGTGCCTCATCAAGTTTATTTTTAAAACTTTCATCTGTTTTTCTTATACCAACACCGTAGTCTTCTTTGCCGAAGTTATCTTCAAGTATTTTGTATAAACCAGGTTTCTTTTGCAAATAGTATCTTCCAACTACTTCATCTACAACAACTGCATCTATACGACCTTGGTTTAAATCAAGTAATGCTTCTGTATTATTAGAATATTTTCTAATATTCTTTAGAGATTTTGCTGTAGCAGCGTCTGAATTCAATGCAGTTTCACTGCTGCTCCCCATTTGAAGTCCTACTATTTTACCTGATAAATCTTTTTTATTTTTTATGTTAGAATCGTTTTTTACTACAATTATCTGTTTGTTTTGAAGATATACTTTTGAAAATGCTATTTGCTTTTTTCTTTTATCAGTTATAGTCAAACCATTCCATATAACATCTATGTCTTTGTTATTTAAGCTAAGTATAATGCCATCCCATTCTACTGGTTTAAAAACTACCTTTACTCCCATTTTTTGTGCAGCTGCTTTGGCCATATCTATATCAAATCCTACGATTTGACCTTTTTCATCTCTAAAGCCCATTGGAGGAAAACTATCATCTAAGCCAACTACAAACTGACCTTTTGATTTTATATCATCCCAGGATTTATCGCTTGATTTCTGACCTTGTCCACATCCTGTAAGCATTATTCCAAGCAAAAATATTACCAAAGTTAAAATTCCTAATTTCTTTTTCATTTCACAGACCTCCCAATTTATATTAAATTAATTATAATAAATATTATAGTTTACCGTGCTAAATTTGTAAACTAGTAAATTAATTATAGCTATAAAATATTACGTTTAATAATGATGCTGTAATTGTATTGGAAGTAGTGTTGTCATTAATGAGAAACGTTAGTTTACAAATGGAGGCATACAGATATTTCTGTTAAGTTATTTTGATTTATTGCATGGTATTGGTACGTCATTTAATTGGAAGTAGTCTTCGCCCCATTTACAAAGAGATTTTACTATAGGAACAAATGTCTTACCGAGTTCAGTAAGTGAGTATTCTGTCTTAGGAGGAACCACAGGATAAAGAACACGATTGATAATGCCGTCGTTCTTCAGTTCTTTTAACTGGTGACTGAGCATTTTTGGTGTTGCCTGTGGAATACACTTCTGAATTTCATTGTACCTTAACGTCTTATCAATCAGTTCATATATGATAATGGCTTTATATTTTCCTCCAACAATATCCATTGCCGCTTCTACTGCGCAGTTATAACTTTCTAATTTAGCTTTATCCATCTTATATCTCCTTACTATCCAATAGTATAGTATTAAACCAAAAGTATAGTATATAACAAAAAAGTGCATTATTGCTAAGTTGATCATTTACGATATAATTATAGTTAAACCAAGAAAGGGTGTCAATTCATTGAGAATATGACTATTTGAAGATTAAAAATATAATCTATAGCAGCATGCTGTCTGTACTGACAGTATGGGCATATAGAATAAGGAGGAAAAAATGAAAGTTTTATTATTGAATGGTAGCTCAAGATCTAATGGATGTACTTATACAGCATTAGCAGAAATTACAAAGGTTTTGAGAGAAGAACAAATTGAATGCGAGATTGTCCATATTGGTAATCAGCCAATTCGTGACTGCATTGGCTGCAATAAATGCCAGGAATTACACAATTCTTGTGTATTTGATGATGATGGGATCAATGAGTTATTGAAGAAGGCAGAAGATGCAGATGGCTTCATATTCGGTACACCGGTCTATTTTGCGCATCCTAGCGGACGATTGTTGTCGGTTTTAGATCGATTATTTTATGCTGGATCATCTGTATTTAGACACAAACCAGCTGCTGCTATTTCATCAGCAAGACGTGCTGGAACTACAGCGTCTATAGATGTACTGAACAAGTACTTTACCATTGCAGAGATGCCGGTTGTGTCATCTACTTATTGGAATATGGTGCATGGCTTTACTCCTGAAGATGTGAAGAAAGATTTAGAAGGATTACAGACCATGCGTAACATTGGAAGAAACATGGCATGGCTTCTTAAGTGTATTCAACTTGGTAAGGAACAAGGTATTAACATTCCTACAACAGAAAAATCTGCTTGCACAAATTTCATCCGTTAGTGTTTTTATAAATTTCAATTTATAGTGGGGTATTGAGTATTATCTCAATACAAGAAGTATAATTAAAACTCTCTTTGTACTATAGAATAATCTTTGTTGAGCCGGGTAACACTAGCTCAACAAAATAGTTACTAAAGTAATATTAGCTCAATGGTTAATTTCCCTTCTATAAAATTTAGTAGTGTAATCAATAAAACGCTGAGTTGCTTTGGTAACATAAATCTTTTTGCTATAGGCAATGGAGACTTCCCGTTTTGGCATGGGGCAGTTAAGTTTATAAAAGCGAAGATTTTCTGCATTAGGGGAACACTTGACAAGGGTATCTGAAATAAAAACGGCTCCAAGCCCCTTTGAAGCAAATTCAAAGGAAGTCATCTGTTGATTAAATGACATCTTTACTAATGGTTCAATATGATAATAATTAAAAATTGCCTTTGATCTTCCGAAAATTTCATTTGTTGGCTCTAGCAAAAGAAAAGGAAAATTCCCCATATTATATAGGTCAATGGCTGGTTGATTCTGAGAAAGATGTTTGTTTGCTCTGATTTCTTCGGATGTCATGCCGCAAGCAAAAATTTTCCTATCTATAGAAAGATTCAGAGGTATGCCAAGTAAAACTTGGTTTGTAAATAAAGGAATGGATTGAAAGATTTTTTCTTCAAACCAATTAGTGTCTAAAATTAAATCAATGCTTCCATCTGCTAGCATACTTTTAAGTACTGGAAGAGATGCTTCTTTTGCAGCAATTTCAATTCCTGGATATTGATTAAAAAAACCAACAATAAGTTCAGGAAGTAAGTAGGTCATAGATATAATAGCACCACCAATTGTAACTTTTCCAACTTTGACTTCATTTAAGTTTTGAAAGTAATCAGTGCATTCTTGTTCCATTGATATAATTTTTTCCACTTTCTGCATATATATGCGCCCTGCATCAGTTAACTTAAGTGGTGATGTTTTTCGCTGAAATAAAGGTTGGCCAATTTCTTGTTCCAGTTTACGAATTGCAATACTTAAGGCTGGTTGCGTCATATGTAAATTTTTTGATGCCTTTGAGAAGCTTCCACACTTATAGACTTCATAAACATAATTCATGATTTGAAACAATTTCTTCACCTCTACATAAATCAAATTTATATATTAATTAAAATACATAAATTTGATTATATATCAAAAAAATGATAATATCAATTTATTAGTAAAATTTATGAGGAGATTGAAAAATTGGATGATAACAAAATTAAGATACCAAGGCATATTGCTATAATTTGTGATGGAAATGGTAGATGGGCTAAAAAGAAAGGTTTTCCTCGAACTTTTGGTCATAGAGCTGGTACAAAGCCAATTGAAAGTATTACAAAAAAATGCTTCGAACTGGGAGTTGAAGTACTTACTTTCTATGTTTTTTCTACTGAGAATTGGAGTCGTTCTGATGAAAAAGTAAATTTCTTAATGAAGATTTTTGGGGAATTTTTTATAAAATTACGTAGTAAAGCTGGAGAAAATATTAGGGTAAAGCATATTGGTACTACAAATAATCTTTCTTCTGAATTAATAAATGAAATTAGAAAGACAGAAAACTTAACAGAAAATAATTCAGGTATGATATTAAATATTGCGTTAAATTATGGAGGACGTTCGGAAATAGCAAATGCTGCAAAAAATATGATGTATGATATAGATGGTGGAAACCTTAATGCTTATAAAATAAACGAGGAGTTAATTAGCAATTATATGTTTGCTTCAGGATTGCCTGATGTTGATTTAATTATTAGAACAAGTGGAGAAATGAGGATAAGTAATTTTTTGTTATGGCAGTCTGCTAAGGCGAAGTTGTGGTTTACGAATGACCCTTGACCAGATTTTAAATATGAACATTTAGAAAATGCAATTAAATACTATAATGCAATAAATTCATAGTATTATTAAAGAAACTTTTTTAGGAGTTCGCTTATAGTACATTATCAACACTATTCTTTAACATAGCCTAATTAAAAACATAAGCAGATTTCTAAGCATCAGATGGAGTTTTGACCCTACCTGATGCTTAGAAATCTTTTTATTGTTTTTTCCTTTTGTCAAAAGTATCAATTTTTTCTTCAAGAGAATTTAAAAAATTTTTCAAGAAAGACTTTTCTGTATCGGAAGCATCCTTTAAAATATCATTAACAATGTCATCAAAATTATTATGAATTTTTTTATGGTACATATTGGCTGTTTCACCTTTTGGTGTTAAACGGAGATTCAACCTTGAAGAATTACGAGGATCAACTTCTTTAATTATCATACCCTTTTTTTGAAGTCTCATGATTATTTGGGAAACTGCTCCTTTTGTCACTCCCAGTTTTTCTGCAAGACCACTAACATGAATACCTTCATTTTCTTTTATAGCTCTGATCATATGAATTTCAGCGTAAAAAAGAGGAGTATCTGTTCCATAATAATTAGTTTGTTTATCAAGCTCAGAAAGTTTTACACCTAATCTTAAAAGCATGTAGCTAATTTCTAACTTATTATCAAAATTAAAATTCATCATATTATTAGGGTATAGCATATAAACACTTTTGTCAATATAGGGGTTAATACGAAAGAGAAATTTCAAGTAAAAAAGTTAAGTATTGCTTGACAATAGAGTATAGGTGCTATACACTATCTGTATAGAAAATATGAAACTTCAATTTGTTTAATAAATAATCGAGAAATGAAAAGATGAGGGGGGTGGGTTTTATTATATTTAATAAGAAATTTCTTATATAAGGCGTATAGCACCTATACTTATAAATAATGAAAATTAAGTTTTGAATCTTGGATACTTTAACAGCAAATTGAAGCAACAATATATTTTTAAATATAGCGTATAGTATATATACACTTAAGAAAGGATATGATATTTTGAATTTGAATAATGAAAAACTTAAAATGATGCGTGATGAGAAAATCTCTAAAGTATTATTGAAAATGGGTATACCTACCATGATAGGCATGATGGTTTCTGCACTTTACAATGTTGTGGACGCTTACTTTGTGGGTGGCCTTGGAACCAGCCAGATGGGGGCAGTGTCCATTACATTTCCTATTGCGCAGGTCATAGTAGGACTTGGTATGACATTTGGTAATGGCGCTGCATCTTATATTTCCAGGCTTCTTGGGGAGGAAAATGAAACTAAGGCAAATGAAACAGCTTCTACTGCACTGCTTTCTAGTTTAATTGTTGGTATCATTTCCATAGCTGTATCTCTGTGTTTTCTTGATAATATATTGATAGGTCTTGGAGCTACAAAAACAATATTACCCTATGCAAGAGAATTTGCAGTTATATACATTACAGGTTCAATTTTAAATATATTTAGTGTAACTATGAATAATATTGTAACATCTGAAGGAATGGCAAAACTAACAATGACTTCTATGCTGCTCAGTGGTATTTTTAATATTATATTAAACCCAATCTTAATCTATTCTTTAGGTTTTGGAATCAAGGGGTCAGCTATCTCAACTGTTATATCACAAGCTTTAGCTTCTATTTTATATATCTGGTATATGTTAAGTAAAAAAGGCAGTCTCAGGTTTTCTATATACAACTTTAGATTTGATGGTACAATTTTTACTCAAATTTTTAAAGTAGGAATTCCAATTTTGGTTTATCAACTTCTGTCAAGTGCTTCAATGGGGCTTTCTAATACTGCTGCAAGCAGTTATGGTGATTCAGCGGTAGCAGCCATCGGAGTGGTAACTCGTATTATGGCACTTGGAAGCTATGTTGTGTTTGGATTTATGAAGGGCTATCAGCCGGTTGCAGGATACAATTATGGTGCAAAAAACTATGATAGGTTAAATGAATCCACAAAAGTATCACTTAAGTGGGCAACGATATTCTGTGCTGCAATTGCACTTATTCTGATTATGGTTCCTGATCAGATCGTGTCGCTGTTTTCTAAAAATGATGCAGTGCTCATTAATATAGGAGGCAGGGCACTTAGGGCAAATGGAATTATATTTATTTTGTTTGGATTTGAACAGGTATATATGTGCTTATTCCTTGCTCTTGGAATGGGAAAAGAAGGCGGAATTCTCAGTATTAGCCGTCAAGGAATGTTTTTTATCCCGGCTATTTTGGTTATGCCGCAATTTTTGGGGATCGAAGGCGTAATTTGGGCACAGCCTACAGCAGATTTACTAACTGTTATTTTAACAGCACTATTTATGCTTGGGGTAAACAAAAAATTGAATAATTTTATGAATCAAAAAGAATATTTAAATTAGTGTACAAAATTTAAATTTATTTTAATTACAAATTGAAAGTTGTAATTTGGACTACAAGAAATGCTGTGTATTTAGTGAAATTAGCTGGAATTAGAATAAAAGAAATCAATGAGGTTAGGAAACGTTTTTTAGTACCATTTTTTAAATTTGCTTGACATGGAAAGTTAGGGGTTGTACAATTTTGAATTGTCGTTATCAATTTAGATGAGGTGTTTATATGAAGTATATTTGGCAATTTGGAATTATTATGACAGTTACCTTTATTGGAGAAGTATTAAAATATATCATTCCTTTACCTATTCCTGCAAGTATATATGGTTTGATTCTTATGCTTTTTGCATTAAAGAAAAATATAATTCCCATTGAAGAAGTAAAAGAAACTGGAAATTTTTTGATAGAAATTATGCCGCTAATGTTTATACCTGCCGCGGCTGGTTTATTAGTTTCATGGAAAGCACTAAAGGATATATGTATTCCAGTTATCCTGAGTACGATATTAATTACAGTAATTGTGATGGTAATCGCAGGGAAAGTTACACAGTTTATGATTAGAACTGAGAAAAGGAGCAAAAGTTGAAAGAATTATTATGCAGTTCGGCATTTTTTGGAGTATTAGTTAGTATTATTGGATATGAAATAGGATTATTTCTTTATCAAAAGTTTCATAAGCCAATTTTAAATCCATTGCTTATTTCGATTGTATTTGTAATGGCTATTTTAGTTATTTTTAAGGTAGACTATAAAAGTTATAATGATGAAGCAAAATATTTGAGTTATTTGTTAACTCCTGCTACGGTATGTCTGGCAATACCACTATATCAACAACTTGAACTACTAAAAAGCAACATAAAAGCTATTATGATAGGAGTTTTATCAGGAGTAATATCAAGTCTTGGAAGTATATACTTGTTTTCTACAATTTTTAGATTCACACATGAACAATATGTAACATTATTACCAAAGTCTATTACTACTGCAATTGGTATGGGAATTTCAGAGGAGTTAGGTGGAAATGTGACAATTACAGTAGCAGTTATTATTATTACGGGAATATTTGGAAGCATGCTTGGTGAAGTAGTTTGCAAAGTGTTCCGTATTAATGAACCAATTGCCAAAGGAATTGCTATTGGAACTGCTTCTCATGCTATTGGAACATCAAAAGCAATGGAAATGGGAAGAGTTGAAGGAGCCATGAGTAGTGTGGCTATAGTAGTATCTGGTTTGTTAACAGTAATTGGTGCATCAATATTTGCTAATTTTATGTAGAGATGATACTGATAATAAAACTAATAGTAACTAATTATGAACATGTCAAAAATACCTCAAAAAAATGGTACTTTTGACATGCTGTTTATGATTTTAATTGCATCTGTAGTATAAAACATTAATTAACGTATATATGAAACTTTTTCTTTTTCTAAGGCATCTTTAAGCCATCTTGGGTGCATTGGTAAAAGATTTTTTGGTAAATAGTTAAAATCGAAGTAATTTACATCTAAGGTTTCTTCTCCTTCTTTAATTAAATTACCGCCTACAACTTCACATTCAAAACAAGTTGTAATAAAATGATTAATTTTGCCATTTGGATATGAAAAAACTTGTGAAACAGGATCAGAATATATTCCAATTAATCGATTTACTTTAACTTTTAAACCAGTCTCTTCATTAATTTCTCTTATAATAGCTTCTTCTACAGTTTCTCCAGGTTCAACATGACCTGAAGGGATTCCCCATAATCCATTGTCAGTACGCTTCATCAAAAGAACCCTTTGAGATTTATCAAATATAATACCGGCAACTCCTGCCTTAACACCATCGTTAGGCCATGGAAAATGAGGAGAACTCCATTTTTTAATGGTTATATTATTGTCAAATAAACCTTTTAGGTTTGCAATAGTAGCATCAGCATTATGAAAATCCCTAGCAGATGGAAATTTGTTTGTTTTTTCACTTGATACTAAAATAGCTGATATTCCTGCCTGATGCGCCCCTAAAATATCTGTATATGGATTATCACCTATCATTACTACTTTAGATGATGTTTTTAAACTATCTAGAGCTTTTTTAAACATATATGAATGTGGCTTTCCTATAATGATAGGCTTTTTCTCTACTGCTACTTGAACAGCTTTTACAATTGATCCAACTGCAGGTGATGGACCGTCTATACTTGGAAAATTATTATCACTGTTTGTGCCTATGAATTTGGCACCGTTATTAATTAATTGCACTGCTTTTTTAATATCGCGGAAGCGTAAATCATCGTCCCAACCTATAACAACTGCTTCTGCATTATCTATATCATTAGTATTAATGCTTACCTTATGGCATTCCCATTTTAAATTTTCATCACCAAGAACAAATACATTCTTTATGTTCTTATTTTGTAAATATTGAGTGGTCACCCATCCTGATGTAATCACTTCAGTACTATTTGCTTCTATTCCAAGTGCATTTAATCGTTTTGCTATTTTTTCACGTGTTGTGCATGGATTATTTGTTAAAAATCGAATTATTTTCTGGTTTTTACGAAGTATTTCAAGAGATTGTACTGCTTCTGGAAGAGGCTTATCTCCTACATAAATTACTCCATCTAAATCAAATAGAAATGCATCAAATGCATCAAATATCATATTATTCGCTCCTTAAATTTTATTCCTATAAAGCTATTTACAAAGGGATTTAGCAGCGGCAGTTATATTGCTTTTCCCTAAAATAGCAGATATAACTGAAATACCATCAACTCCAGTTGACAATACTTCTTTAAAGTTAGTTTCATTAACGCCGCCTATGGCAACAGCAGGTATATTTATGCTGCTGTATATTTTACGGAGACCGCCTATACCTATAGGAGTATCTATATCTTTTTTAGTTCCTGTGAAAAAAATTGTACCTATTCCAATGTAATCTGCACCACTTTTTTCTGCTTCTAAGGCCTCATTCACATTGCCTGCAGATATTCCAATTATTTTATTCTTACCTAATATTTTTCTAGCTGTGTTTATAGGCATATCGCTTTGACCAAGGTGAACTCCATCTGCATCTACAGTTTGGGCTATATCAAGTCTGTCATTTATTAAAAAAGGAACTTTATAGTGATCAGTTACTTTTTTAACTTCTTTAGCAATTTCGTAAAATTCTCTTGTGGATGCATCTTTTTCTCTAAGCTGAACCATGGTTACACCACCTAAAATTGCTTCTTCTACAGCTTGCTGCAGGGGCTTGTCTTTTAAAAAACTTCTATTTGTAACAAGATATAAACTATAATCTACTTCCAAGTTATTTTACCTCCTTTCTTTAATTTTTCTTCAGTTAATTCATATATAGAATCTATTAGCTTAACTCTAAAAGTTCCAGGAGCTTTTGCTGCTTTATAGGCTTCTTCGCCAGCTATATTCATTGAAAGTATAGCACTTACAGTAGCTATAAATTTATTCTCAGAGGCACCTATGGCAGCACCACATAATGCTCCAAGCATGCAGCCTGAACCAGTTATTTTAGTTAACATTTCCACCCCGTTTTGAATTACAACACTATTTTTACCGTCTGTTATAAAATCTTCTTTGCCAGTTGCAGCAACTACACAGTTGTACTTTTTGGCTAAAGCTACAGCTGAATCCAAGGCTCCTTCTCCATTATCTAAGGAATCTACTCCTCTTACGTTAGAAGATTGTCCTGCAAGAAATTTAATTTCACCTACATTTCCTTTTATAACATCTACTTTACCAACTTGCATAATTCTATTTATAACTTGAGCTTTCCTTGGTATAGCAGCACAAGCTACAGGGTCAAGTATTACAGGTATATTGTGGATTTTTGCAGAGGTACTTGCTAGGATTACTGCAGCTTCCTGTTCTTTTGTGAGGGTTCCTAAATTTATATATAGGGCAGAAGATATTTTTACAAAATCAAAAACTTCATCATAAGCTTCACACATGGCAGGAGAAGCTCCATAAGATAATAGAATGTTTGCACAGTCATTTATAGTGACACTGTTTGTAATACAATCTACAAGAGGTACTTTATTTTTTACTTGTGTTAACACTTTTGACACACTGTCTAAGTTTAAATTATCCATTTTTCATACTCCTTTATATTAGAACTCTGTTTATTTGAAATCTACATCAGCTTTTTTATATAATTCAATGAAATGTCCCACGGGACCAACGCCGCTTCCTATGGAAAAGGAATTTTCTATAGCCTTAGTTATATACTGCTTTGCAAGATATACGGATTTATCAGTGCTTTCACCTTTAGCCAAGAAGGAAGCTATGGCAGAAGATAAGGTACATCCTGTTCCATGAGTGTTTTTGGTATCTATTCTATGACCGTCTATGTTTAATATTTTGTTTTCATAAAGAAGAACGTCGTTGGCATCATTACACCTGTGGCCTCCTTTTACAAGGACGTTTTTAGCACCTAGATCTTTTATGCTAAAAGCTGCTCTTTCCATGTCGCTGCTATTTTTTATCTTCATTTCGGTTAGAACTTCAGCTTCTGGAATATTTGGAGTTACAACGTCTGCAATGCTTGTAAGATCTTTTATAGCTGTTTGTGCTTCAGGTTTTAAGAGAAAGTAACCACTTTTTGATACCATTACAGGATCAATTACTATGTTTTTAGCTTTGTATTCTATTAAAAGCCTTTTTATTACAGATATGGTTTTGCTGTTTGAAACCATACCAATTTTTACTGCATCTACTTGTATGTCATCAAATATAGATCTTATTTGTGCTTCTACAATTTCAGGAGTTACATCCATTACGTCCTGTACTCCTATGCTATTTTGAGCTGTAACAGCAGTTATGACACTCATACCATATACGCCAAGGGCACTCATGGTTTTTAAATCAGCTTGTATACCAGCTCCACCACAGCTGTCAGAACCTGCAATTGTTAATACCTTTTTCATTTTTATCCCCCTAATTTAGTAACTTTAAAATTAATATCAATTGAATTTTACTTAGTGGGAGTATTACAGTAGGCAGCCATCAGGTCAAAATAAAAGGTATATGCAGAAAAGCATATACCTTTAAAATCAAAAATATGTAAGTTGCTTCCCTACGCCAGTTTTATCTGGATCAGGTTCAAAGGGTTAGAGAAAGATCTCTTCTCAGCCTTGCAGCACCCCCACAAAAGTATTAAGTTTTATACATTAATTTTACTACAGTGATAAAAATTTGCAATATGGAATTTTAATATTTACTTCATTGACTAAGTCTCCCCATATGTACATAAATGGAATGTGGGAGGTGTTAGCAATAGCAGTCGAATAAAAGTTTTTGCAGTACGTGTGATATAATGGCATTAATTGAAGATTTTTGTTACAAAATAAATTAATAAAAATGATAGGATGTGTTGATATGGAAAAGAAAAGAATTTTAGTCCCATTAGATGAAACAGAGAGAAGTATGCATTCACTTGACTGCTTAAAAAAATTGTTTTCCAGAGATGAAGTACAGTTAACTCTTATGTATGTATCTGAAATAGTTATAGTAAATGAAACGGGTGTATCAAATAGCATGGTAGATATGGCAAGGAAAAAAGGTGAAAACATCTTAGATAGAGCTGAAAGAAAGATTCAAGAATATAAACCTGAAAAATATTGTGTTTTTGGACGTGTAGCAGATGAAATACTGAAAAAGGCAAATTGTGATGAATTTGATATGATAATTATGACTAAATCTAATAAAAAGGGTTTGGCTAGAATGATCGGATCCGTAACAAGTAAAGTATTAAAAAATTCACAGGTTTTAGTTATGATTGTTCCAGAATAAAAATAGTTTAAAATAGCCATAATGTTGTACAAGCATTATGGCTATTTTTATCTGCATATTAAAATATTCGCCTGGGACTTGGAATTATAGGTGATTTTATCTGATGCCAAGAACTCTGTTTATTTAGAATATTTTTATTGATTTTTTCACATACTTTAATGAGCATCCTATGAATTGCTTGAGGTACAAGTATTCAAAGGCTCTCAGTATTTAAAAAAAATTTTTTGATTAGAAACTCTATATAAGGAAGGTGTGTGGTCGATGTTTGTTCCTCGTAGAGTTATTTTTGAAAAAGGTGCTCTAGAATATTCTCTGGGAAGTGAGATATACAGTCGATTTAAAAATGATGACCAAGTGGAGATAATAAAATTAACCTCAAATAGAGTTATGTCAGCTGTGCCAGGAAAAGATATATATGAAAAGTACAGGGAAGGTAAAAAGACTTTAGTTGTGGGTGTAAAAAAGAGCTTGAAATTTCAAAGTTGTAAGCCTTCAGCACATTATCAGCTTCCATTAGTTAGTGGCTGCATTGGACAGTGTGAGTACTGCTATTTAAACACACAATTAGGAGAAAAACCTTTTGTGAGAGTTCACGTCAATGTTGATGACATCTTGAAACAGGCTCAAAAATATATAGATGAAAGAAATCCTGAAATAACTGTATTTGAAGGTGCTGCAACCTCCGATCCAGTTCCTGTAGAGCCTTATACAAATTCACTTAAAAAGAGTATAGAATACTTTGGAGATCAAAAGCTTGCAAGATTTAGGTTCGTAACAAAGTACAATGATATAGATGGACTTTTAAACATAAATCATAATGGTCATACGGAAATAAGATTTAGTTTAAATACAGATAAGATAATAAAACAATACGAACATTATACAGCTTCAATGGAAAAAAGAATAGAATCTGCTTTTAAACTTACTGAAGCAGGCTACCCTATAGGTTTTATAATAGCACCTGTATTCATATATGAAAATTGGAAGCAGGAATATGAAAAAGTTTTAGACATGTTATATGATAGAATGCCTAAAAATTTAAAGAATCCTATTGGATTTGAAGTCATATCTCATAGATATACAACTAAGGCTAAAAATATCATACTACAGGTATTTCCTAAAACAACACTACCAATGGAGGATAGTGAGAGAAAATTCAAGTATGGTCAGTTTGGATATGGTAAATTTTTGTACACAAAAGAGCAGATGGAAGAAATTAAAACCTTTTTTGAAAGAGAACTTTCAAGTAGATTCTCAAAAGAAGATATAAAATACATTATATAAACAGGAGAATTTTAATCATGCAGGAATTAGAAAATGTAGTTAAAATAAAGGATGCAGAAGTTAGATATGATAAAAAAGTTGTATTAAGAAATATTAATATGGATATAAAAAGGGGAGAGATAGTTGGACTTTTAGGACCTTCTGGTTCAGGAAAGACCACTATTGTAAAATCTATTATTGGAATGAAAGAATTATCTAAAGGATTTATTGAAGTACTTGGTGAAAAAATGCCGTCCCTTGGTGTAACTTCAAAAATAGGATATATGGCACAAAGTGATGCATTGTATGATGATTTAAGTGCAATTGACAATATACTGTTTTTTGGAGAACTCTACAATATTAAAAAAAGTATTATAAGAAAAAGAGCTGAGGGTGTTTTAAAACTTGTTAACTTGGAAGAGCAGTATAAGAATGCAGTTAAAAACTTTTCAGGTGGAATGAAGAGAAGATTATCACTGGCTATAGCACTAGTGCACAGACCTAGATTGCTCATTTTAGATGAGCCTACAGTTGGCATAGATCCTGTTCTTAGGAAAAAATTCTGGGATGAATTTTATAAAATAAGACGGGATGATGGAACTATAATTATAACTACACATGTAATGGATGAAGCATATAAGTGTGATAGACTTTTTTTGATTAGAAATGGAATTGTAATAGCAGAAGGAAGTCCAGATAAAATAATAAAAAGTTCTGGTGGAAAAACTATTGAAGATGCCTTTCTATACTTTAGTTCTTTAAAGGAAGAGGTGTAGCTATATGAATACTTTTTCTGTAGCAAAAAGAGTTACAAAACAAATTTTAGGAGATAGACGATCGCTTGCATTATTATTTGTGGCGCCAATATTTGTCTTGTATTTGCTAAGTATAATGTTAAATTCAGGTATAGATAAGCCAAATTTGGAAGGAATAAATTTACCACAAACACTTATGGAATCACTTAAAAATGAGACAAATATAGTGGAAGTTCAAGATGAAAATAAGGCCCTTGACAGAGTAAAAAATAATGTTATAGATGGACTAGTTAAATTTGAAAATGATAAAATTATAGTGACTGTTGAAGGAAGTGACATGGCAGCTTCAAATTCAGTTAAAAAAGCAGTTTCAAAAGCTTTTAATGAATATATGCATACTAGTATTGCATCAAATCCAATGCTAAAGCAGCTGGGTTTTAGAATGATTGATAGTGAGTATAACTATATAAATGGTTCTGAGAATATGACAACTTTTGATACGGTTGCTCCTCTGATGATGGGATTTTTTATATTCTTTTTTGTATTTCTCATGGCAGGGGTATCTTTCTTAAGGGAAAGAATTAGCGGTACATTGGATAGACTTATGGCAACACCTATTAAGAGAATAGAAATTGTGTTAGGATATTTTTTAGGGTTTGGTATATTTGTTATGTTTCAAACTCTAGTAATTCAGCTGTTTATGGTATATGGTCTTGGCATTACAATAAAAGGAAGTCCAATTTTAGTTTTACTTGTAAATGTGCTGCTGGCAGCAGGATCATTGACTCTTGGAACTTTACTTTCTGCATTTGCTAAAAATGAATTTCAATTATTTCAATTTATTCCCATAGTCATAGTACCTCAAATATTGTTTTGTGGATTATTTCCCCTTAGAGAAACGCCAATATGGGTAAATGTACTTTCTAAAATCTTTCCACTAACTTATGGTGCAGATGCCCTAAAGGGAATTGTGCTTAGAGGGTATGGACTTTCAAAAGCTTATATGGATATCTTAATACTTTTTGGTTATGCACTATTGTTTATAGTATTAAATTCATTGGCACTAAAAAAATACAGACGGTTATGAAGAAATATCTTTACTTAAATTTATTATATTAGCATCAGGTACATAGTCTTCTATTATTTTTCTTGCAATATTAAACCAGCTTAAACAGCTGTCAAGAACTATGGAGTCACTTGTTACAATTCTGCCCATTTTGGAGAGAAGAGGGTCTGCATTTGGGATTAATTCTATTTCAACTGGAATATCCCATTTAATTGAATGTTCAAGTATAAAATTTTTAAGTCTGCCTGAGTTTGAAACTCCAGAATCAAGAAAAAATTTAACCTTTGGTATACCTAAAGTAGTAAATTCTTGGCCAATTAAATTTAAGGCTAGGTGGGTTTTATCTACAATACTATAAGTTCCCCTAAGTCCAGCTATATCCCTTATGGTACTATCACTGCATAATATTAATATTCCTTTTGAGAGGGCAACTTCTAAGGTTATTATAAGGTTAAATCCGTCTATGTATATGCAGTCCTCAGATATGCATGAAAAAGGCAGACATTTTGATTTCCTTTTTTCGCAGCTTAGTTTAGAAGAGGTTGAACGCTGAAGAGCATTTCTCTGTCTTAGTGAAAACTGGTAATGGTTACCTACCATCTCTATAATTGAATGCATTTTATAACCTCTATCAAGTAACCAGGATACTTCTACCTGTGCTTTTTGAAGTTTCAAAACGGATTCTTTTGAAAACCATCTATTGTCACTGGGATCACTTCCTCTGTTAACTATTCTCAAATTATAGTTCATTTTTACAACCTCCTTTTTGAGACTAATCTTCATAAAATCTTCATAAAATTAATAGATAATTCTTAAAAAATACCTTGTAAAATTAAATTGAAAGTTAAGAATTACAGATAATTTATTTATGTGTATAAATTAAAATTTAATTCAAAGTTTTATATGCATTGAGTACAGGAGGATCATAATGGAAGATATACAAATGAGCAGATATTACAGAAATATGACACTTGCAGCAATGTTAATTAGCATATTGTGGGTTGCTTTAATAAATACCCAGCCCTTTTCAGATTTTGCATATTACAATCAGATTGCAAATCAAGTTGCAAGTGATGGTCAATGGGGAGATACTTATACCTCTGTTGGGTATTCTATTGTTCTTGGATTTATATATAAAGTATTTGGAAACAGCTTAGTCTCAGCAAAAGTTTCTAATTTAGTTTTGACATTTTTAAATTATGGAATGCTTTATATTATACTACAAAAAGTAAATTTAAATGAGAAAAGACGTAAAATTATTTATGGGTTATTTGTATTTTTCCCAAGTAATATTTTCTATAACAGTGTTCTGGCAACGGAAATATTATTTACCACTGTATTACTTCTTATAACACTAATATATTTTTATGATATTAAATACAAATATGTAATAATTGGTGTTTTAACAGCTGCTGATGCTATGGTAAAACCATTTTTTATGGTGTTCTTTTTTGCTATATTCATATTGGAGATATGTTTAAGGATGAAATTTAAAGATGTTTTAAAACATACAGCTGTGGTACTCATAGTTAGCTGCGTTTCTATATCTCCATGGATATATAGAAATACTAAGTTAATTGGTGAGTTTACATCTATATCAAACAATCCTGGAATAGTACTTTATATAAATAACAATTCTCAAAATAAATCTGGTGTTTGGATGGATGCTAAAAATGTTGAAAATTCTATTGTAAGTACTAAAGAATATATAAATGCAAATGCTACAGAAAAAAATAAAATGCTGTCTAAAGCAGCTAAAAAGTGGATATTAAGTCATCCATTATCCTTTGTAAAGTTAGGTTTTATAAGGCTATTTAAGACTTATCTTGATGGAGGTGATTTATTTTACAGTTTAAATGGAACAAATTTAAATTTGTTCTTTAAAATATTATTTGCAGTTTATACTTATATAGCAAGGTATGTAATATTTACTCCTGCAATAATTTTAATGCTTTTGTACAGTGTAAAAGTAATTAGAAATTTGATTAAAAAAAGAGAAATTGATTCATACTCTCTATATAATTTAATTTGCTTTTACATGTTTTCTTGTGTTTACTTTATAACAGAGGGACAGCCGCGTTATTCATTTCCATCTATATTTATAGCTGTTTATTTTTTCTCATATTTAATAGAGAAAATAAGTATACCACTTGTTAAAAAAAGCAAAAGTTTAGGAAAATAAAGTGGTGTATAATAAAAATATCTTATACAATATTAAGAGGAGATATTTTTTATGGATAGTACTATACTAGTAGTTGATGATGATAAGGATATTTTAGATATAATAGAAATTTATCTAAAAAATGATGGATTTAATGTTATCACTGCGGAAGACGGATTGATAGCAATGGACAAGCTTAAAGAAAATAATATAGATTTAATAATACTCGATATAATGATGCCTAATCTTGATGGTATACATGCATGTCTTGAAATTAGAAAAAAAGAAAAAATACCTATAATAATGCTTTCAGCTAAAGATGATTCAAGCAGCAAGATATTAGGATTAAATGTTGGAGCAGATGATTATGTTACTAAGCCATTCAATCCACTAGAACTAGTTGCTAGAGTCAAATCACAAATTAGAAGGTATTCTGAATTCAATGTAGAAAGACCAAAAAGTAAAGAAGAAATTCTTATAAATGATATGGTAATAAACACTGCATCTAGAGAAGTATTTATTGGAGAAAAGTTAATAGAACTTACACCAATTGAATTTTCAATCTTGGAAGTACTTGCAAATAACAGAGGAAGGGTTTTAAGCACGGAAAGTATTTATGAAAGTGTTTGGAAAGAACCTTTTTACAATGCCAAAAACACAGTTGCAGTACATATAAGAAATATAAGAGAAAAGATAGAGATAAATTCAAAGGACCCCAAATACATAAAAGTTGTTTGGGGTGTAGGTTATAAAATTGATAAATAAGATAAAGAAGTTTGCATTTAAGAGCATATCAAGGGAATTTTTGATTATAAATATACTTAGCTTTGTCATACTTATAATTGGTATAAGCGGTGCCCTTAGTGTTATAATGCAGGATGCAAATAACCCTCAAAATATTGTAAACGCATCAAATGACATTTATGTTCAGGTAAATAGGTATGTGCAATCTACAAATACTGAAGTTCAAAGTTATATAAATAATTTGGCTGATGAGAACAATGTAAATATAGCTATTACTGATATCAAAGGCCGCATAATTTTTAAATCAAGTGAAGTAGAAGTCAAGTATATTGATCTGGATAATATAAAAAATATTATACTTAATACCACTCCAAGGGATGGAGATGTAGTATATCAGGTGTATAATATAAATATATCAGGTAATAAATACATACTTGTTACATGGAAAAGCACAGGTATGTATCATAATATTTTTAGATATACGTCAATGATACTAATTCCAATAATTATTTCACTTGGAATTGTATATTTGGTTTCATATAGAAAAACCAGGTATATAAAGTACATCTGTAAGGGAATAGTGAAAATCTCCCATGAGGATTTAAATTATAAGTTGGATAAAAAAGGTATAGATGAGCTCGGAACTTTGGCAGATGAGATAAATAACATGTCACTTAATTTAAATAATATGATAAATCGTGAAAAGTCTGTCCAAAACTTTAAAGATGAGCTTATAACCAACATATCACATGATTTGAGGACACCTCTTACCTCATTAATGGGGTATTTGTATTTGATAAATGATAAGAATGTTTCTATAGAAGATAAGGAAGTATACAGCAAAAAATCTATGGAGAGAGCGGAAAAGCTAAAAGTTTTAATAGAGAACTTATTTGAATACTCAAAACTGGAAAGTGGAGCAATAAATCTTGAAATACATAATGTAAATATAATTGAAATTGTAGAACAAATCATAGGGGAACTTTCTATAATTGCAAGCAGGTATCAAATAAGTTTTGTAAAAAAATATAGCATTACAAAGTTGAACTTAAATATTGACCCATATCTCATCAGCAGGGTATTTCAAAATATTTTATCGAATGCTATAAAGTATAGTGTAAAAAGTAGTGAAGTTTATATAGATATTGTCAATAATGTAAATGATACTATAATTAGTTTTCAAAACTTATCAAGTAGAGAGTTGTCCACTGAAGATATGAATAAAATATTTGACAGATTCTATATGGGGGATAAGTCTAGAAACTCTCATAAAAACAACTCTGGATTGGGGCTTGCTATAGTTAAAAATATTATGGATTTGCATGGTGGAGAAGTTTGGGCCGAAGGTAATGATAATATTTTTAAAATTTATATTAAGTTAAAAAATAATTCATCTAAACTTACTGTTGGCAGTGGCACCTATGGTATAAATGAGCAAAAAAAGACAGGATTTACATGAAAGGTTAATATATAATATAGGAAAAGGTTTAAGGAGGTAGGTATTCTAAAATGAATTACAATGCTTGTATTAGGAAGTCTATTGAGTATATAGAGCATAATTTAAACAATAAAATAGAACTTGAAGATATTGCTCACAAAGTCTTCCTGTCAAAATATCATTTTCATAGAATTTTTCATTCTGTTGTTGGAGAACCTGTAGCTGAATATATAAGAAGGAGAAGGCTTAAAGAGGCTGCAAATGAGCTTTTAAATACAGACAATAAAATTGTAGATATAGCATTAAAGTATCAGTTTAGTTCTCAGGAATCTTTTACAAAGGCCTTCAAAAAACTTTATGGAATGCCTCCAAGAGAATTCAGAAGAAATAGAACTGCAAGTAGTATTTCTATGGCAGCTTAATATTTATACGATGCCAAGAACTTTATTTATTAAGACAATATTTTTATGAGGTGATTTGAATAATGAGTTATGTACCAGTAGTAATTGATCATACAAATGCAGGAGAACGTTCTTACGATATATTTTCAAGGCTTTTAAAAGATAGGATAGTAATGTTAAATGGTCAGGTAACAGATGAAGCTGCAAGTTCAATTGTGGCACAGCTTTTATTTTTGGAATCAGACAATCCTGACAGTGATATCAATTTTTATATAAATAGTCCAGGAGGATCTATTACGGCGGGAATGGCAATATATGATACGATGCAGTATATAAAATCAGATGTATCCACAATATGTGTTGGTATGGCTGCTAGCATGGGTTCATTTTTGCTTGCAGCAGGGGCAAAAGGAAAGAGATTTGCTCTGCCAAACAGTGAAATTTTAATACATCAACCTTCTGTATACGGTGGAATGCAGGGTCAGGCCACAGATATAGAAATTCACACAAAATGGCTTTTAGGAATAAAGAAGAAGATGAATAGATTATACAGTGAAATGACAGGTAAACCTATTGAAAAGATAGAAAAGGATGTTGAGAGAGATTATTTTATGTCAGCTAAAGAAGCTTTAGATTATGGATTAGTGGATAAAATCCTTTCAAAATAATTTTTTAAACAGCAGCTGCATAATGAAGGAAACTTCATTATGCAGCTGCTGTTTTTTATTTGGACATATATTTATGTTATATATATGTCCAAATAAAATATACCTTGACAGGTGAGGTATACTTTTATATAATGTAACTAAATTATTAAAGTAATTTAGTTTACAATTTAATATGCTGTAAGGAGTGAGTAGATGTCTATAACTTCAGATGTTATAAGGGGGCATACAGAAACCATAATTTTGGCGCACTTAGTTGGAAAGGACAGTTATGGTTATGAAATCAATAAATTTATAAAGGAAAAGACGGATAATAAGTATGAACTTAAAGAAGCAACTCTTTATTCTGCTTTTAGAAGGCTGGAAAAAGCTTCTCTTATAACTTCTTATTGGGGAGATCAAAATACAGGAGCAAGAAGGAGATATTATTCTATAACAGAATTGGGAAAAGAAGTACTAAAGCAAAATAGGTTAGATTGGAATGAATCGAAGGAATTAATAGATAAGTTAATTAATGGAGGTAATTAAAATGCATGAAAGATTGAGAAAGAGTGTAGAAGAATTATTTGAAAATGCACCTAAAACTCATAGAGCAACAGAGCTTAAAGAAGAGCTTTTAGCTAATCTTATAGATAAATATGATGATTTGGTGTCTTCAGGAAAAGGTGAAGAAGAAGCTTTTAAAATAGCTATTTCAAGTATAGGTGATGTAGATGAACTCTTAGAAGGGTTAAAAGATAAAAATATGTTTGATTATGATGAGGAGCAAAAATATCGCAGGAAAAATGCACTTGTATTGTCTGTGTCCGTGGGATTATATATTATGAGTGTAGTGATATTGATATTATTAAATCAAGTCTTTATGGTAAATGATGTTGTATCAGTAAGTATTATGCTTACAATAGATGCTGTTGCAACATGTCTTATAGTTTATAATCATGCTTCAAAGCCTAAATATGTAAAAGGAGATGATACTATTGTGGAAGAATTCAAACAGTGGAAATCTTCTAATGACAGCCAAATGGAAATTATTAAATCAATTAAATCTATAGCATGGCTAATTATAGTTGCCCTATATTTTATATTAAGTTTTGTTTTTGATGCTTGGGGATATTCCTGGATTATATTTATAATAGGTGCTGCTGTAGAAAAAATTATAACTTTGAGCTTTAAGTTGAAGGAGTAGGAATATGAATAGAAATAGAAGCTTAATAAAAGTACTAATTGTAATGTGGGCTGTCATTGCAGCAGCAGGCCTATCTTTCTTATTATATGGATTTTCTCACGGAGAGGGTTTTCCAATATTTGAATATGGAAATAAAATAGCAGGTGCTAGGTATGCTGTACAGAAAAGTGAAAGCACATCCGTAAATAACTGTAGTAAGATAAGCTTGGGATTTTCTAGAGGAGATGTAATTGTACAGACAACAGATGAATTAAACTTAAAAGTTGTACAAAGTGCATCTAGAAAGTTAAAGGATGGAGAAAAGTTTGCAATAGAAAAGCAGGGAAATAGCATTGAAATTAAAAGGAAAGATGAAAATAAAGTTTTTCACAATAAATTTATTAATATATTCGATGGATTCAATGGGAATGAGAAAATAGAATTGTATGTACCTAAAAGTTATGCTAAAGATTTAGATATAAGTACAACTTCAGGAGATATCTTATTTAACTCTGATATGAAATTGAATGATATAAATTGTATACAAAGTTCTGGAGACTTTAAGATGAACGGGAGTATTACTGGAAATAATGTTGGTATAAAAACAATTTCAGGAGATATAGATATAGCTAGCCTGGATTCTAAATATTACAATATACAAGTTTCATCAGGAGATATATCTGTAAAGTCTATTTCGGGTTCGGGAAATGCTAAAGCTGTATCAGGTGATATAAAAATGAATTACAAGTCCATTGATGAGTATGCTAAGGCAAATTCTACTTCTGGAGATGTGAAGATGGTACTCCCTCAAAATTTGAGTTTTAAATTTGAAGGAAAGTGTACTTCTGGAGATATAAAGGGAGATTTTCCATTAACCTATGAAAATAATAGAAAAAGCAAGGCATCTGCACAAGTAGGAAATGGCCCATATAAGACAATAAATGTAGGTACAGTATCGGGTGATATAGATATTTCAAGCAAGTGATGAATATGAAGAATAAAGAAAAAGGATCAAATAAAATGTTGGAGGTGGAAGAGTTTGGACATTAGTGACTTCACAAAATTTGCAAATATGTTTGAATATAATATATATATTTGTGCAATTGGATTTATGTTTCTATGTGAATTTATAATATGGATATTTGCTTCAAGCGGAAATAAAAAAAATAGGAAAAAATCTGATAGAGGTTCAATTTGGTTAATAATTTTAGGATATTGGCTAAGTATTTATGTAAGCTATTATTTCACAGGTTCAGAAGTAAGTGAATTTATAAGAAAACTTACATTTCCACACATATTTTATTATATGGGCATTTTCTTAATAATAGCAGGTACGGTAATTAGGGCTTATTCCGTGTGGACATTAAAAAAAGCATTTACATTATCAGTACAAACAACATCTGACCAACATTTAATACAAAAAGGGTTTTATCGATATGTAAGAAATCCTGCTTATACAGGAAGTATACTAAGTCTTTTAGGGATAGCATTTTCATTGAGGAATATATTGGCACCTATAGTTGTTTTGGCCATTTGTGTATTATGTTATGGGATTAGAATAAAAGTTGAAGAAAAGGCATTAAAGGAACAATTTAAAAAAGAATTTGAAGTTTACTGTAAGCATACGTATTGTTTATTTCCATTTGTGTGGTAAGATATGAGGACTTGATTAGTTTACAAAAATTATTTTGCAAACTAATCAAGTCCTCTAAGTGTATTATCAGTACAGGTAACTTTTTAGTATTAGAATGAGTAGATGCTTTGAATAAATTTGAAACATTTATTTACTTAGTATATTAAAATAAATAGGAAGAGATTCACTTTCCGTATTTAATTTTTCAATTAATACAGGATTATTAATTGATTCATAAATTAGTTTAATTGTCTTGGAAAGATCAGCGTCCTCTACTCCTAAAACAATATTGGATTCACAAGATGGCTGCATAATTATCTTTATTTTGATATTTTGGTTAGATAAATTTTCAAAAATTTTATGGATAATTTGCCTAAATTTATTTATATTTCTTATAATTATTCCAACTAAAGATATATTGTGATTTATAGTTATAGAACCTGGGTTAAGCTGAGTTTCTATCTTACTAATAAAAGAATTTTCACATTTACGTAATTGGGAATCTGGTACAATTAATGATACAGAATCTGAATTAAAAGACAAATGTTCTACAGAAATATTATCAGCGTTTATAATTGAAAATAGGTTATTCAAACCATCATTTATTAAATTGAGTTTTTCCAATCTTACTATTGAAAAATTTCCTTTGCCTGATATTCCAGCAATAGTGTCTTTACAATCTTCATCAGGTAAATTATCAGATATAAAAGTACCAATGTCGTTTGGATTATTCGTGTTTCTTATATTTATTGGAATTTTACTTTCTTCAACGGGAATAATTGAGTCTTCATTTAGAACATTTGCTCCCATATGAGAAAGATTTTTTATTTCTTTATATGTCATATTTCTTATATTTTTAGGGTCTTTTACAATGTTTGGATTTGCCATTAACACGCCGGATACATCAGTCCAGTTTTCATATATAGAGGCATTCATAACACTTGATATTATGGAACCTGTTATGTCTGATCCTCCTCTTGGAAAAGTTTTAATTGATCCATCTTTGTTTGAACCATAAAAACCGGGTATTACAGCTTTTTCTACATGGGAAAGTTTGTTTAAAATTAACATTTTAGTAGCTTCTTTGTCTAATTGGCCATTTTGTTTAAATGAGATTATATCTGAAGGATCTATAAACGTAAAATTGATAAACTTTGAAAAAATTAAACCATTTAGATATTCTCCACGGCTTAAAATATAGTCCTTAGAGGCACCGCTAAAAAAATCATTTTTTATATCATATAAGAATTTTTTTATATTTAAATCTAATTTTAAATTATTACATATAGAAACATATTTTCCTTCGATTATATTGAAATAATTTTCAAATAGATTTTTATTATCAACACTACAATAGCATTTATATAGAAGATCTGTGACTTTATAATCTTTTTCAAAAGTTTTTCCTGGAGCGGAAACTACGATATATCGTCTCCTTTTATCTTGCAAAACGATTTCCTTTACTTTTTTAAATTGTTTATCATTAGCTAGTGAGCTTCCTCCAAATTTAGCAACTATTAATTTATTCATTTTTAAGGTCTCCTATGAATTATAATTTATTGAATCAGATTTCCTAATTGTAACTTTATATTTATTATAGTTTAGAATTTTACACTTTTTATTGCTTTTAATGCTGGAAATATTGCTAAAAATGCTTTTGCATAAAGTACTATAATATTTTATGCAATTTAAAGGTAGAAGGTATCTGTAATATGTCCCAAAGTGGTTTTATATTAGTAAAAATGATATAATCATATAAAAATTGAAGACAATATCTATTTAACTAAAAATACAATAATTATTGGTTTTAAGAATTACTAAATATGAAATCAACTTTAAGGGGGTAAAGGTATGATTTCCATTGATATTATGTTATTTATCGATAATGATAATATTCTAAGACATGTGAAATTTGGAGATTTAACGAGAACAGATAAGAGAATATATATTTTAAAAAAATATATAGGAAATGAAATCACTAGTTTTTTAGATGTAGATTTGAAAATAGATAGTGGTTATATAAAATGGGGGGAGCTATTTCTTAGATATTTTAAAACCGAGAATTTTACAGGTAAAGGATACATTTTATACATAACTCAGGCAGAAAGTGATGAAGATCTGTATAGGGCGGCTTTTGACTGCTTATCAGAAGGAATGCAGATATATGATAAAAATGCACATCTTGTATTTTGTAATAAATTTAATGAGAAAATTGAAAAGATGGATAGAAGAAATATAATTGGGAAGCATTTATTGGATATTTATAGTTTGGAGGAAGATTATAGTACAATTTTGAATACAATGAAAAAGGGAGAAGCTATAGTAGATAGGTGTGATAATTTTAAGAATAATAAAGGTGAGATAATTTCAACAATGAATTCAGGCTATCCTTTATTTTTAGGAAATAATTTAATCGGAGCTGTTGGGTTAGTACAAGATGTGTCAGTTTTTCAAAAGTATAGGCAGAAGGCTGCAATTTTTAAGAATTTTACAAACACTAAAAAAAGTAATGAATATTTAAAATCTCCAAAGAAGTACTATGCATTAAAATATTATAATTTTGATGATATAATTGGAAAAGATGAAAATTTTCTTGAAGCAATTAATTTAGCATGTAATGTTGCTGAAAGAGATTGTTCTGTACTTATATATGGGGAGACTGGTACTGGCAAGGAATTGTTTGCACAGAGTATTCACTCTGCAAGTAAAAGAAAATATAAAGAATTCATTGCAGTAAATTGTGCTGCTATTCCTGAAAATTTAGTAGAGGGTATATTGTTTGGTACGGAAAAGGGAGCTTTTACTGGAAGTTGTGATAAGAAGGGACTATTTGAACAGGCTGAGGGTGGTACATTATTTTTAGATGAAATTAATTCAATGAGTCTTCAAATGCAGTCTAAACTTCTTAGGGTTTTGCAGGAGAAAAGTTTTAGAAGAGTGGGAGGGAGCAAAGATATTGAAAGTAATGTAAGAATTATTTCATCTACCAATGAAAAACCATTTTCATTGATTAAAAATGGCAAGATGAGGAGTGATTTATATTATAGAATAAGTACAATAACCATTAACATTCCTCCACTTAGGGAGAGAAAAAAAGATATTGAACTACTGGCACAATTATTTATGAAAAAATTATGCCGTAATTATTCAAAAAATATAAATGTAATGTCGGAGGAAGTTATCAAAGCATTTAAAGAATATGATTGGCCGGGAAATGTAAGGGAGTTGCAGCATTGTATTGAATATATATTTAACACCATAACTGAAAATACTATATACATGAGTGATTTACCCCAATATATGAAAAAGAAAGCTAGCAGGGACTGCAAAAAAGGTTTGCAGCATAAAACACTGGAACAGATACTTAATGAATATGAGAGAGAAGTAATAAAGACTGCTCTTAGAAAAAATAAGAATAATGTTACAAATACAGCGAAATGCCTGGGAATGAAGAGACAAAGCCTACAATATAGAATGAAAAAATATGGATTATAGATGCAGAATGATTTTGCACTTTTGCAAAATTATTTTGCATCTTTTTTTTATTTTAGAATATTAAAATGCAATAAGCCAGAATAAAACCTGATATTTTCAGCATTTTTAATATATTCACGCAATATTGAAGTTGGCATGACTTTTGCTATAAATTATTTTATTAATTAGATACAAAATATAAAATAAGGTAGGTGTTGGATTATGTTATTATCCAGCTTTGACAATGTAGTTATCATTTTATGCTCAATTCTACTAATTTTTATTGGTTGGTATTTTTCAAGAGCAGTAAAAGATATGGAAAGTTTTTATCTAGGTAATAGGAGTCTTCCATGGTCTCTTACTGTTGGAGCACTGGTTGCAACTTGGTATGGTGGGGTTGGAACAATTGGGACAGTTGAATATTCAGCAATGTATGGATTATCTGTTTGGGTTATTTGGTGTGTTACCTCCCATTTAGGACGTATGCCATTAGCACTTTGGGTAGGACCCAAAATACATATTAGAACAGACATTACAGTTCCGGATTTACTGGAGAGTGCATATGGTAAGGGGGTTGCAGTTCTTGGTGCTATATTAATGCTTACATATTGTACTCAAATAGGTCAGTTAACGTCATTTGGATTTATAGGAAAGGTTGCCTGGGGAATTAATAATTTTACAGCAGGTATAGTATGTATTGTAATGGTTATTGTAATTGCAGTTTTAGGTGGACTTATGGGAGTTGCAGTTACTGATATGTTAATGTTTTGGTGTATGTGTTTTGGACTTACAATGGTGCTTCCTGGGCAATGGGACAGTATTGGTGGATGGGCTGGACTTCAGCATGCATTATCTAAAACTCCAGCATTAATGGATCCGTTAGGTGGACTTACGCCTATGAAAGCTTTAATGCTCTGTGTACTTTCATTTGGAGTTTATGCAGATCCAACATTTTACCAAAGATTTTCTGCATCAGATTCACCAAAATCAGGAAGGCGTGCGCTTCTATCATGCTTTGTTTTGTGGGTTTGTTTTGATATTGTATTAACTCTTACAGGACTCATTGTTAAGGTAAAATATCCGAACATGGTACCTGGAGAAGGATATATAAAACTTGTATTAGGAAGTTTACCTCAAGGAGTAAGGGCATTATTCATAATTGGCCTTGCAGGTTCAATAATTTCTGCATTAGATGGATATTATCTTTCAGGTGGAGCAACTCTTGCAAATGATATATACGGAAGGATTAAAGGAAATGTTACGCAGGACAAACTGGTTCTACTTACAAGGATAGGTATAATAGTAGAATCACTAGCAGCATTATCAATTGCATTTAAATTTACTACAGCACAAGATGCATTTATATTTGTAAGCAGTATTTGGATGGCAGCAGGATTTGTTCCAATAGTTGGTGGACTTGTTTGGAAAGGTAGGAAAACTGCATTAGGAGGTTATCTTGGAATACTTGTAGGGGGATTTTCATTTGCATATTTTAAGTTATTTCCTATTAAGGCTTTCAATGTGGAAGCACTTGTTGTTGCACTGCCATTGTCTTTAATAGCATGGATTTTAGGCAATAAGTTTGGCAGATCTATTCCTGAAAAAGTAGCTAAGGAGGTAGTATAATGTCAAAGAAAAATGATAAACTTGAAATTTCCTGGTTTGGAATTGATGGGTTTCTTGTATTGCTTTATTTTATAGTAGTAGGGGTAATTTATTATGCAATTTCAGCTCATAATGACTTTATAGTGGGAAGGTTAATTCCCTATGGGATTATGATTGCTGTAACTTTAATTTTTATAAATTACCTTGGAATAATATTTAAATTTTCTAGAAAGTCTAAAGACAGTAAGAAAAAATAAATTTTTATTAGGAGTAAATATTATGGATATAAAATCATTCCCTATTAAAGTTGAAAAACAAGAAGCAGAGAAAAGAGCTCAAGCTATGGGAGGAGTTTTATGGAAAGTTATATTTTTAAATAAAAAGCTTTCTGAGGTTAGAAAACATTTTGTTGAATTTAAACTTGTGACCCTTGAAATTATCCATAAACCAACAGTTATTGAAAGAATGGTATCAAAAAAAGCAAATGAAAAAAAACAAACAATTACTTTGCTTGCCAATGGATCAACAGGATCTGTTTCATGGGTAGATAGTATGCCTGACATAATTGAATTAAAGGAAGTTGATAGTAATTCTATTCAACTATCTGATAAAGACGATGATTATCTTATATTAAAAGCAAGAAAGCTTGCATTAAAAGTTGTGCACAGGCATGTTGGAGGAATACCGGAATTTAAAGTTTTAAAAATAGAAAGTGTTTTTAGACCATATTGGATTGCTCTTTATGGTGATGTGGCAGAAGGCAATAAGGTTCGATATATGCCTATTGCAGCTGATGGATGTGGATCGCATAGGAGCATGTAACTAAGATGAAGAGGTGATACTGTTGGAATATGAAGATAAGAAAAACTGTGTTCAATATGCAAAAAAGTTAAAGCAGGTAGTTATAGGATGTAAAGATATTACTCTTGAGGAGTTTATAGCAATATCAAGATATAAGGCAACAGTTATATTATCAGATGCTTTTAGAAAAAGAGTTACTAAATCGAGAGGATTGGTAGAGAAATTTTTAAAGGAGAAAAGAGTTATATATGGGTTAACTACAGGATTTGGTGATAACTGTGATAAGATTATTGAGCCTGAAGATGCAATTATTCTTCAGAAAAATATCTTAAGATCCCATGCTTGCTCAATAGGAGAAGCATTAGAAGAGGAGTGTGTTAGAGCAATTCTATTAATGATGACTTTGAATATGGGACAAGGATATTCAGGAGTAAAATTTGATACTATTGAAACTATAGTTAGTGTTCTAAATAGTAATATAGTTCCATTTGCACCCTGTCACGGATCAGTAGGATATCTTTCAGTAGAAGCACATATCAGCTTAGTTCTTATAGGTGAAGGTAAGGCTTTTTATAATGGTAAACTAATAGATGGTTATGAGGCATTACAATTGGAAGGGATAAAACCAGTTGAATTAGGTTGTAAGGAAGGACTTGCTTTGGTTTCCGGAACTACTTCGGTTACTGCCCTAGCTGCATTGGCAATATACGATGGAATAAAGGCTGCAAAAACTGCAGATATTATCGGAGCAATAAGTCTTGAGGCTTTAAGGGGAACTACAAGAGCATTTGACCCTAGGCTGCAGTCTGTAAGACCCCATGAGGAACAGAACATGACAGCTAGAAATATTCTAAGGATACTTGAAGACAGTGAAATTGCCATAAAATATAAAGATTATAGACTTCAGGATGCGCTTTCTTTAAGATGTATACCTCAGCTTCATGGAGCAGCTAAAAAAACTTTAAAAGATGCTGCAAAAACAATAATTATTGAAATGAATTCCTGCTGTGATAATCCTGTTATATATCCAATTAAAGATGATGGCGTTGCACTTATGGGGTGTAATGCAGATGGATCATATGTTGGAATTGAAGCAGATTCTTCATGCATTGCTATGACGAGTATTGCCAAAATGTCGGAAAGAAGAATAGATAGGCTTGTAAATCATCATATCAGTGAACTGCCGGCATTTTTAATTGAGAAGACTGGACTTAATAACGGTTTTATGATTCCACAATATACGGCTGCAGGACTTTTAGGGGAAATGCGTATATTGTCAACACCAGCAAGTATTGATAACACTCCAACATGTGCAAATCAAGAGGATTATGTGAGCATGGGTTATAATGCTTCAAGGAAGGCGTATAAGTGTGTAGGATTATTGGAAAACATATTATCTATTGAGTTATTAAATGCACTTCAAGCTGTTGAGTTCCTAAAACCATTGAAGATGTCTACGGCAACAAAATCGGTGTATGATTTAATTAGAAAAATTGTTCCTAAGATAGAAGATGATGAGCATTTATATCCTTATATTGAGTATATAAATAATCAAATACATGAAGGCAATATTTTAGAAGAAGTTGAAGATGTAATAGGTGTTTTAGAAATTTAAAATATAGACTATATTTTAATTGTTTTTAGGGTATGAAAGTGATCAGTAAACTTTCATGCCCTTATTATATTATAAGAAAAATGTTATAATTCAAAAAGAGATTTATATTAAAAAAAACATAATGGAAAGGTAAAAGTAATTTCAAAACTTTTTGTAGGAGAAATTTAATGGAAAAAAACTTTAAAGCTATGGTAACTATTTTTATAGGATATTTTTTATTGTCACTGTTTTCTAATACATTATCACCTTTTATAACAACTATAAAAAGTACATATAATGTGTCATCATATGTCATTGCATTTATACCATCAGTAGTATACTGTGCCGCACTTATAACAAATATTATAGGAGCAAAATTTATGCCGCGGTTGGGGATTAAAAATGGACTGTATCTGGGAATTGTATTTGAAATTTTTGCAAGTCTTATAATTGTATTTTCCCAATCATTTTATGTTATTTTAACTGGATATTTTATGGCAGGATTGGCAACTGGGATGGCATGTTTGTACTTGAGCACAATGCTTTCACTTCTTCCACAAAAGTATCAAAAATTTAGTTTTGCAAATGCATGCTTTGGATTAGGTGGAATTCTAATTTTGCCAATAGACAGGTTTATATTAAAGATGGGTATAAAATTTAATTACACATATATTATTCATATATTACTTATATCTTTTTATATTATTCTCGTGTTAAAAATGGATAGAAGGACATTTTATAAAAGTAATTCTAAATGTAATACTTCTTTTTCTATATTAAAAAATCCTATGATTTTGTTACTTTGCATTGCAGTATTTTTCTATGTTGGAGCGGAGATCTCAACTACAAATTGGACAGGAACTTTTCTTGAAAAATATTATGGAATTAGTAAAATTGAAGTACCAAATATACTTTTAAGTTTTTGGATACTGTTTACTATAGGAAGGAGTTTAGGAGATAAATTCTTAGAAAGAGTTGGACAACTTAGATTCCTTTCTATATCACCTTTAATATCAATTTTGGGAATTATTATTTTACTATTTGGAAAAAGTAAGATTCAAGCTTTAGCAGGATTTGCAATTATAGGAATATCAATATCAATTATGTATCCTGCACTTCAAGGATATATTGTGCAGCATGTTACTGAAAAAAATATACCTTCTGCATCTGCTGTTACTATGATTTTTAATAACTTGGGAGCTACATTTTTAACCTATATAATAGGTTTTGCAGGTGGTATAAAAATAACTTATGTATTTATAATACAAATATTGTTTTACATATACATAGCATTAATTTCTGTATACTATAGAATTTTTAAACCTGGTAAAGTTTAGGTTTTGAAAAAACATTGCATTTTAGATGATTTTTGCTATTATATTAATAGAGATAAAAACACAGTTTTGGTTGGTAGTCCAAAACCTGGCTTGTACGTTTAAGGCAGCAGTAACCTGCCCTCCTGGGGTTGTCCGTTCTCTAGATTTTTTATTTATTAAACAGGAGGAATAGAAAATGACAGATAATATTAAGTTAACAGTATTTTTTGAAGAGCCATTTTGGGTTGGTGTGTTTAAAAAATGGGATTCTGATACAGTATATCTTTCAAGAGTCGTATTTGGTGCTGAACCAAAAGATTATGAGGTATACGACTTTGTACTAAAGAATTTTAGTAATTTAAAGTTTAATAAACCACTAGATATCAATGATTATGATAAAAACATTGATAAAAAAATAAACCCTAAAAGACTTCAGAGAAAAATTAAAAAAGAGACTAAAGACAATGGTATAGGCACAAAGGCACAAATTGCCATGAAGCAGCAATATGAAGATTTTAAACTAAAAATAAAAAAGGTTTCAAGAGAAGAAAAGGAAGAAGAAAAAGAGAAAAAATTTAAATTAAGGCAGCAGAAAAAATTAATGAAGCACAGGGGACATTAACTAGCATTGCCTAGGCTTTAATGCATTTTGGAGGTTTTTAAAATTATTTTACTGCTACTGCTACTGATACTGATATAGTATCTAAAGAAAGGGTTTGATTTTTTAAAACCCTTTTTTTATAATAATAATGGAAAGCAAGCTTGACATTACAGAAAAACAGTAATATTCTAATATTACAAAGTCGCTTTCTATTGTGATTGGAGGCATTAATTTGAAAAACAGGCTTGAAGAAATTAGAAAACAACATGGTATCACACAAGAAGAGCTAGCACAAAAACTGGAAGTATCAAGACAAACAATTGGATCACTTGAAAATGGACGTTATAATCCATCTATATTGCTAGCTTTTAAGATTTCTAAATTTTTTAATGTGAGTATTGAAGAAATATTTATTTATGAGGAGAATTCACAAAATGAAAAATGAGCATGGATTTGTTATACTCAAATCTATGCTCATATCTTTAAATTCCTATTTTATAAAGTAATTGTACAGCCGCTATTTTGAACTACCTTAGAGGCAACTTCATTTCCAAGTATACAAGATTCTTCTATTGAAAAACCAGATGCAATACCAGACATAAAGGCAGCAGTATGTGAGTCTCCGGCGCCAATTGTATCAACTACATCTACTTTTTTAGAAGGTACTATATTAGTGCCCTGGGATGTACAATATAAAGTGCCATCTCCACCTAAAGTTGCAATAACAGGGTTATTTGTTATATCATATAATTTCCTAGCTGCTTTATCAATATCTTCTTCACCGGATAATAAAATGAGTTCCATTTTGTTTAACTCTAAAATAGTATTCATAGTAAGCAATTTTTTTAAAATTTTTTTATCAATATTTTTAACTCTAGGACCTGGATCAAATATTATGAGACAACTTTCCTTTTTGTTTTCAAGTGCTTTTAAAATAACATTCCCACTGTTGCCGCCTTCTTGAAATTGATATCCTGAAATATAAATATAATCATAATCTTTTATAGTAACTTTATTAAACCATTCAGGTTTCCAGTTTGTTTCAATTCCTTGAATTGTGACAAAAGTTCTTTCACCACCGTTTTCAACAAAAGATAAGCACCATCCATTATCCATACATTCATCTTCTGCAAACAAATTGCGATTATCTTTTAGAAGCTGTTTCTTTATTATATCAGCATGTATTCCAGTACCTATAGGTACAAATAAGTCATGATTAATATTAAGATGATTTAATATTTTTGATATGTTATATGCACAGCCGCCTACATTGGTTTCTTTTTGAATGCCTGTTATATCTTCACCGCTTTTGGGTAAAGTATCTATTTTTATAAGCATATCAAGTATAGCTGAACCCAATATCATAATCTTTTTATTTGAATTCAATTTTTTAATTAGATCTTCACTTTTATTCATTTAATTCACCACCAGTACTTTCAGTATATACTGTTGATTTGCCACTTAGTACTCCAATGAAATAATAAACAGCTCCGCTTACTACAAATGTTAAAAGTACATTTAAGCTATTACCTTTAAAAATACCTACAGCAAATGGCCCATTAAATATGAATGTATTTGAGAATAATAATCCTACAACAAAACCAATAAGCCAGCTTATAACTCCTCTATAATTTATAGGATTGAAATTCTTATCTTCAAGCAACTTCCTTGAATAACCATGTTTTTTTCTTATAAATAGATAATCTATGAAAAATACAGATGACCATGCAGCTAGAAGCTTACCAAGTATTCCTAGAAAACTTTCCAATGTCCCCTGAAAGTCTTGTGCTATAAATAAAATATATGATGGAAGTATAATTATTATAAGAGCCTGAAATATTACTACTGAAGCATTTTTAGCATGAATATTTATAGCATCCAAAAGAAGTTTTGAAGATTTCAAACCTAAGAAACATTGAGGGGTTAGTCCACCTATGGCAGTTAAGTAATATATAATTGCAATCCACCTAGGTAAAGCACCTCTTATTACTTGTGTTGGATTTGATGAATTAGCTAAGTCTGGAACTGCAGTAGATAATAATAAACCTACACCCATTATAATTATTAATGGAACTGCACCACCTAAGGTTACAGAAGCAGCCACTGATCTTGATGAATTTTTAGGATTTTGATGACAGCTATAATCAGCTGATGCACTTGACCAGCTTATTCCTGTCCCTGCCATAACAAAAGCTACAGCTGGTAGAAAGTTACCTATCCAACTTCCACTTTTCATATTCAACAATAAATTCCAATTTGTTTTTGGAATAAGTATTGCAAGTATAATAAGGGTCAATGAACCAAATAAATAAGTGAAAATTGTCTGTATTTTAATCAGAGTTTCATGGCTGAAAAGTACAGAAATAAGTACTAATATTATGAAAATACCAAGGCTGATAGCAGTTAATATATTGTTTGATTTAAATCCAAGAGTTACAAATAAAGATACTGTAGTTAAAGTTCCCGTACATACATTTATTGATAGCCAACCCATATGACCAACTAATGCAATTATTGATGGAATATAATTTCCCTTAAATCCAAAAGGTGCTCTTGATAAGATAAAAGTTATTGCTCCGGTTTCTTTCCCCGCTAGACTCATAATACCAACTAAAATAAAAGAGAGAGAACCTACTATAGTTACTAGAACTGATTGAAAAAAGCTTAATTTAAAACCTATAATTATAGCACCATAGACAAGACCTAGTATACCTATGTTTGCTGCACACCATAGAAAAAATAAATCTAAGGGTTTACCGTTTCTTTCTTCATGGGGTAAAAAAATTGAAGTTTTTTTTGATTCATTCATTTTTAACACTCCTTTAAAATTTTTATTATTTTAACCTTTGTTCAAATATTTTTTGTGAATAGTAGTTAAAGTCAACTTTGTTACTCATATTTATCAAGTTGATCCACTTTGTGCCTATAGCTTTAACTCCAACTTTAGCTCCACAAATAGCAGTAGCCATAGCACCTATAGTATCTGTGTCACCACCTAAATTTGCACACATTAAACTACATTTTTCAGGATTTTTTGTAAAATAAGCTATTGCCAGTGCTGAAGGGACTGCTTCACTTGTCAATGTCCCGCAGCCTATAATATCATATATTTTTTGCCCGAATTTTTCTTCATCATCTTTATATTTCATTGCTATATCAAGGGCAAGTTTTAGTCTTTCCGATAGAGAAGCAGAAAATGTTTCATACCCATAATGTTTAGCAATTTCAAAAACATCTAATGAATCTTTTATAATTGTATTCCAATCCTTATCTTCTATAGCTGAACTTACAGCAGCTGCTATCATGGAAGCACCGCTTATAGCAACATCAGTTTTATGGGTGACTTCACTTATTTTATATACATAATCTACAAGATCTTCTTTATTATCACTTTTAAATAAACACCCAATAGGTGCAATTCTCATGGCAGCTCCATTAGTAAGTGCTTTAGAAGTATAAATTTCAGCATCTTCTCCATTTTGAATTGCATTTAAAGCAGCTTTGGAGCTTGGCCCAAGAATATTTTTGTCAAAGGCATTGGTTTTTATTGCCCAATTTATTAAATTTGAAGCAATTATTTTTTTATCTGGGATGAAGTTATTTTGCATTAATGAATCTAATATTACTAGTGCCTGGGCTGTATCGTCTGTAAATTCACCTTTACTTAATCCTATTGCAGTCTCATTTTCAGATGGACTATCTAGAAAATAATTTATTTTGCCAAAGAAACTTTTTATTTTTCGTCTGCTCCAGAGTTCAGAGGGCATACCCATTGAATCACCTATTGCCATACCATATAAGGTACCAAGAATTTTGTTTTCCATAATTATCACTCCTATAATTTTGAGAACGTTATCATAAACATTAATAACTAACAATAATAATAATATATATGCATATACGGTTATACGTACAAGTTAATTATAATTAACTTGTACGTATATGTCAATGCTAAAATTATTTATACCAGATTATAAAAGTCAATACTGATTTATTCGTTTATATTTGTAACAATTTTCATTTTCATGTTGGGACTGTATAAAATTTCTAATTTTTCAATTTTTAAGTTATCCTCAGCGTAAACAAATCCTGTAACTTTTATAAGAGGTATATCCTCCGTATATTCTAGTATTTCCTTAGTTTTATTATCTCCTATTACGGAATTTAATTCGAGGGAAGCTGTCTTTGGAAATATTTTATATTCCTTTTTCATAACATGATATAATGACTCTTTTGAAAAGTCATGTTTATCTATATTTTTAAAAATTGATAAAGGTATTAAGGAAGAATCTATTGTAAGCCATGATATACCAAGTTCTTTTTTTATTCCTCTTGCTCTTACAAGCTTAAAAAATTTTTTGTTATCTTTTACAATAATATTTTTTTCAAGTACTTTTGATACAGGAATTTCATATTTATTAATCGCATAATCTGTAAATCCTCCGAAATTCCACATATTATGTTTTATATCGCAAAGATTTACAAATGTTCCTTTACCTTGAACTTGTTTTACTAACCCTGCATTGGATAGGTTTGAAATAGCTTTCCTTATTGTTGTTCTAGTTACACAATACTTTTTCATAAGGCTAGATTCAGAAGGTATCATATCACCATTTTTATATTTGCCTGAAATAATATCTTGTTTAATTATGTTTTGTAATTGTACGTATTTAGGAATAGAATAGTTGTCTATCATTTACATTCTCCTTCATTTTGAGTAACTACATAAAGAGATTTCATAATATGTAGAGATTAATATATCATATAATAATTATATCAAATTTCATTCAAATAAAAAATATTTATGATGTACAATATAGTTGACCAATCAGTTATGCAATGCTATTTTATTTATTAATGGAAAGAGCAAATGATATGAATAATAAGGCAGCAACTTTGATCAGACTAACTAGTAACATATATATATGTATACAGGCTTATTTTGATAAAAAACTTGAAAGATTTAAAAAATGGAAAAGCATTTTTAGGAGGATGAGTGAAGGTTGAAGAAAATTGAAAGTGAAATGAACAAAAAAAAGTGGTTGATCCTGATTACAGTTGTTTCTGCTACATTTATGTCAACACTTGACGGCAGCATTGTAAATGTAGCACTGCCGGATATGGCATCTAAATTAAATGTAGGAATGTCAGGTATTACATGGGTTGTTACCAGTTTTTTAATAACTGTTGCAGCAACTATTTTAATATTTGGAAGACTTGGGGATATGATAGGAAAGACAAAAGTTTTTAAATTTGGAGTCGTTCTTTTTACCATAGGTTCGCTGCTGTGCGGGCTCACAAGTTCACTGCCACTACTCGTAACAGCAAGAGTTATACAAGCAGTAGGAGCATCAGCTACAATGGCTACTAATCAGGGAATCATAACTCACGTCTTCCCGGCTAACGAGAGGGGGAGGGCACTTGGAGTTTTAGGTACATTTGTGGCATTGGGTTCTATGGCAGGTCCTCCAATTGGGGGTATTATTGTTTCTGCTGTAAGCTGGGAATATATATTTTTAATAAACATACCTATAGGAATAATTGTATTTATACTTACATTAAAGATATTTCCTAAAGCACATACTACCTCTGATGAAAAACTAGATATAAAAGGAGCTTTACTATTTATAGTAGCTACAGTTTCATTGTTTGGAGCATTGGGACAAGGCCAGGTAAAAAGTTATGACAATATATTTATAATTTCAGCCTTTGTAATTTCATTTATAACTTTCGTATTGTTTATTATAGTAGAACATAAAATAAGCATGCCAATTTTGCAATTGAGCATTTTTAAAAACAGCTTATTTTCAATAAGTATAATATGTGCTTTTATTTCATTTATTGCAATTAGTGCATCAAATATAATACTTCCCTTTTACTTTCAGGACACATTGAAATTTTCACCGGCAGCATCTGGAATTCTCATGATGGTATCTCCTATTGTTTTATCTGTAGTGGCTCCTTTTAGTGGATATATGTCAGATAAAATTGGATCAGAAATACTTACATTATTTGGACTTAGTTTTACGAGTTTGGGGTTGTTCTTCTTATCTAGTTTAAATGAAAGGTCCACTGTACTTTTGATCATAGCTTATATAGGAATTATGACTCTAGGAAATGGAATGTTTCAATCTCCTAATAATTCGCTAGTTATGTCTACTGTTAGTAGAGATAAGCTTGGAATAGCAGGAAGTGTAAATGCTCTTATTAGAAATTTAGGATTTGTTCTAGGCACATCTCTTTCTACTTTATTACTTTACAACAGGATGAGTTATAAAATCGGGTACAGAGTGGTGGATTATATAAAAGGCAGAGATGATGTTTTTATTTATGGCATGAAATCAGTATATATAAGCGTTGGAATTATGTGTTTATTTGGAGTTTTGATAACTGCATTAAGGTTTTACTATAGTAAAAAATCAAAGGGATTATATATGAAAGGGTGATTTAGTATGAGTTATAGAGTTTTGATTACAGAAAATATATATGAAGAAGGCAAGGATTATCTTAGAAGTCATGGGTATGAATTAAAAATGGCTTCTGATATTTCAGAAAATGTTTTGGTAGAGGAAGTAAAAGACTGTGATGCAATATTAGTTAGAATGGCAAACATTACTGAAAAAATTATGAAATCAGGAACAAAGTTGAAAGTCATATCTAAATTTGGTGTTGGAGTGGATAATATAGACGTTGAAGCTGCATCAAGTCTTGGAATAAGAGTTACCAATTCTCCTGAATCCAATAAAAACAGTGTTGCTGAGTATACTATGGGACTTATATTGGCACTTGCCAAAAAATTACTTATTTATGATAGAGAACTTAGAGATGGAAATTTTCAAATAAGAAAAAGTTTTGGAATGGATCTTGAAGGTAAAACTCTTGGAATTATAGGCGTTGGTAATATAGGGAAGCTTGTTGCTTTAAAGGCTTCAAAGGGATTTGGTATGAAAGTCATAGGGTTCAAGAGAAATGCAACTTCAAGACAAATAGATAATATAGAAGTTACTGAGGATTTAGATTACGTACTGAAAAATTCTGATTTTATAAGCTTGCATGTTCCACTTACGGAGAAGACAAAGGGCATGATAGGTAAAAAGGAGCTATCTCTTATGAAGCCTGAAGCATTTCTTATAAATACAGCACGGGGAGAAGTGGTTGATGAAGATGCTCTACTTGAAGCACTTTTGCAAAATAAAATTGCTGGAGCTGCCATTGATGTATTTAAAGGAGAAGAACCATCTGGAGGTAATCCTCTTTTTAAGCTTGAAAATGTAATTGTAACACATCATACTGCAGCACATACAGAAGAAGCAGGTATAAGAATGTCTGTTCATCCAGCCATTGGTATAGATGAAGTGTTAAGTGGCAGAAAGCCTTCCTGGCCGGTAAATTAGCATAATCTTTCTAGGTGTATTCACTTTACATAAAGCAAAATTACTATAAAAAATTTTTTGCCATTTTTTTAAAAAATTTAACTTGACAAATGTGCTAGCACCTGTTATCATATTATTTGTTAACCGCTAAAGTATAGAAATTAACAGCGGATACAAATATGCCGAAGTGGTGGAATTGGCAGACGCAACGGATTCAAAATCCGTCGTTGGTGACAACATGCGGGTTCGACTCCCGCCTCCGGCACCATGAATATCAACGTTTAAGAGCATTTTGGAATTTATTCCAAAGTGTTCTTTTTAGGTTTATGTCCTCCAAATGTCCTCCAAAAAAATATCACAAATTGAAACAGATTAAAACAAAATAACAAAAAAATGATCTCGCGTTAGAACTTAAAAAGATGAAATTAAAGGAGTAATTGAGAGGAGCGTTAAAAGATAAAAAGAAAGATATATCGAGATATATGAATATAATTTAACGCAATTGAAATATTTGAATGAAAAATAAGTATACAAATTTGCAAAATTGTTATACTATAATAGTAACAGAACTTACAGCGCCTCTTAACAATGCGAACCGTGTAAGTCATTAAACTTGTTATATTATTGTAAATCCACCGCGCCTCTTAACAATGCGAACCGGGTGGATTTTTAGATATATGTGGAGGGTTTATGGAAGATGAGATAAAGCTTAAAGAACCTAGGACATTTGAAGAACAATTAGAAATATTAAAAGATAAACATATGAAAATAGGTAATGATGATAAGGCTATTAATGTTTTAAAGATAACAAATTACTACAGATTAACTGCGTATGCATTGCAATTTAATAAAAATGATGATTATGCTTATAAAATTTCTTTCGAGGATATGTACAAACTGTATGAATTTGATAAAGCATTAAGAAGTTTAATTTTAGATATATTGGAAGATATAGAAATAGCATTTAGAACATATATGGCATATAGTTTATCAATTAAATATGGTACTGAGGCATATAAAAACTCAGACTTATTTAAAGATGAAAGATTTTATAATGGATATGACGATGTTGCAGGAAAACATCATAAAGGATTAATTGATGAAATAAAACTTGAAATCCATAATAATAGAAAAGAATTATTTGTAAAGCATCATTTAATTAAATATAAGGGACGTTTCCCAATATGGGTACTAGTAGAAATATTTTCGTTCGGTATGTTATCAAGAACGTATTCTAATTTAAATACAGCTGATCAAAAAGATATATCTAGAAATTGTTTTAACATAAATAATCAGTTGTTGGAAAGTTGGGCTGAAAATTTGTCATACATTAGGAATATATGTGCGCATTATGGTAGATTATACAATAAGAAAATGGCAATAATACCTAAATTACATAATAGATATAACGAATATAAAGAAAGTATAAATTCAAATAGATTATTTATATCTATATTAGGTATAAAAGAACTTACGAAAAATGGTAGTAAATGGGGCATATTTCAGAACAAATTAAAAAAGTTACTTAATGAGTATAAAGATGTTATAGATTTAAGATTGATTGGTTTTCCTGAGAATTGGGTAGAAATATTATCAAAGTAGCATATCAACGTTTAAGAGCATTTTGGAATTTATTCCAAAGTGCTCTTTTTGGGTTTATGTCCTCCAAATGTCCTCCAAAAAAATATCACAAATTAAAACAGATTAAAACAAAATAGCAAAAACCTGTATGTAGTTTAAAAGAAATATTTTGCTTTTTCATATTATGCTATAATAATAGGAAGTATAAATTTTGGGACCGAAGGAATGGTAAAATATGACTAAACAATTAGAATATAAATCCACAATAAAATCGATGCCTTACCTTTATATAGAAACAAAAAAGGCTGCAAGCCTTATTTTAAAAGGATTTAATGATTCTGAAATAAAAAATATGTCTATTAAAGAAAATATTTTTCAGATGAAATCTGAAGCACGAAAAAAAGAAATTGCGTCAATAACATTAAAAAGATTAAAGAGTTTAGATGAATTCCTACTTGATAAATTAGTAAATGGGGATTTGGAAACGAGTAAGCAAATTGCGATTTATATGATTATGAAAACTGATAGGCTATTTTTTGAGTTTATGAGCGAAGTTTATAGGGACAAAAATATCTTGAGGGAAAAATATATTACAGATAGTGACTTTAATGTTTACTTCCAAAGAAAATGTGAACAAAGTGATACTGTAGCATCATGGAAGGAATATACCTTTTATAAACTCAAACAGGTAGTTACTAGAATTCTTTTTGAAGCAGGATTCATTAAAAATCAAAAGGGTGATAAGGAAATAACTATACCAATAGTAGATTGTGACTTAGCACAACATTTAAAAGAAATAGGTGACGGTATATACTTAGAAGTGATGTTAGTACATAAGTCTTAAGTAGAAGTTATATGAAAAACTTGTAAAGGATAACGAGGCGGATTATTAAGTTGTTAAAATGCCTAGAGGAGAGTTAAAAAATGAAAACTATATATCAAAGATTGGATGGAATAATACCTAAGATTACAGATAAATCCTTTAGGGAAAATAAAGGGTTAGGTAATGAGATAAGTTATTATATATTTGATTATGAACCTAAGTATGAACTCTTGGTAAGAGATCATATTGAGTTCATAAAACAAAAGATTAGTGATGAATATTCCGATATTAATATAAAAGAATTTGATTTATATGAAATAATATTAGAGGTAATGAATAAAAAAGGATATCTGCAAAAAAACATTGAAATGGAGAAGAAAAAAGGCAGCAAATATGTTTTTAATGCTATTAGAAAATCACTTAGATTGACTCTTAAAAATGATATGGTTTTGGATTATATAGTAAATAGAGTTGAACCTAATGATATTGTGTTTATAACTGGTGTTGGCAAAGCATGGCCAATTATGCGTTCACATACAGTATTGAATAATTTACATAATGCAGTTGATCAAGTGCCTGTAGTTATGTTTTTTCCAGGGGAATATGATGGCTTAGAATTGATTTTATTTAATGAGATCAAAGATGATAATTATTATAGGGCATTTCAATTAATAGATAAGTATTAAATACTAAGATACGGAGGGGTTTAAGCATGGAACTTAAGAAGATGTTCTTAAAGGATATAGAAAGGGATATAAAAGGAGTTATTAAAGTAGGACAGGATGATGAATCTGATATTTTTCAAGAACTAGATGAATATGTAGTTACAAATGAATTACTAGGACATTTTGGTGACTTCTTTGAAGCATATAAAAAGGGTATATTAGATCATACAGATAAAATGGGAGTTTGGATATCAGGTTTCTTTGGTTCTGGTAAATCACATTTTCTAAAAATATTATCATATTTGCTGGAGAACAGGGTGGTAAATGGCAAAAAGTCTATTGAATACTTTGATAATAAAGTTTACGATCCAATGGTTGTGGCAGATATGAAACAGGCAGGGGATATTACAGCAGATGTTATTTTATTTAATATTGATTCAAAGAGTGAATCAGATTCTAAGGCAGACAAAGATTCCATATTAAAAGTATTTAATAAGGTGTTTAATGAAATGCAAGGCTTTTGTGGTTCGATTGCCTGGGTAGCAGATTTAGAAAGACAAATGGTTAAAGATGAAGTGTATGAGGATTTTAAGGCAGAGTTTGAAAAGATATCAGGGAGCATTTGGGAAGATGCAAGAGAAGATTTTTTCTATGAGGAAGACTCTATTGTAGAGGCATTATCTAAAACTACTAAAATGAGTGAAGAAACAGCAAGAGATTGGTACAACAAAGCAGAAGAAAATTATAGTTTAAGTATAGAGAAGTTTGCTCAAAGGGTTAAAGAATATATTGAAACAAAAGGTAAAAATCATCATGTACTTTTTTTAGTGGATGAGATTGGACAATACATAGGCAGCGATTCTCAGTTAATGCTAAATTTGCAAACAGTCGTTGAAGATTTAGGAACATACTGTGGTGGTAAAGCATGGGTTATCGTTACTAGTCAGCAAGATATAGACTCTGTAACAAAGGTAAAAGGAAACGATTTTAGTAAAATTCAAGGCAGATTTAATACTAGATTGTCACTATCATCTGCAAATGTAGATGAAGTAATTAAAAAGCGTATACTACAAAAAAAACCAGGAGCAGCAGATTCATTGAAATTGCTGTATGAAGATAAGTGTTCTATATTAAAGAATTTAATAACCTTTTCAAATGATACGGCAGAAATGAAAGTATATGAAAACGAAAATGATTTTGCCGAAGTGTATCCATTTATACCTTATCAGTTTAATTTACTTCAATCGGTATTTACAGGAATTAGAATACATGGTGCATCTGGTAAGCATTTAGCTGAAGGTGAAAGATCACTACTTAGCGCATTTCAAGAGTCATCAATTAAATATGAAAATGAAGAAATGGGCGTATTAATACCATTTTCAGCATTCTATGATACCATAGAATCATTTTTAGATGCTAATATAAAAACGGTCATAATTCACGCAAAAAATAACTCGAAACTTAACGAGGAAGATGTAGAAGTATTAAAACTTTTATTTATGATTAAGTATGTAAAAGAAATACCTTCAAATCTTGAAAATATATCTACATTATTAGTTAAGCATATAGATGATGATAAATTAGAGATTAAAAAGAAAGTAGAGGAGTCATTAAAAAAATTAGTAAGACAAACCCTTATTCAAAAAAATGGAGAAGAATATATATTCCTAACTCACGAAGAGCAGGATGTTAATAGGGAAATTAAGAGTATAAAAATTGATATTGGAGAAGTCATACAAAAAGTTGGTGGAACAATATTTGAAGAAATTTATACTGAAAAGAAATATAGGTATTCTTCAAAATATGATTTCCCATACAATGCAATGACAGATGACATACCAAGAGGTCAACAAAATAATGAAATTGGGTTAAAAGTAATTACACCTTATTTTGAAACAGGTGTAGATCTTACCCATCAAGAATTAAAACTGATGTCTGCAAGAGAGAATAATGTAATTATAAAATTACCAAATGATACAGCATTCCTAGAGGAAATGGAAGAAATATTAAAAATTCAAGCATATCTAAGAGTAAAAAGTGGTACTGCATCAACACAGGTCATAGAGGATATAAAAACTAGAAAATCAAGAGAAGTTTCCGAAAGAAAAGATAGAGTTAAAAATCTATTAATTGAAGGGTTAAAAACTGCTGAAATATTTGCAAATTCGGAGCTTTTGGATATTAAAGAAAAGAACCCGGTTGAACGTATAAATGATGCATTTAAGATATTAATAGATACCCTATATAGCAAACTAAATTATATTAAAGAATATATAGATAGTTCAAGAGAGTTACAAGATATTCTATTAAACAATAATGTTCAGGGAAGTTTTATTGAAGAAAAAAATAAGTTAGCAATAGATGAAGTAAATAGTTATATTGAAAGAAATACATCAAGAAACATTCCTATGACCATGAAAGGAATTATAGGATTATATTCAAAAGCACCCTATGGATGGGTAGAACTTGATATTGCAGCAATAATAATAAAATTATTTAAGGCTCAAGAAATAAAGATAGAGTATAATAGTCAATATTTAACTACTGATGATAGGGATGTAGTAAAGTATTTAACAAAGAGGGATTATATAGATAAAGTATTAGTTAAGAAGAGAGCAAAAACTCCAATAAAATATATAACTAATGTTAAAGAATTATGTAAAGAATTATTTAATTATTCTGCTGTGCCTGCTGATGAAGATGGACTTATGAGTAGGTTTAAAGACTTAACACAGGGAGAAATAGCAAGTATAAGAGAACTCCTAGTATATTATAAGCAAGCAAATTACCCAGGTAAAGATATACTTGATGAAGGAAAGAGAATTTTTGATGAGGTAATAAGTATAAAAGATACTATGGAGTTTTATGAAAAATGTTATGAGTTAAAGGATGACTTTTTAGATTATGCAGATTATTCTGAGGATGTAAAAAAATTCTTTAAGAATCAAAAGAAATTCTTTGATGATGCTTTAGAAAAAATTGAAATCTATGATAAAAATAAGACTTATGTTTTAGATGAACAGGCTATAGATTTAATACAAAAGATTAATGAGATAGTTAGAGGTAAAGAACCATATTCTAAGATACCTCAATTGCCAGGATTGATTGAAGAGTTTTCAAATAGATTTACTGATTTACTAGAAGTAGAATGTGAGCCAGTAAGAAAGGTAATTCAATTAGACTGCGAGAAAGTATTAAATGAGCTTAGTTTATATAAATTTAAAGATGAATTAAGTGCCAAGTTTCAAAAGAGATTTGATGATTTGATTGGTAGACTAGATAGAGCTAACAATTTCTATGAAGCAATAGCAATGAAAGAAGAAAGTGATAGATTAAAAATGCGTTCTTTTGAAGAAATATCAAAAGAAGTAGAAAGAAGAAAGCCGGAAGTAGTGCCAAATCCAAAACCAGCTGTAGGTGGCGGTGCTGATATAATAAGGGGAGAAAAGCCTCCAGTATATAAGATAAAGAAAACAAAGAATATAAGCATAGCCAACATACTTCATGGAGCAAAAACTATAGAAACTGAAGCTGATATTGATGAATTATTGAAGGATATAAAAGCAAAGTTAAAGCAAGAATTAAATGAAGATACCAGAATAAAACTTGTTTAAATAGTATTTTATACAAAACATATTGAAGTTTTGTTTTGTATAGATATATGAAGGGAAGATACTTATGGATAAATCTGCAATTAAGAACTTTGCAGTTAATGCAAGGGTTAAATTAAAAGGGCAAATAGAACAAAAGGCATATACTTTTGGCATAACAAAGAATGAAATAAAAAGTGTAGAAACTTTTGAAGATGCATTTGAGGTGAATGGCAATAGGTATGACAAAAGATTGCTTAAACATAGGGAAAGTTTAGTTAAAAAGATAAATGAAAAAGGGTTTGATCAAGTTATTGAAGAAGTCGCATATACCTGGTTTAATAGATTAATTGCCATTAGATTTATGGAAGTAAATGAATATTTACCTAGCGGGGTAAGGGTTTTATCATCTACTGATAGTAATAAAGCAGAACCTGATATCATTCGTGAAGCAGCAAACTTAGATTTTGAAAATTTAAATGTAGATTTAATTTATAAATTGCAGGATGAAAATAATACGGAAGAATTATTTAAGTATTTATTTATAAAACAGTGTAATGAACTTGGAAAAATAATGCCTGTAGTATTTGAAAAAATAGAAGATTATACGGAATTGTTATTACCTGATAATTTACTTCAAGAGGGTTCTATAATAAGAGATTTAGTAACGTCGATTACCGAAGAAGATTGGAAAGAGCAAGTAGAAATTATAGGATGGTTATATCAATATTACATTTCTGAAAAGAAAGATGAAGTTTTTGCAGACTTAAAGAAAAATAAAAAGATAACAAAGGAAAATATACCAGCAGCTACACAATTATTTACACCTGATTGGATAGTAAAGTACATGGTGGAAAATTCATTAGGAAGGCTTTGGCTAGAAAGCCATCCAGATGATGAATTAAAGGCTAAGTGGAAGTACTATTTAGAAGAAGCAAAGCAAGAGCCAGAGGTTATGAAACAGTTACAGGTTATAAGGGATGAAAATAAGGATTTAAAACCTGAAGATATAAAATTTCTAGATCCTTGTATGGGGTCGGGTCATATTCTTGTTTATGCATTTGATGTATTATATGACATTTATAAATCATCAGGATATTCAGAAAGAGAAATTCCTAAACTCATACTAGAAAAGAACCTTTATGGGTTAGATATAGATGATAGGGCAGTGCAATTATCATATTTTGCTGTTATGATGAAGGCCAGAAGTTATAGTAGAAGAATATTTAGAAAAAAAATAGACTTAAATGTGTGCTCTATTCAAGAGAGTAATGGATTTCCTAAAGAAGCCATAGATTTTTTTGCAAGTGGTAATGAATCATTAAAAGAAGATGTAGAGTATTTAATAAATGTATTTAATGATGCAAAGGAATATGGTTCTATATTAGAAGTTAAAGGGATTGATTTTGATGCAATTGAGAGAAGAATTGAAGAGATAAGAAATTGTGATACAACTGATTTATTTGAATTGCAGTATAAAAATATTATTTTAGAGAAGATACCTGATTTAGTTAAACAGGCTAAAATAATGAGTGAAAAGTATGATATAGTTTGTACCAATCCTCCTTATATGGGTAGTAATGGTATGAATAAAAAACTTAAAGATTATGTCGAAAAAAATTATGCTAATTCAAAAAGTGATTTATTTAGTGTTTTTATAGAAAAATGTATCATAATGACAAAAACAGATGGATTTACTTCGATGGTAACTATGCATTCTTGGATGTTTACAGGTTCATTCGAGAAATTAAGAAAAAGAATACTAGGTTGTACTAGTTTATACGCTATAGTACATTTAGGAATGGAAGCATTTGATAATATAATTGGAAAAGTAGTTCAAACAGTTTCGTTCATTGCTAGAAAGCATCATATAAGTGAGTTTAAACCAATAGGCATAAGACTAGTTGATTTTTATGACTCAAGAAGGTATGAAAAAGAAAGTCAATTTTTTAATTTAAATAATAGATATAGTAATGTTAAACAGTTAAGTTTTACTAAGATACCTGGAACACCTATTGCATATTGGGTAAGTAATAAAACTATGAGTATATTTGCTGAAGATAAAATCGATAAGTATGCTAATAGTTGTACTGGTATGCAAACTGGTGATAATGCAAAGTTTACAAGATACTGGTATGAAGTTAATATATACAAGACAAATATATGTACCCAGAATAATAATTGCAAATGGAATATGTACAATGAAGGTGGCAATCTACAAAAGTGGTATGGAAATCATTTAAGTGTTGTAAATTGGGAAAATAATGGGGAAGGAATAAGAAATAATAGAAGTTCAGTAATAAGAAATGAAGCGTACTATTTTAAAGAAGGAATAACGTGGAAAAGAATAGGTTCTTCTGGTATAGGACTAAGATATTTACCAAAGAATTTTATATTTGATCAATCTGGTGATTCATTATTTCCAAAAGATATTAGTAATTTAAAGTATTTTTTAGCATATTTCAATAGCAAGGTTGGGGAAGTATTTTTTAAAATAGTTTCTCCAACAATAAATCTGACTGCTGGAAATATAAAAAATATTCCGATAATTTTTCCAAGTAATATTGGAATTAAAGGACATATTAATGAGTTAGTTGATGAATGTATAGAAATGGCGAGAGATAACTGGGACTTATCTGAAATATCATGGGATTTCAGAAAACATATATTACTTTGCTATAAAAATGATTCATTAACCTTAGAAGAAAGTTTTAATAAGTTTAATTGTTATTCAGAAAATCAGTTTAATAAACTTAAAGAAAATCAAGAGGAAATAAATAGAATATTTATTGAGATTTATGGATTACAAGATGAATTGGATTCAAACGTAGATGACAAAGAGGTTACTTTTAAAAAAGCAAACAGAATACGTGATATTAAATCATTTATATCCTATTCAGTAGGATGTATGTTTGGAAGATATTCACTAGATGAAGAATGCTTAATTTATGCTGGTGGAGAATTTAATTCAGATAGATATAAAACTTTTAAAGTGGATATAGATAATGTAATTCCAATAACTGATGATGAATATTTTGAAGATGATATAGTAAGTCGTTTTGTAGAGTTTGTTAAGATAACCTTTAGTGAAGAAACATTAGAAGAAAATTTAGATTATATTGCTGATACTTTAGGTAAAAAGGGAAATGAAACCTCAAGGCAAACAATAAGAAGGTATTTCTTAAAAGACTTTTATAGGGTTTCTAAGTGATAATTTAACTTATACTAGGAAACTTCTAGCATAAGCTAATGAATGAATCTTAGCAAAATTAGAATTAAGTTCGTCAAAAAGAATTTTAATATCTGATACTAATTCCCA
>NZ_LROS01000014.1 GCF_001675165.1 Clostridium ragsdalei P11
GTGGTATATTGTTATTTTTATTTATTATCTTTATTGTTATAAGTTAAATAATAATTGGGGTGAGAAATTTGAATAACAGACAATTATTAAAAGAATACATACCTGTAGCTAAATTTATTTCTGAAATTCTAGGAGATAACTGCGAGGTAGTAATCCAAGATATAACTACTCCTAACAATTCTATAATTTTTATAAAAAATGGTCATTTGACAGGAAGAAATATAGGTAGTCCCCTTACTAACTTAGTTCTCAATATACTTCAGAATAAAACTTATACAAATAAAAATTACGTAGCTAACTACAAGGCAGCTGGTAATTTTAAAACTTTCAAATCTTCAAGTTATTTTATTAAAAATGATGATAACAAGATAATAGGATTACTTTGTGTAAATATAGATATTGAACCTTATAATAAAGTTAAGGATTTAATGGACAAATTAAGTTTTGTATCAAATGCAGACGTGAGTGAAAGTAAAAACATAAAAACACAAGAACAATTTTATGATAATGTGGATGATCTCTTATGTACCATGATTAATGAAGCTATATCTGAAATAAATATTCTTCCAGAACGCATGTCTGCTAATGAAAAAATTTGTGTAGTAAAACATTTATACGATAAAGGAGCTTTCAATTTGAAAGGTGCTGTAGTTAAAGTAGCCAAGGCTCTCCTTGTTTCCGAGCCTACTATATACAGGTATTTAAACAAATACATGTAATAAAGTGCACTCCAAATGTTATATACGTATAAAACATTTGGGGTGCACCTCATTTTACAGCTTACTTAGCCTAGTTATTCAAAAATATACTCCATGTGTCTGGACCTAAAATACCATCTGTAGCTTTTCTCCAATTATTCTGGAGATTAGTTATAGCTTGAAAAGTAGCTTCATCATAAACCATAGGAGTATAGGAATTTTTCTTTAAATAGCCATATTGTTCAAGTTTCTGCTGTATCCACAGCACTACATGAGATTTATGACCTTTAACAATGATATTTTGTATTCCCTTTAGTGCCGCAGTAGTGGCAGGTCCTGCAATCCCATCTACAGCTAATTTTGCACTATAATCTAAATTCAGGTTATACTGAAGAGCTTTTATCTGCTGCACAAGAGTATTAGGCTTAGCAGGCGATACATTTCCAGTAAATATATCCTCTATAAAATAGTCTAAATCCACATATCCCACAGCTCCATTTAATTTCCCAGTTTCTGAATACTGCCATGAAGCATTATCTGGATATAGGGAAGGCTGCCTACCATAACTTGCAATCCAAAGTGGAACATCTGGAATATTACCCTGCAGATAATCTTTATAAAATGCGTATCCGGAATATACTCCTATCTTGCGGCCTTGTGACTGTACATATTTAATAAACGCATTTGCAAAATTAATAGCATTGCTCCTGCTCCAATTTTCCTCTCCCTCTATATCCAGCCACAGAACAGTATCACTTTCTAATCCTGAGATAGTTTTTAGAAAATGCTTTGCTTCCGCTGTCGGATCATTGCCATTTGCGTAATGATAAAATCCCAGTTTAAGTCCTGCCTGTTTAATTCTTGGATATCTATAATTTAATAGACTATCTACATGCGATAGACCTTGTGTTGCTTTTTGAATTACTACAGAAATACCATCTGTATTTTTAATAACATTCCAGTCTGAAATATTATCTCCTTCATATACGTCTATCCCATTCATTACCTTCATAAATCATTCCTCCTATTGTATTTTTAAATACTTAGGACAAAAGGAGTCTAGTAACTTGTTATGCCAATGCCCCCATTTTAGTGTATTCATGAAGCTTTTAATTTGTTAAAAATAAAAAGAGTTCTATCCCCTTGGCGCATATCATTTATCCAATACGGTCACTATGTATTCATTAAATTTATTTATATTCTTCTAATGTCTTCAATAAAGTTTCAGTATGAAAAGGCTTCCTAATATAGCCACTAGCTCCTAGTTTTATACATTCATCTTTCACTTCTTCATGACCTACTGCTGACATAATAAGTACAACTGCATTAGGGTCAATTTTCATTATATCAGTTAGGACTTCAACACCATCCATCCTAACCTCAGACATATTCAAATCTAAAAGCACAATATCTGGTTTTTCAAGCTTGAACAGCTCTACTGCTTCCTGTTTATTTGATGCGCCAAATATACTTTGGAAACCTCCCTTTTCAATAATCTTTTTTACGAACATCCTCATATACGATGAATTATCAACTATTAATACCTTTTTCATATTAAAAACTCCTTTATATTCCTAATTTTTAAAGACCCTCTTTAATGAAGCAAATCTTTTATTTTAGCAAAAAATCTAGCACATTCATCTATTTCATGTTTTAAAGCTGCCTGCTCTAATTTTATTGCTAATTCATGAATAGAAAGTATTCCTAGGGTTCCAGAAGAACCCTTTAACTCGTGAGTTGTCCAAGCCAATTTATCAAAATCATTACCATCAATAGCCTTGCTGATACCTGACAATAAATCAGGTAAACATCTTATATATTCTTCAAGTATTTCTTTTGCATCATCTTTTCCAAGTCCTGTAGTTTTTACAAAGCAGTCAATATTATCGTCTATTATTTTATTATAATTATCTACACTCTCCCTCTTTTTAGTATTAGCTTCTATCATCTCAAACATCTTATCAAAATTAATAGGCTTACTAATATAATCGTCCATTCCAGCTTTAATACACTTTTCTGAGTCACCATCCATGGCATTAGCAGTCATTGCTATAATTGTAGTATGCTTTTTGTCTCCTTCTAACATCCTTATCTTAGATGTACACTCATACCCATCCATTACCGGCATCTGACAGTCCATAAAAACAACATCATAATCTTTTTGTAACATTGCTTTTAATGCTTCACTACCATTCACCGCCACATCACAAGTCATATCATGTGATTTAAGCATAGTTATAACAATTTTACGATTCATTTTATTATCTTCAACCAATAAAATTCTTGGTTCTAATGCATTTTGAACTTCTTTAACTACATGTTTCGTTATAACCTGATGTCCTTCTCCATCTTCTTTTTTAAGGCCCAGTGCTATAGCAATACAAGCAAGTAAGTCATCTCTTCTGACAGGTTTACTCAAATATGATGAAAAACCATATTCTTTCGCAGCCTCAGCATCTCCCTTTTGAGTTATATTAGTTAGAAGTATTAATTTAATATCCTTTGAAAAAGGTATTGTTTTTAACGTATTAGCAAGTTCATAACCACTCATATCATTCATTTGACAATCTATGATAGCAATATTTATTTTGTTTTTTGTATTTGCATTTGAAAGAATTGTGGTAATGGCACTACTTCCGTCTTCAACTTCAAACACTTTAAGACCAGTTTCTTGAAGATATGAATTAATAATTTTCCTGTTATTCACATCATCATTAACAATTAAAATATTCATACCATCAAGCTTTTCAAACGCAAATTTCTGCTCTGAGGCCCTTTTTACAATCTTCAATCTCACATCAAACTTAAATATAGACCCTTCTCCAAGTATACTTTCAACGTGAATTTCACCGCCCATCATTTTTACCAGTTCACTAGATATGGCAAGCCCCAGCCCTGTTCCTCCATACTTTCTAGTTGTAGAAGTATCTGCTTGACTAAAAGATTTAAATATCTTATCAATATGATCCTTACGAATTCCGATTCCAGTATCTTTTACTTCAAAGTTAAGTACAGCTGTTTCATTTTCTTCCTTTAAACAATCAACTGTAACAGAAATTTCACCCTTATCAGTAAATTTTACTGCATTACTTATAAGATTATTTAATATCTGTCTAAGCCTTGATGGATCACCAACAACCTCTTCAGGAACACCTGCTCTAATCATGGTATAAAGTTCAAGTCCTTTTTCTATTGCCTTAGGGACAAGTAATGAAACCGCATCTTCAATAGTATTCCTTAAATTAAATCTAATCTTTTCCATGGTTAGTTTTTTAGCTTCAATCTTTGAAAGATCCAATATATCATTAATAATATACAATAATACCTTTGAAGCAGATTTTGCTTCACGTATAAAGTCTTTTTGTTCTAAAGACAAATTAGTTGATTGAAGCAAATCGAGGAATCCAAATATTCCATTCATTGGAGTTCTTATTTCATGAGACATATTTGCAAGAAATTGACTCTTTGCAATATTTGCTGCTTCGGCTTGTTCTTTTGCCTTGTATAACTCTCTTTCTGCTAATCTCTGCTCTGTGATATCCTCAGCAGTACAAATAAGATACTTGATATTACCTGTCTTATCCTTCTGGGGCTTACTTTTAATTTGAAGCAGTCTATTTTCACCTTTGAAGTTTTTAATCTCAATCTCTTTTTGTGCCGGCTCACTTTTTTGAAATAACTCCCAATTACTTGCAGAAAGTTTATTTGCAGTATCTATATCAAATATATCGTATAAATCCTGATATTCTAAATCACTTTTCTTCTTTCCAAAAAACCTTGCATGGGCTTCATTAACAGCTGCGTAAAAAGTAACATTACTTAATGCCCATATTTGTGATTCAGAATTATTAAGTAAAATTGCCTGCCCTCTAAGAGTTTTTTTATATGTTTTTTCCTTTACAATTCTTGCTCTCGTATGTGAAAAAGCCTTTGAAATGTCTATTAATATTTCAATTTGATCCTCTTTCCACGTCATAGGCTTTGACAAACTTTCATAACCTATAAATCCAATTAACTTATTTTCGTTTTTTAATGAAACTATAAGAGAAGTTTTGATTCCTTCCTCTAAAAAAGCCTCTTTTTCAAATACTGCTTCATCAGGAAATTCTTCCACATTATTCACTACAACAAAATCCTTATTCTTAATCTGGCGAATCAGCCACGGAAAAGCATAAACTACCTCTTCCTCCTCAATCTCTCTTTTTGGTTTTATACCTTTCTTATTCCATTGACTTTCTATTTGCATAAAAGTAGGATCTTTAGAAAAGTAATAGATAAAAATTCTATCCAAATCAAAAAATAAGCCTATTTCCTCTAATGACTTTTTTAACTCAATCTGATAATTATCACTATTTACATCTAAAAATTTCTGAAAAGTATTATGAATTAATTTCAGAAAACCATTGGAATGGCTACCATTTGGGTAATTGCCTTCACCTTTCATAAAATCCCCCCTAAATTTAAAGCTCACAGGTTTTTGTAATAAAAAGAGTTAATTCTTTTAATAAATCAATTTCATAAGGTTCTAAAAGTAAATTTCCAGCTTTATCATATATAACTTTTACCACAGGTCTCATTGGCATTGAATTGTTTTGCTTTACTACTAAGCCCTTTTCATTTGAACTTAAAATAACTCCACTTCCTGTGGGGAAAGCAGCTATATTCATAGTGAACTTTCTTACCATTTCTGCATCAAAATAAGTATTACTCATACCAACAAGATATTCAATGACCTCATTGACACTTTTACTTTGCAAACCATTTCTACCTGATATCATATTATCAAATACGTCACATATGGACACCATCTTTGCAATTTTGTTTATTTCATCGCCTTGTAATTTTAAAGGGTATCCACTGCCATCACTTCTTTCATGATGCATTAATGCAACTACCTTCACTGATGCATTCCAAATATACTGCGATCCTAAAAAATCATAGCCGACCTTTGGATGCATTAATGTAATGTATTTGTCTAATTCTTCCTTAGTCTTAAAATTATCTAAAAGTTTCCTATCATTCATAATTTTTATCTTACCTATATCATGAAGCAGAGCACCTGTAGCTATGTCTTTAAGCTTCATTACACTGTATCCCATATGAGTTCCTATTATTGTAGCTAATACGCAAACATTTACCGAATGGGAATATATATTGTTATCACTTGCACTTATTTCTGCAACATTTATCAAAACCTCTTTATTCGATACTACATCCTCAATCACTGAGTTTACTGAATTCATAATACTACTATTATCAGTTTTTCCTTCTCGACAATATGTTCCAATCATTTCCCTAACAGCATGTTTACTCATTTGCCTTGTCTTTTGAGAAACGCTTTCCTCAATAATCACATTTTTCGATATATCATCATCAATATATACACAATTAATTCCAATTTCTTTAATTCTTTTAATATAATAAGGTTTTAATCTTACTCCAACGTTAAGCAAAACTCTACCAAATTCATCATAAATTTGCCTTCCAAGGATTTCATCCCCCTTCAGGCTGGAGACACTAATAACTCTCATCTCTACCTCCAAATGAAATAATTAATTTTTTGCTGAGCAATTAAAAGTCCTTTTTTTAAATACTTCTACAATAAAAATACAGCATATTTTTACATATTAAATCAAAAAAGAATCACTATTTGCAACGATTATTATTTAAATATCTTAGCACATTCCTAAGCTTTTTACTACATATTAGAATCCATTATTCCACTTGCAATATTTAACAAACTCATACTACCTATTTTAAATATAGAAATAGTCTTATATAAGATAATACCATATTATTGAATATGTATAATATTTTTAGTTGTCAAAAAAGTTGCTTCTTTAAATCTTGCTACCTCTGCAAGTGACATTATTATAATCATTGTACTTTCAAAAATCTTTTTGCTCATTTCATAGTATGTATAATTTAATTATTATGAAAAATATTCAATAAGTTATATAGCTACTATTGATAATTAGTTAAAACTTCAATATTTAATGTACATTTCCATACTTGAAAAATACTTGTACAAAGTTATGTTGTAAAGTGCTATAATAATTATGTTGAAATTCTAAAAAAATATTTGAAAGGTTTGTTAAGACCAAAAGGAACTTTGGAATATAACTTTATCTAATAGAAAAAACCTTAAGGTATTCAAAAATTCATTAAAAGCCTATATAATTAATAATTGAAGAGAAGGTGAAAGATTTGAAATTTGCAATGTCTTATAGTTTTGGAAAAGATTCTGCTCTTGCCATGTATAAAATGATTGAAGCGGGACACGAGCCTATCTGTCTTATCACTGCGATAAATGAAAGGGATGGTAGATCGTGGTTCCACGGCATATCACAAAATATAGCGGAGAAAAGTGCCGACTCAATCGGTTTACCGATTATAAAAGCCAGTTCTACTGGAAGACAGAAATATGTTGAGGCTTTTACAAATGCTTTGCTACAAGCTAAAACCCTTGGTGCTGAGGTGTGCGTCTTTGGTGATATAGATATAGCGGAGCATTTGGAATGGAATAAGAACGTTTGTAATGCCGCAGAACTTGAATGCATTACTCCACTTTGGGGAACTTCCAGAGAAACGTTAGTTAAAGAAGAAATTGAATCTGGCATTACTGCTGTTATTAAAGTTGTTGACCATAAGTATCTTGATGATGAATTCTTAGGCAGAGAACTCACGACTGAACTTGTGGATAAAATAAGACAAACCGGAGCTGATGTTTGTGGCGAAAACGGCGAATATCATACTCTTGTAACTTATGCACCGTTTTATAAAGCTCCTGTGCCTATACATCTTGGAGAAATCGTGCAAATTGACGGCTATGGAGCAATAGATATTCTTTGATTAACTAAATAGATTTTAATACATAAGCAGTTCATCACTTCATGGTGTAGAGCTGTTTTTTTTAACTTAATTCTCCTTTAGAAACTCTATCTCTATGCTTGTACCAACATTCAACTTACTTTTTACATTAATTTTCCCACCGTGTGCTTCTATTATTTGCTTTGCAATTGCCATTCCAAGGCCTGAACCTTTAACACTTACGGAACTACTAGTCCCCCTATAATATCTTTCAAAAAGCTTTTTCACCTCTTCCTCTGACATACCCTTTCCATTATCATCAATATTTATATATATTTTATCTTCCTTTTTTATAGAAACTCTTATTTCCGTATCTGGACTATTGTGAATTACTGAATTATAAATCAAATTAGTAAAAGCTCTCTTAAAAAGTGTATTGTCAAAATTAAAATCTATAATATCTTCTACACAGTTAAAAATAATGTTTCTTTTTTCATATTTAGGATTATTCAATATACTTATAATTACTTCCTTTAACAGACGTACTAGATTTTCACTTTCACGATTTATAGGAAGCATTCCATTTTTCAATTGATAGGTAAAATTCAAATTTTCAACTATACTCTCTAAATTTTCTGCATTTCTAAGTATTGTTTTTCCATACTTTTTTGCATCTTGAGATGTAACATCATACTTAGGATCATTCAATATTTCTGCATAACCTTTTATTGGAGATAGTGGAGTTTTTAAATCATGAGAAATATTAGCTATCCATTCCTCCCTTAAAGTCTGATTCTTTTTCCTCTCATCTTCGCTGGCTTTAAGTTTACTATCTAAAAGATTAAGGCTGTATTTTATATCCTTATACGTTCCTTTTTCCTTCATAGGAATATAATTATTTGAAGCAAGTCTTCTTATGCCCGAGGTTATATTTAACAATGTACGATTCATCCATATGCCGTAAACTGCAGCAATAAGTATAAGTAATATAAATAATGCCAATATAACAAACTTAATCTTTAAAACTTTGTTATAATTCATGTATAAGGTTATTTTTGATATTTTCACAGGAAAACCTATAATGTACGTCCACTTTTCTCCGCTGTTATTAACACTTCCAACAAATATAGTATGTTTTCCTGCACTATCTCCATTTTTATATAACTGAACAATATCTATTGGAGAATAATGTTTTGCAGCACTTTTAGGTTCATTATATTCTAAAGTCACATCTCCATTTTTATCAACAATTTGAAAAGAAAGCTTGTACTTTTTTAATTCACCTACTGCTGAATCTGTGAGCTTTGGTTTGCCTTTGTCAAAACTAATTTCTTTGTAAAAATGGGATGTAAAATATGCAGGCCAACTACTCCAGTTAGCATAACTATTCTCACTGCTTATATTAACATTTAATAGATAAAGCCCTATCCCTAAAAAAATTGAAATTAAAATTAGAAAAGCAATAAAAAATTTAAAATATAAATTAAATATTACCTTGTATCCTGATTTTTTCATCTATTCATTCCTCTTTACAAGTTTGTATCCAAGTCCTATTACAGTAACTATAATTTCCGGTTTAGAAGGATTTTTCTCAAGTTTTTCTCTTAAATGTCTTATATGAACGGAGATTGTATTATCATATCCAAAATAATCTTCTCCCCATACTACCTCACACAATCTTTCCTTATTGACTATTTTATTTGAGTTTTCTGCCAGATATAAAAGAAGCTTATATTCCTTTGCTGTAAGTTTTACTTCTGCACCATCCTTGTATACCTGACTGTGAAGCTTATCAATAGTGATATTACTAATGTTTATATTCTCATTTTCTCTACTGCTAGTTTCCTTTATACCATCATACTGCTGTCTTCTAAGCTGTGCCTTAATACGAAAGGCAATTTCCCTTGGGCTAAACGGTTTGGTAATGTAGTCATCTCCTCCCATACTCAGTCCAACAATTTTATCAACATCACTATTTTTTGCAGATAAAAATAAAACTGGACAGTAAGAAAATTGTCTTATCCTTTTACACACCTCTATTCCATCGATGTCTGGAAGCATTATATCAAGCACTACTATATCAGGCCTTTCACTCTCACATATTTTTATACCATCTAATCCACAGTGAGCTTTTCTAATATTCTTAAAGCCTTCTTTTAATAGAATATCTTCTATTAAATCTGTTATATCTTCTTCATCATCTATAAGTAATATTTTTTTATCTGCATTACTTATTAAATCCACCCAAAAACACCCCTTTTATTATTGAACTCAATAATATTAGTATACAGTATTTTTTGTTATGATTTTCATATAAGATTTAATAGAAAGAAGATAAAAACATAAATAAATTACTACATATACTCCCATTGTCATACCCATCCACTCCATCTGTGATATTGAAAAACCACAGAGATATTTCATATAGGCCGCAAGTGGAAATATACTATGAAGAATACCAAATAGAAGCGGCATTAAAAAAATAAATCCCAATTGTTTTGATATAATTCTTAAAGTTTCTTTTTTGGTTAAACCTATTTTTGAAAGTACAGAATACCTATTCTTATCTTCATAAGCTTCTGTTAACTGTTTATAATACATTATACTTCCAGTGGAAACCACAAAGAGAATACCTAGGAATGCACCTATAAACACATAGCTTTCATACAAAGTATGAACCTCGGTATACATATCATAGTAAGAAGAAAAAATTCTGTCCTTTGGCATCACTTTGGAAATCCTTGTAACAACACTTCCACTTTTTAATGCATTATCAAAATTATATGCTCTTATAACAGTTGTATTATTTCCATTATCATTTAAAAGCTTATTAAAAAATGTATCTGGTACTACTATAGTTGTTTTTTGAAATTTAACTCCTAAAACACATTTCTTACTTGAGTCGGAGATATCAAGTTTATAAGCTTTTCCTCCAATAGTTGCATTAAGCTCATCACCTGCAAGTCTCCCTCTTGCTTCAGCTGAATTACTTACTTCAATAAAAAAACATTGATTTTCTTTATTAATTTTAATATTCTTAGCTCTATCGACAATATCTGTACCATCATTAAAACCTGAATTATTTACAATATCCTTGTATTCAGATGCAGACATTATAAACATATCAAAAGGAGCCTTTAAATCTTTCTCAAAGGGACCCTTATATTTTTGTGTAAGCCCACTTCCATTTATCATTACAATATCTGTCTTATAAGTTGTTTTAATCTCTTTATGATTATTAATAACAGCTTCAACTTTTTTATTTAGTTTATCGCTGCCACTTTGATACATTATTGAAAATGGACATCCACTTGGTGCAACTTTATTAAGTGTCAAATTAAGACTGAAAGTAAAACATAATGCTGTGATGGCAACAGCAGATACAACAGCTATGGTTGCCAGAAGATTAGAATTTCCTTTAATTCTATAGATTATTTGAGATACTCCTATTAAATTTTCTCCTTTATAATAAGCTTTTTTATTTTTCTCAAACAGCTTAAAGATATAAATTATTAAATTATTAAACAATATATAAGTTCCTGCAACAACAAGCAGCATTATAAGGAGACCTTTGTACAACATCTGGGTTCCACCAGACTCCAAATTCATTTTTAATACACCAATATATCCACCAATAACCATTATTAATGATAATAATGCTAAAACTTTAGAAAATTTAGGTTTCTTCTCTCCTTCCTTAGCCGCATGTATAAGCTCTATAAGCCTAAACTTATATATTATTCCATAGGCTTTTATGGAGTTTAACAAAAATATAATCATAAAAACAAAAATCGTCATTACTATAGATCTAATATCAAAGGTATATTCTATAGGCTTGTTTGATTTCATGCATACATTAAGTATTTTTAAGAAGAACCTGGAGGTAAATGCTCCTAAGGGTACACCAACAATTAAGGCTAATATCCCTAGGAAGATATTTTCGAAAAACATCAGTGTACCTATTTCTTTCTTCTTCATACCAAGCAGTGAATATATAGCAACTTCTTTCTTTTTATTTTTTATAAAAAAGCTGTTAGCATAGCCTATGAAAATGGCTGAAAATATTATAACTACAAAAGCTGCAGCTTTAAAAATAGCACCAACCTTAACCTTGTTTGAGCTAAATAATTGTATTTCGTGATTATAGTATATGGAATAAAATATCATGAGGATAAAAACTGAAGTTACCGTACTTATAAAATAAGAAACATAATTTTTAAAATTGTGTTTTACATTGTTTATTCCAAGTTTAAATAGTGTCACTTTCAGCACCCCCTACTTTAGCAAGAGTGCTTAGTATTTTATTATAGAAATCTTTTCTACTGCCTGTTTTCTCAATCTCAGTATCAAGTATTCCATCCTTTATAAATATAATTCTTTCACAATAGCTTGCTGCAAATGCATCATGAGTTACCATAACAATTGTTGCTCCATTATCCCTATTTAATAAAGAAAGATTATTTAAAAGTTCTGTTGAAGATTTTGAATCCAATGCTCCTGTAGGCTCATCTGCAAAAACTATTTCTGGATCAGTTATTATAGCTCTTGCAGCTGCAGCCCTTTGCTTTTGACCTCCTGAAACTTCATAAGGATATTTTCCTAGTATATCTTCAATATTCAAAATGCGGCTGATCTTTTTTAATTTCTCTTCCATAGATGCCACATCTACCTTAGATAAAGAAAGTGGCAAAATAATATTTTCTTTTAAGGTTAAAGTATCAAGAAGATTGTAGTCTTGAAAAATAAATCCAAGCTGTTTTCTTCTAAACATTGATAATTCATCTTCATTAAGATTTAAAAAGCTTTTTCCATTAAGTTCAATTGTACCTGATGTTGGAGTATCAATGGTTGATATTACATTTAATAATGTGGATTTACCTGCTCCTGAAGGTCCCATAATTCCAAGAAATTCACCCTTTTGAACAGAAAAGCTCACCCCATTTAGTGCATTTGATTTGCTTCCACCGTGTTTTGAACCATACACTTTTTTTACATCTCTAACTTCCATTATATTCATTAAGATTTCCTCCTGTATTTGACTTCAGTTAAATTGTATATGTATGAGTTTAAGGTGGATTTAATATGGTCTTAATTTCATCTTAAGTTTTCTTTGATTTACTCAGTTTGAATTATTGGCATAAGAAAAGGATAGCAAAGCCTTGGCACAAGATCTTTGCTATCTTTTTATAATTATACTGCTTATAATTTTTAACAATAGATACTATCTACATTCCTTATAGATGATGTCATAAATCTAGAAAAATCTTCATTAACTAAATCACATATTTTACTAGTTTTATGCTTAACAATCGATGAAATCAAAATCTTTTTCACTAGATTACTATTCCATTTTATCTGTTTTCGTAAGTGTAAATTTTATTAAGCTTTTAGTAAATGGTATTGCGCCTTGACAAAAATTACCTACAGATGGAATTAAACCAGAAACATTACTTATGATAGTCGAAATTTGTTCAATATAGTCCAAAATATCCTTATCTGATGGCGTTCTATTTTTTCTATTTTTTCCTTCTATTATAGCCAACACTTTTTCATTTAAGGCAAGTCTTTCTGCAAAATCTTCCTTTAGCATTGTTAAATAATCTAGTCCTTTTTTTGTTATATCGACATGACTAACAGTCGCATAAGTATCAAATATTTTTTCCTCTAAGACTAAAAAACCTTTTTCCTTTAGAACTTGAAGCTCATAAACAATAGCAATTTCCTCACCTGGATATTCATTCTCAACAAAAGAAGCAAATTTTTCGGACATATCCTCTTTTGAAAAACTTTCATCTTCATACTCTGACAGCATTTTTATGTTTGTTAGCCATTCAATTTGTAAATTTGTCAATATTCTTTCCATAATGTTACTACTCCTTTTCATATATTTTCATTTCTATCATAAACATTACCTACATCGTATTTACCATCCCAAATATATCACTAATTTGATTATTATATATATTTCTACAAAAAAACTAGATTTCCTCTAAATTATGGTTATAATTCATAAAATAACAAACCTAATTTACATATACCTATAAGCATCAAAATCAAACCTCTAAGGAAGCAAAAACTGTTGCCTCTTCTTTACAAAATGTTGCATATAAAATGTATATTATTGATATCGGTAAAAGTAATCACAAATATTTTCAAAACTAAACAAAAGCACCACAAAATTCAGCTTGAATAATGTGGTGTTCAATTAAAATATTCATTTTTTTAATGGATTCATTAAGAAAAGTAATTTAGTAAATCATCAGTATCACTTATATTACTAGCTTTATTTACTTGAAAATTATACTTAATTTTACTTTCAAGTTCTAATTGTTCATAATATTTTCTATTTGACACTGCTCTTCATCATCATGTTCTTATTTTTTCTTTCGTTTTAATTCTCTAGCCTTTTCAATTTCAGCTAGTTTCTTAGGTAATGGTACAGAGCCGCAGGTTTCAACCCATGATCCATCTTCATTAAAAGTTATAGTAGCTGGAGTTTGAATATCACCTTGAGCTGTCAGAAAACTATTAAGAGCATGCTGCTGTGCAAAAAAATCTTTTATAACATTGTCAACATACTTCTTTTTTTCTACATTAGCAATCATTTTCTCCCATAATTTAGGTGGTATTATTCTAGTTATCATTGTTCCAAATTCATCGCAAACAACACTTGTAGAATTATGTTTATCGTCTAAACTACTAGTTAAACTTTGTTTATTTATTATTTCACTAAAATCATACTTAGTATTTACCTGCTGCTTTAATTTTCTTTCTAAGTTAAAACTATTGTTTAACAGATCACTTACTTTTTCCATGGTAAATTCTACCTTACATAAAATACACATATCATTTACTGTATCTTTTCAGAAATAATATTCGTAATATTAACTCCATAGTTATTACATATATAATAACTATGGAGTTAATTACAGTTTTGACTAAGTACATAAAAATTATAGCATATTTGTAGTACTATTACATAAGTGTTTTAAATATATATTATTTTTAAATATCACGCTATTAACTTTTTATAGCTAATCTCTATAGTGCAAGTCAACCATTTACCTCCTGCTACATAAAACAGGGAATATTAGACTTCTCCAATACGGTCATTTGCCACAAAAATCTACTTCACATTTTTATGCTTTTTTACATTAACTTTACCTTTAACTTGAACAGTATTGTTATCATTATTTTGCTCTTTTGAATCAATTTTATTATGTACTTCAACCGTTCTATCATCTGCATTAGGCTTATTCTCTGTAGATTTTACCGGATTATCTTTTTTCTTGATTTTATCCAATTGCTTTTTATATTCTCCAATTCCTTTTTGAATTAACTTTGCACTTTGTGATGTTTTTTTTATCTCAGACGAAGTATAATTTAATGCTATTTCAGCTTGTCCCATATTTCCTTTTGCTTTAGCCTTTTTATATTCAGAATATGCAACTCTTCCATTTCTTTCATGAAACGAAGCTGACATAAGACCCATCATAACTTCTTTATTTATACCCTGAGATTTGTCATAAGCTTCTTCTTCCGTTTCTTGTTTAGTATCTTCTTTAGTTTCTGATTTTTTATCCAACTTATTAGACTTTTCTTCTAACAAACGTTTTTGAATTTCCTTAATTGACTCATCTTTTGTTTCTTCAGAAACATCACTTTCCTCAATTTTTTTCATTTGCTGCTGCAGCTGTAATTTTTCTTTATCTAGAGAACTTGACTTGCCAATGCTAGTACTTGCTTTATGTTTCATATTATTAATCATTGTATTTGATATAATATTTATTTTCATGTATATACCTCCATTTTGTCAAATAAAATTATATATAAATTTTCGGAAAGTATTTACTTAAAATAATATATATTGTTGTGAACATACTTTTATTTGTAGTGAATATATATCAAATTTGAAACATAATATTTAATATAAACATATTTTCTCTGCTTTCAATATATGTAGTTCCAAGATACTTGTCCGCAATACTTTGTATACTCATCATACCTATTCCATGGTTTACGTAATCACCTTTATCAGTAGAAATATGCTTCTCTTTTATATAGCCTTTCATACTATTTTTTATTTCAAACACTATAAATGATTTATTAATAGTACTCGTTATATATATATACTTTTTTATGCTATTATCTGTGATTTTTTCACAAGCTTCTATTGCATTATCCAGCGCATTACCAAGTACTATGCATAAATCAAAAGGATCGATTTTTATTTTATTAGGTATCTTGGCATCACACTTAAAATCTATACCTTTATCTATACTTATATTATATTTCTCACTTATAACGGCATCTGCAAATGAATTTCCTGTGCTTACCCTTAAACTAATTTTTTCTAATGACCTGGTTATTTTTTTCAAATAGTTCTCTGTACTTTTTATGTCACCCTGGAGTAATAAATTTTTGATACAAATCAAATGATTATTTATATCATGTCTAAATGTTCTTGTATTTTTAATTTGTACTTGTAAATCTTTGTAATGCTGAGTTTGTATACTAAATTGCTGTTTTAAGAGTAATTCCCTTTCTCTTATAATAGTTTCTTGTGCAATTTTAGCTAAAGTTATTACTGTAAACACGGCACAAATTAATCCAGTGAACGCAAACCCCAACATTTTGATATTACCTAGTAAATAATTTCTCATATTATTTTTATAATAGAGTTTAAAATATTCACATATTAATGATACTATGAATACATTAGGGACAACAAAAAATATGGTATACTTAAAATTCTTAAATTTATAATCAAAATAATGATTTTTCACTATAAAATTGAGTATTAAGAGATACAACAATTGTAAAATAATTAAAAATATATAATTAATTATTGCTCTCACTTGTTCTGCTTTATAAAATGAGTTTGCTATAATAATGTAATAATCTGTCATATAAGTCACAGGAATTGTGACATACTGAATAAGTTCATTAAAACAAACATATGCTATAGTTATTATGATTTTTTTTAAGTATGTACCTTTACAAAATATTAAAGAAAACATAAAAATCCATATGGCTGTTGGTATCCATTGATATACACTTTCAATGTTAAACTTACTTACAATTAGAAAAGGTATATTACATGTTATTAACATTAATATAATTACATACTGAGATTTTACTTTAAATCTTAAAAATTTTTCGAGTAATATATATGGAATAAAGAAATTCAGTATACATGAATCAAAAAACAATAGATTTTTTATTACACTAAAAACAAGCATATTCTATACTCTGCCTTTCTTTATGTATCTTAAAAAGGCTCTAGAAAATTCATCATATTTACCTTTTGCTAATATTATTTTTGTATTATTATCAAGCACTATTTCAGTCTTATTAAATTTCATTACATATTTAAAGTTTACTATGTAACTCCTATGACACCTAAAGAAACTTTCTTTAGGGACCTGCTTTTCCACATTTGCTATCTTATCATAATACTGTATAATTTGTTTTTCAGTATGTATACTTATAATTCTATTTTGTACCTCAAAAAAACTTATATCATCTAAAAGTACCTTTATTGTAGTATTTTTTCCCTTATTAATTATAATGCACTTTTCATTATTTTTTTCATCATCAAACATCTTTAAAATTCTATCTACAACTTCTAATATTTTTTTCTCATCTACAGGCTTTATAAGATAATGAAATGCACATACATCAAAGGCTTCAAAAACATATTCTCTAAAAGCCGTTATAAAAATAATCTTGGTAGTATTATTGTTTTTTCTTATTTTTTTAGCTATATCTATTCCAGAAAGCTTGTCCATCTTTATATCTAAGAACACAATATCAAAATAGTATACAGAAGAAATCAAGTTTTCTCCGCTGCTATACTCTTCTATTTCATAACAAATATTATCATAATTATTTTCTAAAACATTTCTAATTTTCTTTACAATATCTATCCTTTGAAATACTTCGTCATCACAAACTGCAATTTTAATCATAAGTACCTTCCTTTCTATAAACACCTTTTATTATATAATATGTGAGAATTAATTATAAAAAGTTTTGTAACTCTACATAACATACAAATTATGTAATAAAGTAAAAAACAATTTGTACTTCTCCATAATTTGCTGTAAATTAATAATTATAAATTTAAATATTCTAGGAGTGAGGATATGAAAGGAACTATACAGAATTTAAATATCAATGATCATCATTGTTCACTATACCTTCCACCTAACTACAACATACTTGATATTAATTATCCTGTTGTATATATGAATGGAGATAACAATATTGAAGAAATAATAGATTCTATAGAATCTCATTTTTATGTAGACTGCAGTGCTTTTATACTTGTAAGTATTGAATCAAAAAATTGGAATAATGATTTTTCTCCATGGCCTGCACCAGCTTTAACAAAAAACAGAGAAGACTTTAGCGGAGATGCATATAAATATCTAAAGAGCCTTACTAAGGTTATTAAGCCCTTCATAGACACACATTATAAGACAAAAACTCAACCTGAAAACACTGTACTAATTGGCTATTCCTTAGGTGGACTTGCAACTTTATACAGCCTTTACCTGTTTGGAACATTCGGAAAAGTAGGAAGCTTATCTGGTTCATTATGGTATGATGGGTGGATTGAATTCATGAGTTCTAATTCTCCTATAAATACTGCTGCAAAAGTATACCTCTCTCTTGGCAAGAGTGAAGAACGCAGCCGAAATCATCGTATGGCCAAAGTTGGAGATTGTACTCAAAAGACCTTTTTTATATTGTCAAAACAGCTTGTGTCTACAGAAAACATAACACTGGAATGGAATAATGGCGGCCATTTTACTGAAATTCCTAAAAGATTTAGTAAAGCACTGTTATGGCTTATGCATATATAGGAGTGTATATCAAAAAAATGTTTGAACAAATTTTTATATAGCAGCATAAACAGATTTCTAAGCATTAGATGAAGTTTTGACTCTACCTAATGCTTATTAACAGGATTCTTAGTGCTTTAGCACTTAGAAGGCGTTATCCAGGGACATAACTGTTCGCAATACACTTGGAGAAAAACAGATATCCCAAATCTTTGATTTGGTGATAGTCGCTTTCACAAAGTACATGGAAGTATTAGAGCAGGTAGTCATCAGATAAATTTATAAAGAAGTAAAGTGTAAGTAAAATATTTTTAGGTGAAAATAGAAGTGTCTGCAGCATTAGCATAAAAAATTGTTGAGATAAAACTTGTCTACATTTTTAAATCTACCCCACTCTTTTTTTCTCTCAGCATAATCCCTATCAAATCTACTATTTCTGCTCCAGCCTCCACTGGCGGCGTACCATTTTTGTGTATGTTAGAAACTACTGTTCTCTGAGATTCTGGCTTTAAAGAATTGGATTCATAGGCCATGTATGAACTCATACTTTCTCCAGTTGCAAGCCCTGGCCTTTCCCCTATCAAAAGTACAGTAACCTTAGCATTTAAAGCTTCACTTATTTTATCCATAGCTGCAACTCTGCCGTATTTCACAAATATGGGAGTCCCAATAGTATATCCTTTTGCTTTTAATCCATCTAGAATTATAGAATATATATCCTCCAGATTAGCATTTATTGCATTCGAACTAAGACCATCTGCTGCTATTATCTGTACATCTATATGATTTTTACAATTATTTTTTATACTTTCCAAAGTTTCTACTGAAAATATTCTTCCTAAATCCGGCCTCTTTATATACTGTTCCTTATCCTCTATTAGGGTTTGAACTTTAAAAAATCCCAACCTATCTACAATAGCTTCATCTACATAAGACCAAACCGCATCCATAGCAACTGCATGATCTGCTCTAAACTTTAAAAGAGTTTCTGTTTTAAATCTATCTCCAACCCTTCCTACACAAATTCTTGCATTGGTAGTTTTCTTAAGTCTTGTACATATTTCAATATCCTTTGGATTGTCTATGGTAACTCTTTCTGAATAATTTACAGCGGATATATCATTTATAAATTTTTTCTCCATAATACTCTCTCCTAAATCATAAATATAGATGGATCACCAGCTATTTCTGTGAGCCTTCCATTTTTCATTATTCCTAGAGCTTCCATTCTTTCTTCAAATTCTTTTATAGGATTTTTACGCATAATGTCCCTGATAGAAGCTACATCATGATAGCTGGTAGTTTGATACATAAGCATTACGTCATCTCCTCCAGGTATACCCATAAAATAAGTACAGTCAGCTGCTGCAAGGAGTAATGCTAAATTTTCCAAATCATTTTGATCTGCTTTCATATGGTTTGTATAACATACATCAACACCCATAGGAAGTCCTGTTAACTTACCCATAAAATGATCTTCTAAGCCTGCTCTTATAATTTGTTTTCCATCATATAGATATTCTGGTCCTATGAATCCCACCACAGAGTTTACAAGGAATGGATTATATTTTTTTGCAAGACCATAACATCTTGCTTCCATTGTAAGCTGATCTGCTCCATTATGGCCTTCTGAAGAAAGCTCAGAACCCTGGCCTGTTTCAAAATACATAAAATTAGGACCTTTGGAGCTCTTTTTTTCCTTCATAAGTTCATAAGCTTCATCCATAAGCTTCACACTTATTCCAAAGCCTTTATTGGATTTTTGTGAACCAGCTATACTCTGGAACATCAGATCCATAGGAACTCCTTTCTTTAAAGCCTCCATTTGCGTTGTTATATGAGCAAGTACACAATTTTGTGTAGGTATATCCCATTTTATCATGAACTGCTTAAAATTTTTCAAAATCTCTGATATATTATCTATGGTATCTACTACAGGGTTTAAACCTATTACAGCATCACCTATACCATAGCTTATCCCTTCCATTACAGAAGCCATAATTCCATCTATACTATCTGCTGCATGATTAGGCTGAAGTCTTGAAGAGACTGTTCCCTTTTCACCAATAGTAGTATTGCAAGTAGCAATATTTCTTATTTTTTTAGAAGCATATACTAAGTCCATATTACTCATAAGCTTAGTTACACCTGCTATCATCTCAGAAGTTAATCCATCTCTTATTTCTTTTATATCGGCTTCTTCTGATTTTAATATAAATTCTCTAAATTCGCCAACTGTCATAGCTTTGATTTTATTATAGGCTTCTTTATCAATCATATCTTGTATTACTCTTGTTACTTCATCCTCCTCATAAGGAACTACAGGATTATTCCTTAATTCCTCAAGAGTTATTTCAGACAAAACAACCTTTGCTGCAACTCTCTCCGCTGTACTTTTTGCTATGATTCCAGCTAAAGCATCTCCCGATTTTTCTTCATTAGCTTTTGCCAATACTTCCTTCATATTTTTAAATTCATAAGTTTGCCCAAAAAGTTTAGTTTTTAAAATCATTTAAATCACCTGCTATTTTTATTTTACATGAAATATGAAATTTCAATTTAACTGAAAAGAGGCCTAAACATTTAAATATTTTAAAATGTTTAAGCTCCATTGCTTCCTTAATATAACATATTAAATTTTAAAATATGTAGAAATAATTAATCTAAATACTCCATTGTATTTATTATTATACATATCCTGCTTTTCTGAAGCACATTGACTCATTCTTAATTTTGATGTTGATTTGAGTGCTTAACTTTATTGACCTTGGTTTAAAAAATTAAAGTTTTTATAACTACTGGAACTATGCTTGATATAGATTTTCCTATGTCCACGTAATCACCATTATCAACTTTTATTCCATCTATAGAAATTACATTTTTAGAATCCTTTAATATATTTTCAATAGTTTGTCCTAACGCTTTCGCAAAATCATTCTCTACAATTACGATAACAGGATTATTGCTATTCCTTAAACTTTTAACTATTGCTTCTGCTGTATTTTTTATTTGAGTATATGTAGGTGATCTAGGACCTGCAAAAGCAATTGCTGTAATTGTATTTTCGTATAATTTATTTTTTTTACAAATATCCTTGGAAATACTATCTATATCATCAAAATCAATGCTGCTATCTAATTTTATGATAGGAATATTTTTAATAGGTAATATGTCATTATCAAATATTACAGTGCTTCCACTTATACTTATCGAATGACTTCCAGCCCCTATTACTGTTGCTCTTATTTTTTCTTTAGGCTGTAAGACTTTAATACTGCTTACTTTAAAAGCAGCCTTTATAGAATCTGCTAAAATACAGCCAATATCATAAAATTGAAAAACATCTGAAAAATTCCTTATTTCTTCATTTGAATATATGTATTCAGCTACTCCGCCAGAAAAAGTTACACATTTTACATCTAATCTTTTATGTTTATGACCTATAAAGAGTTCTTCACTTTCCTGATCCATTAATTTATTTTCACTAATTTGAACAAATATTTCTGCCAAAGCATCTGTAAACATCTTTAAATCCGAAAATTTAGGCATCCTTCCAACACATAAATTCAAATTCAAGCCATTAATAAATTTTTTAACTTTATCTGAAATGTAAGTTATGCTGCCTTTTTCATCAAATTCTATAAGCTTGCCTCCTATATCTAGTGCAAATAAGTCTAATATTTCACCTTCAGAGAACACTGCCGCATTAGTAGTGCCTCCTCCTATATCAAAATTAATTATTGATCCTCTTAATTTTTTAGAAATTTCAACTGTACCAGCACCAAAGCCTGCAAACATAGATTCTAAATCTGGACCAGCAGCTGCTACTACAAAATCTCCTGCAAAATCTGAAAGGGCAGTTAATACCTTCTCTGCATTTTCTTTTCTGGCAGTTTCTCCAGTTATTATTATTGCTCCCATAGATATGTCCTTCTTATTCATATCTGCTGTTATATACTCTTGCTTTACTATTTCTTTTAATTCCTGTAAATTTATTCTTTCTCTATCTGCAAGTGGTGTAAAATATATTTTGCTTTTATAAATTATTTCCTTTTCTGCAATTTTAACTTTAGGTATCATAAAAGTCGACGCTGTATTTTCTATTGTTATTTTGCTAAATATAACCTGGGTAGTAGTGGTTCCAATATCTATTCCTACACTTAAAATTTGATTCTTCATTATACACCTTCTTGCACTAATTAATAAAAAAAGCCTAAACATATTTTTTCAATGTTTAGGCTTCCCTGCCTTTAAAAACTAATATTTAACTTTATGAAGTAATGGTACTAAAATAAATGCTCCTTTGCATTTATCTTTAAATTGATATCAGTCTATCATATTAATTTACCAATGTAAAGGCATATTTTTTATCAACTTGATATTTTGAAACTTTCTATATGCTAAATAGTTTAATTTTCAATTGTGACTAATTCTTGAAATAAAATAGTACCTTTGTTCCATTTTCATTTGATTCTATGCTTATATCTCCACTTAACTTGTCTTTTACCATGCTTTTAACAATATGTAATCCCAATCTTTCACTTTGAACTAAATTAACATCAAAACCTCTGCCGTTATCCATAAAATATATATTAGAATAAATAGTTCCCTTTTTAATTGTTATTTCGATATTTCCTGTACTGCGTTCCTTAAAAGCATGCTTCAAAGAATTTTCAATAAGTTCATTCAATACAATGGCTATAGAGGTAGCCTTATCGGAATTTAAAGGAAAACTATCTCCTGTAAGCTTTATATTAATATTTTTATTACATTGAACAGCATTGTCTCTTACTTTAGATAAGATGGTCTTTATATCTACATCATCAATTCCATTTTGTGACAGTGCCTCATGAGTAGCTGATATACTTAATATTCTATTTATGCTTTCTTCAAATGCTATTTTTGCTTCTTCATCTTTTATTCTCCTAGACTGAAGCCTTAAAATACTTGCTATAGTTTGAAGGTTATTTTTGACCCTATGATGTATTTCTCTAATAGCTACAGCCTTCAAAATAATCTCTTTCTCTTTTTGCTTTATATCCGTTATATCTTTAATTAGCATAATAACGCCATAACTATTATGTGAATTTTTAGTAACTGCATACTTTATGTGCAGTGAAAAACAACTTATATTACTTTCAGATTCTATAGGCTTTTTATCTTTTATAATTTCATCAAATTTAGTTTCATTTAAAACTAAATTATGAAATTTTATTCCTACTATTTTATCTTTATAACCAAGTTTCTTGTATAATTCCTCTGCATAATAATTTGCATAGGTTGCAATACCTTGTTCATCAAATACCACAATAGCATCATTAATTAAGTTATATGGCACAGTATTTTCATCTTTTAAACTTATAAGAGTTTCAGTTAACTGCTCTGTAGTTTCCGATAGAATTTCCATATTCCTATTTTTACTCACATCTTCAGTTATATCCTTTTCCATTATAAGAACTCCTATTATTTTTCCACTATTATTCTTTATAGGAACTGTACTTTGTTTTACCACAATATTCTCTTGAGTTACACCTTTCAAATCCGTAGTTCCCATACCTGTTTCAAGGGTTCTCAATACTGCAGGTTCATTTTCTCTTAAAGCCAATTGCCCAACTACTGGATTTTTGTATAAAGATGAATAGTTGGAAGGCTTTGCTTCTGCAACTACAATGGCTGTATCTGAGTTTCTAATTAAACAATCAATAAATATATCTGATTTAGTTAAATCTGATATATTGTTAAGATGCTTTTCCATGTCTTTTAAGCTATCTATATCTTCTTTAGACAAATCCGTATTCTTCTTACACAATTCATTCAGCATATCAACATCTCCATTACTTTTCATTCTTGTTACATCTACTATAATAATTAAGTAAATTTTTTGAAGTACTTAATATAGAACTCTGCTTATCCATACTTAATTTTCTGATTTTCTTATAAGCATCTTCTTCTGTTATACTGTATTTTTCCATCAATATTTCTTTAGCTCTGTGTATTATTTTTGTATTTTCTACTTCTTGTTTAACTTCATGAACCTTTTGCTTAATTTTCTCTATTTCTTTACCTTTTGCAATTGCAATTTCTATTTGAGGAATTAGTGTTCTTTCATCTATAGGTTTTATAATATAACCTATGGCACCAATTTTCTTTACCTTATCAATAAATTCTTTTCCGCTGTATGCCGTAAGCATTACTACAGCTTCTGATAAGTTTTCATTTATTATTAATTGGGCTGCTCGTATACCATCTAGTTTTGGCATATTTATATCCATAAGAACCAAATCTGCTTTATTCCTTCTACATAAATCAACTGCTTCAAGACCATCTGCAGCTTCTCCCACTACATCATATCCTGAAGAGATTAACATTTCACTAATATCCATTCTAGTAATAGTTTCATCTTCTGCTACAATTATTCTACTTTTCATTCTTTGTATCCTCCTAATTAAATAGCGCTGCCACAAATTAACAATTTAATAATTAATGCATATCTTAAATGTAATTTTATCATAAATAATCAGAATTTTGTTTAAATCAAATACTTTTTCTAATAATCATCAGATATATTAATAAAATTATTCTAATATTCTAAAAATTTAAATTAAAACTTTTAGATTTTTAATTTTTCTTATGATATATAATAGTTTGTAATACTATTTATTACAAAAAAGCATTATAAAATATCAATTTAATAAAAATATCCCATTTACATCGATAAATTAATATGATAGAATAATATCAATTTAATAGTAAATGCAAAGGCGCATTTGCTTTATTATCATTACTATATAAAGTTGAATATTAGTTTTTGAAAGCACAGGAGCTTAAACATTCAAGAAATATGTTTAAGCTCCTTTTTATTTATTAGCTATAAATTTAAAATTCAACTTATTTTATCTTAAATTTTTTAAATTTTTATTATGAAAGGATGTATAAAATGAAAATTATTGACAAACCAATTTATGAATTTTCAAAGAAAAACTTACCACTTGCAAATGCAGACCCTGGAGAATTATTATTATTCAAAAGTATGGATTGCTTCTCAAATCAAATTAAAGCAGAAAAAGATCTAGTACTTTATATGGATTATTCCATTGCAAATCCAGCTGCTGGGCCTGTATATATTAATGGTGCTGAAGTAGGTGACGTATTAGTTGTAGACATTTTAGATATTAAAGTGGCAAATCAAGGTGTAATTTGCACCTCCCGCGGCTGCGGACCTTTATGTGATGATATGGAAGACCGTACAAAGGTTGTGAAAATTGATAACAATGTTGCTGAATTTAACAATGTTAAATTTCACATTGATCCAATGATTGGTGTAATTGGAACTGCTCCTTCAGGTGAAGCTGTAGGCAATGGATTTCCTGGAAACCACGGTGGCAATATGGACAGTAAATTAATTAAGAAAGGATCTAGAGTATACTTTCCTGTAAGAACACCTGGGGCATTACTTCAAATGGGCGATATACATGCAGTAATGGGTGATGCTGAACTCTGCGGAACAGGCATAGAAGTGGAAGGCGAAATTCTTGTAAAAACTTCCATCATTAAAAATTTTGAATTAAACTGGCCTGTAACGGAAACACAGAATCATTGGTATGTAAATGCAAGTGATCATGATTATGAAAAGGCTGTAAAATATGCATCAAAGGAAATGCAGCGTCTTATGGTAAATGCATATGGTTGGGACAAGACCGATGTATATTTATATCTTTCTGTACAGGGAAATGTGGAAATTAATCAAGCTTGCAAACCATGTCATGTAGAACTAATTTTAAGAATATCAATTCCAAAGCTCCCTGACATGAATCCATTGATTAGATAAAAATAATTATGAATGCAAAAGAAAAATCTCATAGATACAATTTTATTGATTAAAAGGAGGAATTTTTCATGAGTGATCAACAAAAGAGTACTGATACTGGTGTTGAACAATTCGGATACAAACAGGAATTGCACCGTACACTTAGACTAAAAGATCTTGTTATTTATGGTATGTTATTTATGGTTATTATAGCTCCAATGTCCATTTTTGGAGAAATTCAAGTTGCTAGTGGTGGTATGACACCTCTTGTATATTTAATAGGAATTATTGCTATCGCTTTTACCGCATTTTGCTATATGCAGATGAGTTCACGTTTTCCAGTTGCAGGATCAGTATATGCCTATGTCCAAAGAGGAATTAATCCCCATGTGGGTTTTGTTGCTGGATGGCTGATTCTATTAGACTATATTTTTATACCATCTCTACTCTATTCCCTAGTAGCAGCTTGGTGTGTTGAATTAGTTCCTTCAATTCCTTTTTTCGCATGGATTGCTATTTTTGTAGTAATTAATACTACTATCAATGTTAGAGGAATTGAATCTACTGCAAAAGCTGACTGGATAATGTTTATTATAGAAATTGGTACCTTATTATTTTTTATAATACTTGGACTGAAGTTTGTTTTCAATGGTGGTGGAACAGGAGGACTTTCTATTAATCCATTCTATCAACCTGGTAAGATTAATCCTGGATTTATTGCATCTGCTACTTCTATTGCCTGTTTATCTTTCCTAGGTTTTGATGGAATCAGCACTCTGGCAGAGGAAACTATAAATCCCAAAAAAACAGTTGGAAAAGGAATTCTAATATCATTGATCGCAATAGGTGTAGTATTTATTCTACAAACTTATGTGGCTGCTTTAATTTTGCCAAATTGGCAAGCTACTGACAAAAGTACAGGCTTTTTTGATGCAGCTGCACTTGCTGGAGGTCAAGCCTTTAAGATTGCACTTCTTGTAGTAAATATTTTAGCAGTAGGTATTGCAAATACAATGGCTGCACAGACTGCAACTGCTCGTATGCTTTTTAGTATGTCACGAGATGGTCTTATTCCTAAGATATTCTCTAAAATACATCCAAAATTTAAGACTCCATATGTAGGTGCTATCATTATTGGTATTTTTTCTTTTATAGTTCCAATAATCTTATCAGTATCTCAATTAGTAAGATTGGTTAACTTCGGAGCATTGTCCTCTTTTGTTATGTTAAACTTTGCTGTATTCCTGTTCTTCTTCATAAAAGAGAAAAATAGAGGTTTCGGTGCTTTTATTAAATATTTAGTTTGCCCTTGGTGCGGTATCGCAATCCTGATATTTGTATTTACAGGCTTTGAGAAGCTTACTTATATCATTGGTATTACATGGTTAATCATCGGATTAATCATCGGATATGTAAAATCAAATGGTTATAAAAATGTTCCTGAAGCTTTCAAAAATCTTTACTAATTTATACATCAATAAAGTCAGTATCATCTGTTCAACGGGTGGTACTGAATTTTTTTAATTAGCCCTTCATAGACGCACATTATAGGACAAAAACTCAACCTGAAAACACTGTACTAATTGGCTATTCCTTAGGTGGGCTTGCAACTTTATATAGCCTTTACCTATTTGGAACCTTTGGAAAAGTAGGAAGCTTATCTGGTTCATTATGGTATGGTGGGCATTAATTCCACCACGTAGCCAGTTTTTACACCTATGTCGGCTGTACCCGTATTTTAGCTGTTTTTTGATGACTTTTTGTTTAAGCTTATGAGTTTAAACAAAATTATCAATAGTGCGACTCCTGCTATTGCAGATAAAATATATCCTATATTTTCAGGAATCCCGTTAACTGAATAGCCTGGCATTATCACATTAAAATTAAATCCTTCTTTCATTGCTTTTGGAACAAAACCTACAACATTCTTTATTTCATCTACTCCCCATTCACCCCATGCAGTTCCTTTAGCTAAAAGTCCAAGAGGTGTAAATACAATAAGTGCAATTATTAAGCCATAAATAGGTTTTGTTTTTCTAGCAGAACTTTCATAAATAACATCCGGTGAAACCTTTTTAACATAAGCATAAACTCCTGCAGTAATTATTCCTTCCAATACTCCTGCTACTAGAATATGAGGAATTATCATTGCTGGAATAGATATTGATAAAGGATAGGGACTATACAATGGCATACCCGCAGCATCTTTGAACAGTAAAGGTTGAACACCAAATTCAATTGCTGTACAAAAAGCTGCAATATTGATTCCAATATAAGAACTTATAAAGGCAAATATGTAACCTTTTTTTTCACTTTTTAATCTTTTATTAAGAAATACATATATATAGTATCCGGTAAAAGGCAAAACAAATGCTATGTTGAAACAATTTGCACCGAAGGATAAAATACCTCCGTCACCAAATAATAGTGCTTGTATTAAAAGAGCAGTTGAAACTGAAATACATGCAGCTTCCGGTCCTAAAAGAATTGCTACTAACGTACCTCCCACGGCATGGCCAGTTGTACCTCCTGGTAATGGTATATTAAACATCATAATTAGGAAGGAAAATGCTGCTGCTATCCCCATTAAAGGTATCTTCCTCTTACTTACTTCTTTTTTTACTTTTTTTACCGCTCTTCCCCATATGGGCAGCATAACAGTCCCCATGATAACACATGTTGATGGACTCAAATAGTTGTCTGGAATATGCATAAATAATACCTCCCTTTATTTACAGACGTAATATACCCAAGATAAAACATTTTTATACCTTTCACCTGACTACAATACACTTGATTCTAAATATCCTGTTGTATATATGAATGGGGTAATTTCCCTATCCCCTATAGTTACATAGCCGCTTCTTTCAATCACATATACCATAGAGTTGAATATAATATAATTGTATAGCAAAAATTGGGAAAGGCTAATACTTTTCTAATATGGTGACACTCATATTATTCAGAATGTATAATAGTTAGTTCTCAAATCAATATATTTAAAGGAGGGCAGTATGCCTACTTTTTATTCTAAAATGCCAATTACAAATTGGAACTATGTTGATTCTACGGGAGCACCAATCTCTGGTGTTAGAATGGATGCTTCTAAAGCCTATGCAAAAATACCTGAATTACTTCAAAAATTTATTAACAACAATGATATATCTGCATGGATAAAAATAACAGATAAAATTGATTATATATATTCCAATCTCAATTATGCTTTAGCACCGCTGGATGAAGAAACTGACTTTAAAAGTAAGATAAAATATCAGATAAGTTTAGGAAAAAAATTATTATTCAAGCCAAACTTAGTAGCCCCTTTTGTCATAGATGCAGAAACACATGGTGAAGGACCAGGCGCTGCTATTTGCACTGAATGGCCTTTAATGGCAGCTTTGATGAGGTGGTTTCACGACAAACTTAACATAAGCTATTTTCAAATGGCAATTGGTGAAGCTGCATCCTTTACTTTTGCTATGTCTTATAGTTATAGTAAAATAGCAAAAAAGAATATTACAACGGAAGCAGTTATGGAAGGACGAAGCTCAGATTTCTATGGCGGCTGGGGGTTTTTCTTTGCTCGTAAATACTTAAAAGAACATCATCCTGCTTCTCATAAAGATAACCCTATGAACGGCTATGAAGACAGTATTTCTGGAAGGTTCCTCCCACCAGGCAAAGCTGGAAACAGATTAATGGTCTATGACTTAAACAAAATTCAAGATGATATAACTAAAGGAAGAACTGTGACAGTTCCTGGCGGTGTAAACTTTAAGGAAATCACTCTTCACAAAGTAATTGTAGGCGGAGATCCTCAAAATAATGATGACTTAAGGAATTATCCTGGCTGCGTACTAATAAACGTTCCTAAAACAAAAATGCATGCTCAAGACCTTATAACAAATGCAATCAAAAACATTGGCATCGGTCTATATCCTTCACAATGTGCTATAGGAAAGGATAAAAATGATACAACATGGAAATATGCATGTCCTAACACAGCAAATCCTATCTTAAAGGCAAAATTGCCCCATTCACCATGGGTTTTAAGTATAGATAGTAATACCAATTTACCTATTAGAGACAAAAATGGTAAATACATTGCTGCAAAAACAGCAGGAATGTCAGGAACTCAAGCTGATGTTATAAGAGCAGTACAGAACCAGAATGTGTTTATGCTCCATATAGTTGATGCTATAAATATAATAAATATTAGCCATAACAATTATGATGGGGCTTCTGTTAGAGTTCCAGAAGGCTATGTCTGGGCATCTTTGGATTGTGTGGCTCTAGATCTCTTCTGTGCTAGATACTGTTTCAAAACCCTTCCAATGTGCCAAGCACTGAAACTTAAGGAGAAAAACAACTGGCCTACGGAATTTGTTCATCACGTACCTGCCGCAAAAATTAATGGAAGAAATATATCTAGTATAATAGGCTTCGATTCTCCTTTATTCAGATATAACTTATATCATTATGCTGAAGAAAGGGGTATTGGACAACAAAATTATCACGTAATGGGTCGGGACCTCTTAACCAAAACACCATTAGCTTCCCTAAAGGGTCACCTTGTTAGGATAAGTATGGGAAAATTCTTTGAACTGATGACACATACACTATATTATAACCCTAGTACCATTCTTCATAATTTACAGCTCACCATATTGAGTTATGCAAAAGCATGCGATAAACTTACAGGTTCCTCTCTATATAAAGATTTCATGAAGTACTTTGATGAAAATCATGATGGAATAATAGATTTTGATGAAAAGGCACGAGGCTATGAAACAGCACAATTTCAAATATTATCTTATGCTAGTGATATTAAACTAAAAGCAGCATACGGATCACTGAAAGGATCTTTTATTGAAATCACCATGTATGCTAAAAACTCAAATAAGAATTACAACCATCTTGGTCATGATTTTACAAAGGAAAAAATTCTTATACAAGGTGCAGCAATGGCATTTGCAATGTCACAATCAAAGGCGGTAAAGAAAGATCTCTTTGTTCCTGGAATGTCATATGGAAACGGTATGTGGCCTAGCTGGCAGACAGTATTATATATGCAGACAACATCAACTATATATGGAAGTCAATCATCAAAGGATGTCACACTAAATTCTCTATATGGTACTGCCTTCCAATATGCTGATAAAGTTCTAAATGATGGCGCTTATACCAAGAGCATTGATGAAATGATAAGTGACCCTAAGTCAATCAATAAATATATTGAGTCCGTTTCTGCTGGCGCAGCACCTCTAAACTTTACACTATATGTACCAATGGGATATGGAAAACTCTCAGGAGTCAATATACCTAATGTAGTAGAAACTGAAGATCCTAAAAAAATCTATACTGCTCACTTTAATGCTGTGTGGTAAAAATTTCTACAATAATAAAGGAGGGTGTTATGTTTACATTTGAGCCAAATAAAACTTACAGTATGCCGCCATTCTTTGGTGGTGCTGAATTCAATCCTAATGCTGAAGGTCGTGTAAATGATTCTGTAGAAATTAACTTCACTCAAATTACAGATGGAAATCGATTAGCAGACTATCTGCCAAAAGGATTTATACTATTAAAGCCAGAGCTTCATATTTGTTTTGGCCAATACCGACAGATTGATTTTCTAGCTGGAGGAGCTTATAACATCATCAGAGTTACCGTTCCTGTATACTTTAACGGTATGCGTGATAAATTAGTTGGAGAATTTAATTTGGTTATTTGGGAAAATAAAACTGCTCCAATCACTGGAGGAAGAGAAGAAAGTGGTATGCCTAAAATTTATGCTGATATAGAAGATTTTCATATATTCAGGGAAAAATATTTTACTAATGCCAGTTTTGAAGGAAACACATTTTTACGTATGGAAATGATCAATCCGCAGCCTATACAGGGACAATGGCTTAAGGAAGTAAGAGCCAACCATGCCAATCTTAATGGATTAGCTTTACGTTATATTCCCAAGATTGGGGCTCCTGGAGCAGATTTGATTCAGGCAGCACTTTATCCTGCATCTGCAAAAATTAAAAGTGCTTGGATAGGTAAAGGCAGCATCCAATGGACAAAGCTTACTTCCGAACAAAATAAACATCAGGCTCATATCATAAACTCACTTGCAAGCTTGCCTATCATAGAAACAAAACCTGCTATAATGACAAAAGGTATTCTTTCTATGAAACCAATTACAGGACGTGTTCTAAAATAATTTTAACATGTTATTTTCTATAACCTTATGTTAAAAGATACATTCTAAAAAAATTGTCAAACAATATTTTTCATTATTAATTCTTAACTTGCGAAGCTTTGCTTCGCAATGTTTCTATTATATCTATATATTACAAATCCATCATATATACATTTTTCTAGCCTAACTTCAGATTGCGAACACTTGTTCTTTTGTGAAAAGTGAGTTATAATTAATTCATAGAAATGCAAAGATTGGTGATGAAGTATGGAAATAGGTGAAAAGTTAAGGATTTTATCTTCTGCAGCCAAATATGATGTATCTTGTTCATCTTCCGGCTCAAATAGACATTCAAAAAAAGGCAGTCTTGGTTCAGCCGATGTAAGTGGTATATGCCACAGCTTTACTCCAGATGGAAGATGTGTATCCCTGCTCAAGATACTTTTAACAAATTGCTGCATATATGATTGTTCTTATTGTATCAATAGAAAATCCAATGATATTGAAAGAGCTTTTTTTACCTGCGATGAAATTGTAGATCTAACCATGAATTTTTACAGGCGTAATTATATAGAAGGCTTATTTTTAAGTTCATCAATTGTGAAAAATGCCGACTTTACAATGGAACTGCTTACAACTGTTGCTTATAAACTAAGAAATGAATATAACTTCAGAGGTTACATTCATTTGAAAGCAATTCCCGGAGCCGACAAAGAACTTATAAAAAAGGCAGGCTCCCTTGTAGATAGAATGAGTGTAAATATAGAACTGCCATCAGCAAAATCACTTAAATTATTAGCACCTCAAAAAAATAAACACGATATTTTTAAACCTATGGGTGACATCAAAAATAATATTATTGTAAATAAGTATGACCGTAGAAAATATAAAAATTCACCTATATTCGTGCCTGGAGGACAAAGCACCCAGCTTATTGTCGGAGCTACAAAAGAAAATGATTTAAATATACTGAATTTAACAGAAAATTTATATAACAAATTTGATCTAAAAAGAATTTACTACTCCGCATATGTTCCTGTTAATAGCAGCCCAAATCTTCCAGATATTAAAACTCCACCTACTTTAAGAGAGCACAGACTATATCAAGGTGATTGGCTGCTGAGGGTTTATGGATTTAAAGCAAAAGAATTATTAAATGAAAAAAATCCTAACTTTGATATCAACTTTGATCCTAAAACAACCTATGCCTTAAACAATATTCATCTATTTCCTGTTGAAATAAATAAGGCTCCCTATAACATTCTTATAAGGGTTCCTGGAATTGGGATACGCGGTGCACATAAGATAATAAGTGCCCGCAGAATTGGTTTATTGGACTTTTTTGATCTAAAAAAACTGGGCATAGTCATAAAAAGAGCACAATATTTTATTACTTGCAAAGGCAGATATTATGGAGCTGTAAAATTTGATGATATGCGAATTAAAAAGGCTCTTTCTCCTAAGGTTGATTTAAATTCAATAGATAAGGGAAAACAATTAAGTTTCTTTGATAATATGGATAATTTAACTATCCCTAAATTTTCATCGAATAATAAACTGCTTTTGTTAAATGATAAGTCCACCTCAATTACCGGTGAATTATAGGAGGTTATTTCTTGAAAGAATATATATATGATGATACTTTTGAAGGTTTACTTACAGCTATTTTTTATGCCTACAGCTGCAAAGAAGCTTGTATCATAACAAAATCCAGAGACTATATACCTTCATTTCTTAATGAAACTTTAAATATTTCAACTGAGTACGATAAATTTGATAGAGTTTATAAGAGCATCATTAAAAAACTTAACAGAAAAGTTTTAACAAATATTTATTACTTATATCTTTGTGGAATTTCAGATTCCAGTTCTATTGCTTTAAAGTATCTTAAACTTTGCTATAAATATGGTACAAATATTAATTTAGCCAAAAACAATGATATTATAATTTTAGTTGATAAGTATACTAGAAAAGTTACCGCTGAAGCTCATAACTTCAATGGATTTGTAAGATTTAAAGAAATAGCACCCTTAAGTTTTTATGCTTCCATAGAACCTGATCACAATATTTTACCATTAATACTCAATCATTTTACAAAAAGATTTTCCGATCAGAATTTTATAATTCATGATTTAAAAAGAGAACTGGCAATTATATACAACAAAAAGGCCGCTATCATAACTGAATTTAAAAAGGAAGATGCTAAAATTTTAAACTCAGCAGATGGCAAATTTGAAGCTCTTTGGAAAACTTTTTATAAATCCGTCAATATAGAGGAACGCAAAAATTTAAGGCTGCGCAGCCGCTGCATGCCTAAAAGATATTGGAATCACCTTACAGAAATATAACTACTACTCCAGGGGTGAAAATACCGACCCTTGCTTTGAAACTAAAGCTTCTTTTGTAATTTTAATGAACTCATGACACACCTTTGTTATATACTCTCCTTTTCTATAAGCCACAGCAAGTATGAAGTTTATGTCATCTATTAAAAAGTAGTTTTTGTAATTGTTTGTGTTAAAAAAACTTATTACACTTTCTGGAACTAAGGTAAATCCCATACCTGAATTTGCAAGATTATATGCGGTATCAATATTTCTAACTTCAATAAGAATATTAGGTTCAAATTGTGCACGTTTAAACAATTCATCTGCAATAAATCTCATTCTATGCCCTGGCTTTATTAGGATGAATTTTTCATTTTTTAAGCAGGTGAAGTCTAACTTTTGCCTTTTTTCAATCTCTGTATTATATCCAGGAGGAGCTATTAGAAATACCCTTTCAATTGATATAGGTTCATATACTATACGACTATCTTGTGTTGGTAAATGCATAATGGCAATATCAATTTTTCCTACTATTAGTAGTTCTTCTAACTGTCTTGCAGAATGTCCTTCAATAACAATTTCTACATTCGGAAATTTTTTATAAAATTGGGGTAGAACCAAAGGTAAAATATACCTTTCTGTAGGGACTGGAATACCAATTGTAATACGCCCTTTTTTTGAATCTGATATATCATAAAGTTCCTTCATTAAACGTTTTTTTGAATTAAGAATATTTTTAGCTGTTTCAATGTATTTTTCTCCTGCAAAAGTTAAAGTAAGAGGGCTTGTAGATCTATCAAATAGTTTTACTTCTAATTGTTTTTCCAATCTCATAATATACTCACTTAAAGATGGTTGTGATATATAAAGTTTTTTTGCAGCTTTAGAGAAACTCTTTTCTTCTGCTATAGCTATTACATATTCTAATTGATGAAAATCCATAGTAACAAAACCCTCTCTTTATATGAATTTTAGTTCATTAAATTAAGTCATTATAGCATTATCCTATCAATTATATAACATTAATAGTATTATTCAAATAACATTATTGAATTTATAATAGACTAAGAGTATTAATAAAAAGTATACAGAGACTTTCGTATATTTAGTTTTTACTGAAAAATTTGATGCAATATAAGAGGTAATATAACATGCAACTAATATCAAAATTAAACAGTACATTTTCTGCTCTTAAGCATAGAAATTTTAGATATTTTTGGACAGGGCAGTGCATTTCATTAATGGGCACATGGATACAAAGAACAGCACAAGCATGGCTTGTATATAGTATTACAAAGTCAGCGTTTCTTTTAGGATTATTAGGAGTTTTTCAATTTGGACCTGTATTTTTATTTTCACTGTTTATTGGAGTTTTTATAGATAGATTTTCTAAGAAAAAGCTGCTTATATTAACTCAGTTTATTTTTATGGTACAATCACTTGTACTAGCTTATCTGGTATGGATACATGTGGTTAAATATTGGCACATTGCTGTACTTGCAGTGATTTTTGGATTTGCCCAAACTATTGATTTACCCGTAAGACAATCATTTTACGTTGAACTCGTAGGAAAAGAGGATTTAATGAATGCAATCTCTTTAAATTCTACAGTTATTAATTTGGCAAAGATTGTTGGACCCTCTATTGCAGGTATCTTGATGGTGAAGCTCGGTACTACTACCTGTTTCTTTATTAATGGAATAAGTTTTATACCTGTTATTTATGGAATATGTAGAATAAAAGTTAAAGAAAATAAATTAAAGAGAAATAATCAGAATGTAATAAAAGAAATTAAAGATGGTATTAAATACATAGCAGACAATGATATTTTAAAATTTACAGTTCTACTTATGATTATAGTATGTGTATTTTCAGCAAATTCCGAGGTTATAATACCGGTATTCACAAGTGAAATACTAAAAATGGGTGCAAAAGAGTACAGCTTTCTTTTATCAGCATTTGGTGTAGGAGCATTAAGCGGTGCAATTTTTATGGTACTAAGAAGTAAGCGCGGACTTAGCAAAACCATACAAATTGGAGATGCAATATTAATATCAATAGCTCAAATATTTACATACTTTTTTAGGCAATATTATATAGTTGCTATTTTTATAGTATTTATAGGATTTTTCTATTTAACATTTTTAAATATGTCAAATTCTATATTGCAACTTAATATAACAAATGAGTATAGGGGACGAGTTATGAGCGTATATTCTTTAATTACTTCAGGTTCTGCTCCTATTGGAAATTCATTTGCAGGTGCTGTTATGCAGCAGGCAGGTGCAGGCTTTGGATATTTTGCATGCGGTTTATTTACACTACTACCAACAATTGCTTTATTAATCATGAAAAGCAAATCCAAAAATAGAATTTAAATGATAAAAAGCTATACAAGTATTCATAAAATTGGTAATATAATATTAGAAGAAAAACAGCTTTTCATTTATACAAATCAGTGTCGAGTTAACCACTTTGAATATACTCATTCAAAGTGGTTTTTTTGTTTTTTAAGGGGGATTTTATTATGAAAGCATTACTTTTAAAGAATATTGGAACTGTAGTAACATTTAATGACAAAGATGAAATACTTGAAAATGTAGACATATTAGTAGAAGGTCCAAAAATCACTTCAATAGGTAAGAACCTTAGTGTATCTGATAAGACAGACATAATAGACTGTACCAATCTTGTAGCTTTGCCTGGATTTGTAAATACCCATCATCATTTATATCAAACCTTATTTAGAGGAATAAAAGAAGTTCAAGAAAAACCGCTTTTCCCATGGCTTATTGGATTGTACGAATTTTGGAAAAACATAACTCCCGATGCAGTATATTATGGTGCTTTAGTTGGTTTTAGTGAACTATTAAGAACTGGATGCACCTTAACTTCAGATCATCACTATGTGTTTCCAAACAATCAGCCTCAAACTTTAATAGATGACGAAATCAGAGCAGCAAAAGAAATAGGAATTCGTTTTACTGCCACAAGAGGTTCTATGTCTTTAGGCAGAGATCAAGGAGGACTTCCTCCAATGACAGTTGTTCAAGAAGAAGATAAAATATTAGAGGATAGTGATAGACTTATAAGCAAGTATCATGATGTAAATGATTTTGCAATGACAAGAATTGCACTAGCGCCCTGCTCACCATTCTCAGTTACGAAAGAGTTAATGCTTGAAACGAAGAAGTTAGCTAGAAAAAGAGGAGTTATGATGCATACTCACCTTGCAGAAACGCTGGATGAAGAGAAATTCTGCATTGAAAAATACGGAAGAAGACCTTTTGAACTTATGGAGGAACTTGAATGGGTTGGCTCTGATGTTTGGTATGCACATGGTATATATCTTAGCGATGCAGAAATAGATAGATTAAATGGAACAGGTATTGCACACTGTCCTTCATCCAACATGAAGCTCAGCAGTGGAATCTGCAGGACTTCTGAAATTGTTCAAAAAGGTGGGAAAATAAGTATAGGGGTAGACGGAAGTGCTAGTAATGATGGTTCTAATATGTGGGAGGAAGTTAGACGTGCCTACCTTCTAAACCATTTAAAGTATGGAACAAAAGGACTTAATGCTTATGAAATATTAAAGATTGCAACAAGAGGTGGATCAGATGTGCTTGGAAGAACTGATACTGGAAGACTAGATACCGAAAAAGCTGCAGATATAATATTATTTGATCTTAGCGGAATTGAATATGCAGGATGCCATGATCCACTTGTTTCATTAGTATGCCTTGGAAACTCAAGTTATACCAAAATGACCATTGTTAACGGAAATATAGTTTCAATAGATGGAAAGCTTATTACCATGAATACAGATGAAATAGCAAAAAGCGCTCATAAAATTGCTCAAGATATAGTTAAACATGAAAGAGAAAATAATCTGTAAGGCTATGAAAATATATAGATATTATGGTATCATTTTAATAAACCTAAATTAGATTCAAGGTGGTGATATGACTAATATGATAACATTAATCAGTACAGATATTCTTGCAATTATTGCACTTTGTTTTACAATAAATTTGGCTAAAAGAAATGTTGTTATAAATAATAAAAAAAATATGATTTACATATCTGCATCGGTGACTACAATTATTTTACTAATTTTAGAAATATCGACTATTTTAATGGGATCTTCAAGCAATAGTAACCTTGTGATACCTTATCGCATAGCTAACATCTTAGGATTTTCGTTGAGTCCTGTAATTCCTTTTATTCTTTTCTTATTTTTTAATAACGATAATACGAAAAACATTTTACATAATTTCTTTTTAACAATACCTTTATATTTTAATACTTTTATTTGCATTTTAAGCTACAAAACAGGCTTTATCTTTTTCGTCAATGCTCAAAATCAATATGCACGAGGAAAATTATTTTTACTACCCACTATAATTAGTATGTTTTATTATGTGTTGGTTTTAATTATTGTAATCAAAAATAGTATTGAATATGAAATAGAAGATAAAAAAATTATAATTTCTATTTTTTTTATACCCGTACTAGGAATCATATTGCAGCTTTTATTTAAAAATATAATACTAATTTGGAGTTGTACATCTATATCTTTGCTGCTATATTATATTTTTTTACTTGAGTTACAATTTAGATATGATGTTCAAACTAAAATTAAAAATCGTGCATCATTTGAAAAAGAAATGGGACAGTATGTAAATGGAGATAATAATGCAACAATTGTTATGTTTGATTTAAACAACTTAAAAGTTACTAATGATAAACATGGACATAAAGCTGGGGATGAAATGATCTTTCATGCAGCAAAAGTTATAGAGGAAAGTTTTATGGGCATTGGTACACCATATAGGATTGGTGGTGATGAATTTTGTGTTATTTGTAAGGAAGCTTCAAAAGAATTAGTAGATAGTACTTTATCTTCTTTGGATGACTTATTAGTCAAAATAAATCAAAAGAGACAAATAAAGATTGTCCTTGCTTATGGACATGCTTTTTATAGCAAAGACGCAAGTGAAAGTATATATTCTACATTTTACAGAGCTGATAAAGCTATGTATACTAACAAAGCAAAATTGAAAGGATTTTATGGCAGAAGAAATACCGATTAATAATAAACTTTGCTATAAGTATGGTACAAAAGTTACTGACAAAACTTACAAATTCAATGGATTTGTAAGTTTTAAAGAGGCAGGTTCCTTAGATAGGATTCACTATCTAAGGAACCTGCCTCTTTGTCTGATAAACAAAGTTCTAATCATCAGATAAAAAATATCCGTCGCATCTTTGACTTGCTATTTTCTTTCAAATGTATTATAAAAATGTCTTGTAATCATCATAATTCTTTTTTAAAAGTTCTGGAGTATTTAAGCCATATGGACATCTACTCATACACTTGTTACAGTGAATACAGTCCTCTATTTTTTTCATCTTCTCCTGCCATTCTTCTGATAAGTATACATTCTGCGGTGCACGGCGGAGAAGAAGACTCATCCTTGCACAATCATTAATTTGAATTCCAGCAGAGCAGGGCATACAATACCCGCATCCACGACAGAAGTCACCGGATAATTCCTTTCTGTCATGTTCAATCTGTTTTTTCATATCTTCTGTCAAAACTGGTGGATTATCATTATAGGACAAGAATTCATCCAGTTCACTCTCACGCTGTATACCCCAGATTGGAGCAACATGTTCAAACTGTGCAAGATATGCATATGCCATGGCAGAGTTTGTAATAAGTCCTCCTGATAAAGCTTTCATTGCAATAAAACCCATATTATTTTTCTTGCATGCTTTCACAATTTCTATATCTGCATCGCTTGCAAGGTAACAAAATGGGAACTGCAGCGTATCATATAAATTTGATTCTATTGCCTCTTTTGCTACTGCCAATCTGTGATTTGTAATTCCAATAAAACGAATTTTTCCCTGTTTCTTTGCCTCAAGCATTGCATCATAAAGTCCCGATTCATCGCCAGGTTTTGGACAAAATGCAGGATTATGAAACTGATAGATATCAATATAATTTGTCTTAAGATTTTTAAGGCTCTGCTCTAAATCCTTCCAAAAATCATCCGCATTTTGTGCTGCTGTTTTTGTACTTATAGTAATCTTATCTCTTATGTAAGAAAAGGCAGCTCCAAGCTTTTCCTCACTGTCCGAATACGCTCTTGCAGTATCAAAATAATTGATACCATTATAAAATGCCTTCTGCAATAAATATACGGCATCTTTCTTTGAAATACGCTGTATTGGAAGTGACCCAAATCCATTTTTGCTTACAACTAGTCCAGTTTTTCCTAATGTTACAGTTTGCATATTATCAGCCTCCCTAAAACTTTAGATATTATTATACACCATTGCTAAAAAAATTTATGGTTATAATTTAAACTTTTGTACAAGTTCATTAAGTTTTTGAGCACTGCCTGACTGGATTTGTGCGGTTTTAGCTGCCTGCTCAATTCCCTGTGTTGTTTCATTTATACTTTCTTTTATCACAAATGCATCTTCTGAAGATTTCTGAGCTACTTCTGCCATATTCTGTGCTGCTTCACTCACCTGATTCATGGTTGCAGTAAGTTCTTCTGACATAGCCGCAATTTCTTCCGACGTTTTACTTACAAATTCAGCCTCACTATAATATTGATTTCCCATACTTCCAAAAGCTTCAAATCCTTTACCCACATCTATATGTACAAAATCCAATATATCATTGCTGTTCAATGACATGTTTTCAAATGCCTCTTGGACCTTTGAAATAGTGTCCTGAATACCAGTTGTTGCTTCTGAAGACTGCTCCGCAAGATTTCTTACCTCATCCGCAACTACAGCAAATCCCTTTCCTTTTTCTCCAGCTCTTGCTGCTTCTATTGCTGCGTTTAATGCAAGTAAATTGGTCTGCTGTGCTATGCTCGATATCGTATCAGCCATAATTTTTATGTTTTCTACTACTTTACCATCTTCAATTGCCTTCAACGTTTTTTCTCTTTTTTCATTATAGACTTTTGTTGTTTGTTGGATTGCCCTTTTACCACTTTCCTGTACAGTTAAAGCATGTTCTTTTGACTGGTTTGCACTATTACTTCCATCTAAAGATTTTTGTGAAAGCTCACTTATACTAGAATTAACCTCCTGGATAGATGCTGTAATTTCTTCAGTAGATGCACTTGTTTCTTGTACTCCAGATGCAATATTGTTAACAGCATTTTGCATGTTTTCAGTTTTAGAATAAAGCTCCTCAACAACAGCAGATAATTCTTCGCTGGCCGCACTCATATCCTGAGAATTTTCCATTATATTGTGAATGAGCTTTTTTATATTGTCTCTAGCATTTGTAAGCGCAGCTGCAGTTTCTCCAAATTCGTCTTTTCTAGTAATTGAAGATTTATATGATAAATCATATTTCTCTAGTTTATGTGCAAAATTAAGTAAGTCATGAAGTACCTTGTTTATGTCATTTGATGTAAGTAGCCCTATCAATATTGCAAGAGCAAATCCAAAAATTATCAATATAGCCATTATTACACTTGACATATTATATAATTTTGTATTGTTTTGATTATTGTTTTTTGCATAATTGAGGTTTAAGCTTATTAAATCATTTAAACTTTTAGACATGTTTTCTCTCGTAGGCGTAGCTTTACTTAGCAGTTCATTTTCCGCGGATTCGTAGTCTTTTTTTGATGAAAAATTATCGATATTTTCAACTTCATCCTTATAACTTTTCAATTGACTTTTAAATGTTTCCCAAGTACTCTTTTCTGAAGCGTCCATTTCAAATGTATCAAGAGTTTTAACATATTCGGCATTATTGCTCTCTTTGGCATTTATATCTTTTTCAGCATCTTGCCTTTTTATATCACTCTTTTGATAAACCATCTTTAAAGTATCTGATCTTATATCAGATAAATTCCTATTCATATCGGATAACTTATAAACAATCTGCATGTTTTGATTGTACATATTCTGGGAATTACTTGAAACCTTCTTTAAAGATATTGTTCCCACTATTCCTACAATTAAAATCAATACAGCCACAATTAAATAGGAAATAAGTAATCTTACTTTTACTCTTGCATTTTTCAAAAAGCTCATTAGAGTCCCTCCTCGTATTAAACAAAATAAATATAATGTATAGTTATTTTAAAAATTAGATTTAAATAAATAGTAATAGCTTAAACATAGACTATTTATTTTTAACAGTAAAAATTTATATTAACAAAGTTACATATAAGTGGTATTATAGGAATTGTTAGTAATGCTTAAATATTATTAATGATACTAAAAGTAATAAAAACAAAATAGTAACTATATTTTAATGGGGAGCTCATGTTTTGGGCTGAGAAAGGACTAGTAAGTACCTGACTCTTATAACTTGATCGGAGTAATGTCCGCGTAGGGAAGGTTTAAAATATTTAGCACACCTGTTTCTACGGGTGTGCTTTTTAATTTATAAATTTATATAGTAAAGGAGTAAAGAAAAATGTACTTAGAAGACACAAAAATTTCAAAGGCCATTATTGATACTTACAAAAATAAACTAGAGGATGTTTTACATTCAGATGTAATTATTGTTGGAGGAGGGCCTTCAGGTTTAGTAGCTGCAAGCTATCTTGCTAAAGCTGGAATTAAAACAACCCTTTTAGAGCGCAGCTTGAGTATTGGCGGCGGCATGTGGGGCGGCGGTATGATGATGAATCAGATCGTTATTCAAGAAAGTGCTAAAAGCATCCTTGATGAATCTAACATTGGATACAAAAAATATGAAGAAAATTACTATACAGCTGATTCCATTGAATGTGTTTCTGGACTTACTTTCAATGCAGCACAAGCCGGAGCCAGAATATTAAATTTGATTACAGTAGAAGATGTAATCGTTAAGGATAAATGTATTTCAGGTCTAGTTATTAATTGGGCCGCTGTTGAAAAAACAAGAATGCCTATTGATCCTATAATGATAGAATCAAAGTATGTTCTTGATGCTACCGGACATGATGCATCAGTTGTGAATAAATTAGTAACCAGAATGGGAAATGTTTTAAACACTCCTAATGGAACTTTGGAAGGTGAAAAGCCAATGTGGGCAAATCGAGGAGAAGAACAAGTTGTTGAAAATACTCGTGAAGTTTACCCTGGCCTTTATGTATCTGGTATGGCTGCCAATGCAACTTTTGGTGGTCAAAGAATGGGACCAATTTTTGGAGGTATGTTAATTTCAGGACAGAAAGTTGCCCAGGAACTAATAAAGAAAATTAAAAATTGTTAACATATGGACATGCATAGGTTAATTAATTTATTTAATATTTAAAATAAAAACGTATCCTGCAGGATAGACACAGAAATGATATCGTGTATAATCTTACAGGGTACTCTTATCTGATGGCTACCTACTGTAACACTCCCACTAAGTAAAATTCATTGATATTTAATCAATAGCCTTAGGTATCATTTTCTCAAATGTCTTATCAGATAAGATTTCATTTGTAACAAATTTGCCATTATAAAACAAACTATATGTAGTAAATGGTGCTGGAGACATTCTTGCTTCTTTAGTTGATTCAAATCGGATTGATTTAAAGGCAATTTTTTTCTCGGAAGCAACCTTTTCAATGATAGGCACATACTTTGCAGTAAATGGACACTGATTTGAATAATACAAAACAAAACCTTGTTCTTTAATTGAAGGTACTTTTATATGCTTCATAAAACATGGTTTAGGTGCATTTTCACTAAATGGCAAATAGAATAATTCATAGAAAGGCTCTGAAGTATCAGCCAATTGAAATTTCTTATATTTTAAATACTTAGGATCTGAAATATATGGAATTTTCTTTTTAGCAGACAATATGACTAACCCTAATTTTCCTTTTTCCCTACTATCAGAAATACAGGCATTCAAAAGTTCATTTGAATATCCCTTTCCTTTAAATCGCCCTGATACCCACAGGCAGTCAATAAACATATAGCCCTTTGCCTCAATAGGACACCATGCATTTTCTGCTGGCACATATTCTATAAAACACTTTCCCCTTACATTTCCTTTTAAAAATACCAGACCTTCTTTAAAACGTTTCTTCAGCCATTCTTTTTTTGAAACAACCTGGCAATCTTTATTGCCTGAAATTGCACAGCAAATATGTTCTCTCTCTATATTTTCTTCCGTAATCCTTATTAATTCCATTTTAGCACCTTCCTAGATTTCATTTTTCTTTTATAATATATCAAAAATAGCATGACAACTGCATGTCATATTTGATAGTTATATTTCTTATAAATTCATATTTTCTGCATAATCAAGAGTATAACTTAATCCACAGTAAATAGAAACATATACTCTTTATTAAAAGTAGAAAATGAACCTAATTTATGATATATTGTTAATAAAATATTTCACAAAATTATGAGAGAAGGAATTGTAAATGGAGAAAATTTTTCAATCATTGATTAATACTGCGCCAGTCATAAGTGAAGCACTTGAAGGAAATACAGTTATCACAATTTGGGATAAAGAAAAATGTATATATGCTCTAGACAGTAAAAATAAAAAATCTACTGTAAAAGTCGGAGACAAGACTAATATGAATCTCATAAAAAATGTTGGTGCCAGTGATACCATTTTTAATAAAAAAGAAACATTTAGAGCTGTATTTAATAAAAATGAACATGGTATAGATGCTAAAGTTACCATAATTCCTGCAATTAATAAAGATAGCCAAGTTGTCGGAGTATTAATTTTATCAACAGATATAGAAGACCTCATAAAAATTAAAAATTCCTCTTCAGAATTAAAGAGTTCTCTTCAAGAAACAAGCTCAAGTATATCAGAAATTACTAGCGATGCTGTTAAATTATCTGAAAAATTAAATTATATTATAGAAAATACTGAAGTAACAAAAAAACTAATAACTGAAAGCAATGAGGCTATTACCTTAATTGAAAGCATCTCAAAACAATCTAACCTTCTTGGACTCAATGCTGCAATAGAGTCTTCAAGAGCTGGAGAATACGGAAAAGGTTTCTCCGTAGTAGCAGGAGAAATGAGAAAATTGGCATCAAATAGTAGTGAATCTTCCAAAAAGATCTCTTCGGCACTTGTTGAAATGAACAATAATATGAAAGTAATAATAGATACTATAAATGAATTAGGCGAAATAGCCACAACTCAAGCTGGCTCATTAGAAGAAGTATCTGCAGCAGTAACACAAATCACTGAAAATTCACAGATATTGGTTGATAATATGAAGTTACATTAATTATGGGTTGAAAAACCTCATTTAACTTTTTCTCAATTTTGTGATTAATTAATAATGCATCACCCTTGTATAGTATAAGGTGATGCATTATATATAAAATACCCTATGCTGTCCTTTTATCCGATGACTATAGCATAACTATCTAATAATTCTTACCATTACAACTCCATCGATTGCCTTAATTTTTTCCAATACTTCGGAAGTTACATTTCCATCAACATCTATTATATTGTATGCAATTTTTCCCTTATGACTATTTAACAGACTGGCAATATTTATTTCATTTTGTGCTAATATAGTTGTTACCTGTCCAACCATATTAGGAACATTAATATTTCCCACTAAAAGTCTTATGTGACCTTTATACTCTAAATCACAATTTGGGAAATTTACTGAATTTTTAATAGTACCTCTTTCAAGAAAATTTCTAAGTTCCTCTACTGCCATAGCTGCACAATTTTCCTCCGATTCAGGCGTTGAAGCTCCTAAATGAGGAATTGTAATAATATTGTCATTTCCTATTAATTCATCCTCTGGGAAATCTGTAATATAGCAGCTTACAGTGCCATCTTCTATTGCTTCAAGTAAATCTTTATTTACAACTAGTCCACCTCTTGCTATGTTTATTATTTTCATACCTTTTTTCATAATTGCAAACTTTTCTTTATTAATCATACCTTTTGTATTATTATTTAATGGAACATGAATAGTAATATAATCTGCTTCAGCAAGTAAGTTATCAAAATTCGTCTCTTTTTCTACCTTTCGAGAAAGGTTCCATGCTGAATCTACAGATATGTATGGGTCATACCCTATTACCTCCATACCAAGTGCAAGTGCATCATTGGCAACTGCTGCACCTATAGCACCAAGTCCTATAATTCCAAGCTTTTTTCCTTTAATTTCTGGGCCTTGAAACTGGCTTTTGGATTTCTCCACTAACTTTACAACATCTTCACCTTTTCCTTTAAGAGACTTAGCCCAATTTATTCCCCTATATATCTTTCTTGAAGAAAGAAAGAGAGATGCTAAAACTAACTCTTTAACACCATTTGCATTAGCTCCTGGTGTATTAAATACAACAATTCCATTTTCAGAACATTTGTCTATTGGTATATTGTTAACTCCAGCTCCTGCCCTTGCAATTGCTTTAAGATTTTGAGGAAGTTCGGCATTAAGTAAATTGAAACTTCTAAGAAGAATTCCGTCTGGATTATCGAAATTTTCCCCAATCTCATATAAATCATTTGGCATTGTATTAAGTTTTTCTTGTGAAATGTTATTGTACTTTTGAATTTTAAACATTTAATTGCCCCCTATATCGTTTATCTGATGGCTGCCTACTGTAATACTCCCACTAAGTAACATTCCTTGATAGAAAATAGCTTGACCATTTGTCAGATTTATTATTATATTATCAAAATTCAAGCATTTGGGCAACTCCTCTATAGAAATTAATGTATTTGCTTATAGCTTTTAAAAATACTTGTATATCCTATCTTTTCAAGATAAGAGTTTGTCAGTGTGTTGATCACCACCAAGTTACTGCCAATGCTAGGCGCACTAAAAAGAGCTGTACACTAATTTTTTAGTGTTCAGCTCTTTTTTTATGCTTCCAATATTATAGTGAATCCATAAATGATTTAATTGTATTATTGAAGTCATCTGTTTCCTCCCAAAATGGGCAGTGACTTGATTTATCAAAAATTTTTATTTCAGAGTCTTTAATTTGTTCGTGAAGCCAAAAACCAGCTGCTGGAGGATTAAGTTTTGGATCACCTCCAAATAAAATAATAGTTGGTACATTTATCTTTTTAACAGTCTCTCTGTAATCTTGATAAGTTTGGTTTAAAACAATTGCTTCAGCTATTACAGGGGGTATTTTCATCATTTGACTTAAAAAGAATTCAGAATCCTTCTCGTTAGGTTCATGAATCATTAAATCTATTAATTCTTTATAGAAAGGTTCTCTATCTGTTTGAGTTATTTCAGATATATCTCTTAAATCATTTGTAGTCATTACGCCTAATTTCCAATCTGGCCATGCAAAATCGGATGCTGATTGGTCTACACATATTAAGGCACCAACTTCATTTGGAAACATATCGAAGTAATCCCAAATTACCATAGAACCCATTGACCAACCAAGTAGTGTAGGCTTTTGCAAATTCAATTCCATAATTAATTCATGAAGATCGGAAGCATATGTTTTTACTGTATATCCTTCTAAAGGCTTATCTGAATCTCCGTGTCCTCTAAGATCGACGGCTATAGCATGATACCCTGTATTTTTAAAGAAAGATATTTGTTTTTGAAAAAAATCCTTTGAGCACAGCATTCCATGTACTAAAACAATTGGTTTGCCATTCTTATCTCCAGATTCGACGTAATCAAGTCTTACACCTGATTTTGTATAAAAACTACTCATTTTAAATCACTCCTTAAATATTTTAATAGATTTTTATAATTTATTATTGAATGATATCAAAAACAGTATATAATTATAATGCTATTTTATCTTTGTCAAATTCTTGATTTTTTGTCTTACTTTTATATATAAGTGTAAAGCTATACCCCAAAACATACCAGATCAAAATTATATATGGAAATATATTATTAGGGAAGGCTGGTACAGGATATATATTAGCATAAAATGTGTACGCTAAAACTACCAAGGCTATTATCGGAAATATAAGATCTTTGTTTGTCCAAATTTTATTGTGCTTGAAATAAACTATTGAACCAAGGCAGGTTATAAAATATGCAATTAATAATGACATTGCACCAAGAGTACCACAATATCCAAAGATTATTGTACCATCATTTTTGGATAAAAGAAACACTAAAAGTAATGAAAAAATAAGTAAAACATTTAATGATACATAAGGAGTTTTGTGTTTTGGATGCACTTTTGAAATTATTTTAGGAACATTTCCATCTTGACTCATTGAATAAAATAATCTACTTGCAGCAGCCATAGCACCAAGTCCAGCAGAAAAAGCAGATAAAGATACTACAAATGATGTTAAATATGTATAAAATGTTGGCATGTACATTTTTGATAGGTCTGCAACACTTGAGGGTGATTTTGCTAATGCTGCAATACCATCTTTTGAATGGCTGAATCCTAATACAAGGGCGTAACTCGTAAGTACAAAGAATAAACCTGACATAATTACTGTACTTGCTATTGCTAGTGGAATTGTCTTTTTAGGATTTTTACTTTCTTCACCATAGCTTGAGGCACCTTCAAATCCAGCAAAGCATAATATTGCAAATACTATTGCTTCTCCAATGTTTGAAGGACTATTCTTATTTATTTTAAATGGAATTGTGCTGAATCCTGTTTTACTTATAACAACTATGGCTAGGATTATAATTAAAAATATTGATACAAATTCTAGTATTAGCATTATTTTTGAACTTAGCTTTACATCTGAAAAACATAAATACCAACTTAAAAATAAAGCTACTATGGTATATGGAATCCAACCTATATTTATGCCTGTTGAAGTTGCAATAAGGTCATTAAACATTGAACCAAATGCTGAAAGGCAACCAGCTGTAAATACTGAATAAGTCAAATAAATAGCCCAACCTGATAAACATCCTACCTTTTTACCAAGGGACTCTGTTGTAAAAGTATATACAGAACCTGCAGTTGAAAAGTATTGATTAAATTTCACAAAGGATACAGCAATACATCCTAAAAGCACTATAGAAATTAAGAATACTAGGCTCACAGAATATGAGCAAATACTTGCCATTAGTGGTACATTAAGAGCCATTGCAGATGAAGGTGCTATCATAGCTACTGGCAAGGCAACAACTTCAAGATAAGATAACTCATTTTGTCGTAGTTTTTCCATAATTGGTACACTCCCTTTTAATATGTTTCTAATTTTTTGTAATAGTATTTAATAAATTATAAGCATTGCTATATGCTGCAGTTTAATAATTTTTACAATAGTTTAATGGCAATAATATAATTTTTATATAGTTTTTTTAACAAATTAATAATATTGTAGGATAAATAAATCAAAATTTCAATAGTTTTTTTGTTATATTAAAAAATATGTCAAAAATGCGAGTATTTTTTAGTAAATAAGAATATACATATATAATTATGTATAAAATGATCAAATTTCTGAAATTTATAACCACTATCCTATATTTAGCATGTTAAAATTACCTATAAAATAACTTATTAACACCATATAATTTAACCTATATTTAAGGTTACAATGTTATATTTTATCTGATGGCTACCTAATGTAACACTTCCAATAGGTAAGATTCATTGATATTAAAAATTGAAAATAATTATTTCGATAAGGAGGAATACCTGATGCAGCAGTCTAAATATGACATTAAATGTGAAACACTGTCACCTGAACATGAATTCTATAAAGAATCTTATATACTATTAGAAGGAACAATTATTGAAGTTATCTCAAGATTGGATATTATTCGAAAATACAAAGTAGCAAAGCAATGTAAAGATCCTATTGAACACTGTAAGGCGAGAATTAAGTCGGCTAAAAGTATGAAAAAAAAATTGATGCGAAAAAATTTACCTGTTACGGTAGAAAGCGCTTTAAAGGAAATCCATGATGCAGCTGGAATCCGTGTTATCTGTCCATTCTTAGATGATATTTATTGGATTGTAAACATGCTAAAGAACCAGCATGATATTAAGATTATTAAGGAAAAAGATTATATTCACAATCCGAAACCCAATGGCTATCGTAGTTATCATATGATTTTACAAGTACCATTGCATCTAGAAAACCGGATTGAAATGGTGTACTGTGAGATTCAAATACGTACTATTGCAATGGATTGTTGGGCAAGTTTAGAGCACCAGTTAAAATACAAGAAAAACATTCCTAATGAAAAGATGATTATTAATGAATTAAAACGTTGTGCAGATGAAATTGCTTCAACAGATTTAAATTTGCAGACTATTTCAGATATGTTAAATGAAATACAATATTAAGATGGAGAAGATAGATATGAAAGTTTTACTTGCGGAAGATGAAAAAGAATTGTCAAATGCACTGGCTGCCATTTTAAAACATAATAATTATTCAGTGGATGCTGTGTATGATGGAGCAAACGCGTTAAAATGTGGATTATCCAAAAGTTATGATGTGATTATTTTAGATATTATGATGCCAAAGATGAACGGACTTGAGGCATTGGAAAATTTAAGGAAAGAAGGAATACATACACCGATTTTGATGCTTACTGCAAAGACTGAGATTGAAGACAGAATTCTTGGACTAAATACAGGAGCAGATGATTATTTGAACAAACCTTTTGCTATGGGAGAATTGCTGGCCAGAGTTCATGCTATGACCAGACGAAAGACCGAGTTTACACCAAGCTTAATTAAAGTAGGAAATATTAGCCTCAACAAAGAAAACTATGAATTATCAAGTAAAAAATCCTCTCTAAGACTTGGCAACAAGGAATTTCTTATGCTTGAGATGCTAATGAATAATCCAAAATGTTTGATTTCCACAGAACAGTTTATGGAACGAATTTGGGGATATGATGAGGAAACTGAGATCAATGTGGTGTGGGTATACATTTCTTATCTGCGTAAAAAGCTGGCATCTTTAGGTGCTAATATAAAAATTAATTCAGGGAGAGATGCCTGCTATAAATTGGAGGAGATTAAATGATTAAAAAATTGCAGAGAAAATTCATTATGATTACAATGGGTTCATTGGCTTTAGTTGTGTTTATTCTCCTTGGCTCCATTAACGTAGTTAATCTTTATCAGATAGACCGTAAAGTGAATGGTGCCCTTAAAATTCTTTCAGAAAATCAGGGAAAGTTTCCAATATATAAAAAAGGAAAGCTGCCACCTAATGAGCAAAGATTTGGTTTTCAAATGAATGCAGAAACCCAGTTTGAAACACGGTATTTTGTAGTAAAGGTCAATAAAGACGGTAGTATCCGAGAAATTGATACAAGCCATATTGCTGCTGTTTCTTCAACCGATGCAGCAGGATATGCCAATAAAGTACTGGGTGAGGGTAAAACTAGTGGATATAATGACATCTATAAATATGTAGTAGTAAATGATTCGGTTGGTCTAATGCTTGTATTCATGGATTGTAGAAGTCAGATCCAGATAGCTACTTTATTTTTACTAACCTCTTGTGGAGTTGCACTAATAACTCTTTTGCTTGTATTTATTCTTGTATCTATTTTTTCTAAAAAAGCGATTAATCCCATTATTGAAAATATGGAGAAACAAAAGCAGTTTATTACGGATGCAGGACATGAGATCAAGACGCCGCTTGCTATTATTTCAGCTAATGCAGATGTGCTGGAACTAACTCACGGTAAAAATGAATGGATTACAAGCACTCGAAATCAAATTACCCGTCTTGATAAGCTTGTAAAAAATTTACTAACACTTTCAAAGATGGATGAAGGTAATATTAAATTGGTATTTACTGATTTTGATTTAAGTGATGCAGTTTTTGAAACAACAGCTCCATTTGGTACCATTGCAGAGACACAGCATAAAAAGTTTCTAATGGATATTAAGCCAGGAATAAAATTACATGGAGATGAAGATAGTATTCACCAACTTGTTTCTACTCTTGTGGATAATGCTGTAAAGTATTCTAACGAAAAAGGAACTATCAAAATTTCTTTGTCTGCTGCAAAGAAAGGATCAAAGCTAGAAATATATAATACAACAGATGAGATTGATAAAGAAAATTTAGACAAGTTATTTGACAGATTCTATCGGGCGGACTCCTCAAGATCCAGAGAAACTGGAGGTTATGGAATTGGACTTTCCATTGCCAAATCCATTGTACAGGCTCATCATGGAAAGATTTCAGTTAGAAGTGAGGATGGAAAATCCATTTGTTTTACTGTTCTAATCTAATTAAAGTATCTATTACTGCTTCCTTAACTTTAAGTCAATGCCTACGAAAGATAAAATTTCTACAAAAAATTTTGTAATTGTACATGTTATGACTTAAAATAAATTATAAGCAGTATATAGATCAGTTTAGAGGAGTACGCCGATGTATGGAATTTTATTCAGTATAAGTTTTATAGTTTCTATGATTTTATTAGTTTTTCTGTATAGAGTAAAAAACGCTGCCATTGCAAAGTTATTGATCATAAGTACTTTACTTGTTTCTTTCTGGATCTTAATGGAAATACTTAGCTATTATATAAAAGTAGGTGAAATTGGATTTTTATTTCAGAAGGCAGAATTTATCAGTATAGTGTTTATTTCACCACTTTACTTGTTAACAATAAATGAATATGCTAATAAAAATAAAAAAGATCTTTATTTTATTTTATTGATTTTTATTATACCGATATTATCATTATTGTCTTTAATTTCTAACAGTATACCATACAAATTTATGTCACATGTTAGTATATCATATATTAAGGGTATTCCCATATTGTTGTACGTACCAAGTATCGGATTCTACATTAATATCATTTATACTTACAGCAGTATTTTGGTTGGATGTTATATTCTTATGATAAGAGCAATAAATTCTCCAAAATTATATCGCATACAAAGTACATTTATTTTTATAGGTACAATTATATCAATCGGACTCAACTTTTTGTTTATTAGTCCTAATTTTAAATTACTCTTCATAGATGCTACTCCTATTTGCGTACTATTAACTTTGATTATATTATACTGGGGCATATTTCATATGCCTAAGCTAGTAATGGTACCAATTGCAAGAGGTCTTTTAATAGAAAATATTAAGGACATTGTTATTATAGTAGATTCTTCTGATAAAATAATAGATATTAATCCAGCAGGCATTAAACTTATAATGTCTTTTAAAAATAAGAAATTTAATATTAAACGAGAGATGAATTTTATAGGGATAAAAATTAGTGACATATTAGAATTCGTACCGGACATAAAATATGTTGATACAATAAATAATACAAGCAATGAATATATAATTACCTTTAATTTTAATGATAAAACTTTTTACTATATAGTATATAAATCTTCTATTTTTGATACAGATAAATCTGAAATTGGCAGATTATTTACCTTTCACAATGTAACTAAAATGCAGGAATACACTAATAATCTTAAACAACTAAATGATGAATTATTAATTTCATATAGAATAATCGACACTTCAATGGAAGGTGTATTGATAACAGACGCTTCTGGAAACATTATTAAAGTGAATGATTCTTTTCAGAGAATATCAGGATATAAAAAAGAAGATTTAATAGGAAAAAATCCAAGAATACTTAAATCAGGCCGTCATAATAAAGCTTTCTATTTAAATATGTGGCAAAATTTAATTGCTAACGGTTATTGGGAAGGTGAAATTTGGAATAAAAATAAAAATGGTGAACTATATCCTAAATGGATGTCAATAACATCTTTAAAAGGATCGGATGGAACAGTAGAAAATTACATTGCTATTTCTACAGACATCAGTAAAATAAAAAAGACAGAAGATAAACTTCACAGCCTTGCCTATTATGATTTATTAACAGGAATACCAAATAGAACTCTCTTTTATGAAAGACTTGAGAGATCACTTATAAGAGCTAATGATAATAAAAAGGCAGTAGCTTTGCTATTTATGGATTTAGATGGTTTTAAAGTTATAAATGACTCCCTAGGTCATGCAGCGGGAGATTTACTTCTTAAAGAAGTTGCAGCTCGAATTAAATCTAGTATACGTAAATCTGACACTGTATCAAGGCTAGGGGGAGATGAGTTTACTGTAATACTTGAAAATGTAGACAGTCATGAATATGTAAAAGCTGTATCACAAGCTATCATTGATAAAATACTGCTTCCTTATAATATACTTGATCGGGAAATAACTTTAGGGGTAAGTATAGGAATAGCTTTAGCACCCTATGATGAATCTACTGTTGAAGGTTTAGTGAGAAAATCAGATGCTGCAATGTACGATGCGAAGGAATCTGGGAAAGGAAAATACTCCTTTTCTTCAAAGGAAATTGAGAAGAGAAACCAGGAAATTCTTGAAATGCAAATAAGGCTCAATACAGCACTTCATAACAATGAATTTAGATTATATCTTCAGCCTCAAACTGCCTTTGATGGAAATGAATTTAAAATAGTTGGTGCTGAAGCCCTTATCAGGTGGGAAACAGCAGATGGTAAAATATTTACACCAGATAAGTTCATACCTATATCTGAAAGCAATAGAATGATAATACCTATTGGTAACTGGATATTAGAAGAAATTTTTAGAATTGATAAAGTATTAAAAAGCAATGGTATTAATATTAAATTATCAATTAACATTTCATCAAAACAATTTGAAAATAACAATTTGGTTTCAAAAATTAAGGAGATTTTCAAAGAAAATAGTTCTCAAAATATTGATTTAACAATTGAAATAACAGAGAGTTTTTTGCTGCAGAATATTGAAGAAGCAATACAAAGCCTGCTGGAAATAAAGAAATTAGGAATTAGCATTTCAATAGATGACTTCGGTACAGGTTTTTCTTCTCTGAGTTATTTAACTCGTTTACCTGTAGATTATTTGAAAATTGATAAGTCCTTCATAGACGATATTGCAAATATAAATTACAAGAATATTACCCCAAGTATTATTTCTATGGCAAAAACACTTAATCTAAAAACAGTTGCAGAGGGTGTAGAAACTCAAGAACAAATTAACAGATTAATAGGTGAAGGATGTGACGAACTTCAAGGATATTATTTTAGTAAACCCCTTGCTATCAACGATTTTATCAAATATGTAAAGCAATATAACATTAATAAAAATTAACAAGTACATATTCCACTCCTTTTAAGGAAAAAATATAAAAAGTACATTTGAAGTTTTAAGTAAATTATATATTCCAAGAAAGGAGTCTTATTAATGAAGATAAATAAAAAGTCATTTCTTGCATTAATTTTATCACTTATGTCGGTAGTACCTTTTTCTGGCTGTCAAAATACTACTGGAAACAATGAATCAAAAACTACTACCGAACCTGCAACAATTGAAGCAAAAAATACTAATATCAAAGTAGGCCGATCTATTGTAAATTTAGCCCTTGCAAAACAAATTACTACTGCAGCTGAGGCAAAGGCAAAAGAAATAAAGGTTCCCATGTATATTACTATTGATGATGCTGATGCAAATTTAATTTCTATTAATAGAATGGCTGGCACAATTTTGGCTAGTGAAAAAATATCACAGGGTAAAGCATATACTGCCGTTGCACTAAAAATGCCAACTAGTAAACTTACATCTCTAGCTCAACCAGGATCATCTTTATATGGTATACAAAATAATAGCAATATAATTATTTTTGGTGGAGGTTTCCCTCTACTACTGAATGGTGAAATTATTGGTTCTATTGGTGTAAGCGGTGGTTCTGTTGAGCAAGACATGCAAGTAGCTCAAGCTGGTTTGAAAAAATATAAAGAAATTGCTGAAGGCTTGAAGAGCAACTCTGTAATAACACAATCAGAGGCATCTAAAAATATAACTGGCACTAAAATAACTGATTATGGAATTAATGTTGAACTAGCGAGAAAAATGGCTATTGCAGTTGAGAAAAAATCTGCTGAAATCGGCGTACCAATGTGGTTCTCTGCAGTAGACAAAGGTGGTAATCTAATTTTAGAGCAAAGAATGGAAGAAGCTTTGCTGGCAAGTAGAGAAATTTCATTAAACAAAGCATATACAGCAGCTACTCTTAAGCTTCCAACAGATGAAGTTTCAAAACTTTCCCAACCTGGAGCTCCTCTATTTGGTGTCCAGTCTGTTTCTAGAATGATCACGTTTGGAGGCGGATATCCACTTTCATATAACGGAAAAGTTATAGGTGGTGTTGGTGTAAGCGGCGGATCTGTTGAGCAAGACATGCAAGTAGCTCAAGCCGCTATGGATGTATACAATGCAGAATTGAAAAAATAGTTGAAGAAAATAAAATTTTAAAATACAAGGAAAGAAGGTAGCAATCAGCTATCTTCTTTTTCATTGTCAATTAACATCTTGTTTAACAAGTATGTAATTGTAAGAACAAATATGATATCATTAAAAATAATGGACTCTATTTTAGGGGGAAAAATATGGAAAAAGTTAATACAAGTAATAAAAGTATTAGTATGAATACATTAATTAACACCATGTCAATATTTGAGACATTGTATGACGTAATTAGGGTAGTAAACCCAGTAAAAAAACAATTACTAGATTTAAAGTTAAACAAGATTAATGAACTGGAATCTTCTTGTTATAATCTTTGGAGGATGGGAAAAGTATGTAGTAATTGTGTTTCTGCTAGAGCTTATAATGAAAAAGAAACTTTTGTAAAAATAGAGTACACTGGCAAAAAAGTCTATATGATCACTGCTATACCAGTTGAAATTGATGGTTTACCAGTAGTTCTTGAACTTCTCAAGGATATAACTAAAAGTGGAGTTATAGAAAATATAGAAAATAAAGATAGCGACACTATACGTCATGCAGTAAATCATATAAATGAACTAATAGTACTAGATCCTCTTACACAAATCTTTAATAAACGATTTATATATGAAAGACTTCCAGCTGACATAATAAATAGCTTATTAAACAATAAGCCATTGTCATTAATAATGGCAGACATAGATTTTTTCAAGAAAGTAAATGACATTTATGGACATGTAGCTGGAGATGAAGTCCTTAAAGTGGTTGCTTCTATACTTAGTGGTTCTGTGAGAAAAGATGTGGATTGGACAGCTCGCTATGGTGGAGAAGAATTTATAATCTGCTTAAAAAATGCCAGTGAAGATACAGCAGTAAAAATTGCTGAAAAAATGAGAAAAGCAATAGAAAATACTATAATAAATTATGAAGATTCCTCTATAAAAGTCACTGCAAGCTTTGGTGTTAAAACATTATTTCAAGAGAACCTTAATGAAGAAGATCTAATAAAAGAAGTAGATAAAAAATTATACGAAGCTAAAAATTCTGGAAGAAATAAGGTAATAGCATAGCAAAAAGGGACTGGTGAGAAGTTCCTTTTTTAGCTTCTTTATTGACAAATACCTACCTACATGGTATAACAAGTAATACTAATTGTATAACTTGTAAAAGTATTATAAATCCTGAAAAAGAGGTATGATCTATGAGTATGAAGGTTCCAGAAGGGAAATTTATTAGTACTGTAAAAGTTGGTGAAAAAGGTCAAATTGTAATTCCTAAAGGAGCAAGAGATTTATTTGATATAAATCCTGGTGACACGTTACTCTTACTTGCAGATAAAGAACAAGGAATTGCAATTGTACAAAATGATGGCTTTTTAGATTTTGCCAATGCTATTTTTGAAGCACAAAAAAAAAACAGAGGAAAGTGATTAATAATTGAACCTCAATAATATGACAATTTATGTGTCATGTATAAATAATTTTATTCTGCACATAATATTGTATGAATTCAACATTAGCCTTCTTCGATTAATTTTTTTTTTACCAGGGATATTTTAAATCCCTGGTTTTTTTAATTATCCTTTAAAAAACTTTCAAATAAAATATACAATTTCTTTTTTGCTTTTCACATAAAGCTCATATAAACTGCAGGCTGATAATTTAAATTACATCAAAAAAGCTTATTTGATCACTTTCTGGAAGACCTTTTAAACAGCCAAATTTTTTAAGTAAATCTACAGCAGAATTCCCGATTTTAGCACGTTTCTTTACATCCTCTATAGAGCTAAATGTCTCTTCTCGTGCTGCACTAAATATACTTTCTGCTGCGATATTTCCCATGCCAGATATACTATTTATAGGCGGCCTTAAGCCATCTTCCTCTACTAGGAACTTGGTAGCATGAGATTTATATAAATCAATTGGTAAGAATTTAAATCCCCTCTCATACATTTCCAAAACTATCTCTAAGTCATCATACATATCCTTATCCTTAGGAGTAGCCTGATTCCCCATAATTTGAATTTCTCGCATCTTTTCTATAACCTTTTCTTTTCCAAATATCATAAATTCACTGTCAAAGGCCTTTGCCCTAATAGTAAAATATGCTGCATAATAAGCCTTTGGTATGTGAACCTTAAACCAGGCTATTCTAAATGCCATCATTACATAAGCTGCGGCATGAGCTTTAGGGAACATATATTTTATCTTTTTACAGGAGTCTATATACCATTCCGGTACTTTATGTTCTCTCATTAAAGCTTCATACTCTGCCCATTTTTCAGGCTGTTTCGATACTTTTCCTTTACGTACCAGCTCCATTATCTTAAAGGCACTATTTGGCGGCAGACCTTTTTTGATAAGATAAATCATAATATCATCCCTGGTACATATTGCCTCACTTAATGTAACTATTCCCCCATCAATTAAGTCCTTTGCATTTCCAAGCCACACATCGGTACCATGGGAAAGTCCTGATATACATATTAAATCTGAAAATGCTTTTGGCATTGTATCTACAAGCATTCCCCTTACGAACTTAGTACCAAATTCAGGAATACCAAAGGTTCCTACCTTAGAATTTATTTGTTCCGGTGTTACCCCAAGAGCTTCTGTAGATGAAAATATAGACATAGTTTCCTTATCATCCATAGGTATCTCATGAGGATTTATTCCAGTTATATCCTGCAGCATTCTTATAACTGTCGGATCATCGTGTCCAAGTATATCAAGTTTCAATAAGTTCTGGTCAATAGAGTGATAATCAAAATGTGTGGTTATAATATCTGAATTAGGATCGTCTGCAGGATGCTGTACAGGACAAAATTCAAAAATTTCGCGTCCCTTTGGCACAACTATAATTCCTCCAGGATGCTGTCCAGTGGTCCTTTTTATACCTGTACAACCTGCTGAGATTCTGGTTATTTCTGCCTTGTTTACTGGAATATTCTTTTCATCAAAGTACTTTTTTACGTATCCGAAAGCTGTCTTTTCTGCTATGGTACCTATAGTTCCAGCTTTAAAGGTTGTGCCCTTTCCAAAGATAACCTCTGTATATTTATGAGCCTTTGCCTGATATTCTCCTGAAAAATTTAAATCTATATCTGGCTCTTTATCTCCATTAAAGCCTAAAAAGGTTTCAAAAGGTATATCTATACCGTCCTTAGCTAACTTTTCTCCACAAACAGGACATACTTTATCCGGTAAATCAAACCCATTTTTAACACCGTAATCTGAAAAGTCCGAATACTTGCATTTAGGACACCTATAATGGGGTGGCAGGGAATTTACTTCCGTTATACCAGTCATATTTGCTACAAAAGAGGAACCAACAGATCCCCTAGAACCTACTAGGTAGCCATCTTCATTTGATTTCCATACTAGCTTTTGAGCAATAATATACATTACAGAAAATCCATTTTTTATAATAGATTCCAGCTCCCTATCCAGCCTGGACTGAACAATTTCTGGAAGTGGATCTCCATACAGCTCATGAGCCTTTTTATACGCAATGTCCTTAATAGTCTGTTCACAGCCATCTATATGAGGTGGACATTTCTCCGGCGAAATAGGGCTAATTGGATCACACATATCTGATATCTTATTGGTATTTGTAACTACCACCTCATAGGCCTTTTCTTTTCCCAAATATGAAAATTCCTCAAGCATCTCCTCTGTAGTTTTTAAATACAATGGAGCCTGATTATCTGCATCCTTAAATCCCTGTCCTGCTTCTAGTATACGTCTGTATATCTCATCTTCCGGATCCATGAAGTGAACATCTCCTGTAGCAACTACAAGTTTATTTAATTTTTCTCCTAGGGCTACAATTTTTTTATTAATTTCCTCTAGATATTCTTTACCAGGTACCTGCTCTGTCCTTACTAAATAATCATTATTTCCTAGAGGCTGAATCTCCAAATAATCGTATCCTTTTGCTAATTCTTCAATTTCTTCATCGGATTTTCCAAGTAGTATTGCTTGATACAACTCTCCTTCACTGCAGGCACTACCAAGGATTAAGCCCTCAGAATATTTTTTATACATGCTCTTTAATATACGAGGTTTTTTATAAAAATAATCCAAATGAGAATAAGATACCAGCTTATATAAATTTTTTAATCCCACATAATCCTTTGCGAGTATTATTGCATGGTAAGTTTTAAGCTTTTTATATTCTTCCTTTTTAGCTGCCTCATCACGCCCGTATACATCTATATCTTTAAGTTCTTCTGCTCCCCTTTCTTTTAGCTTTTCAATCATTACATTAAACACTTTAACAGTAGTTGCCACATCGTCCAAAGCTCTATGGGCAACTTCCACCTTTATACCAAGGTTTTTAGCAATCCTCCCTAATTTATAGGTTTTAAAATCAGGAAAGATCTCCTGTGCTAAGGACAAGGTATCTACATATGTAAAATCAAAATCACAACCTAAAATTCTTGCATTATGCTTTAAGAATCCAACATCAAATTCAGCATTATGTGCAACCAAAACGCTATCCTTAATAAAATCCAACATTTTAGGGAATACCTGTTCTATGGTTTCTGCATTTCTCACCATATCATCAGTTATATTTGTAACCTCTACAACTCTTAATGGAATTGACTTTTCAGGGTTTACAAAACAGCTGAAAGTGTCTATTACCTTTCCATCCTTGATTTTCATGATTCCTATTTCAGTAATTTTTTCTGTTACTGGCGAAAATCCTGTGGTTTCCAAATCCAATACGCAATAGGTAGTATCAATACTCTGTCCCTTAGGATTTACTACAGATGGCTTTTTATCCGGCGCCAGATATGCCTCAACTCCATATATAATCTTCATATCTGGATTATCTCTTCCTAAAAGTTTATGTGCTTCAGGAAAAGCCTGAACTACTCCATGATCTGTTATAGCAATTGATTTCATTCCCCAGCTCATAGCTCTTTTAATTAAGTCAGTAGCACTAGTCATGGCATCCATCTGGCTCATTTGGGTATGCATATGAAGTTCTACCCTCTTCACCTCAGATTTATCTTGTCTCTGAACTTTTTTCATGCCTTCTGTTTCAATTATAGTATTAGCAATAATCTCAATTTCCTGAGAAAACTTGCTATAACCTGAATTTCCAGAAAGTCTAATACCCTTAGCATTTTTAAGTCTGGATAATACCTCACTGTCTTCACCAGGTTTGCAAAATACCTTACAGGTCATTGAACTTGAACCATCATATAAATCAAAAGAAATCAATATTTTTCCGCTTCGGAGTTCCTTTGATTCCATGTTGGATATTTCTCCCTGTATAGCTATTCTACCCTCATCTGGTGTAATGTCAGTAATTTTTACTACAGGCTCTCTAATACTACTACTTCTGCCTAATATCAAGAATGGATTATTAGTCTTTTTCCTATGAGTTTCTGTTTTCATTTCCTGATTTTTTTCTAAAGGCTTATTGGGCAATTTAGAAACATTATTGCTTCGTATACTATTAATTTCCTTCTTAATAAACAGCATTTCACTTTCACGTTTATCCTCTTCAAACTTTATTAATTCTTTACTTCCTAATTTATCAACAAAGTTTATTTTATATTCTGTACCGTACATGCTTTTTATAGCCTTAGAGATCTTTTTATCATAATTCATAGATTTTAAAAATTCTGATACTGAAATTTTTAAATTAAAATTTATGGTATTTTCATTCACTTCATATTCACTATTATTTAAGAGTACTGCTCTCAAAGCAGGATGCTTATCTGCTACCAAAAATATAATATTTTTCAATTCATCTTCTATGGGTTTTTTATCCGTATCTTCAGCATACTTTACCGCAATTTTAGAATTCTTTAGTGAAAATCTTTCTCTTATAAATTTATTAAGGCGCTGGATTTCTTTTATTTCAATATACTTATCTGAGTTAATTTTCATTTCTAAAGTTTTAGTTTTTTTACTTAAGGCTACAGATTCTACAATGGCAGCACTTATGTTACCTTCTGTTTCATAATCACTAAAAATTTCATTTATTCTTTTCATATTACTTTTTAACCTTCTCCCCAAAATTTTTAGTATGCTACTATTATATAGGATAATCTTATACATTGTCATGTAGGGAAAAAGTGTATATAACACCGTTTATCCATTTTCACTACTTTCTTGCAATTATATTATATCCTATCTAAATAGGAATTTATCATAATTTTATTGTTCCTTTCATCAAAATAAACTTACCTCAGAATTATGATAAGCTTAAAATATCTTCAATATGATATAATATCTACAATAGAATTATGTTTATATTAAAGATTAGTGAGGAGAAATACTAATGGTAAATATGTTGTTTAGCTTATATAATTTTAATGATACTTGGGCAAAAGATGCAGTATCAAAATATATAAATTGTAGTAATAAGGTTCTAATAATCCCATTTTCTTTTGGTGAAAACATAAAGAACAATGTGGATTGGCAGAATGAGTTTGGCAAAGATAATGGGGATCATTACAAAGCTATCATAAAACCTTTTTTAAGCTATGGAATCAAAAATAAAAATATAAACTGCATAAATTATTTTGAAGACACAAAAGAAAATGCAAAAAATAAAATAAAAAGTAGTGATATACTATTTTTCACTGGAGGTCTGCCTGATAAAATGATGTGCCGTTTAAAAGAATTTGATTTAATAAATGAAATTGAAAACTTTACTGGAACAATTATTGGCAGTAGTGCTGGAGCAATGATTCAGATAAAAGAGTATCATATCACTCCCGATGAAGATTACGACACATTCTCATATAATGAAGGATTAAATTTCATCAAAGATTTTGACATTGAAGTTCATTATAAAGAAACAGAAATACAAAAAAACTATATAAAGAAAGTACTAAATGAAAAAACAGATACAGTATATGCTATTAAAAATACCGGCGGAATAATTGTTGATAATAATTCTATTAAATTATTGGGAGACACGCAGACATTTAGTAGATAATTTATAGAATATTCAAAAAACGATATAAGCAAAATAAGCATCCTAAATGACGGATGCCTATTTCACGCTAAATTTTAAGGGGTACAATTTAATATACTATCTGGTGGCAGTTACATTTAAGATTAGTGTGCCCTGCAACCACAGACACATGTTGTAATTATAATTACTTAAATGATTTTTTAATTAACACTTAAATGTCTAATATATATAGAAAGTTGAAATTGTATATTTGTATAACCATCAAAAGTAATCATCTGAGGATTAGGTTTGGGTATCACTTCAATTACACAATTTCTATTTAATTTTTTATGTTCCAGTTTCATTTCTTCTATTTTATTCTCTATATCTTCTAATTTATTTGTACTATAAGCTATAGTAGCATCAGGAAAATTATGCATGATACTCACCCTTTCAAAAATTATTTTCTTTTTCGCTAAGGTTATTTCCTTAGGACACTTATTATATTATATCTACATTATTAAAATTTCCTTAAAAAATCAATCTAAGTTTAGTGAAATTAAATTTTATAAATAATTAAAATAATGTTCACAAATCGGAAACAATTGTATATAATATAAGTAAGAGATATATTAAACTATTTCAAATTCAGTTAAAATGTGGATATTCTGTAAACGTATACTTAAATAAAAATTAATGAAAAGAAGATTTTTGTTTAAGTATAAAATTAATATAAGGAGGTGTATATTGATGGCAAACTTAGGTTCTCTAGGACAAAAATCAATAGAAAAAGATCGTACTGTGCAGCCGCCAATTGAAGACTTAGATAAACTTAATGATAGGCCTGTACAAGAAGATGACATACCACCTGCAGTATTAGTTGTGTTTGCAGTTATTCCTATGGCTATATTGCTTATATTATTTACGTTTTTTAATTAGCATTCAATATTTACAATTTAAATATGTGAATTATAAAAAGTGAGCACTGGTTTCAGCCAGTGCTCACTTTTTATATAATTTAAATTATCAATTCTTTAGCATATGGTAGAGTTTCAATCCATTTACAAAATTCTCGCCATTCTGGTAATCTATGATTCTTTCTCTGGCTATATACACCCTTTAAGCATCTATAATTAGTAGTTAACCTTGCAGTAAGTTCAAATCCTGCAGGATTAGAGTATAAAAGTTTTAAATAATCTTCTTTGTCCTGAGTTTTATTGTATGTATCCTTTAATTCTTCTATTATATCAATAATTCTTTTATCCACATATTCATTATACTGCTTGGATAAATCAAATTTGGATATTCTATGCATTGTACTCTGACTGCTTACAAAAGTGATAAATCTATATCTTTCTAATTCAACCCATGCCTTATTAGTAAATGTTAAATCAAAGGCAACACGTATTCCTGACAAAAATTGATCATGAGCTTCCCCTTTAGGTGATTTAGCTAGACTTTTAACCCTATCTGTAATATCAAAATTACATTTATCGGTATCTACTGCCATAGGATATTTACTTGCTTTTATACTTTCTTCTAGATCATATACTTTTAAATTTTCTATTTTCATTATTTTACCTTTCATCCTTCCTTAACTCATATATTCTATACTAAGTTTATCATCTTTTATTAGAACTAACCAGTAACTTTTTTCAAAAATGATAATTCTATATTTATAGATTATACCTACCTACCAAAATATTAACAAATAAAAAATATGTTGTAAAATATATTATATTTTATAAAATTGATTCGATAAATTAATGAAATACTTTATAAAGGAGTGTACTAACTATGTCTAATACTATTAGTTCTTTACTTTCTTACTTGAATAGTATAAATACAAGTAACCAAGTTTCACAAAATCCAATTTTAGACTCAAATAATTCCTCTGATAATTCAGATAGCTTAATTTCCAGCTTAGGTTCGGACTCAATTAAGCTTAGTCCTAAAGCACTAAGTGTTTTAAGCTCTTTACAAAATTCTAACACCAATACATTTAGTTCTGCATTAGATACCCTAGTATCAAATGCTACCATTACATCATCACAGGAAAATTCTATTAAAAGTGCTTTTATATCCGCAAAAAATTCTTCTTTATCATACTCAGGTACTTCAAAAAATAATTCCTTATTTCCTTTAGATGCTCTAGTATCAAAGGGCACTATCACTAAAGATCAAGAAAATTCCATAAAAGAAGCTTTTATATCCGCAAAAAAATCTTCTTATACTAAAAAGTTACAAAAGCAAGCCCAATCAATATTACAAAATCCTATACTAGCAAAGAATCCTGAATTACTTCTAAATTCAGATTTATATAAAAAAAGCAGCAATAATGATTATAGCTATATTCCAGATACTTCATATTTAAATAAATTATAATATAGCAAAAAATAGAGTGGATGAATATATCCACTCTATTTTTGTTGTTTTTCAACATAATATTACTTTAACCAATAGGTTTTAGTATATATTTTTTTACTATACTTGCAAAATCTAAAGGAAACTATAAACTTTATTGATAACCATCATATAATGTTTCTAATGTTGTAACTACATCTTGTTCCGTAATTGTTCCTCCAAATGACATACATAGTGGCTCTTTATAAATCATAGGTTTTGCAGCTAATATCTGTTCCTTCGTAAACCCTTGCTCTTTAAAAGAAGGAATTTGTATTTCTTTGCACAATTTTCTAACTGCATTACCTACTGCTTTTCCAATTGCTTCTGGTTCTTCTGATGAAAAAGTAACTCCCATGATTTCTCCAATTTTTTTCATTTTCTCAGGATATGTTTTAGCAGCAAACTCTATAATGGCTGGAGTTACTAACGCACAGCATATACCATGAGAAATATGGTACATATGCCCCAAGGCATGTGCTGTTGAATGTCCCATATGCACTCCTGACTCATTAAATGCAATACCTGCAAAATTACTTGCCAAAGCTAGGTTTTCTCTTGCTTCTACATTGTTTATATCTTTTACTGCAATTGGCAGCCATTTTGTTATTAATCTAATAGCTTCGTAAGCTAACAAATCAGAATGTGGTGTATTTTTTCCTTCCGTTAATGCTTCGTTAGCATGTGAAAATGCGTCCATTCCTGTAAATGCTGTAATAAATGCCGGACATCCAACTGTAAGTTCAGGATCTACAATTGCATAATCAGGGGGACACGGAAGTCCGATTTTGCACTGCATTGTTTCCGAGGAAATAACTGATACAAAGGTACTCTCTGAACCTGTTCCTGAAGTTGTAGGAATTAATATCATTGTAAGCGGCTTTACAGCATAATTCTTTTGACCGGTTAAATAAAGTACAATTTCCTGTAATACTTCATCACCATTTGGAATTACTGCTGCAATAGCTTTTGCACTATCAAGCGTACTACCGCCCCCAAGTCCTACAATACCATCAACTGCTCTTTCCCTACCTATAGCTGCTGCCGCTGTTACTGTATAATCAGGGCAATCTGTTTCTACATCATCCCATATAACAACTTGCACATCCTCCTCTCTTATAATATTAGCTACTTTTTCTGCATAACCAATTTCTGAAATTTTCTTATCTGTTACTAATAATATTTTTGTCATACCTAATTCTTTTGCTTTTTTACCTACTTGCTGTAAAGTTCCATTTCCAAAAAGTACTGGTGATAGTTGTGTATAAGTTCCTGATTTTAACATTTGTCATTTCCCCCTTTTTTAACCTATTATTTTTATAATTCAAATGCTGCTTTATATCCGCTGCCAACAGCTGCTTCAATACGCCCTGCTTTTGCCGCATCGCCAAGCAATACAACCTTGTCAAATACTGTCTTTATTTCTTCTACCAATTCTTTATTAGATGCTGTTCCCAAAGAAACCACTACTGCGTCAAAATCAAAATTTTTGCTTTCTTGGGTATCTGTCGTTTCTACTGTCACAGTAGTTCCATCAATTTTTACCAACTTATGCTTTGGATATAGTTTAATTTCATGTTCTGCTATTCTTCCCATAACATCAATCAGGTTTTGAAAAAATATTCCTGGTCCTATTTCATCTGCCATTTCAAATACTGTTACCTTATTGCCTTGTGATCCCAATAATTCTGCAGTCTCAATTCCTGTCATGCCTGAACCAATAACACCAACCTTTTTACTCTTAAGTGTTACTTTCCCACTTAAAATGTCCATTGGTGTATAAACTTTTTCTCCATCAAGTCCTGGAATAGATTTTGGCATTATAGGATTAGATCCTTGTGCAACAAATACTGCATAGGGGTTTAATGCTTTTATCTCATCTATTGTTGGTGCATGATCTGTTTTTACCTCAACACCAAGTTCATCCAATTGTCCTTTTTGGTAATCAATTAACCATGCTGTTTTTTCCTTTTTAGGAGGCTTAGAAGCATATACAATTTGTCCACCAACCTTAGAATTCTTTTCAAAAACAATTGGCTTGAATTCACGTTTTGCTAATATACGAGCTGCTTCCATTCCTGATGGTCCGGCACCAATAACTACAACTACACGTCCCTTACCATCTTTCTTTAAGCAATCGTCTCCATATTGATTCTCTCTACCTCCCTGATAATTAATTGCACATGCCATAGGTGCTGATCCCATATCTGCAGACATTAATGTTTCCATGCAATACAAACAAGAGATACATTTTCTAATACTTTTTTCTTTTCCCTCTTGTGCTTTATTTCCCCATTCTGGGTCAGCAAAGAATTGTCTGGCTGATCCTATAAAATCTACTTTTTCTTCTTCAAGAACTTTCTCTGCAAATTCTGGCTCACGAATGACAGATACACCAATTACCGGGATGGAAACTGACTCTTTAATCTTAGCTGGAATATTAATTTTCCATCCTTGATCAAAACCAACTGGCTCCCAGGATGTATTCATTGTTTCATAAATACCACAGCTTACATCAAGTGCATCAACTCCTTGTGCCTCTAAATGCTTTGCAATCTTTACTCCTTCATCTAAATGTATTCCTAATTCTGGATGTCCAGCATAACCCATACATTCATCTGCAGAGTATCTTACAATAATAGGATAATTTGATCCACATTCCTTACGAACTCCTGCAATAATCTCATCTAAAAATCTCATGCGTTTTTCAAAACTTCCACCATATTCGTCTGTTCTTTTATTCGTATACGGGCTTAAAAATTGACCAATCATATAACCATGTGCTCCATGAAGTTCAACTGCGTCAATTCCGGCTTTCTGCAGCCTTTTAGCTCCCTGAATAAATCTATCGATTGTATCTTTAATTTCTTCTTTTGTCATCTCATGAGTTGGTTGATGAACCACCTGACATTCTGTAACACTAGGTGCCTGCATTGTTGTATTTCCATTAATTACTGCTATACCCTGGCGACCTGGATGATAGATTTGAACAGCTACCACTGAACCATATTTATGAATTTCATCTGCCATTCTTTTCAATCCCTCAATGTACTTATCATCATCTACTGCTATCTGGTGGCAATTTCCTTTCCCAATTTCTAAATTAATGCAAGCACACTCTGTGATTATAAGACCTACTCCGCCTTTTGCTCGTTCTCCATAAAATGCTATATCTGATTCTGAAACACTTCCATCTGCTTCTGCCAAATGGTTACCCATTGCAGTCATAACTATTCTATTTCTCACAGTCATTGATCCAATATTTTTTGATGAAAATAATTTTTGATACATATTTTTTCTCCCTCCAAGCTGTATATTTTTAAATTACTTGCCTATTTTTTTTAACACCCCAAACCAACATCAGTATAGTTAAGGCAGCTGCCACAACTGCTCCTATGATGAAACACATAAAGTTTACACTGCGGCCGCCGCTAATTGATGCGGAAATTGGATTAATAATATATGGGCAACAAAATTGGCCAAAATTTTGTGCACATGTTACAACTGAAATTGCCATACCTGCTGAAAATCCGTCTACAGACATCCCTGTATTGATAAAAATACCAGGTAAAGCAGCAGAGACGGCCATACCAACAAGTATGCTGCCAATATGGCATACAATCATACTTCCAGCAAATGCTATGACTACATAAGCTACTGCCAGCATCAAACACCCAACTGCAATTGCACAGTTTTTAGTCCTCTTTGCCAGGCTGCCATACAACAATCCCATAATAATACCGCCAATTGCAAAGAATGCTAAACCTAGTCCTGAATCTGCAGCAGTTCCAAGATTTTTTTCTGTTACAAGAAATGACAATGAAATGGAATATACTTGTACACTGATAAATAGGATAAACATGAATATAACCCATCCCCATGTAGCACTTGTAAGCTTTGTTTTTTGCACATCACCTGTTGTTGTCATTTTTTCCGGTTTTGTATTTGGTACCATAACTGCTACTAAAATAAGTGATATGATTGCAAGTAGATGAACGAAAAATACATAATTCCATCTCACTTCTGTTAGCCACCCACCTGCAAAAACCATAATAGCCGCTCCTGCCATTTGGCTTGCTTGTAATGTACCCTGTACTTTTTGTTGTTCAACTCCACTAAAATTATCAGCAACAATTGCAGTACTAACAACTTGACATATGCCTATGCCAACACCAAGTATCCCTCTCATAACCAGAATAGTTGTGAAAGATGTCATAAATGCAGGTGCTGATCCTCCTATAAGAAAAATTATAATGCCTGCCAATGCAATATTTTTCTTGGAAATCGTTTGCATAAGCTTGCCGACTACAATAGTTGTAGGTATAATTACAATGCATGGTATTGAAATTAGATTCTGAATCATCGTTTGTGATGCTTCAGGAAATTTAGCTCCTATTGTGGATAAAGAACTGGAAATACCGATAACACCCATCATTAATAATCCAATGCCGTAAATTCCTAACTTAATTTTACTTTTTGCATTTTCCATAAACATTTCTCTCCTTTCATACAGTAGGGTTATTTCTTAAACTAATTTTATCATGTATCTACCTTTCAATGCATCGTCTAAAAGTGAAATTGTTAAATTATTATCATTAAATATATTGCATTTTACTTTTATAATTTATTGATAATTTATTAACTCTATTTTGCAATAAATTGCAACATACTTCATAATATCGCATGTTTAGACACCTATCATCTTGCTTGTTTACACTACTTACTATATAATTTAATAAAGACTATATTACGGAGGAATTATTATGGCAGTAAAAATTAGCAGCTTATTAGAATTTCTTTCAGACTTTAAACCAACTTCTACATGTAAATGTTATCATGAAGTGCGTACTTTTCGTTTGTTAAATAACAATTTAAGTGACTTACATTCAGACTGTATCTACATAGGTAAAGCTTCTCAACTACCATCTATTCAAACAACTGCACCAACAACATTTTTGCTGATAAAGGATAGTGACACTTTTGCATACGATTCTTTAGTCCCTAAATGTGACTATATCTACGTTGAACCTAGTACAGACCTTAATATACTATTTAACTCAGTACAGGATTACTTTGATAATGCTATGTATGTATCTGAATGTGCTCTCAAGATTATGCAATTAAATAAGAATACTTCTACTTTGCAGGAAGTACTTGATTTAGGCTTGGAGTTATTAGGGAATCCTCTCTTGCTAGTAGATGTTTCACTTTGTTTCATCGCTCATGCTGGCGGTAATACCGTTATTAATGAACCTTTATGGGAATGGACATTATCTAAGGGATATGTAACCGAAGAATATGTTAACTCTGTAATGATGGATGGATTAGCTGATGAAAGAACGTATCCACAAAAGCCGCTTTTAATATGGGAAAAGGGTATGTTAAATCATGACCAATTAGTTTTTCGTATTTTATATAACAATACTCCTGTAGGATATCTCAAAACATTGGCATATAATAAACCAATATCTGAAACTGATCAACAGATTATCACACTCATAGGAAATTGTCTCTGCCAGTTTTTAACTAATAATCATGCAGAGCAGGCTTCTTGTTCTCCCCTAATAGAATCATTTTTAGTATCTCTATTAAATGAAAAATTATATGATCATAATGCAATTAATGAGCGCATACACCAATTTAATTTGAAATTATATGATAATTTGATATTGATAGTTATTGAACTAAAAAATGACCTTTTACAAGACAAAGATAAAGCTTTTCTATTTAAACGAAAGCTTCAAAACTTCCTGGGACGAGATAACATTGTATATTACGATAATCATCTTGTAGCTCTTTATGATTATAAATCAAAAGAACCATTTACAGAATTTGAATGGACTAATTTTGAAAATTTATTAAATTCTTTTAATTGTCATGCTGGTATTAGCTTACTATTTAACAATCTTTATTCACTGCCTGAATGTTACCGTTCTGCTTGTGAAGCACTGCATACCGGTTGGAAATTACATTTTTCTAAACCCATTATTAAATATTCACATATTATTCTTCAGCATGTTTTCCTAACTTACGCCAATCAAAAGGATTTGTCACCTTTGATTCATCCAGCTATAAAAACTTTGCAAGAACTAGAATCAGATAAATACCACATGTTACTAGAAACCATAAAAGCATACATTACCAATAGGTTAGAAATTGTACCAACTGCTAAATCATTATTTACTCACTATAATACAATAAAATACAGGCTTAATCGAATTGTAGAACTAACAGGACTAAACTTTACAGACTATCAGACTATATTTCAATTACAATTATCATTTCTTATTATGGACATGCTTGAACAGCTAAAAAAAACTGATGAATAAATTTAGAATCTTCTAATGCAAAATAAGCACCTGTTTTAACCAGTGCTTATTTTGCATTATTCTTTATTTAGACACTAAAGACTCTAATAATTTCCCCATACTATTAGCTTTAAGGATTGTATCTTCCTGCTCTTCAAAACTAGGTGGAAGATGTTTCTTTTCGATTTTATCCAAAATACCATATTTCTTAACCACATTCCCTGCATTACATTTGTGACCAAATCCACATGTGTAACATTGGGAATATCCATGAGCGGATACAGCACCAACTACTGACATCTTATTAACCATCATAGATTTTTTTATAATCATATTGACTAAACTGGCTCCTTGCTCACTATAGCTAGCACTAACTGCTACACCAAGCTTGCCGGATAAACTAAAAGCTGCTCTGTGTCGAAAGCAAAAAGTTCTTTCCAAGCATGCATGACCAAGAGCATTTATAGTCCCTCCATAATTAGGTGCACCAAAAACAATTGCATCTGCCATTAGCATTTTTTCTGCTATTTCATTCCAGTCATCTTTAACTTTGCACTTATTATCGGCAGCGCAAAGTGTACATCCAATACAACCATTAATTCTCTTGCCTGACAATGAAATGTATTCATACTCTGAATTACTTGATTCCAATATAGCTTTCACTGTCTTGCTGGTAATTCCATCTTTTCTGCCGCTTGCACTAATTCCTAAAATCATATTATCCATCCCCTTAATATATTTAGTGTACGTTACTATACTAAATCCTACCTTTATTTGACTGTCACTTAGCTTATAATGATAACATTATCTGTTATTTGTATTAAATAGTATTCTATATTGAATTAAAAATTCCTCTTCCAAAATTTATCCGATGGCTACCAGCCGTAATACCCCCATCTTCTTATAAAGTGGGGGATAACAGCTGCTACGCCCCTGGATAACGATTTCTAAGTTTCAGATGGAGAAAAAAACTCCACCTGAAACCAAGAACTCTGTTTATCTCTTTCAAAGAAATCATTATAATTAATATACAAAAATAAAACCTAAAATAGCTTTTACACTACTCTAGATCTTATTTCTTATTGAACTATATCTTATGATACGTTACCTTCATCTGATGTATCAGTCTTTTGTACAGGAGTTACAGTATTCTGTATATTAGCTAGTTTTTGCTTCAACTTTTCGTTTTCTTTCTGTACCTCAACTAAATCTTGCTGAGCCTTTTGAATTTGTGCATTTTTTTCAGCTTCTGTAGGATTAGCATGTCCTAAGTCATTTACTGCCTCTTGGATAAAATCACTAATAAGCTTTTTTTGATTCATTGTAGGTTCCACATTAATTTCCTTAAGTGCAGCATATACTGTGTTCTGAGCTGCCTTAAATCTGTCTTCATCAGTTTCTAATATTCCTGAATGGTATAGTTGTTCAGCTGCTTTTACACCTGCTTTTGCTTTCTGTTCCATCCAATCTATTAAACTTCCAGCAGGTTTTAGAGCAGGGAAAGTCTCTGAAATTTTTATAAGTGGTTCTGCTGCAGTTAAAACTTGTTCTGTTGTGTTTAATACCTTGTCTACATTAATATTCCTTTTCTTCAAATAAGGTGTTAACCCAAATATGCCTCCGATTACACCAACTAATACTCCACCTATGGCTACAATATCATTTACGCTAATCATACCATTTCCCTCCACTTTAAATTTATCCGATAACTACCTGCTCTAATACTCCTACTTCTCCAAGTGGGAGTAAAGAGCAGTTACGTCCCTGGATAACGATTTTCCCTAAAGGATAACGCCTTCTAAGTGCTGAAGCACTAAGAATCCTGTTAATAAGCATCAGGTGGAGTTAAAACTCCATCTGATGCTAAGAACTCTGTTTATCCTAGTTGTTCAATAATATTCTCTAAATATCCGGCTTTAAATATACCAATGCCTCAATTTAGAGTATTCACCAAACTTTTAATTTGTTCATATAGGATTTTTATTTTTCATCTACGGCATCACCGCGCCATTGTACTATTAAAATGGTCATTCGATCTAGTATCACGTAATTTTAGCTTTTCTCTTATTTGTCCTTGACAAAGGGTACAGTTTACTCAATATAAATTAGCGTGAATTCGGTCAAAAAATTTAGTATTATATTTTCTATATTGTAAATAATATTAACCAAACAAGAAGGTAAGGGAGGAATTGATAGATGAATTCACAAGCAAGAGATAATATTCATAAAGTAAAAGAATCATTGAAAAGTGCTCAGCAAGGTTTGCAAATGGCTGCAGATGAAGTGGAAAATTCTAATATTAAAAATCAAATAAATACTCAGTTAAATCAAGTTTCTACTTGTCTTGACGAATGTGAAAAAATAGCTTCTGGATTAAGTCAGTACAAAAACTACCATTCATAAAAAACATTGCATAACACAAAATATTAAAGCCACCAATTTGTCAATAATTGGTGGTACATAATCAAAATCTACTAATTACAACACTTTAATAGGAATTTTAAATTCTATTCTTCGATAAATTTCATTAATTCTTCATTCTATTCTGGCAAATATAATCTTGTGAGCATCTAGTTTAACTTAATATAAACTTTCTATTACTTTTTTCGCATTTTCCATTTTTTCACATATGTTCTCTAATATATCTTTTTCTAACATTTCATAAAACAACATACCAGTCCCATTATTTTTTTTATGTCTATTTTCACGTTCACTATTTAAATTCCTACAAAATTCATTATTAGATTTGATAATCGGATGCACTCTCATTTTATCACCTCTAATTATATATTCGAAACATACATTAAATGCCTAATATATATTGAAAGCTCAAATGATATATTTGTATGTCCATCAAAAGTAATCATTTCATGATTAGGTTCAGATATTACTTCAATTACACAATCTCTATTTAATTTGTTATGTTCCAGTTTTATTTCTTCTACTTTATTTTCTATATCTTCTAATTTATTTGCACTATAAGTTATAATAGAATTCGGAAAATTATACACCTTACTCACCCTTTCAAATAATTGTTTTTATTTTCGCTAAGGTTATTTCTTATGTATTTTCATATATATATACGAAATGCGCATCACTTTTTAGGGTATCATTAAGAAAATCTTTTTTATTATGCAAAATAGGCATCCTAGATGACGGATGCCTATTCTACAATAATAATTGGGGATCTAATTTTTTTATATACTTTCTTGTGGCAGTTGCACTTAAGTTTAATGTGCCCTGCAACTACAGACACGAGGAGGATAATTACCTTTACTTTTCTTTCATATATGTAAATACATTATTTTCATTTTCGCTAAGGCTATTTCCTTAGGACACTTATAAGTATATACGGTATTTGTTACGATTTAATGTCATACAAGTGAATTATTTATTTATTTTTTGAATGTCCTGTAAATAATATAAGAATAAGCACCAGCTTTAACCAGTGCTTATCTTTATTTATATAAGATATAATCATACTTTGTATTTCCCTGCTGCTTTAAGTTTCTTTCTAAATTAAAGCTATTGTTTGACAAGTCACTTACTTTTTCCACGGCAAATTGCACCTTCCATAAAATACTGATTTACAAATATAAAAACCTCTTATAGTATTACAGAGTATTTTAATTATAAGTGCAATAGATACTACTATAATTCCTATAAGAACCATATTAAATAGTAGCCAACTTACATCTAATAAACTAAAACTAAAAAGTAATACAATATGATTTACTACGCTTATCAAAAGCATTTTAACATTTAATCTTGTCTCCTTTATAAGAAGGTTTATACACAAAATTGATAAAACAATTACAATTGTTTTTAGTTGAAATGTCAATATAAATATTCCCATACCGTTTTCGAGGTCATACCAAGGTGACCATTTAAAGTTAGTGGTTGTTATTAATATTTGAGCAGCAATTAAAAGCACATCTAGCACACCAGTTAAGGAAATTAACATAAGTTTTGCTATTTTCATTTTCCGCCTCCCATAAAATTTACCTGATAATAATCTGCACTTATAATATATTTTAGAAATTTACAATAATTATATTGGGAACTTTGGCTGTACTTGCACATTCAAAAGAAAAAGCTATCCTCAAATATAAGAATAACTCTAAAAATAGCAATAAAGAATTGTTTATTATCAATTATCCCTCTCCAATTTCATCAATTAACCATGGTGAATTCCTGTCTTTTCTAATAAGAGTACACCATTTAACATCTTTTCCACTATCTTCAGGACCAATTCCATCTTTTTTATATTTAACTGTATACTCAACCTTATAAATTTTTATGTTTTCAGCTTTTGCATGAGTTATTGTACCACGGCCATATTTCATATAAGCTTCTTTTTGTGATGGCCTTTTATCTTCAGATATACTATCAAGTTTAACATGTTTAAGATTTTTATCCATGTCTTGCCATTTCTGTACTCGTGTTGAATTAATTCCTTTTAAATCCTTTTCATTAAGATATTTAAAATAATTTTCTACTACCTGTTGAGCAGGATCTATCGACTGCTTCTGCGGATTTGAAACTTTTCTTTTTGCTATGAAACAGCCAGTAATTACAACCACAAAACATAAAATTACCAACATTATTTTTTTCATTTTGCACCCCCATAAAATCTTCCATATACTAATTTCATAAGTTAATATTATCATATTTTTGAAATATTTCGTACTAAAAAAGCCTTCGATATATCCCAAATTCTTAACATCTTAGTACGCAAAAATATTCTATTGCTACATAAAATATAATTATAAATAATTTTATGGAGATTAATATGAACTCATTTAGACAAAACCAATATTCCAGGGCTAATGCTGTAAAATACGCCATTATATATGCGCTTAAACCTAACCCTGCTTATAGATATTTTCCTCTAACAAATAATAACACTAGTGGTGATTGTGCTAACTTTATCTCTCAATGTTTACACGCCGGTGGTGCACCTATGAATTATAGTACTAGAAACCCATGGTGGTATAGACATAGTAGCATAAATATAAATAGAGATACTTGGTCTATATCTTGGGCAGTAGCAAATTCTCTTTACTGGTGCTTGAAAATAAATCAGACCTCACACTTGCCCGGTGCCAAAGGTTTAGAAGTTCAAAATGTTTCTTTGCTTAAACCAGGCGACCTTATATTTTTTGAAGATAACAAAGGCTCTATTTTCCATTCTACAATAGTTACATCGCTCTTACACAATAAGCCACTAATATCTCATCATTCTTTTGAGGCCTTAAACATACCATACCAAAGTTCATGGCCAGCATATAAAATGCATTTTTTAAAAATAAGCATTTAAAGTATAGCTACCAAAAAGGGAGGCTCAGCTTCCCTTAAATTATTATTTCATTTTTATTTATTACACAAAATAAGCACCCTAGATGACGGATGCCTATTCTACAAATAATTGGGGATCTAATTTATATACTTTCTTGTGGCAGTTGCACTTAAGTTTAACGTGTCCTGCAACTACAGACACGAGGAGGATAATTACCTTCACTTTTCTTTCATATATGTAAATGCATTATTTTCATTTTGGCTAAGGCTATTTCCTTAGGACACTTATAAGTATATACGGTATTTGTTACAATTTAATGTCATACAAGTAAATTATCTATTTATTTTTTGAATATCCTGTAAATAATATAAGAATAAGCACCAGCTTTAACCAGTGCTTATCTTTGTTTAATCATGTTTTCATCTGCGTAAAAACACCGATTTGCAAATTTATTGATAAAAATATTACATTGCTGTGAGAATTAAAATTCATTTAGATAATTTCATTGTATAATAACCAGTTTATAATATTATAGTTAGCATTTATACATCTGATATAGTATTTTAAATACCTTTTATGAAAAAAACGTAACAACTTATTGTTATATAATTGAGTAATCATTTCTAATTTGTTATACTTTTCTTTTATACTTAACTAATTCGTGCTGCTCATTTAAGGAGGAACTTTTTATGGCTAATACTGATTTTTGTACATGTAAAAATTATAGTTGTAAGTTTAACCCACGTAATCATGATCAAGGTTGTGATCTCTGCATTAAAATTTGTCTAAATGATGGTGCACTCCCATCATGTTTTTTTAGGGCTGTTTCTGAAGAACTAAGGGATGTAAAAGTAATTGATGACTCATCATATGAAGCTTTTGCAAAACTTGTTCTCAATAACAAGAAATAATTAATACCATTAGTTATTCAATATAAATTTCTATTTAGCACGAATTAGAAATTTTTTAATAATTATAAAATATTCTTTACTTAAGTTTTTGGGAAACAACCTTTTAGTATCCCTCAAACTCATAGTTTCCGTCATTATTCAATACTAAAAAATCTGCACTATATGTTATTGCCTTTTCTTCACCGCTACCTTTCTGGAAAACAAACCTCAGTTGAAGTACAAATCCAGCTATTTTTCCATATTACCATCAACTCTTGGTTCTACATAAAATTAAGGCTGGCCTTGTGAATCTATAAGCCAAGGTGAATTTTTATCTTTTCTAACTACGAAGAACCATGATGTATTTTTTCCATTATCTTCAGCTGTAATAGCATCTTCTTTGTATTTTACATCATAGTCAACTTTATATACTTTTACATTTTCTTTCTTGACACCATTAATACTTCCTCTACCATTAGATAGATACCCCTCTTTAAAGACAGGATTTGTTTCTTCGTTAACAGAAATAAGCTTAATATATTCACGAATATCAAATCCCCATTCCACATTTGGCGCCTTCTGCCATTCAGTTATTGTTGTAAACAAAGCCTTTTTATTCTTCTCATTAAGATACTTAAAATAACTTTCCACTACTTGCTTAGGTTGCAATAACCGCTGTGACTCTGATGCTTGTTTTTGCGAACTAGTCTGTTGTGTTTTTGTTGTAGAGCAACCAGTAAGTATAATAAACAAAGATAAGATTACCAATACTATCTTTTTCATTTTACACCCCCATAAAATCTTTCATATACCAATCCTATGAGTTAATATTATCATATTTTCGAAATATTTCGTGCTAAATAGGAACATATTTAAAAGATAAATTAGTAATCAAGGGTAAATCTTCAATTGGTAAGTTAACTGAAAATGAAATTTCTATAACTGCCGAAGATAAAAACTCAAAAAATTAAAATGCACCCCTCAGAAAGTGCATTTTAATTAATCTCAATCTCTAAAAAATTTTAAACTAAAACCGCAATGGCTTCTTTTAACTATATTAAACCACAATTTATTATTTTAAATCATATTTTATTTTATAAAAGTCACAGTAAAAACTTATATGGCCTAAGTAATTTTCCAGCTACCTTTATTAGTTAACGTTTATATGCCACTATATCGTGAAACAATCCAGAATACAAAATAGGCACCCTAAATGATAGGCGCCTATTTTGTATTAGAATGCTTTAAAGGAAATCAATTAATATATTATCTTGTGATGGTTGCATTTAAATTTTACGTGCCCTGCAACCGCAGACACAGACAGGATATTATTTTACTTTTGTGCCCTCTACATATGAATAAACTATTATCATTAAAACAATTCTTTACATCGTTTTAAGTATATAAATCATTTGTTACAATTTGATGTCATATAAGTAAATTAATTCCCCATTTTTTGAACATTTTGTAAACTTCATAAAAATAAGAACTAGTTTATTATATTTAATCCTAAAATATCTTTTCATAATAACTAGTTTATTTTATTATATATGTGAACAATATTCTAAAAATTCATAAATTTTCTAGGGGGATTTATATGAAAAAATCTGTAAAAGTAGTACCTAATTTCGCTTACTAGCACATGCATATTACTTATACATTACTAACAGAATTAAAGCAACTTCAGGATATCCTCTATCTAAGCCACAGTGCATGACTTTTACAATTAATGCAAATGCTACAAAGATTGATAAGTCTTATAATAACCATAGTATAAAATTAAAAAGTGGTGATATTATACAGTTAACTCTTCCTGAAAACAGAGATGGTGGTTACTTCTGGAACTTTAAGCCTGACTTAGATAGTAATATACTTAAAATAATTGATATTATTAATATCTCTCCTTCTTCTTCTCCAAATCTTGTTGGCGGTGTAGGTAAAAAACGCTGGTTAATTGGTTCAACGAAGATAACAAACACGTATATCTTAGGAGGTACAGGGGTATTTTCAGACAGCTTGATTAATAATATAAAATCTGTGAAATAGTCTTCACCTATACAACTATTTCACAATACCGTATATTCTAGGTTGTGTAATCGGATTTAGCATCCCTTACACAACCTTTAATTTTCATAGAACTTATTCATAAATGCTTCATTTTGCTGTTCTGGTGGATCTCCTTGCTGCGGCTTAGTATCTGCAAATAATTGCAGATTCATTACTAAAGGTGTTTTAGTTTCTTGTAATTTTGCCATATATATTCCCTCCAATCACTCTATTAGATGTTATCCTTATTGGCTTTTAGGGCATCTAATAGGCTGTAGTTATTTTTATTAATTTATAAGCATACAAAAATACTTAAATATAAAACATTTGATTTTTTTATATTTTTATCTTTATTCATTTAATTTAACTCCTTCGTCATAAATTACATTTATAACTTACCTATAATATAAATAATACCATAAACAACTTATTATTGAGGCAGATAATTATATATTTATGCAAACAAACGGAGACTACAATTTTCTTAACCTTTTGAGCCGCTTTCACATTTGTCCATTTAAAATACTTCTTTACAATATTTATAAAAAGTAACTTTACTTATTCCTAAATTCTTTGCAATTTGTTCATCGGTGAGTCCATCTCTGGCCCAACCTTCAACTAATACTAATTTATCTTTTACAGTATCCCATTTTGACTTTGCCACGAACTCACCACTATTAGTTGACGTTTATATGCCACTATATCGTGAAGCAATCCAAACTGCACTTAAACAAAAACTTAATATTAATGGATAACTTAAAAGATGGATGTGATAATTAAACATATCCATCTTTTTATAACGTAAAATAGGCGCCCTAAATAACGGATACCTATTTCACAGTATAATAAAGGGAATCTAATCTATATGTTTTTTGTGGTAGTTGCATTTAAGTTTAATGTGGCTTGCAACCGCAGACACAGATAGCTTTTTACTTTTTTTATGATATTATAATTATACAAAATATTTGTTACAATTTAATGTCCTATAAATAAACTAATTGTCTATTTTTTTAATATTTTGTAAATAATATTAAGATAAGCACCAACTTTAGCCAGTGCTTATCTTCGTTTATACAATATATTAAATTTTATTTATCGACTATATATAGTATGTAACACTTTTACATTAATTTTGTTTCAAATTTGTCTTACTTTTGTGCCACTATTTTTTATTTATTTTTCTTATTAAAAATAAATCTATTCACTAATATTTAACTGCTTCTTAAGTCCTTCCTGAAGAACATGAGAAAAATTCAAGTGTGCCTTTTCAGCTTCCGTATTAAGCCATGAAGGTATTGTTAGAGTTTTCTTAACAGCCTTATTGTCATATTCTCTTATAACCTTTTTTAACTCAACTTTCACAAGTATAGCTACTTGATCCTTTTCTAATTTTATTTTATTTATTTTTTGTGCTTCTGGTATATCTTTTTTGTCTTGATATAAATCAAATAAGCATAGTTTCAATGCATCTTCAGCCATATTATAGGAATCTTCTAATGTTTCTCCATAAGTTACTATCTCATCAAAGTCTGGAAATTTAACATTATAATCATTTTCCCCTAAAGTAGTTATTACCGCAGGAAATATATAAATATCTTTATACATACTTATCTTCCTTTCAATTTAATTTATTTATTTTTTATCTCTGCTTTCTATATTATTTATTTTATATATTAAACTTAGTTGCTAGAACTATTTAAGTCCTAGCTGTTTAAGTATTGAATTCAAAGTTCCTTTTGGTACTTCTTTAGTTCCATGATAAGGTATGATTACTTGTTTAGGAAGATCTTTATGTATTAATTTAATATGTGAACCACGCTGTTTTTTTATTTCCCAGCTTTTATCTTCTGCAAGTTTAATAATTTCCTTACTTGTCATTATTTTTCCCTCCTAACAATTACATTGTATCATACGTATTATACGTATTCAGGCTATTTTAAATTATAAATAAAAAACGACAGCTTTTACTCAGCTATCGCATGTACATCCGTCCATTTAACTACATCCTCCAAAATCTCTCCACACCTCCTATAAGCAGTACTTCTAACTCCTCCGTACATTTTATTGGATATCCAATCAACACTTTTATTTAACTTGTATTTATAAGTAGTAAAGTCCATCATTTCTTTTGACATCGGAGGGATCGTCAGCACTTTTTTCAGTCGAGCTGTATTTCTCTTTAATTGCCTTATTCTTTTCCTGTTTCCGCAGATCTTTCTTTCAACATATTCAAGTTCATCCTCAAGATCCTTACACTCGATTTTGAGAATACTTATTTCATTCAAATCTCTAAAATATCCATACAACTTTCCTTCTGCATTTTTAAATGTTTCTTTGTCTAACACTGCGTTTCCTCCTCAAAACCTTTATTCTCTATTCCTAGCTTTAAATACATGTACACCCACAGCTATTATTCCTACAAATACGCCCATGGATGCAATATATAAACATGCAAATTCCATTAACACTTTCACAGCATCACTCCTTAAATCTCATGTATAAATAATCCATTTATGTCTATAATATTAGATACTTCCATATTAGTTCCTCTTTAATTATTTTTTTGCCAGGGAATTATCCCCCCGGCTTTTATTCTTCTTTGATTCTCTTTCCAATGTCAGCTTTCTTAGCCTGCAACTTGGTTACTTTCTTAAAATCTCTTTCTAGTTCAGCATCTTGAATATCTATATTTAACTGTACTAATTTTTGCCTGTAAAATTCAGTTATTATCATATTTCCACTCCTAGAGGTCATAATTTGTTTGGTTTACGAATAAAAAAAGCACTATAAAATTCAAATTTGAATAATACAGTGTTCTATAGAATATTACATTTCTTAATAATTATAAAAAGCAAAATAGAGGGTGTGAATTTTAAATTATAAAACCCAGTTTACTTGCAACGTTCGTTTAATATTTGTTTTAATTCTGGTTGCTTAGCATAGTATTCATAGTTTATACAAATACCATCCTTAGATCCTCCATTCGTAATTTCAATATTATTATTATTTTTTGTATATACCTCTATTGCAGACATAGGTGATGGCCATGAATGGAAAGCAGCTGCATAATCAAAATAATCATATACTTTTATACTATTTAATAATTCTATAATCTTTACTTGCTCATCTTTAGGTATATCCTTTTCTCCACTTTTCCCATATAATATTACTTTGTCAACATTACTCTCCTCAATAGGTAAACTTGGCACTCCAAAATGTAAAACTTGTTGTTTTTTTAATTTTTTATCGCTTAATGAATGTATATTGGTTCCTAAATATAAGGTATAAGCTCCAGGTGTATATCCATCATATGGATGAGCAATTAAAATACTTTTGCCATCGTCACACAAGCTAATGTTTAAATTTAATGAATTACCACTTATGTCTTTTATTGCTATTGCATTTTTAGTTAAATCATCTAAACAGATATTATCTGAGAACTTTACAATCCAATCTTTGTTTTTATCTACTACTCTGTTATCTGTAATTTGTAATGCATATACTTTACTACCCATAATAACAAATACAAATGTTATTATAATTAAAATTAATTTACTTGATTGTTTTTCTATTTTTTTCATTTGATATACCCTCCCATAAAAAAACTTTAATTCATAATAAACTATGTTTTAACTTTATGATAATTATGCTATGCTTATATGTCAAATATTACATACTTTTTTAATAAACGTAAAATAGTATTATTCTATAAATTTACTGCATTATTCAATTTTCAACGAGTCATGACTTACTTCACAGCCGCCAATGAAAATAGAAACATCCTACAATTCAAATGTTTGCAATGTACATATGTGGACATAATTTTATATTGGCAGGACTAAGTCTGAATGTTCTTTGGAGGATTTTTACCCCGATTTTCAACGTAGACGTATTACCCATGAGCACAGCAGATTGTTGCACCACTAAGAAGTGGATAGCACGTGTAGCAAAGTTCCTATTATCTCGGGTAATTCTCCTGCTAATTTTTTATAGGG
>NZ_LROS01000015.1 GCF_001675165.1 Clostridium ragsdalei P11
GGGAATTAGTATCAGATATTAAAATTCTTTTTGACGAACTTAATTCTAATTTTGCTAAGATTCATTCATTAGCTTATGCTAGAAGTTTCCTAGTATAAGTTAAATTATCACTTAGAAACCCTATAATTATAATGAAAAATTAAATCTTAACAAAAACGAACTATTGAAAAAGGAAACAAAATCTAAAATAGATGCTTCCATTATTATTTACTGTAAAAATCAATTAAATGCTTTAAAATCAACAATAGACTCTCTAATAAATTCCTATAATAGGACTAATTATGAAATTATAGTAGTAGACGATAGTTCTATAGACGGAAGTGCAGATTTTTTACAATATAACTTAGATAAAGGATCCTATAATGATATGACTTTGATTAAGACTCCTAATATAGGAACTGTAAAAGCCAAAAACTATGCTGCAAAAGTTTCTAAAGGAAATTACTTGTCTTTCTGTGATGCTGGTATAAATGTACCAAAATACTGGTTAGACAATCTTCTAGCTATATCTCAAAAATATAAAGCTTCTATAATAGCACCATCCATTTTAACTACCAAGGATAATATTACAAATTACGGTATGACTTTTGATAGTGAACTTACACCTAAACCTTTGATAAATAATCCTAAAATCATAAGTGAAATTCCCTTTGTATGCAGTTCTGCTTTTTGTATTAACAGAGCTGTATTTAAAAAGATAACCGGTTTTAACGAAATTTTTGATATTTATGGAAGTGAATATTTTGAATTGTGTCTTAAAGCCTGGCTTTATGGTTATAAAGTAGTAGTGGCACCGGATATAACAGTAAATCGGTATTGTTTAAAAAACTCATATTCCATTAGCATAGGTACATCCTATATGATTTTTAATATGTTATGCACTGCTTACTGCCATTTTAAAAAAAGTAGGATTGCTAAAATTATAGATACTGTAAGAAATAATTATTTTTTTTATACCGCATCAGATAATATAAAATCCAATATAGATTTAATTTTTAAGTGGAGAGAGAAATATTTTAACGAACGCCTGCACAGCGATGATTTTTTCTTTGATAAATTTAATATTCCATTTTAAATTATTTCTTAAAATCTATATAGTTGAGAGGAGTGTACATTTAGTGGAAGAAAAACCTTCATATAAAAATAAAGTAGATGTTTCCATAATTGTCCCCTGCAAAAATGAAGTAAATAACTTAAAATGGACATTGGACTCCATTATGAAATCTAAAAATTTTCTTAACTTTGAAATCATAGTAGTAGATGATGCTTCAAATGACTCAAGTACCCAATTTTTAAAGTCTGATTTAAACAAGCCTACCTATAAAGATATTATTTTAATTAAAACAAATAATATAGGAGCTGCTCGTGCAAGAAATGCTGGTGCAAAAGTAGCTAATGGAAACTATTTGTTTTTCTGTGATGCCCATGTAAAAGTTCCTGACCACTTACTAGACAATCTAGTGGATACCTTAAAAGTTTCTAATGCCAATATAGCAGCACCTTGTATTTTAGATATGCATAATAATTTAGCAGCTGGCTATGGTCAAACCTGGGATAATAAACTCAATGTTACCTGGATTGTACGTAATCCTGGCATTATCTATGAGATTCCCATTGCCTGCGGATGTGCTTTTTGTATAACCAAAGAGGCTTTTCAAAAAATAAACGGTTTTGACAATTTATTCCAAGTATGGGGAAAAGAAGATGAAGAGCTTTGTTTTAAAGCCTGGCTTTACGGATATAAGATTGTGGTCAACCCAGAAGTAAAAGTAAGACATCTTTTCAGGCCAAAACATCCCTATAAAGTTACTTCATCTAATGTTGCTTACAATATGCTTTGTATGGCATATTCTCACTTTAAAAAACAGCGTATACTTAAAACCATAAACCTTATAAATAGCTATTCTTATTTTCCTATTGTAGTTTCAAGTATTAAATCCAACTTAGACTTAATATTTACCCAAAGGGAAAAATATTTTAAAGAGCGTATACATGATGACGATTTTTTCTTTAAAAAATTCATGATTTCATTTTAAAAAATAAAGGTTATCTCAAAACACTTCTTACGAAATATTTTTGAGATAACCTTTTTAATCTGATGGCTACCATCCGTAACACTTCCATCATATTTAGCTGGAAGACAACGGCTGCTACGCCCCTGGATAAGTTCTTCTAAGCCTCAGATGGAGGATGGTATTCCTCTTAAGCAAACTCCATCTGAGTCTAAGAATCACTTGATGTAAAGTAAATACTAACATGTAGGTGTAATTTTACCTGTAACCTCGTATATATTTACTTTAGGACATGAGGAGCCTACCGTTCCAAGGTTGTTATAGCTTAAACCGCTGACTAAAAATTTTATAGTATTTGGATCTATAGTTCCACAGCAAACTACATCCGAATTACAGAAACATACAACATCTGTGCAGCATAGGAAAGCACAATTTCCACTTGGATCTTTAAATCCCAAACTTGCAAATACTTTAACACTTCCAGTAACTTTTGCTCTATTGAGTGCTATAGTACATCCATTTGTAAGTGTTGCTGTACATTTGCCACTTCCCTGAGTAACAGTAAACTCAGTACGTTTAGAAACACCAGCATGCACATGTCCAGGTATAAATGTAAAATCAGTAGGAACACTAATTAAGCAGCAAAAAGTTCCTGCCGTACAGGATGGACATGGAGTTGGTGGTGTTGTTGGATCACAATTACAACAAGGATCAGAAACGCTTTGTTGCAAAACTTCTCCTGAACCAGATTCAATTAACCCCACTAGTTCCTTTTTTTCATCCTCACTTAAATCCACCGCTAATTGGCCTTTAGTTATATTATCTATTTCCATCATGATTTCTTGAACGTCCTTCAATTATTATCTCTCCTTTTTTAAGTACTTCTACATTAACATTTTACGTAGCAAGTTTTTAATTGTTACAATTTTAAATATTTTTTGTTATAATATTGAAGTCCTTAAGCATATTTTATATATAAAGAATAATTCTCCAAGAGGAGTTAGTTTAATGAGATCTAAAGACAAAAAATCTTATATTTTAAAACGCTCTAATGGAGTTATATGGAACATATCTTATAATGAAAATAGAGAAATTGTATATAGAATATTCAAAGAAAATGCCTGGCATACTTATAATTTGATTACAAGCAATATTACTCAAAATTTTTCAGCTATATTACTTCCAAATGATATAATATATGTTTTATATCAGGATATGAAAGGAAATATAAATTTGCTTTCAGAAGATGAAACAAGATGGAATGAACAGCAAATCATTAAAAACAATAATGGAAAAATAAATGATGTTTACTTTCAAGCTCTCCTAAACCAAAATGAGATTCACATCATCTACAGTGTTTTAAATAAAAAAACAGGTATTACAACTATATGGCACCAAATTTTAGATAAAAAAAATGACCTATCTTCTTCTAAAATAATAGATACACTAAAATTCAATTATGATATATCTTTTTCCCTTCATACTTCAAAAGATAAAAAAATACTTATTTTATATCAGAAATCAGTAAATAATAGGCATGAGCTTGGATACAAAATACTCAATCATGAAAGTAAAAATTGGTCCAACTTCTATAGTATAGATTCAAGTACTTTCCCCTATAAATATTATTCTATACTTAAAAGCAAAAATACAATTCATATACTATATATAAAAAATGACCAAAATAGAAACAGTTTAATCTATGCTAATGGCATTGGTACAGACTTTAAATATAATAAATTATCAGAAAGTGTAAATATAGACTTCTGTTATCTTTTTATAGGATATAATCAAATATGGTGCTCCTGGACACAAGATAATAAAATTTTCAGCAACTTTTCCATAGACAATGGTAGAAGTTTTAGTGATGATCCCTTTAAGGATTCATTAACTTTCCTAGATATTACAAAATGTATTTATAGCTCAAATAATCAAAGTTATCTAGATACTTTTGATTTCAACGAACTGTATACCATAAATAAAAATCCTCTAGAGTATTTGATTATATCTCAAATATTTTCTAATAGTAACGATTATAAGGTCAACCCTTATATGACTTATTTTATGGATGAAATTTCGAAAAAAATCTCTGCATACCAAAAAATGCTTAATCAAAAAAATAACTTAATTCTTCAGCTTAAATATTTATTAAAGCAAGAAAAAACCAAATATCTCTCATACAAAAGCAGATGCTATAATATAAATGAGGAATATGACAATTTCAATAAAACAAAAGATTTGCTAAATGAAAATATTAACTTTATTCAAAAAAGTTTAATTGAAAAGGAAAACAAAATTAATGAACTAGAAAATGCCTCTATTGAAAAAGAAGATGCTATTATTAATCTAAAACTTCAACTAAAAGCTGTTACTTCCCAGCTAAATTTATGTAAATCAAAATCAAATAGTTCTCTTTTAAAGAGAATATTTAAAAATGATAAAATATAATTACACTTTTCACTTGTAACATTTTTTCAAGCTTAATAATTATTTATTTTCAATATCTCATCATATAATTTTTTGTACAAAAACAGAAAATTTTTATATAGTAGAAATGCAGCTAATTATAACTCATCTATAATTAGCTGCATTTCTAAATCTTAATTTTATCAAACTCTTCTGCATTTTAAAAAAGCATTAAATAAACTTGATTCTGATAAAAGTTTATTTTATATTTTCCTGTTTTTTTACCCAATAACTCATTATTTATGAATGGCATCCTGATAAAATTCATAAGCTTGCTTATCAGTTGCTTTCTCATGAACAATCTTACCTATGGCTTCAGCCATTTCTACTGGATGAAGACTTTGGAAAATATTACGTCCCATATCTAGTCCATGCGCACCCTCACTTATTGCATGATATGCCATTGTAAGAGCTTCATTTTCAGGTAACTTTTTTCCACCTGCTACAACAATAGGAACTGGACATGCTGCTGCAACTTCTTCAAAGTTCTCACAATAGTAGGTCTTAACAATGTTAACCCCAATTTCTGCTAAGATACGTGTAGCAAGTTTAAAATAACGATCTGTACGTTCCATATCCTTTCCTACTGCTACAACGCCCATAGTGGGAATGCTATAACGTATACCTTCATTTATAACCTTCGATAAATTATTTATACTTTGAAGTTGGCCATCTGCACCAATAAATCCTTGAACAGCCATACAATCTGCATTGCAGCGGATTGTATCTTGAATGTCAACAGCAACTACCTCATGAGATAAATCATTATTTAGCATAGATGAACCAGATGAAACACGTAGTGCGATTGATTTTTGTCCAACTGGTGGAACACAAGTACGAAGTGCACCTCTTGTACACATCAAAACATCAACATAATCCATAAGTTTGGGAATCAACAAATCAAGTCTTTCCAAACCTGATACAGACCCCATAAAATATCCATGATCAAATGCAAACATTACAGTATTGCCACTATTTTTATCAAAAATATTTGCAAGATGCTTTTTCATTCCCCAATCTAAATTATTAGCTCCTTTAACATAAAAGCCTTTAGAATTATTCGCAAATTCAGTATCTATGTGATAATCTTTTGCTACTTTAAAGCCTTCCATATCTGGCATAATTAAAATCCTCCTTATAATTTATACATTTATCATTTGAAATCAAATAAATAAGTTATACATTAAAAATCAAAATTGTTCATATTACTTTTAGTAAATACAGTTCTCTCAGGTAGTAATACAACTCCTGAAGAAGGATCAGAAGTACTTGCTGAATCATTAAGTACATTATTAGGCATAACTTCTACAGTACCAATATCAGGAATTTTAATCTTATCACCAACTTTTACTTTATTACCTGCAGCAAGATAGTATGCCATGTAGCAACCCATAGCACCTTGGATTCCGCAATCCCATAATCCCCAACGTGTAATAATACCTTCTTTACAATACTGTTTTATAGAATTAGGTGAAGCAAACCCAGTAATAGTAATATCTTTAGCTTTTTTACCTTTGTTCTGAGCTGCCTGACATTGTCCAGGAAGTGCAGTAGAGTCATTGCAGATAATTAAGTCAATATCCTTATGTGCTGATAATATAGATTCACCAACTGAAATAGCTTGTTCGGCATCTTGATTTGAATAATAGTTATCTGGTGCAACATTTTGCCAGTTAGGATATTTTTGCTTAATGTATTTTTCTCCCTCTACTCTCCAAGAGTTTTGGTCAGTAACACTTGCATTTGAATAATGCCAGCAATATTTGATAGGATCCTTATCTGGGTTTTTGCCACGTTCTTTTAATGAATCGTAACTCATTTTAACTAGCATTTCTCCTAATTGCTTAGGTGTACCTTGAGAGACCATAATTTTACGAACAGATGGATCTACATCAGAATCCCATGTAGTAACTTTAACACCTGCTGCTGCTGCAGCTTTTAAAGCATCCTTAACGCCAGCAGCATCAACAGATGACATACAAATTGCATTTGTACCTTGTTGAACTGCTTTGTTAATTACAGATACCTGAGCAGATGCAGATGCACTAGCATCACCTTCGTAGTCAACTTTAAATCCCCACTTTTTAGCATATTTTTGAGCACCCTTATTAGCAGATTCAAAGAATGCATTGCCTGTAACCTTTGGAATAAAAGTTACCGTAATGTTACTATTTTTGTTAGAAGTACTTTTCTCTGCAGAATCACTTGATGGCTTACTGGATGAACCACATCCCGTAAATGCTGTAAGAGCCATAACAACAGTTAATGTCAAAGCAAAAACTTTTTTCATTATAAAACCCCCCTGTTTTTTTGTTTTTATATGCAGACGTAAATATTCGTCTATATATACCTAATAACACTAAATAAAATTTATTTATGACTAATTTTTGATGGATACATAATGGCGTAAAACTGTAGAAATCTTTTGATTTTTAGAAATACAGCTTCCTGCAACTACAAGGACTAACATAATGCCTACTGGAATATCTAAGTACTGGTTTGGCATGCCATTCATTGAAAGACCAAATCTCATGATTCCAATTACAACTGCCGCAAGTGCTGAACCAATTACTCCACCTTTACCTCCTAAAGTGGATGTTCCACCAAGTACTACAGCTGTAATTATTGGCATAGTTAAATCACTTCCAAAATCAGATTTTGAAGATCCAAGATAACTTGTCATAATGATACCTGCAATAGCAGCTGCCATACCTGAGAAAATATATGTACTCATAATGATAAGCTTTGAATTAATACCAGTAAATCCTGCTGCATTTTGATTAATTCCACAAAGGAAAACTTTTCTTCCATATTTTGTACTGTGTAAAATAATATAAGCAATAGCTGAAAGTGCTATGAAAATAAGAAACTGTGATGGAATAACACCAAAAAAACGTTTCTTGGTAAAACTTGTAAAGTACTGTGGAAAACCACTAATGCCAAGATAAGCAGCGGTCTTTGATATATTTGATACCGCAATAGCAAGTCCAGAATATAGAAATGATCCACCTAATGTAACTACCATTGGCTGAACACCAGTAAACCCTATAAAAAAACCACTTAGGGCACCACATAGGCCACCAACAATAAGAGCTATTAGGCATGCTGCTATAATGTTAACTCCTGCACTTTTCCACATTACTCCAATAACTATCGAGGTTAACCCCACTATAGAACCGGCCTGCAAATCAATACCACCTGTAATAAACACAAAGCATGTAAAAATTGCAATAATACAAATAGAAATAAAATCGTTTACACTGCCAAATAGAACTTGAGGTTTTAAAAATCTAGGATTTAAATTACCAAATATAATTACTTCTACAATAAGCAATATTACCAGGAAATATTCCCATCGAAACTTGAATTTTGTATATATTCCTTTTAGTTTCTGTCGCATACTTTATTTCCTCCTTCTACTTTGTATTCAATAACTTCTGCAGTTCTCGCTGCCAAACGTTCTCTTCTTGACTTTTCAATATTATGCTTCTGAATTACTGCATCTATAACAACAATAGTAATTAACAAAATTCCAGTAATTGTGTTATCATAATTGGATGATAATCCTACGAAGACCAAAATACGACTGATGGATGCCATAATTAATGCACCAAAAGTTGCTCCAATCATATTTCCAATACCACCAGAAAGACTTATTCCACCAATAACACATGCAGCAATAGCTTTCATCTCATAACCATTACCAGACATAGGCGTTACAAACCCAATACGACTAACAAATATTACAGAAGCCAAGGATGCACAAACTGCACAAATTATAAAGCTGATCATCTTAGTTGCAGTAACGGGAAGACCTATATGAACAGCTCCATCCTCATTATCACCTACTGCTTGAAAATATCGTCCACATCTTTTTTTCGTTACACAAAAATGTATAAGAATCATTATTATAATAGTACCTATATAAAACCATGATAATCCAAACATACCCATCTGCGAAATTTCCTTAAAGTTACGGGGAATATTTTCAACCCAGGCACCACCAGTATAAACATAAGAAAAGCCTCTTACGATACCGTTTACACCTATAGTCATAATAATTGATGGAACTCCAAGAACTGCTACACCAAATCCATTAACAGTACCTATAACTATTCCAATCAAAATAGCTACCAATAATGCCATCATACTTGAATTACCATTTCTTATCATAGTAGCTGCCACTGCAGCTGATAACCCTAATGTACCACCTATAGATGCATCAATCTCTCCTGTAAAAATAACAAATGCCATACCAATAGCACAGATTGTATAAACCGTAGAACCATTTAAGCAAAGCATAATATTATCTAATTTCCAAAATGCCGGATTTACAACTCCTGCAATTCCAAACAAAGCAAGGAGGAAAATTATGGACGAAAATTCTCTTCTTTTTGTTATCTTTTTCATAAAACTCATACTTTCCATACTCTATACACCCTCCTTTTCTTCTTCATAAACACCAAATGCGGCACTCATCAAGTTATTCTGATTTATATCCGCTTTATTAAATATATGATTTATTCTTCCCTGAAACATGGTAACTGCTCTATCTGAAAGTTCAATAATCTCTTCCATATCTGATGATATGAGTAAGAAAGAAAAACCTTTCTCTTTTAATTTATTCATAATTGAATATACATCACCACGGGCTGAAGCATCAATTCCACGAGTAGGTTCATCTAATATAATCAGCTTTGGATGTGTTAAAAGTGTTCTAGCAATTACAACCTTCTGCTGGTTTCCGCCTGAAAGACTGCCAAGTAACTGATCCTGTCCAGTTACTTTAATGCGAAAATCACTTATAGACTTATCAGTTAACTCTCTTTCTTTCTTAGAATTTATAAAAAACTTAGAAAGATGATTTAAACATCCACATGTAGTATTCATCCTTATATCACCAATCTTAAAAATTCCATCTTGTCGTCTATCTTCTGGAATATAACTTATGCCCTTTTCCATCACTTGAGCAGTTGACATTCCAGTAATATCTGTACCTTCAAGATAAACCTTTCCACCAAGTACCACATCTTTACCAAAAATTGTAGTTGCAAGTTCGGTACGTCCAGCACCTACTACACCTGCCAAGCCTAAAATTTCACCAGGATACACATCAAAAGTCACGTCCTTAAATCCATATCCACTAAAGTTCTTTAAGCTGAATATTGGTTTCAGATTTTTATAATCTGGTACCGTACTATTAAAATTAAGTTCTTTCTTTTCTATATCTGTGGGAAGTAATCCTTGTACAAGCATCTCTCGAGTAAAATCTTTAACTTCCCCATTAAGTGTTATAATCCCATCTCTCATAATTGCAACATGAGTAGCTATAGTAAATACCTCAGCAAGTCTATGAGTAATATAGATAATACCGATGTTTTTCTTTTTAAGATCTTCAATAATTTTAAAAAGGGATTCTACTTCATCAAAAGTTAATGCGCTAGTAGGCTCGTCCAAAATTAATAATTTTGCATTTCTTAATAACCCACGAAGAAGTTCTACCAATTGCTGTTCAGCAATAGATAAAGTCATAGCTTTTCTGTTTAAATCCAAATGCCAACCAATCTGTTTCAATAAATTTCTAAGGTGTTTGTCTAACTCTTTAGAGCTCTCATTAAATCCAATTAGTATATTTTCTTCCACACTCATATTTGGAAAAAGCATAGGTTCCTGTGGTACAAGATACATACCAAGTTTCATTGCATCTAAAGGTTTAGAATTCAAAACCTTTTTGCCACCTACATAAATATCGCCAATATCCTGCTGATAGATGCACATAATAATTTTCATTAAAGTACTCTTGCCTGCACCATTACCTCCAATCAATGCTAATACTTCACCTGCACTGACATCTAGATTAATACCTTTTAAAACTTTATTTTTTGCAAATGACTTATGAATATTTCGCACAGAAAGGAGCGTATTATCAGTATTTATTTCTGAATTTTTTGAAATATTTTCTTCCATACTCCTAGCCTCCATAATTAAATTCCTAACATTTGTTACATGCAGATTAATTTTGTTTGTTTACAAAATCATAAAACATTTTGAAAACTTTGTCAACCGTTTACAATAAAGTTGCTTGTTTTATTATCAGAATTTTATATAAATTTTACTTTTATACACAAATTATTTTATTGATAAAGTATTTATACTAGCCATATTATAAGGTAGTACAATTATTATATTACACAAATTTATTTGAAAATAATAAATTTCTTTTACAACAAGTTTCCATGTTGACATTAAAAAATCATGTTGTTATACTATTTATAAAGTTATCATTTGTTTTTCATCAAAACAAAAGATAGTAAGTCTTTGGAGTAGTCTTCCACTAAATTTAAGTAATTGAAGATTAATATTAAATTTTGTATGCTCTTCTATTGAAAATTGAAATAGGAATTACTACTTTCAAACGTAAAGATATTATTTTTAGCCATAATCTAATACTAAGTCATAGTATTTTATAATCACATAAAATTAATATAGAAAGCGAGAGAAAAACAAATGGATAATGAAGAAGCACTTATGATTAAAGTATCATGGTATTACTATTTTGATAATATGACCCAGCAGCGTATCTCAGAACTTCTTGGTATCTCACGTATGCGTGTAGTAAAACTGTTAGATAGGGCACGTAATACTGGAATTATTCAATTTAAGCTGCGTGATGACCCAGCAAGTCGCTTGCATATAGAAAAGAAATTATCCCAAGTGTATAATCTTAAAGATACTTTTATTGTACCTTCACCACCAAAAGAAGTTTCTATTAATGAAAATATTGCGCGAGCCGCTGCCATGTATATAAATAACCGCCTAGGTAATAACAACTTCATTAATATGGGATATGGCGATACTCAAAGTCGCATCTTGAATAATCTAGCAACCATGGCCGAACGTCCCCTCTCTGTAGTATCAATGACAGGTGGTGTTAGTTATTATTTACCTAATAATATGTCTACAATCTTTAATGCTAAACTTTATTTGATTCCATCACCACTTCTAGTGTCTTCTAAAGAAGTAGTAGAAGCCCTACAAAATGAGGGATCTATTAATGAAATTTCACGTATGTTACAACTTTCTTGTATGTCTGTTGTAGGAATTGGTTCTATTAGCAATAATGCTACTATTGTAAAAAGTGGGATTCTAACTAAAAGCGATTTTCTATACTTAAAAATGAAAGGTGCTGTCGGGGACATATTGTGTCATTTTATTGATAAAGATGGAAAATTAGTAGAAACATATATAGAAGAACGTTTAATTACAACCCCGCTTTCTACACTTCTCAAACTTAATAACGTAATTGGAGTTGCAGCAGGTGATGATAAAGTGTGCGCAATTAAAGCTGTCTTAAATGGTGGCTACATTGATATTCTAATTACAGATGAATCTACTGCATTGCAGCTATTAGATACTAATGAAAGTATTTCACAAAATCCGGAAAACTAATTTTTATTTTAAATTTATTCAAGATATTACTAAAATCAGTTGTACTCATTAATACCAATTTCTAAACATTATTCAATATATGCATTTATTAATATAAATCAATAATTACTCACTGTTCACATGCAGCCTGATTCTATTATGTGGCAGTTGAGGAAAATATATAAGTTTAGTAAATTATTATAAGGAGGTCTTACTGATGCAAAAATATTTAATGGCTGTTGATGCTGGCACTGGAAGCGTTCGTGCCATTTTGTTTGATTTGGAAGGTAATCAGATTGGCTGTGTTCAGCAGGAATGGATTCACAATGAGGATCCTAAATGGCCTGGCAGCATGAATTTCGATTGGAATCATAACTGGAAACTAGCATGTGACTGTATTCATGGAGTAATAGACCAAACAAAAATTAATTCAAAAGAAATTGCAGCTGTATCTACTACCTGTATGCGTGAAGGAATTGTACTATATGATAAATTTGGAAAAGAAATATGGGCTTGTGCTAATGTTGATGCTCGTTCTAATGACGAAGTTGGTGAACTCATACGCATGAACCCAGAATTAGAAAAAGAAGTATATATGGAATCTGGACAAACCTATGCTCTTGGTGCACTGCCACGTATTCTATGGGTAAAAAACAAGATGCCTGAAATATATAAAAAAATTGCACATATAGGTATGTTTAATGACTGGCTAATTTTTAAAATGACAGGCAAATTAGCTGTTGAACCAAGTAATGGATCTACAACTGGCATCTTCGATCTAAAAAAAAGAGCTTGGGATTCTTCTATCGCTGGCAAATGCGGCCTAAAGGATACTATCTTTCCTGATGTTGTGGAATGTGGTTCCATAATAGGTAAAGTTAATACAAAAGGTGCCAAAGACACTGGTCTTGCTGAAGGTACTACCGTTGTAGTAGGTGGTGGTGATGCACAGCTTGGTTGCATAGGTGTAGGTGTGGTTAAATCAAAGGAAGCCGCCATATTTGGGGGGAGCTTCTGGCAATATGAATTTAATACAGATGCTGTAAAAACTGATTCAAACTGCCGTGTTCGTGTTAATTGTCACGCAGTACCTGATGTTTGGCAGTACGAAGCTCTAGCTTTCAAACCTGGTTTAGTAATGCGTTGGTTTAGAGACGGATTCTGTCAACTTGAAAAACAGGAAGCTGAAAAAACAGGTAAAGATCCTTATTATATAATGGATCAAAAAGCCGCTGAGATTCCAGCTGGGAGCTACGGAATGATGTGCGCATTTTCTGATGTCATGAACTTTATTTCTTGGAAACATGCTTCTCCTACTTTCACAAACTTTCAACTTGATTCTGAAAAATTTAATCGCTACACTTTTTATCATGCTATTCTAGAAAATACAGCTATGGTTACTAAAGGCCATCTTGACTTAGTACGAGAAGTTACTGGCAATATGCCAGAAAGCATTGTCTTTGCAGGAGGTGCTTCAAAGAGCCCATTATGGTGCCAGATCTTATCTGATGTTCTTGGCCTACCAGTTCGTGTTCCAGTAGTAAAAGAAGCAACTGGCCTTGGCGCTGCTATTCTGGCAGGTTATGGAGCAGGAATTTATAGCAATATCTCAGAGACAGCAAGAAAACTTGTACATTGGGATAAGACCTATGAACCATCTATAAAAAATCATTTTCTTTACGAAAACCTTTACAAAAAATGGCGTAAGGTGTATGCTGCACAATTAGAGCTTTGTAACCAGAAGCTTACAAATAATATGTGGATCGCACCAGGTCTATAGTACCTATAAAATTAAAAAGATTTTAACAAACAAGGAGGAATTTTGATTATGTATATTATTGACGAAAAAGAAAAAGAATATCGTTTTGGTGATCATGGTCCCAAATACTTGATGAAAGGTCCAAGAATGAACTTTGCTCTAGTTCAGTTTCAACCAGGACAAGATTTTAAAGCTCACTTCCATAATGTTATGGAAGAAAATTTCTACATCATTGATGGTGAAATTGATATTGTGGTAGATGGAAAAGTAAATCACCTAACAAAAGGTCAGTTTATCCATATTGAACCAGGAGAGGTTCATTATTGTGTGAACAATTCTAACTCTGCAATCAAGATGGTATCCACACTTGCTCCTTACCAAGAGGTTGATAAAGTTGAAGTTGACGATTACAAATATTGATGTAGTTTAAAAACTTATTTTAACAAAAAACTATATAGGAAGATATAGATAGATTTGTGTAAAATAGATTGGATTTAGTTTTGTAGGGCTGTCACACTAAAAATAAATTCTACAACATATTATATTAGCAAGTGAATTATCAAGTGATTCTTAGGTTCAGGTGGAGTTTGCCTATAAGGAATACCTTTTCATCTGAACCTTAGAAGAACTTATCCAGGTGCGTAACAGTGCTTATCCCCCACTTTCGCTATGTGCGATAGTGGTGGTTAGCAATGGTAGCAATCGGATAAAACAATATGTTGTATGTAAATTTCTTAGTGCAACAGTCCCCTATTTATTTGCAGATTTAATTAGTATCTGTTAAATTTATTACTAATAGTTTCCCAGTAATCAGAATTTTCCAATCCCAATCTCCATATAGAAATTCCACCTAAATCATAATTATTTACAATATCAAGTTTATATGAGATGCTTGTACTATTTTCAAAATATACAGTGTGGTATATACCTGAACTATCAGTATAATTGAAGTATGGACTTTTAGCTGCAGAATCCCATTTAACCTGGGCACCCTTTTGTGAAGCTATATTATATGCTTGGCTTATGCCATAAGATTTTGCTTTTGCTCCATTTGATGGCCAATCATAAGCATAGGCTGCTAATCCCAATAGTATTTTATCTCTAGGAATAACTGTAATTGCATAATTTATTACATTTTGCACCCATCCTATAGATGCTATGGCACCAGGTGCTCCGCCAGACCAATGTTCATCATAAGTCATCAATACAATCTTATCTGAAACCTTTGCAAGTGCAGCATAATCATAAGCTCCAATCCAGCTCTGCCACATACTATCACTTGTTTTAGCAGGAACTGCTATTGTCACTTCAAATCCTTGTGGATTCAGCGTATTATATAGTTCGCCCATAAATGTCGTAAAATAACTTCTATCATAATAGTAAACATTCTCTATATCAATATTTACACCTTTATAATTGTTTGCTTTTAAACTTTGTAATATATTATTTATAAGTTTTTGCCTATTTGTTGAATTTTCCAGTACAACTTTTGCTATATCTCCATTAAAACTATTTGATACCATGGCATATGTCTTAATTTTGTTATCATTTGCATAGCTTACCTGATTATATGGTACTGAACCTTTTATATTACCTGTGCTATCCATAATATAAGTATCTGTAGCAATTGAATCAATTGCCTGTGAATGATTTATTATAGAATTATAAGATGAACTATCTCCTATATAATAATAAGTAGTATACCCTAGTACAGTTTTACTTGGATACAAAATAGACTGTACTAAAGCATCTGATATAGCAAATGTGCCACCTAATATCTTTAATGAAGATATTGAATCTATCTTTGATCTGATTAAGGACTGTGCCTTAGTATAACTTTTACTAACTAAAACAATAGGGGCAAAATCTTTTGCTGCTGCAGCTGAACCACATAAAGCATCTGGAAAATCTCCCCCATATGCTAAATATACATTGTTAAAATTAAAATCTCCCAAAAATTCATTTATTACATTTAAATTTGTTTCATATCTATCTATTCCACTAAGTCTTTTCATATTAGGTAAATCTTTAACAACATTAGCATTTATTACATCAATACCACCAATTACATAACTTTTAGAAATACTATTGTTATTTATAAAATCTTTAACACTATCAGTCAATATTTTAGCTGGTGTAAGAAGTATTGGCATCTGTTTTGCCGCTGCTATAGAAGCTATAGATAAAGCATCTGGGAAATTTTCTCCTGAAGCTAGTACTACTCCATTACTTGCACCTATATTTTCTGCCACCTTAGCACTCGTTTCGTATCTGTCTTGTCCACTTATACGTGTAATTTGAATATTAAGAGCAATTAATTGTTCTTCAATAGTTTTAGAGACTGCTCCTATACCACCTACTATAAAAACATTTTTAGCTCCTAATCTTTTAATTTCTTCATCTACATTAGAATTTAAATTAGTGCCTTCTGTTATTAAAATAGGTGCATTATACTTTTTTGCAAGAGGTGCAGCAGAAATAGCATCTGGAAAATTTTCTCCTGAAACTAACACCACATACTCTGATTTTTGAAAATTATTTTGTGAGACATTTACTGAAGTTTCATATCTGTTCATTCCACCAAATCTGATATTGGATGGAGCTGCTGCTGCATCTTGCACTGCAATAAAAAACATTATAAATAAAAAACAAAATAAAATATGTATTTTCTTCAATTTATGTCCCCCCAATATCAATTAAATATCAATTAAGTTATCGAACACAATATGCATAATTTGAAGAAGTATGTTCATTCCTGCACGTCATATTAATGGAATTTTATACTGTGTATTCCACTTAATAAACGGGGGTATGTAGATTATTATTACTTTTTCCTAACCTATCTCCTCTAAAAATGAATTTTTTAAAATATAAGAATGGGTAAGTAAAGATTTTTCTATTACTGTTTTATTTATAAACTCTCCTTTATTCATATAATCATAAGCATCATATATGCAAAGTATAGATGCTTTAGTATTGTATACACCTTTAGTTAAGTTTGTTTCAAAAGCTAAAAAATCATTTTCAGAAGTGCTTTTAATAGCATAAGAAGGTTGTCCAATCCATCTAATACCGCTATATTTTTTAACTTCATTACTTAAAAGTGCTTTATTAATTTGATGTTTTAATTCAATTAAGCCACCATATTTATTGCCTTTAATTAGTTCTTCTACACTATTAAACTTAATATGTTCAACAGGAACTTTATTAACTTTCAAAAAAGCTAATAATCCATCGTAAAGACTTTTTTCCATAGAAACATATATAAGTTCATTATTATTGATACCTGCAGTTATATAAAAATACAGACTGGTAAAAAGATGCTGGTATCCATAATAATAAAAAGTTGAATGTATGCCAAATACGTTTTTTAAATTTAGTTTAGAAATATATTCTAAACTTTTATTGCAAAATACACACTTGTACACTAATTCATCCAAATATTCACTTAGCTTAATAATTTCTTCATCAAGCAATTTATAATCTTTTTCAGCTATTAAGTTATTCAACATAATTCTATATTTTTCTATATCATTACGTAAACTGCATGTACTGCATAAAGTTTCCACAACGTCACCTCTATTACAATTTTTATTAAATAATATAAAATTATACCACAATTTTCATATATTTGCATAACATTGTGAATATTTTTATGCTTAATTTCTACATGGAATAAATCTGATGTTTCCACTAAACCATGCAAAATCATATGTAATAATATCTTGTTTGTGCAATTATAATATAATTTACATATCTCTTTTTTGAAATGATCATAATGTTTTGAAAATGCATAGTATATATAAACAGAGTTCTTGGCATCAAATAATCGGATAAACAGATTTTTTAAATAGGAGTGAAGAAATATAAAATGAAAAAATTTCAACCTTTCCATGGTGTGGTTACCATGATTAATGACTTTTTCATAAATAATCGTGAAGAAAGCGCAGGATGTTATAAATTAATATCTGTAGAAAACAGGCTGGGTGATCTGGTAAACTTTATTGTAGGGCCATCCACTTATTTTGTAGATCATGTAACAGTGTCAGTTGGAGATACAATAACTGGCTTTTATAATACGAATGCAGCTGTTCCTCTTATTTTTCCACCACAATTTAGGGCAATTGTTATAGCAAAAGATGTTGAATACCAAAATGTAAAGGTAGACTATTTCAATAGTAAATTAGTGAGCAGTGACAATATGTTAAAATTAAACATTGGGCCAGATACTGAAATAGTTCTGGAAAATGATCAAACTTTTACTGGAAATCCTGCAAATCGTAATCTAATCGTAATCTATGGAGCTTCTACAAAGAGTATACCAGCTCAAACAACGCCTTATAAAGTTGTTGTTATTTGTCAAATTTAATATTTAATCAAAAATACTGCAGTTACTTAAAACTACAGTATTTTTGATTTATTAACAATATTTAATATATTTCTATTATTAATTACAACTCTCGGAATCTTAATTTGATTTTTTGATACTCCTTTATTAAACAAGGATTCCTTTACTAAGTTAAAAGTGTTTGGTGATAAAAGCACTACTTTTACCATACCTAATCTCTTATTATTCCTGGCTCTATCATAGGCCAAGTTTGATTTTCTTATTTCATAATCCAATGTCTCTTCTAATAGCTTAACTTTATAATTAGGTATATTATTTTTAAATTCAAAATAAAAACTGTACCTTCCAGGTGTAATTGAATTATCTGGTATCGTAGTATAATCTACTAGGTTTAAGTTTAATTTTTTCATTGTATTTCTTATGGCATTTGTCAATTGTTCTTCATTAGTCTTTTCCGCTGCCATATTAAGTACTTGATTTTTCCTATATAAAAATTCAATCTCTGGACAATTATTATAAAAATCTACTACCTTAATGACATCACCTATTCTGTATCTATAAAGGCCTGCATAATTAGTAACGACTATTTCATATTTTTCTCCTATTTTTAATTCATCTAAGCAAAAGGTATCCTTGTTTTTTTTATTTTCCTCTTTAATAGAAATAAACTCATAAAAAACAGTGTCAGGAATAATTACATATCTTATCTTATTTGCATAAGGATTAATTCCAATCATAGCTTCAGTAGCAGCGTAACCTGGAGAATAGATCGGGAGCGAATTAGTATAATAGTTAACTTTATCATCATATATTGAAAAGTTTGCTCCAGTTACTGTAGCAATATAGGCCATATTAGGCCATATTCTAACGCTTATCCCCTTAAATCCTTTCTTAAATTCACTCTCTAATTGATCAGCCCTACTGGCATTAGGTGAAAGATGTTTATTTAAATTTATTCTAGTATTTTCATCAATATTTAAGCTGCTCCTTATGCATCCTCTTCTTATATCCCTTACTAAGCTTTCATATTTACTCTCCAAGACTCTAAACAAATCTAAAATATTGGAGATAAAAACTCCACTTATATATAAAAGTTTAACTTCTTCTAACGCAAATAATAAGTGAAGGTAAAGAGCATCTTCCCTATCTTTTATTGTCATAACTTCTAATGGCGAAGTATATAAATATGGCAATATATACTTTATACCATTCATTCCTCCAGAGGTAGCAGAGCATATTGGAATCCCACCTTTAGTATAAGTTGTCATAACTATATCAGCTATCATCAATCCTTTTCCATAATTCCAATTTTTCTTAAAGTTATCATAAGAATATTTATTAATAAGAAGTGCCATATACTTTGAGGCAATTTTTCTACCCCTTTTAGTACAAGGAATTAATTTTTGTTTACCTGTAGTTCCTGATGTATGGCCAAAGTATTCCACATTGTCACTTGTTAAAATATTCTTTTGACCATTTGCCATTCGCTCTATATAGCTTTCATAATATCTATATTCTGTTAGTGGAACTTGTTTTTTAAAATCATCTATGGACTTAATATTTTTAAAATTAAACTTAATCCCTATTTCACTTTCAACATTTGATTTTAATATTTTAAATAGTACTTTTTCATTCACCTTTCTACAGTTTTGTGTTTGTCTATTAAACCTTTTTTTAACTATTCCTCCACCTTCTATAGAAATTCTATAAAGTACCTTGCTTATTATACTCGTAATAATGCACTTCCTAATTATTTTATCTTGGTTCTGGCACTAACATAACTTCTAAAGCTGGAGATTTTCCAACCAGGCCAACTGCATATAAAGTATAGTAATTATTAGGATCCACTTTAACGTTTGGAACAGTTAATACTACATTGTCCCTGCCAGCAAGGCTAACTGTGAAAGTATACGTCCCTGTAGGAACACAGGCATAATCTGTAATATCTTTATAACCAACATCAGCAAATACTTTTGTGCCGTCAGACAACTTTACATCAACAGCTGGTGCATTTGGAGAAAGATGAACAAATCTTACACAAGGTCTTCCAAAGTTCTGAGCAGTGGTTGGTTCCTGTATAGGGTATAAACTAATATCAGGAATAGTTCCTATTACAGCTACATTAAATACAGTATTTGCAGGAATATTTAAATTAGTATTTATAACAGGGTTTATCATTTGTCCTGAGGGATAAACCATAATATTGTAGCTGCCAGGAGCAACAGAAATATACTGTGAGAGTTCCTTATAGGAAAGATTTTTTACGATAAGCTTTCCATTGGCATAAACATCTACAGCTGGTGCATTAGGTGCAGCATGGAATACCCTAATAGAAGAATTCATTTGATTAGCTCTATAATAATTATTTATTCTGCGAGCATATGGGCAATAAAACATAAACATTCTCCTTATATTTTTAACCACTATTATAATACGAAATAAATATTAAAATGTTCATTTAATATTTATTACTAGGCATTTAGCAAAAATAGGTGATTTGTTCAGGATTAATATAATAGGTTTTTTCATCAGATTTTAAAACAATTAAGCAGTCATAGTTAAAAATAACTTCTCCTGATATGGCTTGGGCAGATGTAGTATAAATTGTTAAATATACTCCTTGAAAATTACAATTTATAAATGCCGCTAAGGGATACCTTAAAACATTTTTCTTATAGATATCTTTAGGATTGTATTCCGCTGCAATTTTATCATCATTAAATTTCACATCTGTCATAATATGATTATTACCATGTTCTTCTGAAATAATTGGGACATTACTAATAGTATCTACTGGTAACTCTACGTGAGTAGTATCTTCATTTGGCATTAAGGGTATAATTTCTTCGTCCTGTGTTTCTTTTAAAAATAAATTTTCGCCCTCAGCAATTGCATTAGTTTCCATAGATTTAGCGTTGGACACACAAGAATCTTGATTCTCAGCGGGCATATCTTTATAATCTGCTATCCAGTATATAATTTTATTACAATTCATATAGTAAATTATTTTATTGCGTGTTTTTAGTATAATATACTTTTCTTTTGAGCCCTTTTCACAATATTTAAGTAGTTTACAATGGAGTTTTTTACATTTAGAACCACAGTCATAGATGACAGTAATATGTTTTCCTACAAATTTATCATAATCATTAAAATAGTAATCAGCCATTATAAATCCTCCTAATAAAATATTAATATTATTTATAAGTAAAAGAGGTACCATTATAAGGTAGCCTCTAATTTACTTACATTTATTTAAACTTCTAATCATAAAACATTGTGATTAGAATGTATCATTTTAGTATATGCTTTCTATAGAATTACAATTGACCATTATTATACCATCCTTAGTTTTAAGTTTTAACATATCAGTATCTTCAGTAGATTTTAGGATAGTTCCTTGTATTTTATTACCACTCATTGTAACGATAGTCACACTATAGCCAAGTTCACCTTCACTTATTTTATTAATATTCATCAACTCTTCCTCCCCTTACGAATATTACTATAATCTTACAGAAACGCTGCATTTGTAAAAAATTATTTTACGATAAATTTTCGAAATGATTAATACATGCTTTCAATTGCATTAGTACTAACCATTATTATTCCATTCTGAGTTTTAAGCTTTAAGAAATCAGCATCTTCACCAGCTTTTAAAAGTTCACCTTGTATTTTGTTGCCACTCTTTGTTACAATTGTCATATTTGTTCCCATATAAGTTTCCTCTACCATTTTGATATTCATATAAATATCCTCCTTAAAATCTTTAAAGTCTCTTCCTTAATATGCTTATTTATTATCTACATAAATTTAATTGTAAAGATTAACTACTTCACTATATATTATTAATTTTTAGTCAATAATGTTACGAAATTTCCTACAACTATAAAAATTTTTCAAGTCTTGCATAATTGTAAATGACAACCATAAGATAAAATAATTTAGTTGAACATTTTATTGATCATATTAGTATAATGTATTAAACCCAGATCACTAATTATACAAGAAAGGAGGAGAAATCCATGTCAGAACATTTTGATGAAGTCACTGACAAAAAAATAGATTGTAAAGGAAAATATGTCTCGGTAATGATTGAATATGGTCATAGACATTCATATATTAATGGAATATTTTTAGGAGAGACCTGTGAACATCTCATAGTTAAAGATAATAAAAATAAAGTTATTTATATTAATAAAAATAAAATAATATGTCACACATTTGAAAAAAGTTAGATTTTTATTCAAATATTATTTAGTATAAATTTTATAGCTTTATTAATGAACATAAAAGAATTTTTATTAAAAAGGAATACTTTCTATATTGAGATTTAATTTGATAAAAGCGGCTATATACAGTATTAAAGTTTGTAAAAATAATAAATATGAAATTTCTTTAATTAGCAATGAACATTTTAAAAATTTCAAAATATATTATAATTAGGATTAAATTTTTAAACCAAGTAAGTACAACGTAAAGTAATAATCGAATTATAAATATTAGTATAGGTAGTGTGAAAAACTTTACGCTAATAAGATTATAGAGGGAGGCTGACATATGGAAACAAACTTAAACCCACAGGGGGCAAGTAACAATAATATATCTAAAAATATTGATCTTAAAGCAATTGGGAAAGTAACACGTAAGGAACTAATTAAAAGAAAAATCATCTTTGATGCTCCTAAGAAAGACGCGGTGTTAAAAGTAATTAATGTCCAAGATGAAGTTGAAATAAAAGATATAAAAGTAACTAGCGGCACTATTTTAGTAAGTGGTTATCTAAATAGTTGTATTATGTATACTACTATGAAAAGACCACCAGTGGAAAATAGTAACCAAGAAAAAAGCAGCGAAAACTCAAGCAAATCTGAAAGTCCTGGATATGTAAACGGACAAAATAATAAAAGTAATGAAAACAATAAAAATAAAGAAAATAATAAAAATAAAGAAGAACCTAAACCAAGCTGCGGTGTTGTAGATAACAGCATTGCTTTAGACGGTGTTGTTCGACATACAACTGTTTGGATACCATTTGAATCATTTATACCTGCAGAAGGAGTTCAAGAAGGAGATATCTGCACAGTTACATCTTCAGCTGTTTTAGATGACTTGAAATCAATGTCTATAAATTCAATTTATGAAGATGAAGATGACTATGATGAGGAAGCAACTGTTTCTATAATGCGTGGTGAAGAAAAGCAGAAATTTATAAAAGGATTTGTTAATAAAGCCTTAATTGAACTAACTGTTGATATAAAAAGATATGCTGAAAATTAATATGGCCTAATAAAGAATATGAAATAAAATTTAATTTGAATTCAAATAGGTTAAATTACTAACCATCAAATTCTCCTGTAATTATGGGGTATGGAATTAAATCCATATCCTTTTTGCGTTTATCTGACTTATTTGATTGAACCCTTGTTAAAAAACGTACAAATTATATTTATGTATCATAGTATATAGTAAAAGTTAGCCTTATGAATAACTTTTTATACTATGATTCCTATTAAAAAGCAGGAGGATAAAAAAATGGGTAACACACTAATAATAGTTTTTATAATGTTGTTTACAATTTGGTGTTATCGGTATGAAGAAAAATCAGGAAATTTCAAATATAATATTTTTAATATATATAGGGGACCTAAATCTTCACTCAGAGGACTTTGGAAAATGCCACATCATATAAAACAATTTTCTACACATCATGGAAATGAAGGCATTCCACCTCCTCCACCCCCTCCAAAACCAGTAAATCCATGGAAGGATTTTAATGTGATTGCCCTTTTCTCTATATTAATAGGTGGAAGCTTAATTATATCTACTTTTAATATAGCTATAGCAACAATTTTTGTATTTATTATGACAATAATAATTATTTTTTTGAGGCCAGCAGATATAAATGAAGCATATCCTGCCTCTGTAGGAGCAATAATTGTACTTTTAATTGGAGTTGTAAACTATGCTAATTTACAGGATATTACTAATAAAGTTGGTGGGGCTTCTATTACTATCATATCAACCATTGTTATGGCAGTTATCCTAGAAAGTTTTGGTTTCTTTCACTGGGTTGCAGCTGCACTAACAAGGCTCGCAAAGGGTTCAGGTTATCGATTATATTGGTATATACAATTATTATGCTTTGTTATGACCTTACTTTTTAATAATGATGGTAGTATTTTAATTACTACACCTATCCTTATATTGTTATTGAGAAACTTTGGATTTGTATACCCACATGAATTTATCCCTTATCTACTGAGTGGGGCATTAATTGCAACAGGTTCAAGTACACCCATAGGAGTAAGTAATATAACCAATTTAATCTCATTAAATATTATAAATATGACACTTTATAATTATACGAAAATGATGTTTATTCCTGGTACACTCGGGCTTTTGTTTATGTCTTGCTTAATGTTTTTAATACTAAAAAACAAGCTGCCGCGTACTCTTCCAAAACCGACAATAGAACTTGATGAAATGTTTTTTACAGAGAAGTTTCATTCTTTTAAAGGAAATTTGTCTCTTGATACAAAAGAAAAAAGAAAAAGTTTTATGTTAAAAGTATTAGCCTTTGTTTTTGTAATACGCTGCTTATTATTTGTTGCATCCTATTTTCGAATTCCAATAGAAATTGTTGCAGCATCAGGTTCAATTATATTACTAATATGGAGATGGTATTATTTAAGAACAAGTCCAATGGATATTTTAAGAAAAACCCCCTGGCATATATTATTATTTGCTTTTTCAATGTATGTGATTATTTATGGCTTGAATAATATTGGATTAACAGCCTATCTCATAAGCTTCTGTAAACCAATTGTGAGTAAAAGTCTTCTTCATGCAAGTTTTTTAATGGGAGGATTAATTTCTGTCCTATCCAATATTTTTAATAATCACCCAGCATTAATGATTGGTACTATAACATTAAGCAATATGGGATTAAATCCAATTACACTAAAAACAATTTATTTAGCTAATATTATTGGCAGCGATATAGGATCGCTGCTTCTTCCAATTGGAACATTAGCTTCACTAATGTGGATGTTTATACTAAAGAAAAATGATATTAGGGTTCCATGGAGAGAATATATAAATGTAACAATTGTAGTAGTCCCTACTACAGTACTGTTTACTTTATATTTGTTGTACTACTGGATTCAGAAAATGTTTTTTTAGAAGGCAAAGAATATGGTGCTATGTCAAGAAAAATCACTTCTGACATCGCACCAAATTAGAAAATATAGGCTATGTAACCATAGTTAATTATATCTTAAATTTCATCACCAGTTCATTAAGTTTCTGTGCAAGTTCTGCCTGACTTTGTGCAGTTAAGGCTACTTTCTCTATTGCTTTTGTTGTTTCATCTATACTTCCTACTATTGTTTCTGTATGTTCTGAAGATTTTTGTGCAGTTATTGTCATACTTTGCACTGCCTGACTTACCTGATCAATTGTAGCAGTAAGTTCTTCTGACATAGATGCTATTTCTTCAGACATTTGGGTCACAAAATCAGAATCATCATAATATTGCTTTCCCATATTTTCAAATTGCTCAAATTGAGGGTCTACATTTTCATTAATAAACCTCAATACATCACTGCCATTTCCAGACAGGTTTTTAAATGCATCCTGAACCTTTATAATGGTATCCTGTATACCTGTAACTGCTTCGGATGATTGCTCTGCAAGTTTTTTCACTTCTTCTGCCACTACTGCAAATCCTTTACCCTGTTCTCCTGCTCTTGCTGCTTCAATGGCTGCATTAAGTGCAAGTAAATTTGTTTGCTCTGCTATGCTTGCAATGGTGTCTGCCATAACCTTAATGTTTTCTACTACTTTACCTTCCTCTATTGCTTTTAGCATATTCTTTTTCTTTTCTTCATATAGATTTTTTACTTCCTTTATAGCATCTTTACCTTGCTTTTCTACATTAGTAGCTCTATCTTTGGATTTGTTTGCATTATTGCTTCCTTCCACAGCTTTTGCAGACAATTCATTGATACTTGAATCTACTTCTTCTACAGAAGCTGTTATTTCCTCAGAAGATGAGCTTGTTTCCTCAATCCCAGATTGTATTTTTGTTACTACACTGTCTATATTTTCAACTTTTGATGATACTTCTTCTACTACAGCAGAAAGCTCTTCACTTGAAACATCTATATGTTTTGAACTTGTAATTATCTCAGATATTAAATTTTTTGTATTAGTAGTAGCCCTATTTAAAGCTTTAATTACTTTACCAATTTCGTCTTCAGTATCTATATCGATTGTTGAGGTGAAGTCTCCTTCTCCCATAGCTTCTGCAAAAATTAAAACTTTTTTTAAAGGATTTGATATTGACAAAGATATTATTAATCCCAATACAATTGCAATTATAAATCCTAACACACATACAGTAACCATGATTTCAGAAGATTTTAAATACAATGCGTCACTTTGTATTTTTGCATTATTTGCATCCTTTTGCGAACTTTTAATCAGTTCATTCAAAGAATTAGATACTTTATCTCTTGCATCGCCTATTGAATGACTTAAATTAGATGCTTCAGCATATTTTCCATTACTCACAAGACTTATAGATTCACTATCCAAGTCTTCGTATTGTTTTAAATAATTAGTCAATGAATTAAATGAATTTCGTTGAAAATTGCTTAAATAGTTATTTTTATATTCTGACAACAATTTACTATTATCTATGATTCTTTGAGCTACATCTTTTGCATCAGTAGTTCCAGTTACATTTTTATCTTCAACTATTCTCATAACCGAAACACGCATAGTTAAAGTGTTTACATATAGCTGCTGAAGATTTTTTATGCCAATAAAATCATTGTTGTATGTTGTATTATAATTAGAATTTATCTTTCTCATGTTTACTATACCAACTGCACCAACTATACCTATAAAAAGAGCTACTATAATAAAACCAGTTATGAGTTTTTGAATTACCTTTAAATTATTAAACCATTTCATTGCAATCCCCTCCTTATGAAATTAATAGCAAAAATAATTTACCTACTGTTCTTTGCTGTACCAATTTCTGATAACTGATGTACTTTGTTCACTAGGGTAATACTTTTTATCTCCCTCTTGGTTACCTATTGCAAATACAGAGAATCCTAAAACCCACGGTTCATTCTCAAACTCTATCTTGTAAGCCTCAAAACAATTAGCTTGCTCAACATTATTTACAGTGCTATTTTCCCGTGGATTCCATGGATGAAAGGATGCTTTATCAGTTTTAGGGAATCCAAGCTCTCCAAAGAAGATAGGTTTATTCCATTTATCATAAAAGTTTTTTATTTCTCGTTTTATATTTTGGTTTCTGACTTGTCCTTTATCAGATACTACTTGAGAACATTCTATTGCACTTACAAGATTTTCAACAGTATTTGTAGGATTATTTGTAAGCTCAAAATAAGCTGCAATAGATATAAAGTCTAATTTTGAAAACAGCTTATTATTTAGCTTATTTTCATAGTCAGTAATACTTTTAGGATCCCATGATGCTGTATCCCACCTATTGGTTCTATAGGTTACTAATCCTTTATAATATTTTCTAACATAATCTATAGTATCACACCAATTCTTTTCTTCGGGTTCTATATTTACAAAGTTGCTTCCTATGTTTAGTACATCTACATTGTATGGATTTGCAATATCATCTATTAATGATTTGAGTACATTTATCTTCCAATTTGAAAAGAAAGCACTTATATTATCTGGATTCCAATCTGTTTCCCTTTCTGCACCTTCAGCTATCCAAGGATAGGGCTCTAATATTATGTTTATATTCTTACCTTTTAATTGTTTTATCAAGCTTATTGCTCTATCCTCACTATCTTTATCAACCTCCATATTACTTGAAGATAGGTTATTTATTTTTATCTTTACAGGTATATTTAAAGTATTTAATTTAAGCTTATCTATATCACTTAAGGCTTGTTTAATATCATAATCTGTAGATAGGTTGCCTGACTTAATCTTTTTTCCGCTTAAGATTTTATTTTCATTACTCTTAATGTTAAATTTCAATTTGCATTCTTTATTCAACGTCTTGCCTTTTGTAGAATGTACCCTACTTCCAATGTTCAATATATAACTTTTTCCTACTGTATATCCACCTTGTGGAGCTGTCACTGTAATTGTTCTGCCATCTTGTCCCAGATGTAATCCTACATTTACTTTAGTACCTTTACTGTCTGTTACTGTTATACCTTGTTTAGTCAAATCGTCCAATCCAATATCACTTGTAAATTTAATTGTCCATGTTTTATTAGAATCTACTGTTTGATTATCTGTAAAGCTTGCTGCTTGTACATTAAACGATATTAGAAAAAAAAGGCTAAAAATAGCTGCCATTAAAATTATATTTTTAAATTTGCTAATTATATTATAGTTATTTACATATTTAACAATTTTCATTTTTTCTCCTTAACCTCCTTTAAATATAGGGACAACTAATTAGCCATCCCTGTATATAATGCAATATTCTAATAAGCTAATACTTGGCAATTCTTATGGGTCCAATTACCTTTTCTATCATCTATATAATATGGTAATTCCAATTTATCTAATAATAGACTTAAAACATTTACATTAAGTATTTTCTTTCCCTGATCCAATGAATTAATATTAGGTTTGAAATTTGGACAACATTTTTGATTATCAACTTTAGTATAAAAACAATAAACACCATCATTTCGTCTGTCTATGCCTAATATAGCTCCTGCTACTGTGTTTAGTTGTCTTTCACTAAAAACTGGTTTTACAACAATTTTCCTTTTTAAAAAATCATACTGTCCACCATCTTTAGCAAACCACTCAATCCATTTGTTAATAATTTTAACAATATACCTTCTAGCATAAAATGGAGAACTTAAGTCATAATTTGATTGCTCCTCAAATAGTTCTTTTGCATAGGCTAATGATAAAGGATACTTTTCACCTAAACTTTCTTCAATGGTATTAATATATTCATAATAGTTACTAATAAATTCATATATAGTATTTATTATATGAAAGTTTTCACTTGCTATGCCTGACTCATTGTATGACATATCCATTAAATTAGTAAGCTCAGATTTAAGAAATTCTTTTTCACCCAATATATTTCTACGTCTTTGCTCATTCATTATCCACTTATGCTGAGTTATACCATTTAGCAATAATGACAAAGATTTACTTGTCTCATCAGCACTTTTATCAAAAGAAGTTAATATAGGTAAAGTTTGATTAGCTGCAATATAAACATGTAATAATTCATGAGAGAAGATATAATCTGAATATAATTCTGGAGTAATATATATTTCAAAATTGCCTTTATCATTACGAATATATTGAGCTTTACTATTACCAATAGGAGGTCTTTGCATTATTACTCGCAGCGTTCTCCCTTCTAAACTCTTTGTTACTTCTTCGTATAACTTCAAGATTTTACTGCTTAAATTTTCTTTCTGCAATTCCATGATAAACATCCCCATTTATATATTTTTTATATCTAAGAAAATTATAGCATATTTTTACATACTAATAACTAAATTGAAAGACATATTTAAACATAAAGAAGTCATAGAGATTAACCTGCAATTTTCGTTTAATAGACTTTTACTATGAATATTAGCAAAAAAAAGAATTACTAGTAACTAACACTAGCAATTCTATCTTATAGTTAGGCTTCTTTATTCTGCCTTATATATTTACGAATAATAGTCTGTACAAGTATTTTATTATAGTTGAGTCCAATTCTTTGTGTATACTTTACCATCAAGGAATGTTATAGTAATAGCTTTCGTTTCAAATGTCTTTTGATAATGATAAAGTTCCATTTTTCCAATTCCAGGTGTATCACTTTCACTTACAGACGTTGGCTTACCTAATAATGCTTCAACTTGTTCTTTTGTCATATCCTTTTGAATTTTATCATAAGTTTCTTTTGTAATTCCTTCGTTTTTATCTTTTTTAGTATTGTTGTCTGTTGATACTGATTTTTGCGGTGTATTGTTTGAACCTGTTTTTGAACCATTTGAAACAGCACTAATAACAATAAATAATGCTGCAATAGCAACAATAACACCCAACGCTATTTTCTTTTTCTTTAATTTTGCACCACAATGAGGACAAATTTTTGCTTTTTTACTAACTTCTTTTCCGCAATCTTTACAATTAATCAAATTACCCATTCTAATCCTCCTAACTCTATTTTTCAGCCAAATTATATCATAAATATAGTATAAGAGATACGTGTAGGTTGTATCATAATATGTTATTGCATAGTAAAGTTAACTATATTTGTAACGCAAAGAAGCCCTCAAGTGCATCACTAACACTCAAGAACTCTCCCTAGCTATATTTTCTTTTCTACAAAAGTGTATAATTAAAGACTTTCTAAAAAATCAACTCTCCTGGTTTATAGCCCTCAGGCAATTCTTCTTCACTTAAAAACTTGAAATTGTCATCACGCAGTATTGGTAAAAATACTGCGTATGGTATCCTAGAAAACTCACAGGAATAGTCACTAGCTCCAAACCACTTGCCCTCTTTGCTGCTCAAGTTCAAGCCTCTGGCAAACTTTGTATGATTTGAGCAATCATGAACTGCTAAATTCCAGTTTTCTTCATCGGCTATTTTCATAAATTTCAAAGTTAATTCCCTACTCCAAATTGGAGATATATATCCTTGCCTTGTAATATACATGTTCTCCCCATAATAATTGTTTATGTTATTCTCATTTAAATGTAATTCTGCACAATTTATAAAATCAAGTTTTGTATCTAAGATTACTTGCTTTTTCTCAAAAAAAGCTTTGAAAAACTCAGGAGTCATTGGAGTTTCAATACCTACATTTTTAATATATTTTTTTGCTATTGCAATATTTTCAATAACTTTGTCTGAACAATTAGTGGCACCCAGGTTGAAACGTATCTCATCAAGACCAGCTTCACCTAATGCTTTCAATGTCTCTTCCGAAGCTAAAGTACCATTTGTATATAGATGTTGATAAATCCCTGCATCATTAAATTTCCTTATTATAGAATAGTATTTTTCAATTTCCATAAATGGCTCTAAATAAACGTAAGAAATACCAGTAGGTTTCTGGTGGATGGAAAGTAATAAATCAATATCCTTCTCATAAAACTTTGTACCTCCAATTTCCCACATACCTTCACCAATTGGAGGCATATCTTCTATCTCTCCATAATCATAACAGAACTTACACTCCAAGTTACATTTGTTGGTTTTCCTAATTGCACTTAAACCAGTTCCAAGCAAACAAGAACGACATCCTTTTGGGAATTTGCTTTCATTTCCCACAAAAAAAGTTCTATTCTTTAAAGCTTTCAAACCTCTAATTTCCGACATTAACGTATCATTTCTATGATCAATTGCTGCTTCAATTTGTGCAAAGGTAGCGTAAATGATTTCTTGTTGTTTTGTCATAACTTCCTCATCCTCTGGTAATATCGAAAAAAATTCAAACCATTTTAACGCATCCTTCTTTGAAATCTTCATAATGTATCCCCCTCTAATTAATCTTCCTGCTGTACTTTTTAACATATTCTTCTTCAAAAAATAAATACACTCCATGTGCTAACTTTTGAAATATATTACCCAAAACACTTTGCTCTATTTATATGTTTTCGCACAGGAAGGCCCTCGAATGTATGTACATTCAAGGGCTTCAAACCATTCATATTACTAACTTTTATCTATAATATGTTCTTATACAATAAAAAAATCTATTGATTTTTTCAAGCTCTCTGCTCAAGATTTTCTTCTATATCTTCTTCACTTTTTTTATTTCAGTTTTTGTCTACTTTTATCCGATGACTATTTGATAATACATTATTTCAAGTATTATTTCAAGTTTTTTCCTCATTTTGGATATAACCACAAGAACGTATCATTTATACATATTAGTGCACGTATTTTACTTACTTAACATAAGATGATAAAAAGTCTTTGAAAGGAAATTATAATATGCATAAGACACATTCTTACTACTTTAACACTCCAATGTATAGTTTTTCCCCCATGTGTAATAGCTGCAAAATGTATTCATGCCCTCACTGCATTAATACACCAATGTATAACCGAAACTTCTCAAGACAATTCTCTAATTGTGCAAATGCTGAGGATACAAAGATAACAGGTTTTATCTCTACATTAGAAGACAGAGGTTTTATTGTTCAGGAAGGAAAACTGAAGTATTTAGATATACTTAAGCTAGTCAGTGAAGGTAAAATTGACACTGCCTTTGCGAACAATGCAGGTGCTCCTTATGCAACCTATCTCCTTCCACCGGCACCAAACCAAGATCCATCTCCAGCTCAGAAACCTCCAAAAGGATATAATCCTCAGGATCCTAATAATTATCCAGCTAATATAGAGTACACAGCACCTGGAATGGACTATAAGCTGCGTGCTGACGAGGCTATTGTATTAATCGGAAAGACCCCACCATCGGCATATAACTTTAGTTACAGAAGTTACCTTGGATTTGTGAAAAACGAACGCTCAAAAGATTACAGTGATACTATTACGGCAGGCAATGACAATACTGGTTTTTATCACAACATCGGTGCCAGCATGGGTGATCAGATCAATAACCATAATATCTGGACTGATAATACACCTTATGGTGCCCCTGGAAATCCGTTCAACAGCTCCACCATCATCATTACAACTGCAGACAGAGGCATTAACAAGCAAATGCGTGATGCTCTAGTTAAATCAGGATTTAATCTAGGTATTATGAACGATGACAACATCCCTATGGGACTTACGAACATTGGGCTTGAAAAGGGAAAAGATACTTTCTCGTTTATAATGAGGGCTGCAATTTGGTTAGATCATGATGCTGGCTGGGATTATATCAATAACCTTAAAAACTATGTGAAGGTATTACGTATTACTCCAAAAACTCCTTATCCCTATCTAAATCTCTGGCCAATACCGAACCTTAAGATGCATGAAACTGGCACCACTGAGTTTCAGATTGTTCCTTATGCAAGAAATGGACTAAATTACTTACGAAATGAGATAATTAGGAAATATGAAAATGAAGAATATGAACCTATAGATCTGGATTCAAAACTCTGGATACTTGATGGTTATGAGGGAATATTACAGGATGTTCCTGTGTATTATGATAACAGAGATGGCCTCTATATAAGGACAGACAAATTCCAACTAAAAACTGATGAGGATTTTGTGATACTATATGGCGTTGACCACGTACAATCCGGATTGGCAACATTTTTCAACATAAGCTTTTACGGCGAAGAGCTCTGGAACGGCGTTGTCGGAGCTAATATTACAGATAACTCAAAGTACCCAGCCACCGAGTATTTCCCTAAAGATTATAAGAACTCGAAATACTATTATGCAGTAAAGATGGCAAGAAAAGTTGAGGAAGGTAACGAAGTTATAATACCCTACAGTACCGGTAACCCCTCTGGATCAGCATACGGTGTTGATAACAATGAGGACGCTTATGTAGGCTTTAGGATTTATACAAACCCAGAAACAAATGTTGCCCCAGCTATCTTTGATGTTATCTGGAGTCGGGCAATTTTATTTAGGAAAAAGGAAAAACAATAATAGAAATATGTTATAGAAGATGATTACAGAATTCAATACTGAGACAATATTAAATATTGGATTCTGTTACCTAATCCTTTAACTCAAGCAGCCGACATGACCTACCCTTTATACCTGTCACTTCAGGGAAAATACTTCATAGATTTAGTTTCATAGGCTCTTATCATATCCTATTTGTCAAAAACATTATTCTCATCAAATCTCTTTTCTCTATTTTCCTTAAAAAATTTATAACAATGCTCCCATGATTTATATCGTGCATCTTTAATTCTGCTAATTTCTTCATGGAATTTTTTGATTTCCTTAATTATAAAATCAGTATTAATATTTTTCTTAGAATTTTGGAACTCTATAGATTTTATTTTAGATTGAGGTTTTTTTACACTATCATTAACTTTTATAAACGAAACAACTTTTTTCTTTAAATCCAAACTTTCAAGCTTATATCCTTCATTTATCCATGTATTAGGAAAAGTATGTGTATTATCTGCATGCCAATATGCTACATATTTATAAGCAGAAGGACTTAATGGAAACCCCAACATTTGTTCTATTTCATTAAGTGTTAAATATATATTTTTTTCTGAGCATGATTTAAAATAATTTTCTAGTTGTAAAAATTTATTCCCTTTTCCCATTATAAAAAACTCCTCATATTACTTTTACATAATTATCTCCATATTAGTCTAAAACAATTAAGTCATAACTAATTGTAGTATATCATGGAATTTAAGTAAATTAAATCATTTGCTTCTATCGTGTAAATCCTTATTTAGAAAAAATCTTATCAATGTCTAAATCTGTTAATTCCTTTATTATTTCATTGTTTGTCATCACTGCGTTTTGCTATATGACATGTGTAGATCTCCTCGAAGCATATTTGTTCCAATATCACTTTGGTCGAAGCAACGCCGCTTCTCATATTTTCCGATACCGACAATCCGGATGTCTCCTCCTCCTTGATAATTTGGCCAAACTGTGACTATGTTCTTACGTCGTCCGTGTGGGGAAACTGCCTCACAAATATACTCTCCTTTTTTTCTCTTGATGCATATGAATGATTTTTCTTTATAAATTCCCAGTTCCGCAAGCTCATCAATAATTATTTTGAGTAACGGCGGATAGGATGTATCCTTCTCTTTAATTTGAATTTCTGCAAAATCAGACAATTCAAGGTTCCTTTTGTAAGAGTGTTCGGTTTCTTTCATATCTGCTTTTGTATTCACTAGACTACTAGCAGTCTGTACACCAAATAGATTGCAACCTGGCATACTTAAACGATTATTCCAGAATATATCGAAATAAATGACATAAAATTCCGCTCCGAGCACCATACTTATTTCATTCGCCTTTTTCACAAGGTATCGCTGCATATCGTCGAACAAGGGTTTTTTTCTAATTTCCCCGAACGAAGAACCACGTGTCAAACCCCATCGATAAATACTTTCATTATCAAAAATGGATTCATTCTTAATAATCCAACTGTCTATCGGCAGAAAGAGTAACGGGGTTAGTAGCTTTCGAGTTTCATTATCAATTTCACTAGCCATGGACACGATATGCTCCAGATAGAGTTCCACCACCTTTCGAATTCGGTTATATGATTCTTCTATCAAAGTAGGTGTAGTATAAGCGAGAAGCGCCTCTTGTAGATTCATATACAATTCATGCTCAAATGTATCCATTGCTTCCTTTGTTCGAATATGTGAATGAATTTCGTTGATAATCCGGTATTTTCTCGAGAGAAAAAATTCATCACACACTTCCATTGCTTTTTTCTTATTTTCATAGAAATTGCCATAAGTAAGTTTTTTCCCAAATGCTTGTGTCGTGTTTAAATTCACTGCTTTTTTTTGAGTGCCATTAACTGTTACGCCTCTGATGATATCCTCATATTTATAAAGGACAGAAGGCTTCAGAAAGATTGTTTCTGAAGATTGCAAAGCCTGCTTGAGGATGGAAAGTCCTTTTAAACTTCTTTCAAACGTACTCATCATTTTTTCCCCCTATATCAGAAAATTTTTAATGCACTAATTTCTATATTCCCCTGCTCTTTTGCCAAAAAAACATCTAATCTGTTCTGTCGTGAGAAGCAAATATCTAACCTATTCTTCACTATCTAATAGAAGTAAATCCTTGAGTCATTTGGGTAAGTGATTCACCTTTTTGAACTCTAGAATTTTCTTTGCAACTTCGGCAGCATCTTATTCCCGCCAAAACTAATCTTTAGTATAACAGGTACTGTTGCAGTATTTTCGTTTCAATTCTGCTGCGGTGGGGTTATTTGTATAAATATATATAATCCAGCTTACCTCTATACAAATCAAAAGCTTTACCCTCTTTGCATAAAGAATCTTCAATTTGCGAATATGGACTATTTTTATTAAGCCCATATTTAAATAAAATCCTACTGTCCATATTAGGGATAATATTAGATATTATCATTTTATCAAAAACAATATCTTTTCTAAGTGTAGTTAATGTTAAGTATTTTAATGATAAAGCCAATCTTTGACCTTGTTCTACTTCTAAGATTAATCTACCTTCTTTTTCATATTTCTTGGCTACTATATAACATATTTTTCAATCCCTTTTTAGCTTCTGTTCCTGCTTCATTTCTATCACTATAATCCAAAGATATATCATCAACTTTAAAAGACGGCAACAATACCCATCTTGCAGTCTGTAGTGCAACCGCCGTCCACAAGAACACCTGATCTTTCGGATTCAAAATTGAGGTCTTTTTTACAAACTCAGCATCAATATCTGAAAAAATCTCATCCAAATTTTCATGATTCTCAAGCATTTTATTATTAACTTCAACAAACTCATTCATATTTGAGACGACACTTTTTGATATTTCTTGCCCATTCGTAACAGCAGTATTCAATTCATTATTTATCTTTCTATATTTTCTCAAATTAACATCACCTTCTCACCTATAGCTCATCATTAGGCTTTTCTTCTATATTTACTTTAATTATATACCAGTACAATGACATTGACTGTCAGTATTAATGAAAATTTGCTGACTTTATTTTTTGAATAATTTCCTTTTTAGAAGATAAATCTATAATAAAAATATATTACTAGGAGGTGGTATTATGAACCTAACAAGTATGCCCAATAGATTAATAAATGAGAACTCTTCATACTTGCTTCAACATGCACACAATCCAGTAAACTGGTATTTCTGGGGAGAAGAAGCATTTATCAAGGCAAAATCAGAAGATAATCCTGTATTTTTATCTATTAGGTACAGCTAGGTTCGTCTCTGTACGTGCCATTGGCGTCTTATCATAATATTTTCAATTATGAGAAAACTTATTAATCTGGAAAGTCCGAATCATTATTATCTTCATCGCCTGTGTAATATTCATATCCGTATCATATATATCATAATATTTATCACAAATTTTATAATTTGATTCGTCAATATCTAGTTCTTGTAATATACACTCATCAATACCATTCTTTACTTCAATCGTAAGCGTCAAATAAGAAGTTGGATAGAAAGTGTTTAAAAAATGTGAGATAATCTTCTAAAATAAGTTTTAAAGTTTTTAAAGTTAACTTGAAAAACTTTAATAGGAGATTTTAAATGGATGTACAAAAAACAACACAGGATTATAGAATGAATAAATGGATTAAGACCATACGTGAATGCATGGATAGTGGAGAAAATGTATCTTCCTGGTGCAGGAATAATGGAATTAAGGCAAACAGTTATTACTACTGGCTAAGGAAAATACGTGCTGCTGCCTGTAAAGCACTGCCTTCAATAAACCATCAGGGACAAATAGTTCCAATGGATATGCCCAAAATATCTAATGTCATTTCTACAGATACAGCTTATGTTCCTTCAGGAACATCCCAAGCTGATGTTATTGTCCATTTAGGCTCTGCAGTACTTGAAATTCACAACAGTGCCTCAGAAAGTTTAATTCAAAATATTATAAAGGTGCTCAGAAATGTTGGGTGATATTTCAAAAGCAGAGAAGGTATATATTGCAACTGGATATACAGATATGAGAAAATCCATTGATGGACTTGCTGCAATTGTACAGCAGAATTTTGAGCTGAATCCATTCCAAAATAGCTTATTTTTATTCTGCGGTCGGAAGAGAGATAGAATGAAAGCATTATATTTATTCCGATGTCGGAATAAATATAATTATTACGATATTTTAGTTATTCCGATGTTTTGAGCAAAAATAAGATAAGCCCCTCGCTTTGCATTAAAAACATCGGAATAATTATTTTAAATCAATCCATACAGTTGACGTATGACATTTTCATCGGTCTTCCAAATAGGAGTATTGCTGGTTGGAGCTTCAGGCAATACCTTGTTTTTTGATATTTTTTCTATGGCCTTTCTTTTCATTTCGGTATCCGCATATGCATAAATCAATGTTGACTGAAGTGAACTGTGTCCCATATATTCAGAAAGTAGCTGCAAGGGCATTCCATTTCTATATAGATGCATCGCTCTGGAATGTCTAAATAAATGTGGTGTTATCCTCTCAGGTATGTCAATACATTGTTCTCTGGCTTTACAGGCATACTGGTTCAAAAATCTTGCTACATTATCATCAGACATCTTCAATCGTTTTCCATGAATTACTGTATAAAATAAATACTCCTGTTTGTTTATGCTCTCTAATGGATGAAAAGCATCCATGTATCTTCTTAACTGTTCAACTGTTTTGTCCATTAGTGGTACAAGTCGTACTTTATTTCCCTTTCCCTCAAGTCGGATAGTAGGTGTTTTCCCTTTCAAATTTAATGAATCTACTTTTAATGAAAGCATTTCTCCATTTCTTGCAGCGCAATCATACATGGTAACCATGAAACAAAGATCTCGTATTCCTTTTTTCTTATGGGTATTGGGCTGCAAAAACAAGGTTTTCATGGCATTCTCAGATAAAAAACCTACAGGGATTTTTTGTTCCCTTATTGTAGAAATGGATTGTATCTCAAGTGATACAGAAGTTATCTCTGGATATATCATTCGTGCATATTTAAGAAATGCCCGTAATGAAAAAAGACGCTGATTGCGTGTTGATACAGAAACCTTTGATACATCGGAAATATAGTCCAAGTAAGCACTGATATTTTGCTGGTTCCAATCAGAAAAAGAAATTTTTTCAAATGCCAGATGCTTCTCATGCGCTAAGTAAGTTAGAAATTGATTAAGACAATGCCGGTAAGAGATAATTGTATTATCGCTTACCCCTTTTTGTTTTGGCAAAAATACTGTCAGATAATTCCGAACTGTTTTATAAAAAACACTACTATCTTTAGTCATCTAACGACACCTCCGGTATCAAATAATTAAATTGCTTCAAATTTATTCCAGTCATATTTGTAAAGGCTTCAGGGACAAGATGCAGATAATACAATGTATTTTCAATTTTTTCATGTCCCATATAGGAACTTAGACATGGCAAAAGAGTGTCAATATCCTTTCCTTCTTTTATCCATTTGTAGATTCGGAAAGTGGCAAATGTATGGCGAAAACTATATAGATTAACTTCCTTTGAACCAGCTGCTTTTATATCTGCTAACTCTCTGCAATGGCTAAATAAGTATTTCTGAGTGTCATAAGTCATGAATCTTCCTTTACGGTCAATAAATAATGCAGTACTTTCAGGAAAGAATAGAGATATTTCTTTCAGATATATTACAGTAAGCCTTATCAACTCTTGAGGAATAATAATAAATCTTTCTTTATGCCCTTTTGATTCTCTTATAAATATCCTGCCTGTTTTTAAGTTAACATCTTCTTTGTGAAGGCATCGAGCTTCCCGAGGGCGTAATCCACAGCAATACATATATCGGAACATTACTGGCGCAACCAAATGGCGTACAGCTGACTGATAATATGGTGACATATGGTCAACCACTGTAAAAAACTGTTGAAGGCTAGCATCTGAAAAAACATACGGAATTTTAGGCATCGAATTACCATGCAATCCATCAGGTAAGATAAAAGCATTTATACCTTTTTGAACTAGGTATTTTCCAAACTGACGCAGAGGAGTAATCCTGCTGATGAAACCATTTGAGTTTTCAACTTGACGGATACATGACCATTCCATGGCAATATCTGAATTTAGTATTTCTGCATTCGGATATTTATCAGAGCAAAAACGATCAAAATCCATCAGATAGTAAGCACCATTTTTATAAGGATGCCCAAATTCTCTCTTAAAATTAAGGAATTCCGATAGCTGCTTAGAAAAACCACTTCTAAATATTTCATTCTGCATACTGGTCCTCCCATAAAGAAGGAAGGCTTTTTAAATCAAGAGGACATTCTGCCAGTAACTCCTCAGAGTAGGATATATACAGTTGCGTTGCAGAAGTACCATCATGTCCAAGTATCTGTGATACCAATTCAAGACTGCTCCCGCTTTCCATTAATTCAGTTCCAAGACTCCTACGGAATGTATGCATACCAAGCTTATCTTTAGGGCTTCTTTTGATACCTGCTAAATCCATATACTTTTCGAGCCGCAGACATAAAAGGGAAGATGTTATTTTTGTATTGAAGTAGGTTTCTTTTAGGAAGACAAATGGTAAATCAGAGTGCCCTCTGGCATGAAGAATGTAATTAGCCACGGCGTTTCCGGTTTTATTCTTAAATGGAATTATAAGTGGTCGCCCTGTTTTGTTCTGTACAATAGAAATACAGGAATGATACCAGTCTATGTCTTTTAGTTTCAGTGATGAAATATCGGAACTTCTCAGTCCGCAGTCAGATGCAATTGAAAAAATGGCATAATCCCTTTTTCCTAAAATAGTACTAGTATCAATTGCTTCCAGTATACGATTTTTTTCTTCCAATGAAAAAATTCTGTACATTCTTCGATGAGGTGATACGGGATTTTTTAATACATACGAAAAATCTTTTGATACGATACATTCCTGATAAAGGTATAGGACAAAACTTTTTAATGATGAGATGACCGTTTTTAGTCCTGCAGGTCTTTTGATATTCATAAAACGAAGAAAGGCAAGCAGCTTCTCCTCATTTATTTTTTCAAGATTTTTATTCTGATAATTTTCAAGATAAATCATAAACTGTCGTACGATTCCTTTTGTTCGGTAAGCGATGGATTCTGCATGATCCCTGCTGTAATTCTGTATGAATTTTTGCAAAACGACTTCATTTTTTTGAATAGCATACCTCTTTTCGTATTGTGGAAGCTGCTTCCAGCTCAACACCCCATAATAGATGTAATCAGAAATTTTTGAAAGCACTCTTCGCAATCGTAAAAGTTTATCACGTGATATTTTGCCATCTGCGTAATCCTTGTCTATTAATCTCATGCTTCCTTTCAATTGATCTGTAACATTGAAACAATTGCAGAACTTACTCAAATAGTCATTTTCTAGTGAATGAAATACATATTTGTAACGTTTTACAGTAACATTACAGTATTTCAAATCCTGAGTAAGCCTCTGGCTGAATTTGTTCCAGTCTGGTAAGACATTGTGTACCATAATAGTAACCTCCTGTTTTTTAAATCAGATTAAAATCTGCTAAAAACAGTATACCAGTAGTTATTCCGATATTTATACTACAGGTTTTTTGTATTCATATACCTTTTTGAAAAACATCGGAATAACTAAAATATCGTAATAATTATATTGGGAGGGTGATGGCTTTGTACTTCTTTATAAAAGGTTAGAAAATGGACGTTTTCAGTGGCCCCAGGATGTACAGGCAGTAAAATGCATAACTCCCCGGGAATTTCGATGGCTCCTGGAAGGACTGTCATTGAATCAGCCGAAGGCTGTAAAAAAGGTAGATGTACAAAATGCCCTCTAGTGTCAGAGAAATCTGAAATCATGCGGTTTTATAGAAATTCATGGTATAATAATATATATAAAAAATAGTAAAGGAACTGTCTCAATTATGTATACCAAAAATGAAATTCTAGAGCTTAAAAATCGCATAATACAGCTGGAAAAGGAGAATAAAACCCTCCATGAGACAGTTGAATTTTTAACACACAAGTTATTTGGCAGGAGCAGTGAAAAAACATCTGTAATTGCAGGCCAGATAAACCTTTTTAATGAAGTAGAAACAGAAAGCAAGCCGTCTGCGCCAGAACCAACCTTACAGGAAGTAGCAAACTACCGACGTAAGAAATTCAATGGACAACGGGCAGAACTTCTAAAAGATATTCCCCATGATACAGTAATTTGTGGTCTTGAAGAAGACGAACGTTTCTGTGAAAAATGTGGAACATCTCTAGTAAGCATTGGCAGAGAATTTATTCGCACAGAATTAGAATTTATTCCAGCAAAAGTTCGTGTTATTGACTATTATCGGGAATCTTACGAATGCAGGAAATGCAGAAAAGAAGGATTGCCTTATATAGAGAAATCACCAATGCCGTACCCTGTAGTACAGCATTCAATGGCTTCACCATCTACTGTTGCCCATATCATGTATGAGAAGTTTGTAGATGCCCTTCCTCTATACCGTCAGGAGAAAGAATGGGAGTCACTGGGGGTAAAGTTAAGCCGTGCAACAATGAGTAACTGGATTATGGTTGCAGCTAGAGATTGGCTGATACCACTTACAAAATTGATGCACCAGAAACTTATTGAAGAAAAATATTTGCATGCAGATGAGACGCCTGTACAGGTACTTATGGAGCCTGGAAGGAAAAACACATCTGAATCCTATATGTGGGTATACAGTACGTATGCAGGAAGCCAAACACCGATAAGGTTGTTTGATTACAAGCCTTCAAGAAGTGGAAATTGTCCACAAAAATTTTTAAAAGGTTTTAAAGGATACCTTCATACCGACTGTTATAGTGGGTACAATAAAGTACCTGAAGTAATAAGATGCCTGTGCTGGACACATCTTAGAAGGTATTTTGTTGAAGCACTTCCTAAAGACATAAAAAGTCCAGAAGCTACACTTCCGGCAATAGGAATTGACTTTTGCAATAAACTTTTTTCAGAAGAGAAACTACTTGTCAATCTTACACCTGATGAGCGAAAAATGAAGCGTCTTGAAACGGAAAAACCGATTCTTGAGGCCTTTTGGAGATGGGCTAATTCTATAAAACAGAGCTGTCTTCCAAAATCAAGACTCGGTAAGGCAGTAGATTATGCAGTAAAGAATAAAGAAGGATTTATGAACTATCTGATAGATGGAAATTGTGCGATTTCAAACAACCTATCAGAAAATAGCATAAGACCGTTTACGATAGGAAGAAAAAACTGGCTTTTTAGTGGAAGTCCAAGGGGAGCTGAAGCCAGTGCAGCAGTTTATAGTATAATTGAAACGGCTAAAGCTAACGACCTTGAGCCCTATAGTTATCTCAAGTTTTTGTTTAAAAATTTACCAGGTGTTCAATTTGAAGCACATCCAGAATTCTTGGATGAATACCTGCCATGGGACCAATGGGTTCAATCTTCATGTAAAAAGAAAGCATAATAAATTACGACCATTTTAACGAATGGTCGTTTATTTTTTATGCTTATACACCGGGTAGTTTATCGCTTACCTTCAATCATAATTTTATGGTAGTATTTTTTTAATTCAGTAATTATTTGACGCTTACAATTGAATTTCTATTACCTCTCTATTTATTTCTAAATGCAAAAAAGCCTATACCATTACAGATACAGACTTTAGTCATATAATAAAAAATTTATGTACTCAAACTAATCAAATATTAACATATATTTTAATTTTCACAACAGATTTTTTTCAACATACATTTTTGATTTAAAGAAAAAAAATATTATTATTAAAATCGTAAATAAAGGTGAAATGTATTCAGGTACTTCAACGTGAAATCCTTCAAGAACCATAACAATGCCAAGACACAGTACTGAGTACATAGCTCCGTTTTTAAGATAAATATATTTTTTAATTTTCTCTATACTTCCCATTGTAATCTTTCTAACAACAATAGCCCCTAGACCATTCCCCAATATAATTAATGGAATTGACATTGTAAATGCAAATGCCCCTAAAACTCCATCAATTGAAAAGGTAGTATCTATTATCTCCAAGTACAATATTTTACTTATATCTGACATTTCGCTAGTATTGTTTAGCAATTTTTTCTCGTTTTCTTCGGCATTTTTTTTAAATCCATCAGTTATAAAAAAGGCAGATGATCCAATTACAGCCGATAAAGCAAGTACTGGATTGTATTTTAAAGCTAATGCTACAATACCAACTAAAATAACTGAAACAACAGCATAAAACCAAGTACCATTTTTTAAAAAGAATTCTTCAGTTACAAGTCCTAAATGCTTATCTTCAATAAATAACCAATGAAGAAACAAGAATACAAGAAACACCCCGCCTCCAAGCATAAGTATAGGTGTTGAATATTCTATAGATTCTATTATATGTGGATCATTTGAGAAAGTTGCAGTTAATGCTCCAATAGGTCCAAGAGATTGATTTGTAACCCATACAATAGCCCAAGGCAATAATCCTCTTACTATAAATACTGCAAATAATATTCCATATAATAAGAACCACTTTTTTGCCTTTTCAGACATGGTTGATAAAACTTCAGCATTTATTACAGCATTATCTATACTTGAAACTACTTCAAATAAACATAAACCTATTATGATCAAAACAATTGATATAATTTCCATAAAAATTGATCCCTTCAAATAAAAATTTCAGTTTTTAAATGAGCAAGCATATTATTATTATTCACTTTATTTTTTTATATATTTACCTTTTATGATTTATTTAACTTTGCATCTAGGAGAAAATATTACCTTAAGATTTGTTTTGGGCAGAATTTTGATTATTGGAGAAGTACTATTTAGCATTATCGGCAAAGACAAAGAAATTTCAGATTCTAAAATCTCCTCCGCTGCATAATTATTTAAAGTTTCTCTATACAAATACCTATAAAAATACAGGCATTCTGAGTTAAATTTTTACTTAAAATCTATGTATATATTCTTTTAAATTTTAAATCTCTGTACCATTTTACTCAGCTTTTGTGATTCTTCTACAAGTTTTCCTACTTCCTGAGAAACTACTCTTATTATGTTTTAGATGATATATAAAATCCTATAAAAGCTCCAATAATAAATCCCGTTGCATGGCCAATAAATCCCCCAATAATTGCACAAATTATAATAGTTCCACAACCAATATTAGATGAATTTGAATTAGTTGTTTGTTTACTGCTACCACAACTATTATTATTTGATGTTGATCCTGTTGTATTTGAATTATTAGTACTTTCTTCATTAAAGTCTGATGCTTTATAACTAAATTCTTTATGACATTTTGGGCAAGTTACAATGATTCTACCTGAGTTCTCTGGAACCCTTAGCTTTTGTCCACAATTTTCACAAAAAATAATAATTTCTTTAGAGTTTCTAGTAGTGGATTGATCGTTGCTATTATAACTATTGTTACTTGTCGTTGAATTTGCTGTATTTGAATTGTTATCTTTTACAGCTGCAGACCTTAACTTTTCTAAAAAATCTGGATTTAACTTATATAAATCAGGGTAATTAGATTTTATTCTATTAATACTGCTAATAATACTATTAGTAGCTTCATGATTTATGTCTTCTATTATATTTTTAAAATATTTATCTCGATCCTGTTCTGATAAATCTTCTGATAACCATAATGCAATTAATTTTATAATGCTATTAACTACAGTAGTATCATCTTTTAATCTATTCCACTGATCATCATGTTTTTTATTTTCTTGTGAAATGCGATATATATCTTCATAAAGTTCTCGCTTATAATTATACAATATATTGTATTCACTCTTTAATATATCAATAGATTTTATTACATTGATAAAATCTTCATCTACATAACTTTGTATTGCACGTATATTTTTGTCACAATTTTCTTTTAGTTCATCTTTTTCATATTCATCCGCATATAAGTAGTATGAAATGGGTCCTTTTAATGGTGCAATTATTCTTTCATCTTTTGATAGTGTTTCATATAAATCAAATGCTTCTCTAAGCTCTTTAGAATCGTTATATAATTCTTTAATTGCATCATTACTATCATCTATTTCAAGTGCCCTTTTAGATATTCTTTCAGATAAGCTATATATTTTTGCTTCATATAATTCATATGCTAGTTTTCCAAATTTCCATGCCACATATTCTCTTGATTCTGTTTCATCAGGGATTATTTTCTCAATTTCATCAATTATTTTTTCTATGCCATCTATATCATGTGCAAAAATATATACTTGTACCATTTGAAAATAATATATAAAATCTTGAAAATCATCATCTTTACTTTTTCCTATGCAATTTTTTAAAAATGCAATTGCTTTATCATATTCTTTTTTATCTATATATAATTCCGATAATGCTAAAATAATATCATCTTTTATAGGATCAATTTCATAAGCTTTTAACCATGCTTTTTCTGCTTTATCATAATCTAATTCTTCTTTATATACATAGGCAAGATTACTATAAAAAGTTGCATTATTAGAATTGATTTTAATTAACTCTTCAAATTGTACTAAAGCTTCGTCATATTGTTCATCATAAGCTAATGCTAATCCTAATCTATTCTTTGCAAAAGTTAGATTAGGTTCTATAATTAATATTTTTTTATACTCTTTTATTGCAGTTTTATAATCTTCATTTTCTAAAGCCTTGCTACCTGCTTTATCATGTTCATCTATTTCATCTTTATATTGCGAAAAGGCATCATATTCTGACCTAGATATTGGATCAATTAGTCTTTCATAAGCTTGGCTTAATTTTTTAAATTCTTCAGGTGCTTTCTCTGGAGGATACTTTCTTAATAACTTTGCATATGCTTTTTTAATTTGTCTATCGTCTGCTGTTCTATCAATATGGAGAATATCATATAAATCTTCTATTATAGCCACCTCCAATTTATTTAAAATAATTTTAATTATCTAAAATATACCTAACTTTTGAATTTATAAATATACTATTTGGAAACTCTTGCTGTAACTTTTTTAAAACATTCTTTGCATTATCCTTATATCCCTGCTTGTATAACATCAATCCATAATTATATAATGAATCATCATAGTAATTTTTACCGACAAACTTACTTATATAATTACTATAATATTTTTCTGCAATTTTATAGTTTCCCTTTTTTTCGTAACAAACGGCCAAATAATATGTAGATTCAGCCACTAAATCTTCTTCTATTCCATTACTAACAATATATTTAAAGTTGTCTATTGCTTGACTATACTCTTGATTTTTAAAATTTGAAATACCATTCTTAAATATTTCAGATTGGCTGCCGCTAAATTTTTTATTTTTTACATTTTTATTATCTAATGTAGTTTCTACATTAAATAAACCATTTTTTTGATTTTCATTTTTCAATTCATTTTCTGCTTTACTATACTGAGACTTACTTTTTTCAAGTGCCAGGTTACTATCATTTAGCTTATTTTTATACTCTATAAGCTTGCTCGACATTTGAATATATTTATTATGTTCATAATATAATACAATTGCAATCAATAAAAAAACTATTATGCAGCAAGCTGCTATTATATTGTTACTTTTGAATTTATTGTTTTTATCACTGGATATAATATTTTTACTGTTTATTTCATTCAAATACATTAAGCACTTAACATTTTCCCTATCCATACTAAGAGCAAGTTGTACATAGTGTTTTGCTGAATCATATTCCACTAGTCCATAATAGCAAAGTCCTATCATAACATACGGTTCAATTAATTCTTTATTTAATTGATTAATTTCTTTCAGTGCATTTATCGCATCTTCATATTTCAAATTATTGATATTATCAATTGCTAAATTGTATTTTTCAATAAGTATCTTAAATTCATCACTATTTAGGGAATTCAAATAATGACCTGCTCTATTATTTTGCATATCATACGTTAAACTTTTACGCCAATAAAAGTAGGACTTATCAAAATTGCAGAGCATGTATTGACAAATTCCCATCAAATTTAAAGTTTGTACATCTTTTGCATAATATTTTAAACATTTTTCAAGCAACTTAACTGCCTTTGAAATCTTATTATTTTTTACATAATCCAATGCATTGTTATAGTAAATATTTGATATTTCAATTAAGTTATTCATTTTTTACTCCTAAAAACAGACTTTTTAGCCAATATCAAAAAGTAAATCAGTTAATTCATCATCACACTTTTCAACTAACTTCTCATTATTATCTATTACTGCCTTTTTTAGTTTATCTAAAGTCTTTTGTACTTTTTCCCTGTCGTCATCATTCATTTTCTTCATTTTTCTTTCACATAAATCTATTGTGCTTTTAACTTTTGGTGCTAATTCACACTTTTGCCAATTATCTAAACTTTCCTCTTCAAAGAACATTGAATCTTTTTTATCAATACCTTGTGTATCTATAATTTTACTTACTGATTTTCCAGTGCTTAATATTTTAGCTGTTACTTCTAATATTCCATTTAGGTTATATGTGAAAGCTACTTCTATGGCTTCCTCACCTTTTGGTGCCTCCGGAATGCCTTCTAACACAAACTGTGCTATTTGTGTATTTTCTATTACCAGTTTTCCATCACCTTCATAAACATTAATATCCACACTAGTTTGGCTATCATGCATAGTGTAGTAAACCTTTTTTTCAGTGCAAGGTAGTTTACTATCTTTCATTATAATAGGATCAAAAATACCACCTCGTAATCTACCATTTCCTACATCTGAAACAATACTTATTCCTAATGTATAGTTGCATGCATCCGTTATTAATATGCTATCATCAGAACTAATCTCATCACTTTTTATTCCCGCTTGTATTGCTGCACCTAATGCCACAGCTTCATCTGGATTAATATTTGTTTTTATTTTATTGCCAAATTTAGTCTTTAATAACCTTTTTACACAAGGTATTCTGCTTGAACCTCCAACTGCTAATACAACATCGATATCCTGTGCACTATAACTAGAAGCCTTAAACGCATCTTGTATTTCTTTATCAGTAGATTCTACTAAATCCATTATAAGTTCTTCAAACTTGCTACGAGTTAATTTAATACTAAGTTCCAATGGATTTTCATCTTTATCAATAGCAATATAAGGTAAATCTATTTCAGTTGACTCCATACTTGATAGCTCAATCTTAGCTCTTTCAGATGCATCTTTTATCCTTGACATTGCCTTAATATTACCTCTTAAATCTATATCATATTTTTGTTTAAAATCTTCTATAACGTATTTTTCTATTCTTTCATCGAAGTCCTTTCCTCCAAGCTTATTGTTACCCCTACTGGCTTTTACATCTAGTACACCATCAAACAATTCAAGAACTGTAACGTCAAAAGTTCCACCACCTAAATCATATACTAGAACTTTTTCTTCAGATTCCAAATTATTAATTCCATATGCAAGTGCAGCGGCCGTTGGTTCATTTATTATTCTTTCTACCTTTAGTCCTGCTAATTCTCCCGCTTCTTTTGTTGCTTGTCTCTGTAAATTATTAAATTTTGCTGGCACAGTAATTACTGCTTCCGTTACTTTTTCACCTAAAAAATCTTCAGCATATTTTTTTAAATTTTTCAAAATCATAGCTGATATTTGCTGGGGCAAAAATTGTTTTTTTCCCAAGCTAACTTTTGTATCGGTTCCCATTAACCTTTTGACTTCTATTACAGTTCTTTCTGGTTTTAATATAGCGTGTCTTTTTACCAATCGTCCTACAATAATTTCATTATCATCAGTAAGTCCAACTAATGAAGGCGTTATCCTATCACCTAAGTCATTTACTATAATTTCTGGTTTACCATTTCTAATATAGGCGATTTCAGATGTTGTAGTTCCCAAATCAATTCCAATTATCTTCCCCATGTTCCTTACTCCTTGTCCCTATATATTTATCTAACAGCAATTACAGATGCTATTCTTATAACCTTTCCATTCATCTTATATCCTTTTCTAATAACATCAATAATTTCATATTTATTTTTTGTGTTATCGTGAACAGCTTCTACACATTCGTGCAATTCTGGATTAAATATTTCTCCTATTGTAGGTATTTCTTCAATTTCTAACTCTCTCAATTCTTTTCTAATAATCCTCATTACACTATTCGTGTTACTAATTAAAGCTTCATTTTGAGATTTTTCTGCAAATATACAAACATTATCTACCTGATCTAATATTGCCAAAACTTTTTTTACAAACACTTCCTCTCTTTTATTTCCATTAGTTAACTCTCTTTTTAAAGAAGCAATTTGGTCATTTTTTTCTTCTAGTTCTTCTTTCAATAACTCCATAGACATTATGTTTCTTTTATTTGTTTTGTCAATACTATTTATTTTAGTTTCTACATCATATAAATCATTTAAAGGTACCTCATATGTATTTATTGATTTTTTCTTAAATGATTTTAATTCATTTTCTATCGAAAACATTTTTTCTCCTATCTTTTATGTAATATTTTACAATTAAATATTGACGAGTTTGAACTATTTATTCAATATTATCCTAAAATATCCTTTACAAACTTACCGTTTTACAACATACAAAGGATTCAATTACAATTATACATAAAATAAAAGTAAATTTCCATATATTTTGCCATTTTTATCATCATACCATTGTTGATATTTCTATGGATAAGGTGGATTTCCGTTAGCCCTGTTTTCCAACTTTAACCCTATTTTTTTACCTCTTTGTAATCTCTTTATTTTATCTATTAGCAGTAATATCCTCAACCACTTTAGTTTTTGTTGATACCAAATCATAGCAATAGACTTCTTTATTATTTTTGCCCTTATAAAAATAATACTTATTGTCTTTTATTAATGTGTTCATGCTCCCATTATATCTGCTAGGATCACTATTTACATTTACCTCTATATTTTTAGAATCTTCTATTTCTATTACCTTATATTCACCATTAGTTAAATTGTACTCTCCAATTCTATTAAAAAAGTAATGATCACTATAATTATCTAGCAATTGAACATAAATACGATTGTTTTCAATTCCAGCTATGTACTTTGGCACTATTCCTATGAATGTTTTTTTAGGTGGAAAAATATTATGGGGATTTTCAAAAACATGAATAACTTCACATGCACCCGTAGTCAAATTCTTCTTTAATAAAACTCCCGTTACCCCATTAGCTTTTGAGGTTTCATATGCTTTTTCATAATCTGCACGTGAACTTGCAGTTCTATAACAGAAGGTAAAAATATCTACAATCTGATACAAGTTATTATCAGTTCTAACAATGTTGCCACAGGGAACAGCACCTAATTCCGAAAAAAGGGCTTTATTGTAATTTTTATCAAATAATTCTTTAAAATCTTCATAATTTTTATTTTCGAGTTCTCTTTCGCCCCATATAGTTGCATAGCTACCATAGTCCTTTTGTAGTTGTTTAACATTATTATTTCTAGTAGAATTTCTAACGAAAAAAGATGATAACACCCCAGTTATACTTACAAAAACAATCAGTGCTGCAATAATACTGATAATTAGTTTATTTCGTTTAACTCTTTTTTGTTTCATTCTAAGCGCTTTTTCTTCCCTTTCCCTCTCACGCTGCAACACTTTTTCCTCACGTTTTTGCTTAAAGATACTCAATTGTGCTTTATCCAAATATAAGGATAGTTCTTCTTTATTCGCTTTACAATTCCTACAATTTTGTTTTAAATTGGTGCTGCCACAAGCACACTGCCACCCATTGTTACCTATCTCTCGTTGCAAAAAAATTTCTCCCTCTAGCAATTTACAAGCTCTGCGATATATCTCTATATCCTCTTCAGATAATTCGGAAGAAAGACTCTTTTGCTTTTCTACCTTTATGTAGTCACTTTGTGAAACATTTGTAATGCTGTTATCCTCCCATACGATTGTTTTAACAAACACATCAACATTCCTTACTAACTCCGATGGTAATACTACTGGTGTCTTAGTGCCAAACGCAGAATGTGATTCACAATTAGCATCAATATAGGAGAACGAAAAATCTTTTTGGTTTATTATATTCCCCTGTTCATCTTTACAATTATAGGTTATATATAGGGATTTTAAATTTTTATCAGAATAGTTAAAAAATTTAAGCTGCATAATGCTATTCTTAGCTTTTCTATCCCAGAGCAATGCTCCTTTTTGTAACTCTACCTCACATAAAGGGCAAATTTCTAAAATGTCCAACTTGCAAATGCGCTTATACCTACTGACTTCTTGTCCCATTTTATATTCTCCTCATTTCTATTTGTAATCCAGCAAAGCATTTACTATAATTCTGGTAAATCCTCGTCATCATCAATTGTTTGCTGTGCTACTTTATTAGAATTAACACCTGATGCAATGTTGGATATTTCATCAGTCATAACAGCATTAACAGTATTTCCTTGTGCTAATAATCGCTGAATATCTGCAAGCCTTTGGTCTATTGACCCAAGAATTTGTACACGTTTATTAATTTTCCAATACCAACACCAAAACGCTCTTGTAAGCAAAAATATTATTATAATTATCAGTATATAGAAAATAAAAGCCCCTATACTAGCCTTAACTAAGTCTTCCATAATTCTACCTCCTAGTAGATTTTCTATTATTTACTTGTGAAGATGAAGTATTTATTATAATTGATGGTATATCAATAGTTGTCTTTAATTCCTTCTTTCCTGTTAAAGATATAATAAATAATACTGCCAATATAATAAATGGCAAAGTAAAGTTAATCAAAAAGAAGAATAGGACAATTATATTTGTAATTACTATTATTTTTCTATGTTTAGTTTTCCTTATTGTTGATACTATTGTTGGAGCTAGTATTACTACAGTACTAATAATGATGATCAATAAAATTAATATAAAAAATAATATGCCCAAGAATTTAAAACTTTCTGAAAGTGATTGGATAGCATTTCTAAATGATTCTAATTGAGATACGCCATTGAATAGCTTGTCCACAATTGTGTTCACCTCCTTCCTCTGCAAATATTCTATATGTTGGCATACTACTTACCTATAACCTTTTCTGCTTCTCTTTGAAGCACTAAATTAGAAAGCATAGCATAAAAATCCTGTTCTTCTTTACATTTAGCTTTTCTAAACAAATCCATTAAATCATTGTAAGAATAATTTAAAAATATATCATATAATTTTTCATTATTATTCTTCATTTAAACATACCTCCATAAAGACACTTTAGCATTATATAAAAACATTTTTTACACCTCTATTATATCCTATTCTCATAATCTAAACATAGTATCTTCACAATACTTAACCAAATCTATTTCTCCTAAAAAGTGCACACCTTTATACTGATATGTTACCTTGTACTGGGCGACTCGATATGACAGCATGAATGTCAAAAGCCGTTGGTCGCTCAAGGGAACATATCAATGGCATTTTTGCCTTATCATCTGTTTGTGGAAACACATCTTCTGATCTTTTATCTATTAATGAGATTTAAGAACTCCCCAAAGTTCGCTGCCAACTTTTCACTTTTCACACTCGTTGCCCCATGATAACAAGAAAATACGCCCTCTGTATTGTAAAAAATAGGGTCACCATTACAAGTAGAAAACACAAAATTTTCAGATCCTAATTCATACTCATCTTGCAAAGATTCCAATTCTTCAACTGGGAAAAAATGAATTGCATTTCCATCCATTGTCACTTCGACATCAACAGGGTTATATTTTTTAAAGAACTCTTTGAGTTCATTTGGAATCATTTCAATGTTTCCAAAATATTTTTCAAAAATATTACGTTCATCTTGATGCATAGCTATATTGACAAACTCTTTGTTATTCATAATACCCTCCTAAACAAACGATGGTTTGCATTTATCAATCATATAAACACGTATTTTCTCTGACATCTTTCTTTGATGTGTAATATCTACAATCGAATAAGTAATAAAAATTATACCTGTACTAATTGAGACAATAAGTCCGGCAGGACCTCCCCATATGCCTTGGGCGGCTATTGAAACAGCTAATAATGACAACGAAAATAATGCTTGCTTACCAATTCGAATAGCAGCTTCTTTAGTTGCCATTCCAGCTCTTTTCAATTTTATAAATTGATATGTCGAGAATATGGCAATCGTTATTACCCCAACTGTACCTATACTACACATCTTTGATATATTTTCAGTAATATTTACTCCGAGATTAGACAACATTCCTTCCATAGCATGAGTTGCTAATTGTCCAATTGTTCTACCAATACCATAGTCAACTACTGATTGAATTCCTGATACGGTACCTGTCTTTCCACCTTCTGCAATTGCATATTTTATAGAATCTGGGGTTACACCGGATTGTGCAACAGATACGGCAAATCCAATGGTAAATCCAATACCAGCACCAATTGCGGCTGCAATCCCAACTCCACGAAGTTCATTTTTAAACACCCTTTTTGCATTTGTCTTTTTGAGCATTTTGTCTTTATCAATCATTGGAGCATCACTTTCATTTTTCCAATTACCGTTATGTCCCTGCTCTTTATGCCCTTCTCTTGACTTATAAAATTTTATGTTATCCGGATTACCTTGTTCTTTTGGATGGTTTGCAATATTTTTTTGATGGTGCCCTTCCGCTCCACGAACTTTACCATTTTCTCGAATTTCCTGCTGTTGTTTCTTATTCCAATTAGCAGAACCTTTACCTCCCATATCTACATCAGCCTTTTCATAATCCCAAGCTAACTTAACGCCATCATTTCTGGCTCCTTGATATGATGGGTCATTAGTTAGCCCTTCTGAAACCTTCCGGGCAATTCTACCTCTCTGGGTTTGTAGTGTATTAAGGAATCCATTTAGCTGATTGTTAAATTGCGTAGTGGTCGCAGATGTTGCATACACTGAAGTTGCAATTGCTGTTGCTCCTATTCCTCCAGCATAAGAGGATGACAGATGTGTGTTCTGTTGTATTGAAGTAGGTTGATAAAAAGTAAGACTTTTATTGTTCCTAATTTCTGAAATCATATCATCACCTCAATTTTCTCTCACATTCAATAGAGAATCGTGTCAATGCTAATTTTCCATCATCGTCAAGTTTTCCAAAGATATACGAATATACATGATTATAATAAATTAATGTTTCATTAAATAATCTTGCTGCATCATACGCAAATAGCGTTGATGATACTAAAGAAAACAATTGTGTCTGATTCTTATACTTTTCCTCATCATTTTTGAACATCTTGAATGCCTTATTATACGATTCCACGGCCTTTTTATTATAAGCAACATTACTTTTATGTTCCATTTTCCTCATCTTGTCACTGATGCAGGCCGTACACTCCTTATTAATTTGGTCATAATGTGTTTTTTGTTCATCTGTCAAGTAATCATGCTCAATTTTCGCATCAATCTGACTGATTTCCACAAGAACCTTATCAACCTCTTCTTGTGAGTTTGCTTTGCTCAAGACTTGCTTAGCTTGGTACAATTCTTTTATAAATTTATTATTGCTTGCTTCAATACCCTTAAGTGCCTTGGATGTTCTCTCATTTTCTTCTGTGATTAACTTGCTGCTGATTTCATCGATGCGATTCTTATATGTGTTAATTTTCTCTACTAACTCTACATTCAAATCAGCATTTTCCTCAAAAAATGCAAGAGTAACATTTGCTTGTCCAACAAACTGCTTTCTTTCATCTAACGAAGGGAGTCTTTCAGCCAATGATAATAGCAGTTCTAAATACGTACTAAATTTTTCCACATCCCCATGATCCTGATTAACCATGTTGCGTCCGACCATTAATGCTTCACTAATCTTTCCAGCATCTTTATACTCATTAAAAAGTGTTATCATTTCATTTCCTCCTTGTACCATTCCCAATTGTAATAAGTTGAAAACCAATATTTTACAATGGGATATTCTCGAAAAAAGACATTAAGTTCTTTAAAATTACTATATTTTTTTGAATTGCCTCAACATCATAATTATTTACAGTGTTTCTTAATGTTTGCACATAATTTGACCATTCTTCATCAAGTTTCTGTGCAGCCTGATCAAATGCATCTTCTGTTTTTTTCCAGTAATCAGTAATTCCTTCACGGAACTGTTCAACGACCTTGTTCTCATCATATGCTTTTACAAGTTTCTTCGCTACACTTTTTTCCCAGCCACCACCAAATAACTTAGCAATTCCAAGAGATGCAGCAATTATCAATCCTATAGCAATTCCAATAGGTCCAAATGATATGACTCCTCCCACTCCCATTGCCAATGCCATATCGCCAAATATGAATGCCATTTCACCTGCAATATAAGCACCTAATCCACCTATTATTCCAATTTTAGCCAAAGCTGATATAAATGCATAACCGGCATCAAAATCAACATCAACAGATGTTCCATCAAAAGCAGCCTTTATGCCATCAGTATATTTTTCAATATACTTCTTCGTTTCTTTCGACAGAACCTCGGCTTTATCAGCTAATATAACATTACATCTTGCTTGAATTATATCTTGCAATTGACTGGCGAAACATTCGACTTCTTCCTTCTTGTTCCTAATTTTTTTGTCTTTTATCATTTTCACCAATGAATCGGTATTTATTGTTTCAGCACAATACTGACTGAATTCATTGGTTGATTCCATTGAAAGCGTATTAATAAGTTCATATATTTCATCTTTTTGATTATTGTTTTCCTTCATTCTGTCCAACTCGCTGTTCTCTATTTGTTCTAATAAGACAACATACTTTTCTCTTTCAAGTGATATTTTCTCATAATGCTTGATTTCTTTTTCAAGATTAGGCTTTTTCACTTTAACATACTCATGAATAAATTCTCTTGTCCTTGCATCAATTATTTCTGGTAGTTTCTCAAGTATTTTCTTCAAGTCTTGATTGAATCCGGTACACAATGATGGAATATCTGTTGTATACGTGTAAAATCTCCTTGTCAATGCCTGCTCACAATAATTTTCAGTATTATATCCGGATATTTCTTTTCTCCTATCCCAATATTCAGGAGCCAACGTTTTGCAGAAATTTTCGTACCCCCTTCGAAGTATATTTGTTAATTCAGTAGAATTTCCATTGCATACAGTATGTGCTTGTGATGCAACTACAAATAAATTTGATAACGGTTTGAGGTCATTTTCTTCTTTTTTCTCCCATACCGGAAGGTTTCTAACATTTTCTTTAAGATATGTGATATCCTCAATACGCATAAACCCATTTGCCTGAGATAAGTAAATCAATACATCTGTTCTCTGTGCAGCCTTAAATGTAATTGTATCATCGCTTTCTTTTTCAGTACCAAATCCCGGCAAATCAACAATATCGCAATCCTGCAAAATAGGTGCATCAAGAAATATAACTGCAGAACCAGCATTCTTCTGAAACATATCACCTTGTCGAGTACCAAATGAACGAAGTATCTCTACGCCGCCCTGTGCAATTTTCCACTTCTTACAATACTCTTCATCGTATAATCTTTTGGGATCCCACAAATCTTCGCCATCCATATTATCTGCGAACACCCATACATCATCTTTGATAAATTCAGGCATGTCCTTAATATGCTTAATATACACAGCAATTGATGTTGTCGGAGTCCAAGATGTCGGCATCTTTTCCATACCAATAAGTGCATTTATCAATGTGCTTTTACCTGTATCAGAACGACCAACAATAGAAATACTTGGTTTTACATAATTTCTCTCAATCCCATCTCGTAAATCATCCACATATTTGTATTTTTGCTCTTCTGGGACATCCATCTTTTCCAATGTATCTTTTATATATTCAATAATACTCTTTTTTGTAAAATCTGCTTTTTCCCAGGTATTCTTAGCATCAAAAGGCTTTGGTTTCGGCTTTTCATAACTCATAATTGTATTGAAATCCATTCCTGTTTTCTCAGCAATCTTTTGCAAAACAATCATTGATGGTTCGTTTGTTACTTCCCATTCTTTAATTCTTGAGATGTCCACATCAAAAGAATTTGCAAATTCTTCTTGACTTAATTTTAGTTTGTCCTCTCTTAATGACTTAAAGTTCATATTGTTTCCTCCGTTTTATTTATTGAATTACTTTGACTAAATTTCCTTGACTTCTTAGCTACATATCGATACCCTTTCCAAATAGTATGGATGGACTTGGTCTTATGCTGCGATTCTACATAATGAAATGTTTAATTACTTATGTATCATTTAAACATTACCTATACAACATTCTCATTTTTTCAATAGTTTCTACCATTTCCTCTCTAAATTTATCAGAACTTAAAATCTCCACGGAATCCCCCTGACTTAAAAGCCACATCTTTATACCTCTACCAAATACCTTTGCTTCTACTATGTATTCCCCATGGTTTTCTTTTCTTACTTCAGCATTAGGTAATCTATCTAAAACTGCTTCTATAGACCTACCTGTATATCTAAACTTAACCCTTTCCAATTCTCCTGCTTGCATGAATTGAATCAGTTTTCTAAACTCTCCATCTTGAAATCTTTTGCTATAATCCACTTTATATTTTCTATCCGTAACATCTATATTTCTAATTCTGTCCACTCTATAAATAGCAGGATATTCATAACTTTTTCCTTCAATAAACGCTATAAGATAAAAATAATATTCAGAAAATAATAATCCTTCTGGATATACAATTCTTCTAGAAACCTCCTCTCGCAGCTTTCCATCTGTACCCATCTTGTAATATTCCATATCCAGTATTTTTTTATCTTCTATTGCACTGCTTATTTGCCATAACTTGTCCAAAAGTCCTTTGCCATGCTTCGGAGGAACATAATTAGCTAGTTCATTACCTATAATATATTGAATACTTTTTTTATCTTCACATACACAATTACCAAGAAGCTTGCTAATCATATCTTTCATTTCATTCTCAATAAATCCTCTACTTTCTAAGAGAACTTTAGAAATCGCTAAAATCTCCTTTTCGTTGAGATTTTTTTCATGCTTTTCTTTAAGAATATACCCACCTTTTTCTCTATCTACTATAACTTTTTCACCTATGAGCTCATCATTAGGGTTTTCTTCCACAAAATCTTTTATATCTTTTATATATCTATAAAAAGTTCTTTCATTAATATTAAATTTGTTTATTATATCATTCTTTCTAACTACTTTTCCTTCTTGCAAGCCATTATAAATAAATAATAATACGTCTGATTTAAATCTTTCCATACTAAATATTTTACCTCTTTTAAATATTTTCACTTAATTTATATTATTTATACATTTATCGTCAAATTTCTCCTTTTTATTTAACTTTTTATTATACATTTTAAAATCAGCATTTTTTATCAAATCACTAGCAGTCATTTCACTTTGCCCTTCCTTTTTATACTCATAAAATCCACAGCTTAAACTTAAATTATACTTGCTACTATTCTTATTAATTTCTTCTATCTTTACATAAATTCTATGCCATATTTTATTAATCTCTTTCATTGTTGTTTCAGGAAATACTACTAAAAATTCATCTCCTCCCATTCTAATTACAAAGTCAGTTTTTCTAATACTTTCTTTTAAAATTCTTGCTGTGTTTATTAAAAGTTTGTCACCTTCTTCATGACCAAAAGTATCATTTATTATTTTTAATCTATCTATATCAATAAAACAAACAACCATATCTCTATCATTAATTTTTGATAAATTAAGCCCTTTATCTAGCAACTTTAAACCTGATCTCCTGTTTAGTACACCAGTCATTGCATCCGTATTTGCATAGTAGTTTAATTTTTCTTTTTCTAAACATAACTTTTTTAACATATCATCCTTCTGTCTTAAAATTTTAATAAGCATTTTCTTATCCATGTTTTCATAATCCACTTATGCCTCTGCCCCCAATATTTACATATCCTAAATTTTACTTTAATTATATACTATTACAATGACATTGACTGTCAGTATTAATAAAAATTTACGAACTTTATTTTTTGAATATTTTCCTCCACAAAAGATAAATCTATAATTTGTTTCTGTTTCGCAAAGTTTGTAAATTTAAAAATCCTATAACGGGGATTTTGGATATTTATAAGGTAATACTATGATAAAAAATATGTTATAATTTTTATATACGTTAAGCAAGATTTATCCGATCGCTACCATTGCTAACACCCCCATCGCACTCTGTGAAAGCGACTATCACCAAATCAAAGATTTGGGATATCTGCTTTTCTTCAAAGTGGGGGATAAGCACTGCTACGCACCTGGATAAGTTCTCTAAGGTTCAGATGAAAATTTCTACAATCGCACTTTTTATTGCTACATTATTTGCAAAATTAGTTTCAAATATTAATGATGTTAATTATACTCAAAACCTTATATATATTTTTAGAAATTGTATTAATATTTTATTCTTTTTAGCAGCTTATTTGGGGATAGGTAAATATTACAAAACGGCTCTTAATTTAGTGTCTGATAAAACCATAAGGTATATGTCTTTATACCCAGTTACTGCCTTTTTATTGCTAATTACTAACTTTACGACCCCCACACACATTGCACATTTAAGAAATTTTAATTCTGCATATGATATGATATTGTTTTTATTATTCATACTTCTAGGGTATATACTCGTATTTATGGGGATATCTTCAGCATCTCAAATAGTTTCCATGCAATGTAACCTAGAGAAGTTGGAGTTGATTTCAAAAACGGATTCATTAACTGGGCTATACAACCGAAGATATATTATGGAAAAACTTGAAAATGAGTTTATAAATTATAAAAAAAGCAAAAATAAATTTTCGCTTATCCTTGCAGATATCGATTATTTTAAGAAGATAAATGATAGCTTCGGACATGATTGTGGGGATCAAGTGCTGAAAGCAGTAGCACAAAACTTACACAATGCGGTTCGAGAACGAGGGTTTGTATCCAGGTGGGGAGGAGAGGAATTTCTTATCTTGCTTCCAGAAACAGAAATCCATGATGCCCACATACTTGCGAATAAAATTAGGGAAACTATTGAAAAAGAAATTATCGAGTATAATGGAATTCAACTATCAATTACATTGACCTTTGGTGTAACCGTTAATGAAGATTATGAAACGATTGGTGATACAATAAAAAAAGCAGACGATGCATTATATACAGGAAAAGGTGAAGGAAGGAACTGTGTTGTTTTATCATAATTTTTCAATTCAATTTACTTTAATTACATTTTTACCATCACTGCTTTTTTCTACCTTTATATGGCTTATCACTAAACATTGGAAATATAATTCCAAATATTAACATAAAGCTAAATGTTTTAAATGTATTATCATAAACAACATAATTGCTAAGAGCTGTATTATTCATATTATGGTTTAACAATGTAGCTAATACAGCAACACCAAGTACCATACCAATTGTACGTGAAACATTAGCAACTCCAGATGCTATTCCAACCTTATCCCTTGGTGCATTTCTTACAACAGAGGCCATTAAAGGAGACATACTCATTCCTACTCCAGCTCCACAAACCGCTAATCTCCACATTACATCTAAACGAGATGAACCAGCATCAAGAGTACCAAATAAATATACTGAAAGTGATGCAAGTATTATATCTAATATTGCAAAAAGGCGAGCTCCAATCTTATGTGAAATAGGTCCAGCTACAAGGGATAATACTACCATGGTAACTGGCATTGCAATTATAGTTAAGCCTGCATCAAGAACTGATAATTTCATAATACGTATTAGAAAGAATGAAACTAAGAACGAACCTGCCATCATACCAGCAGTCATGAAAATCATAGTTACAGAAGCACCAGTAAAATATTTAGATTGTAATAATTGCATTGGTAACATTGGTTCCTTTACTTTTACTTCAATAATTATAAATAAAATAATAGATACTGTAAATAGTATTAATATATATATTGAGTTCCATCCTTTATCAGGAGCTTGAATTAATCCAAGTATTAGTGTTAACATTGAAATACTACTTGTTATAATACCTAAAAAATCTATGGATTTAGTTGCAGTTTCATCAAAGGATTCCTTTAAAAACATTGCAGATAGTATGAATGATATAACCCCAAATGGTACATTTACAAAGAAAACTGCCTGCCAGCTAAAAGTATTTGTTAATAATCCCCCTAATCCTGGTCCACAAGCTGAAGCACACCCTCCAACAGCACCCCATATACCAACGATAGCACCAAATTTTTCTACTGAAAAAATTTCTACTGATAATGGAATCGTTAATGGTACCATTATACCAGCTGATAAACCTTGTACTACTCTTAATACTATAAGCATTTCCAATGAATTTGAAAATCCCTCTAAAAGAGATGTAAGGGTAAATACAAATAATCCAAGTAGAAATAATTTTTTGCGACCAAACTGATCTCCAAGTCTTGATGCTGTAAGAATTATTACTGCAAGAGCTATATTAAAACCGTTAGATATCCACGTAATGTCTTGAACATTTGTATTAAAAGATTCTGTTATTTTAGGCAATGCAATATTAACAATTGTTGTATCAAGCATTGTCATAAAAAAGCCTATTACTATAGCTGCGAAAGCTACTATTTTTTTATTCTTAAAATCAGTATTTTTTTCATTATTCATATTTCATTTTTCTCCTTCATTTTATAAATTCTGATTAGTATTCACTTTTTGGATAACAGCGAATGTAGTTCTGGTATATAGCTTGTAATACTATTTATTGATAAATGTAATAAAAGCTATACACAAATGATATATTTTAATATAAAATATGCTTATACGTTACGTCAGATGCTACGAAAATATTAATATAAATATACAAAGGAGGAAGTAATTTGTGGCAAAAATAATAAAAATGAATAATAATATAGCTGATAAAAGGGAAAGTCTCCAAAAAAAAATTATAAGACAATACATGTGGATGAAGGCAGGAGATATAATAGTTAAAATATTTGCATTTATGTTTGCATTATTCTGTATAATGGGTTTAATGGGTATATCAGTTCATGCTTCTCAAAAGTCTTTTGAAGAAGTTAATCAAGAAATGCAACAGCAAGCTGAAAAGAGCAAACAAAAAAATCAGCAACAATTTGAAGAAAACAAGCAAAAAGCTCTACAAGAATTTGAGGCTGGTCAAAAAAAGTCTCAACAACAAGCAGAAGAATATAGACAAAAAATGGATGAAACATATGGTAAAAGTAGACGAATAGCAAACCAAAATGTAGCTTATGCTAGTGTAATGCTTTTCTTCGCTTTGATTTTTACTGCTTTTTCTAAAATAAATAAATTTTTTAGAAAAAGAATAGTAAAAAAGTTAAAAAAACAACTTGATATATATGAATCAGGGCTAACAGGAGAATTTAACACAGTTCAAAGTCTTGCAAGATTGTCAGATGATTATACTATAATAAGCAATCCTATTATAACTACAAACGGAAGCAGTAATGAATTAGATAATCTAATCGTGGGTTCAAATGGTATTTTCATTGTTGAAACAAAAAATCATTCAGGATTTATACAAGGTGATGTTAATAATCAAAATTGGAAACAAGACAGAATGAATAGTGGAGACCACGAATTTTATAATCCAGTTAAACAAGTAAGTCAGCATGGTAGAAGAATTGAAGAATTTTTAAGATTAAATGGATTTAACTTTAAAGTTCAAAAGATTGTTTATTTTTCCAATACTGAAGTTGCAATTAGTATAAGTGGACAAACAGATGTTAAGATTTTCTGTAATAGAGACTTAGATTCTATGTTAAGTAATATAGAGAGCTTTAAAAACAATACTACTTTATCAGAGAATGATAAGGCAGTAATTATAAATGCTATAATTAAAAATCAAAAGGAACAAAAATTTAATATCAAACAGTAAAACTATTAAAAATATTGTTGAGGTACTATCATTTGAAGATTTTATAAAACTTTATAAAACTTTATGAACCTAACAAGTACACCCAATAGATTAATAAATGAGAAATCCCCTTATCTCTTACAACATGCACATAATCCAGTAAACTGGTATCCCTGGGGAGAAGTTAACTATATATCTTCTCCCCTACAAAAATAACTCTATTGCATTTCACTTGCTTGTTCTCTTGTAATCCTAGCTCTGGTTATCCCTATAATCGAAAGCATTCCAATCCATACCACTAGTTGCATCATCTACTAACCAACGTCCATTTTCATAAATTAAAGTAAAACTACAATCAAAAGGACTTTTTTCTTTAGGATCATCCTCATAATAAGTACGTAAAGTTACATTTATTTTATTACCATCTACAGTTTTATTTTCTATTTTAGATTGTAAAAATAAAGGCCTTATTCCAGCATTACTACCAAAGAAATAAAAAATATTATTTACCTTTATAAACAAATTAGTATTTATAAAGTGATTTGATTTTTTTTCTGAAAAATATTTATTATAATAATTAAATAGCTTGTCATAGGTATTTACATTGTCTTTTAGTTTATAATAAGTTCCTTTATCCGTAGATATAGTATTATTCTCAGTAAGTCCTAGTATATCGCAGCAATATGTTTGATCTGCATTATATATTAATTCTTTTATTTCATCATCACTTATGCTTGGTATAAAAACTCCACTGACAATACTATTTATTACTGCATCTGTGACTACGCCTGTACCTCCTAAAGCTACTACATTATTATATTTTTCGTGTTGAGCTTTTATTGAAGATTCTACTGAAGGATCAACGTAGGTTCCTACTAAAATTAGAGGAGAGTTACTTGAAGCTGCTAGTACACTGCCAGATAATGCATCTGGATAATTTTCTCCTGATGCAACATAAATCTTATCATAACTAAAATCATTATCAAAATGGTCTAATATAGCTGAATTTGTTTCATATCTACTATTTCCGCCAAGCCTTGTAACATTGTTCAACTGTGAGGATATTTTATCACTTACTACTCCAGTTCCTCCAACTATATAACTTTCATTATAAGAACTATTATGTAAAAATTCCCTAATTGGTGTTGATAACTCATCCTTGGCAGTAAGTAATATAGGCATTCCCTTTTTTGCTGCTATAGGTGCTATAGATAAAGCATCTGCAAATCCAAATCCATTTGTTACTACTGCACCATTAATATTTCCTAAAGCCTTAGCTACCTCTAATGATGTCTCAAATCTGTTTTGTCCATATATTCTAGTAGTTTCAATATTCATATTTGTTATTTCAGATTTTACATTATCAGATACAGATGCTGTTCCACCAACAATAAATACTTTTTTTACTTTAAGTCTTGTTAATTGTTCTTTGGCCTCTGAACTTAAAGCATTCCTGCTAGTTAAAACTATAGGTGCTTTATTTTTCTCAGCTAAAGGTGCCGCACATAGTGCATCTGCAAAGCCTTCTCCACTTGCTATTACAGCATATTCTGATGATATCCAACCTGAGTCTACAATTTTAGAATTAGTTTCATATCTATTATTGCCGCATAATCTATCTTGTAGTGTTGCTGCACTTACAACATTTGATGTAAAAAATACCCCACAAAATATAGCTGCAGTAAAAATAATTCCTGATAATCTTTTTTTCATGTTTATCCCCCCTACTATAACCAGTATAACCATTTTATATCAATAATTCCACTTATTTTATGTCATAAAATTTAAGTAAATTAAATCATTTTATTAAGTATTTGCTGTAGGCAATGCTGTTTTTAAACGTTATGATGCTCCTCCTATCTATTAATTTTTCTATATTTTTAAATATAGAAAAAGATCCTCTACCACCAGGTATTAGCTTGAATCGTACAATAAAAAGAAAGAGTATTTATAGTAGATTTACAGTAGATACAAATAGTATATTTTAATATCAAAATTATAGAACTCTTTTCTAATATCTTTATAAATTCCTCTATATTCTCTCTTTTAGCACTTCGCTCTAACCGCTTTTCATTTATTCCTTCAAGTCTATTCTCTATAGCTCCATAACGTTTTGTTAATGAATTATAACGTTCTTCATATTCAGCTTGATCTAAAGCTATGTATCCATTTTCCTTCACGCACTTTTTTAATAATTCTACTACTTCACTTTATTTTTGAAAATTAGTACTTTCTTTATCAATCTTTGAAGTATCCGTTAAAGCTTGTATTATTTCTTCATAGTCTTTTAATACCTCATCTTTATTTTTAACAATGCTATTAAAATCCTATAAAAAAGATTCTTTTAAAGTATCCTCGTAAATATGACGTGTACCACACTTCTCATCATTTTTAAATTTAGAATTGCATTGCTATATAACCCTTCTATGTCTACTGTTGGAATGCCAAACTTTTCTTCCATAGAAGCTCGCTCAATTACCACAAACAATTTTACCTAAAAAACAATTTCATCTCAAATCCTTTATCAGTTCTAATTTCAATATTTTTCATAAACTGCTTTACTTTATTTTTAAATATCACATCCCACGCAAAACATACTTTTATTTGAATAATTTACTTCACAAAAGATAAATCTATAATAAGAATAAATTTTAGGAGGTGATTCTATGAACCTAACAAGCACACCCAATAGATTAATAAATGAGAAATCCCCGTATCTCTTACAACACGCACACAATCCAGTAAATTGGTATCCCTGGGGAGAAGAAGCATTTACAAAGGCAAAATCAGAAGATAGACCTGTGTTTTTATCCATAGGATACAGTACGTGCCATTGGCGTCATAATAGGCAACGATAATATGTACTTAAATCCTTACAGAAAATTTATTTCTATTTCTGCTTCCTTCGTATCTACTTTCCTCCATATCACACTATCTAATATAGTTCGATATAATTTGTTTTTATCTTTTACATCTTCTATTGAGTCAATATTTTCTAGGAAATAATTTATAATATTCAGCCTTTCTTCATCAGTAACCTGTTCTTGAAATTTCAACTACTTCTCTAACAGGGAAATTTGGCTTTTGGCTTCTAAAATTTTACTATTCCATTTTGATTTCCTTCTTAAAAATTCTTCTCTACTATAATCTCCTAAATCATATGAATCTTGTATTTTCTCAAGAGCCTCTTGAAATTTTTTCAATTCCCTGCGTTTTGATTTTAATTGATTCATGGTAAGATTTTTTCCTTTATTATTTATACCTTGCAGTTTGTTTAAAACTTCTTTTTTATATTGTATAATGGCTTTTTTTATTTCATCTTTTACTGGCTGTAAATATCCTCCTCTATTAATACACCTTTTCCCACTGCTATCTGAATATCTGCAGCACCTAATTAAATCTTTTCCATCCTTTTTTTTCTGAATCTGCATCGTATGTCCGCAGCATCCACATCTTAATACTCCCGTAAATTCAGTCTTTGAAGCTCTTGCCCCTGCTGGTATCAAAGTTCTTTTCTTAATTAGCAGCTGTATTTTATCAAATTCATCTTGTGTTATTATAGCCTCATGGCAGTTCTCAACTATTACCCACTCTTCTCTAGATAACTTTCTATAATTTTCAGAAGAAGACTTTTTTACTTTATGGGCATCCCCTTTTTGTTTATTGCTTATATGTTATTCATATATGATAGTGCATCTTGGTAAAAAATTTTTTAACGAAGCCTTATCAACATCACTTATTTTATTGTTCTTTAAATCAAGAAATTTTAAAATAATTAAATCCTTTAACCCCTTTATATCACTTATTTCATTGGAACTTAACCCAAGTGCTTGTAAATTAGTTAAACTATTCAACTCACTTATATCACTTATTTTATTGGAATCTAAATAAAGTTCTTGTAAACTAGTTACACCTTTCAATGCACTTATGTTACTTATTTCATTGTCAGCTAAAAAAAGATTTTGTAAATTAGTTAAATCCTTTAACATATTTATATCACTTATTTTATTGTCATCTAAAGAAAGGGATTCTAAATTAGTTAAACCTTTCAATGCGCTTATATCACTTATTTCATTGTTCTCTAACAAAAGCTTTTGTAAATTAGTTAAATCCTTTAACCCATTTATATCACTTATTTTATTATTCTGTAAATAAAGAGTTTGCAAATTAGTTAAATCTTTTAATCCACTTATATCACTTATTTGATTATCAGCTAAAAAAAGGAATTCTAAATTAGTTAAACCCTTTAACCCATTTATATCACTTATTTTATTGTCAGCTAAATTAAGTTCTTGTAAATTAGTTAAATCCTTTACCATACTTATATCACTTATTTGATTACTATATAAAGCAAGTGATTGTAAATTAGTTAAGTTTTCAATTCCACTAATATCTTTTATACCTCTATCCTGAGCACTTAATACAGTTATTTTTTCAACATCACTTTTATACAAAGTACCATTTGGTTTATCAATAGAGTCTCTTACTGCCTCTTCTAAATTTTTATCTTTAAAACTTACTATTGGCTTACCAGTGATAATGCCGTTTATGATATCAACTGTATCATTTGTAACAACACCTGTTCCACCTATAACATTTAAGTCTGAAGTTTTAGGTATATTAGTTTTTATGTAATCTATCGCATTTGCTGTTGCTTGTGATGTTTGGCTATCCAATAATACTAATGGTGCTCCAGTTTTTCCAGCTACTGCAGATGCTACTAATGCATCTGCATATCCATCATTGCTTGCATTCACGATATATACTTTATTAAAATTTAGTGTTGTACTGAATGCCGCTAATCCTTTTAAGTTAGTGTCAAATCTATCAGTTCCTCCATTAACCCTTGAAGTACCGTTAACTGTATTATACATTTTGTCACTTATTACATTTGTAGTTCCTACAACCGTAACTTTTGACTTATTTTTTGTTACGAAGTCAATTGCCGGTTTCATACAACTTGTATCATTGTTAGCTAACAAAAGAATCTGTCCTTTAGCTGAAGCTATTGGTGCTACTGATAAAGCATCCGAGAATCCTTCCCCTCCAACCATCATAACATTACTTGGATCTACTCCTAATTTAACTAATTCCGTAGCGACAGCCATATTAGTTTCATATCTATTTGCTCCACCTAATTCTGTTAGTTTATATTTGGATTTTAAGCTATCCCTCACATCCTGTGAAATTGAAGCATTTCCACCTATTACATATACATTTTTAGCTTCTAATGAAGATAAAGCAGCTGATGTATTTGGATCCAATGCATCAGCTGTTGTTAATAATATAGGAGCATCTAATCTCTTAGCTAATTCAGAGGCACTTACTGCATCTGAATATCTCTCTCCTGATACTAACACAACATTATCTGAAGTTGTCCAATTTGACGTAGCAACTTGTGCTGCTGTAGCATACCTATCAGCACCACTTATTCTTGTGACTTGACCTACTGATGCCTTAACTGGATTAGCTGATAAAACTGTAATTATAACTAATGACATAATTCCAAGACTTGCAAGTGGTTTCAGAATTTTTTTACTCATTTTCATGCATCCCCCTAATTTAGTATAAATCTTTATACACATACTAATTATAACAATATTCTATAATATATACAATATTTGGACAATACTACCATTTCTGTTACCAGGGACAAAATAAAAAAAGATATGATTGCCTTTTTAGTTAGTGAACAAAATTAGAATATCCTCAATTAAAGTTCTATATTATATTTATTAAAATGCAGCTAATTATCATAATCCAATACTTTATCCAAATTGCTTTTACTAGCCTACAAGTGCAAGCATTTTCTGTTTAAAAAACATAATGTATTATTAAATAAGTTTGTTTATCGTTCAGTTCGTAACTTGCCTAATTCTTTTCTAAAAGTTTCATTCGCATTACTCTTATTATCTTTCAGGTTAAGCGGTGGTTCGTAAGTATTAATTAAAAATATTTCAAATTCCATAGGATTATCAATTTTTACAAAATGCATAATTAAATTATTTTTCATCCATTGTGTAAGTTGTTCCTCATGTTTAGCACTGAATTTGTATTTATTATTATTTTCTTTATTTTCATATTCTTTTTCAAATCCAAATAATACACCAATACTTTTCCTTAATGTTGACTTTCTTGCTGTTCCATAAAAATGGTTCTTATAATCTCTCATCCTTAAACTTTTTACTTTTGAAGTAGGTCTACCCGCAATTCCCACATATATTACTGGTAATCCATAGACAGACTTAAAATCTAGCTCTTTCATTTTATCTGGTAAATCATTAATATTTTTTGAACATATAAGATATGCTCCTGGTGCATCTGGGAGCTTATCTGCTGAATCTATTTCTGGTATAAAACTATTTCTTAATAATTCTTCTAATAAAATTTTCATATTTATTCTCCTTCAAACGTCATCTAGTTACATATTATAACTTATTCTAGTATATCATGAAATTTGAGGAAGTTAGATTATTAAACATCACTAACTAATTTATGTTATAGTTAACCCTTATCTCCTTCAATCTTAAAACATCTGCACTTGAACTAACTTCCATATACCATGCAAGTCTTATCTTCTTATCTGAAAGACCAAGAGACGTCCATTGTGCTTCAGTAATTCCTTGAAGTGTTGTAATAGTCATTCCTTTAGTTTTTACATCCCCCATATTTGTTATATCCACCAGAATCCATAAACTTCCATTCCATACTTTCCATGAAACTCCAGTATCTATACTTACTATAAAAACTATAATTCCACTACTTGTATTCTCTAAAATCACTACTCCATTCATAATATCTTTTATATATGCCTTGCTAAATAAAATATTCTCCTTCATAGCAACTATTATTGGTCTAGGTTTAATTACCTGAGTTTTTTGGGTACAGTCAATTCATCTGAAGGTAACCATATTTTTAAGATTGGAGAAGCATCTATTATTCTTGTTCTTTCTTTGTGGTATATATCATCACCATAAGTTTTTAATATCCAAATACTGTCATCATTTTTTTCTATTTAAAAGAAATACTATAATTAGTTGTAATATTTTTATTTGTAAATAAATTAGAATTTACTACTATTTTTTCATTTAATGAAGATCGTGTTGGCACTTGTGATGTTATATTTACATTCTGTCCTGATACCTTATTTATATATAGGCCATTCATATTCACAAAACCCTGATTCTGTGAACATTCTGCATGTGGGTGCTCTGCACTTAAACCACCTTGAAGATTTCTTCCATCAATCATGCATTGAAGATTGAACATAGGTATATTTACTGTACCTGCATCTACTTTTAAAAACACTGCAATATAATGTGCTCCTTGTTGAACTTGTGGTATTCCAAGAGGTATGCCTATAACATTATCTCCCTGCTGTAATTTTTGTTTTGGTGTAAATGGGATATCCTTGTTATCTAATTGAATTTCTATTGTTATTGTGCATAAACTGCTGGCTGTGCAGTACATAGTAAAATTCATAGATAAGTTTGTATCTGCAACTGCTGTTATTCCTAAATATACAGGTTCAATTGATGCTGTACCTACAGTTAAAGCTGCTGGATTTGCATAATAAAGCATTGAGCTGAAGGATTCAGCTACTTTATTTCCAAGTTCATCTAATGTAGTCTTAATATTTGCTGTATCAAGCTGTTTTAATATACTGTCTTTGGGCTGTCCAAGTTCAACTTTAATATTTACGCAATTTAAAATATCTTTCTTTACTTTAATTACAGGCACTTTTACATCAATATTAAAATCTTTATGCCTTACTATAACTGAATCCCCAACATTAACCGTTTGAAGATGCTTATATTTATCATATTCCTTTGTTTTGCTAAGTTCTATAAAATCCACATCAATATTTACCCTGCTTAAACCTATTACACTTGCAGCTTCTTTTGCGAGTGCTCTTAAAGTAACTTCATCTCCAGCATCTTTAAATTCCACCTTCTTTATAATAGGAAATGGTGGATATGCATCACTATTCCAGTTGGGAACACTAATATATTTTTCAGTAAGTTTTATATCATTTTTTCCTACAGGATAAAGCTTAGTTGCAACACTTGTAGTATCTATATTAAATTTCAAACCTGCTATATTTTTACCCTGCGCAATCAATACTCCTGCATCTTTTCCTATGGCTTTCAATATTTTAATATCAAAGTTATCTCTTTTTAGTTCGCCGCAGCCCCATATATTTATTATTGAAAATATGGCTTCTACAGGATTCTTTTCTTCAACCTCAATTGTATTTTCAATTATAATATCACTATCTGCTGTATATATAGTTATCAAATCTCCTACTAAAGATTTCTGCATAGCTGTTTTTACACTGCAATTTTCGGCTTTCATGTTTTCTATAAAGTAATAGGAGAGGTCATAGAGGATATGTTTTGCCCATACCTTTAAAATTCCAAGACCATTGTTATCAAAGTTTCCTTTAATAGTTTTCTTATCGTAGATGCATATCATTACAACCACCTTTAATCAATTTAATTTGAGGCAATAAAAAAACTAGCTTACTATAACCATAATAAGCTAATTTAATGTAAAAGTTTTTTTATATTTATAATCATTCTATTTTAGTACTTTTCTTATCAACTCAATTTCATCAATGTCTAAATCTGTTAATTCTTTTATTGTTTCATTATCCATGCCTTTTTTTATTGCTCTTTTGACTATCTCTATAGTTTTTTCTTTTTTCCCCTCATCTTTTCCTTCATTTATTAAGCTTTTACCAAGTTCAGTCATTCTCAATTCCTCCCTTACTCTTTCTAAATCTTTTCCACTTAAAAATTTATTTGCAAAAGCATATAGTATTGATTCTACGTCATACTTATAGTCATTATTTATATCTTTTACTACATTTATAGCATTAATTATCTTGTCTACTGTACCTATCTTTCCACTCATTATAGGAGTAAATGTTAAAGATATTATATCTTGTTTTGTAATATCCTTACCAGATTTTATTTTTTCTACAATATCATTATAGATTTTGTCTCCATCTTTATCAGCCATAGATATAGAATTTACTTTGTATTCATTTATTCCTGTTTTTAAAGTATTTGCTGGATTTTTTATATTGCCTGAATAAACAACATATGTAATCACATCTTTTCCAGTCTGATGACTCAGCATTGATTCATAGGCTCTAAACCTTCTTAAATCTGCTTTTCCTTTATTAGTCGTCTGGAACTCAAAATGTATAAAAGTGTCATCTTCCATTAGGAAAGTGTAGTCCATGAACATATTTTTAGTTTCTAAAACTACTAATTCTGTTGGTCCTAATTCCTTAACTTTTTTGTTTATGCCAAAGAATTTTAATCCTTCCTCTGCAAATATATCCATTGCTCTTTTCATAATTAAATCTTCATAGTTTGTAGGCTTCATTTGTTCACCTTCCTAGTTTTTTATTATACCTCTATTTTAATTCATTAGTGTCAATACTTCAATTAAAAGTAAATTTTTTTATAACCACCGCCAGTTTGGTAAAAGCTCAACTTTAGTAACATTTCCTCTCTATTCTATAATATTTTCACCAGACTTCATTTTTAAGAATTAACCTGACATATTCTCATTTAAATTGTTTCCGGCATCATCATAGCAGTCCTGTATGACTGAATCTACTATGATTTTTTCAGATACACCTTAGAATTTATTACCTGTACAATATATTTTTTATCTGGCTGGAAGCTAATTTTCAATTATATTTCCATATTCTTAGCTTCAAAATTCTTTTTTAGGTGCTTCATTTTCTCCAAAAAACACGAAAATTCCCTGAAATCAAGGACTTTCTATTGTATCAATATTATAGTTTACATATGGCCGATTTATACATACCTCTGCTCAAAGCACATATAAATCTTTGCTCAACTATTATATCCCTTAAGCTATTATAGCAGCCCTTTTATCTTTATAACATACTGGTGATTTTTTCATTCTTTGATCTATGTCAATATAATAAACACATTTTTTACATTTTTAATCTGATTAATGTTTGTACGCGAACAATTTTCAAAAATTAATTTCATTTACTGTGAGATATTTACGTGCTTTCACCGCTAAACTGTGCGTTATACAGTTCAGCATAAAAGCCTCCTTTTGCAAGTAATTCCTTATGGTTGCCCTGTTCAATAATAGAACCATGATTCATGACCAAAATGCATTTTGCATCACGGATTGTAGAAAGACGGTGCGCAATTACAAAATTAGTGTGTCCTCTCATGAGTGTTCCCATTGCCTTTCGAATCAGCATCTCCGTTCGGGTATCCACAGAACTGGTTGCCTCGTCGAGAATGAGAACGGTTGGATTGGCAAGCATTGCACGCGCAATCGTCAGCAACTGTTTTTCACCTTGCGAGATATTTGACGCTTCTTCATTGATAATTGTTTTATAGCCTTCCGGCAAGTTGCGGATAAAGTGGTCAGCATAGGCAGCTCTCGCAGCATTGACGATTTCGTCGTGAGTGGCATTTTCGCGCCCATATTTTATATTCTCCTCAATTGATCCCTGAAACAACCATGTATCCTGAAGCACCATTCCGAACATTGTGCGAAGGTCGCCACGCCTTATTTCGCGCAGGTCTACTCCATCAAACTTGATTTTACCGCTGTTAATTTCATAAAATCGCATAAGTAAATTCACAAGTGTGGTTTTCCCAGCACCGGTCGGTCCTACAATAGCGATAGTTTCGCCCTCATTAATGTCGAGATTCATGTCTTCAATCAATGGCTTGCTTTCGTTGTACCGGAACTTGACATGTTCAAACTGAATATTGCCGTGCGGTTTTACAATCGCTTTTGTATCTTTCGGGTCAGGTGTTTCCTCTTTTGCATCAAGCACTTCAAAAACACGCTCGGCACAGGCGGTAGTAGATTGCATAATATTAAGGATACCGGCCACTTGGATGATTGGTTGGCTCAACTGACGAGAATACTGGATAAATGCCGTGATATCTCCAATACCCATCCAGCTCCTTGTAGCAAAAATACCACCAACAACACAAATCAATACATAGCCGATATTGGTAATGAAATTCATGACAGGCGATGTCATACCGGAAACAAACTGTGCTTTCCAATTTGCCGTATTGAGTTCTTGATTCATAGTTTCAAACTGAGCAATGGATTCATCTTCGTGTCCGAATGCTTTGACAACTTTGTGCCCGGCATACATTTCCGACGTATGGCTACTGAGTTTGCCAATGATTTGCTGTTGTGCGGCGAAATAATCCTGAGAACGTTTAGCAATGGCACCTGTAGCCAAGAGATACAGCGGCAGAGTACCAATTATAATCAACGTCAGGAGCGGGCTGATGGTCAGCATCATGACGATAAAACCGATCAGTTGAAATATCGACTGAATAATTTGTATCAAACTCTGCTGGAGTGTCGTGGATATGGTATCCACATCATTGGTCATTCTGCTTAAAATATCACCTTTTTGATGAGCATCAAAATATCGAAGAGGAAGTTTTGCCAACTTGCGGTTCACATCTTGACGAAGTTGATAGACAACTTTTTGCGAAATAGACACCATCATAAATTGCATAATAAACGTAAAGATGTCACTCAAAAAATAAATGAAAAACATAACCATCAAAAGCCGTCCAATAACATCAAAATGGACTGTTGTTTTGCCGATAACGCTTTCTGCCAGCTGGTTGACTGCAAGTCCACTGATTTTTGGCGATACAACTGCGGAAACTGCCGCAATGATGCTACAAATAATGACAATTGTGAGGCGTAATCGTTGTGGTCTCAGGTATCTGGACAGGCGTTTGGCAATTTTCCAAAAGTCAGCCATATTAAATTTTTTCTTGTTCATACCATTTCCTCCTCTGAAAACTGGGAAGACACAATATCCTGATAGATGCCACAGCTTTTTATCAATTCCTCATGTGTTCCCATACCGGCTACAGCTCCGTTATCCAGAACAATAATCCGGTCTGCATTCATTACAGTCCCGACACGTTGAGCAACGATGAATACGGTAGCATTTTCTGTTTCTTTTTGCAGAGCGGCGCGCAGAGCAGCATCCGTTTTAAAATCCAATGCTGAAAAGCTGTCATCGAAAATATAAATTTCCGGATGGCGCACCAAAGCACGGGCAATCGAAAGGCGCTGCTTCTGTCCTCCCGACAGGTTACCTCCGCCTTCAGAGAGCATGGTGTCATAGCCGTTTTCTGTCTCCGCGATAAAGTCCGCCGCCTGTGCGGTTTTAGCCGCATATTCCAACTCTTCATTCGTTGCTCTTTTCCGCCCATAACGAAGATTGTCGGCAATTGTTCCTGTAAAAAGCACCGCTGTCTGCGGTACAAAGCCGATTTTGACCCGCAGTTCTTTTTGTGCCATGTCCTTCACATTGATCTCGTCAAGTAAAATTTTTCCTTCACTCACGTCGTAAAAGCGAGGAATCAGACCCACGAGTGTGGATTTTCCACTGCCGGTGCCCCCAATGATTGCTGTGGTTTCACCTGGTCTTGCCAAAAAACTGATGCCGCTGATAGCCGGTTGTTCAGCTCCGGGATAGCGGAATGTAACATTCCGGAACTCCACTACTCCTTTCAAATTTTCCTCTATTTTTGCAATAACAGGTTCAAGTATTTCCTGTCTGGTTTCAAGAACCTCCGAAACGCGCTGAGCGGCAGTCTGAGCACGGGGAAGAAAAACAAACATAATGGAAAACATGACAAAGTTTGAAAAAATCAGCACGGCATATTGCAGAAAAGCCGTCAAAGCACCAATATTCATTTCACCTGTGTTTACCCGGATGCTTCCAAACCATAGTATGAACAACACAATAGCATTGATTGCAAGCATAAAACCGGGCAGAAGGAAGGACATAATCTGGTTGGCCTTAATGTAAGTAGCAGTCAGGTCGGAATTGGCGTAATCAAAGCGCCTATTTTCATGGTCAATTCGATTAAACGCCCGGATAACCAGAATGCCCTTTAAATTTTCAGCCATCACGAGGTTTACCTTATCCAGTTTTGTCTGAACGTGTTTAAAGGCAGGCATCGCTGTCCCCATAACAATGGCAATCAAGGCAACCAGCACGGGAAACGCCATAGCAAAAATCACCGTGAGTCCTTTATCCTGACGGTAGGCAAGGATGATGCCACCGACTGCTGTCAATGGCGCGCGAAGCATCATGTTAAGCATTAATATTGTAAACGTTTGAATTTGAATAATATCATTTGTGGTACGGGTGGTAAGCGTGGAAGCTCCAAAATTATCGAATTCATGCAGTGATAAACTCTCCACACATCTAAAGACACGACTGCGCAGAACACTGCCAAGATCGGCTGATACGTGAGCACTCAAAAAACTTGCTATGACAGCACAGATGATTCCGAATCCTGACACAAACAGCATCACTCCTCCGAAACGCAGAATATATGGGATATTTTCTTCCATGATTCCATTGTTGATAATAGATGACATAAGAGTAGGTAAGTACAGATCACATATAATCTGTGCAAAAATCAAAACAATCAGCGTACACACATACGGGATGTGGTTCCGTAGATTTTGAAACATCTTAAACATGAGTTACCTCCTAAGTTAATCCTGGATATCCTCGATTGATTTGCATCTTTTTTTGCAGATATTTTCAAGTTGTATTCCATTTTGCTTTAAATAAAGATTTAAAGCCTTGGCTAAAAAGTCTTCAATGGATTTCTGAATGTCTTTCGTGCTTTCAGGCCAGTTATCAAGATCTCGCCCAGCTGAAAACAATGCTTGAAACATCTCCGGATCGCCGGAAGCAAAATCGCAAACCAAATTCCACCACTGTTCTGCAAGCTTCTGCCCTTCTTTTCCAGTCGGGTCGACACCTTTATGATAAAGGACGTCAAGCTGTGAAAAAACTTTTTTTGCAGCACCCTGTTTTTCCGGACTTTCCAACATGCGTCCGTTTATTTTTTTGAGCTGTTCATCATTGAAATAACGGATTACAAAAGAATATGGATTTCCTTGATTCATCAACTTTAGAATAGTAACGAGTTTATCCATACTAACTTTTTGTCCAGCTTTTGTTTCTGAGATCACTAAATCTAATATTTCAATAATTTTGTTTAAATTCTGAACCCTACTGAACATAATCTCACGCTGTCCTTCAAAAACTTTTCCTAAATCAATATAATTTCCATGATTTAGAATTTTACCACCGATTTCTCCAAGCGAAAAACCCAGTGACTTCAAAAACAAAATTTGCTGTAATTTCAACAGATCATCAATATTATATACTCTTTTATGACTTTTGTTATATGACGAGTGGAGCAGGTTTGCCTTATCATAATATTGAAGTGTTCTTACAGTAACTCCGACGAGGCCTGCCAATTCTCCTACTGTAAACACTCGATCTTTTTCATCATTCATATTTTTCACCTCTTGGTTTTAATCTTAGCACACGACGCTACGTCGTCTGCAATAGGTATTTTAAAATTTTTTATGCATGTAAGCCTTACCATCCTATAGAATTTTGCGATTTTTCCACACGAAGGGAGCCACCCGGCCTTTCTGGCACAATTTCAGGGGAAATTATACCCCTAGCACTTAAAATTTATATTTTGTAACTATTTTTGCAAACAAAAAAGGCCTAGCAAACATTGCAGCCCTTGACTTAGCATAATACAGAAGAGCCCACTCGTGAATAGCATCTTTGTAATTTTATCTTAGTCCATGAACATATTTTTAGTTCCTAAAACTACTAATTCTGTTGCTCCTATTTCCTTAACTTTTTTGTTTATGGCCCTTACCCACTTTGATAGACATGAAGAACTCGTGTTATATTAAAAGTAAAAGGATATGTAACGACTGAAAAATATTATAACAATTCAAATAAAAAATCAAAAGCAGTATAAAAATCAAAAAATTATGATAATCTACGAAATAGAGAGATATTATAGGGTTTCTAAGTGATAATTTAACTTATACTAGGAAACTTCTAGCATAAGCTAATGAATGAATCTTAGCAAAATTAGAATTAAGTTCGTCAAAAAGAATTTTAATATCTGATACTAATTCCC
>NZ_LROS01000016.1 GCF_001675165.1 Clostridium ragsdalei P11
TTGCACAATCAATTCATAATTACAGCAGCAGAGTAGATGGGCCATTTGTAGCTTTAAATTGTGGGGCTATTCCTAAACAACTTATAGAGTCAGAGCTTTTTGGATATGAAGAAGGAGCTTTTACAGGAGCTAAAAAGGGTGGCAATCTTGGAAAATTTGAGTTAGCAGATGGCGGAACTATAATGCTGGATGAAATTGGAGAAATGCCTCTTGATATGCAGACAAAGCTTCTAAGAGTTGTACAGGAAGGCGTAATAACGAGAATTGGAAGCTCAAAGTCTATACCTGTAGATGTAAGAATTATAGCTGTCACAAACAGAGATTTAAAAAAAGAAGTAGAAGCTGGAAGATTTAGAAAGGATCTATATTATAGGCTAAATGTGCTGCCTTTATTCTTACCTCCACTTAGAGAAAGAAAAAAGGATATACCTCTTCTTATTCAATATTTTGTTAAGAATATAGCACAAAAGTTAAATAAAAAAGAGCCGGTTATATCAGAAGAATACTTGAAGAAAATGATTAACTATAATTGGCCTGGAAATATAAGAGAATTAGAAAATTTGGTTGAGCTAATTGTAAATACAGGATCTATACCAGCAGGCTACTTTACAGAAGAAAACTGTGATAATGAGGTACTTGTGGACATTAGTGATGATTGTTTAAAGCTAGATTATATGGAAAAGGAACATGTAACTAAAGTATTGAAGAAGTTTAAGGGGAATATAACTCATTCGGCAGAAGCACTTGGTATAAGGAGAAATACTTTATACAGCAAGATAAAAAAGTATAATATACAAATGTAATATTTTTCATTAAAAAAAGAAAAAGAGAGGGTTACCTACAAATATATTGTTGGTAACCCTCTAATTATATTTTAAAAAGAAAGTTTAAAGAAAACGTAGGTGAGTTCAACATTTTGAATATTGATATTAATTATTGCTCATAATAATATTGAAATTAATGTTTCTTCTAATAATATAAAATTAAGGAGGTACAATATGTTAAAAAAGAGTTTAATTATTAATGGAGTTAAAAGGACTGTTATAGCAGATCCTGAGGCATTTTTAGCAGATGTTTTGAGAAAACAATTACATCTGGTTGGAACAAAAGTTGGATGTAGAAAAGGAGAATGTGGTGCCTGCTCTATAATTTTGGATGGAAAGGTTGTAAGAGCTTGTATAACCAAAATTAAAAGAGTTCCTGATGAAGCAAATATTATAACTATAGAAGGAGTTGGCACTAATGAGCATCTTCATCCACTGCAGTTAGCATGGATGGTTCATGGTGCTGCACAGTGTGGATTCTGTACTCCTGGATTTATAGTTTCTGCAAAGGCACTTTTAGATGAAAATATAAATCCGACTAGGGAAGAAGTAAGAGATTGGTTCCAAAAACATAGAAATGTATGTAGATGTACGGGATACAAACCAATAGTTGATTCTGTAATGGAAGCAGCAAAACTTATGCGTGGAGAAATAAGAAAAGAAGATATATGGGCTAAACTTCCTAAAGATGGAACTTTACTTGGTTCAAGTGTAGTACGTCCATCTGCCCTTGCAAAAGTAACAGGATCATGGGAATTTGGAGCAGATCTTGGACTAGAACTTCCACCAGGAACATTGCACATTAAATTAGTTCAGGCAACGGTATCCCATGCGAATATAAAATCTATAGATACTTCAGAAGCAGAAAAAATGCCTGGAGTATATAGAGTATTAACATATAAAGATGTACCAGGCACTAATAGAATAAATGGTTTGGCTTTCCCATCTAATAAAGGTGATGGACTTGAAAGACCTATATTAAATGATAAAAAGGTTTTTCAATTTGGAGATGCTATAGCTATGGTTTTGGCAGAAAATCCAGCAGTAGCTGAAGCAGCAGTGGAAAAAGTTAAAGTAGAGTTAGAAGAGTTACCAGCTTATATGAGTGCACCAGCTGCTATGGCAGAGGATGCTATAGAAATTCATCCAGGAACTCCTAATATTTATTTTGAGTGTGGTACTAAGAAAGGTGGAGATACGGCACCTTTAATGGATTCTCTTCCTTACGTTGTTGAAGATGATTTTTATGTTGGAAGACAACCACATTTACCACTTGAACCAGACGTTGGATTTGCATATTTTGATGATGATGGGGACTTGATGGTACATTCAAAGAGTGTTGGTATACACATACATGCAGCAATGGTTGCAGATGGGATAGGAATACCACTGGAAAAACTTAAAATAGTTCAAAATCCTACAGGAGGTACATTTGGTTACAAATTTAGTCCAACAATGGAAGGTCTTCTTGGAGTAGCTGCTATGGTAACTAAAAGACCTGTATACCTTGAATTCAATATGTATCAGCAAATAACTTATACAGGAAAGAGATCTCCATTCTTCATGCATGTTAAATATGGTGCAGATAAAGATGGAAAGATAAAGGCAATGGAATCAGACTGGAGTGTAGATCACGGCCCATATTCTGAATTTGGAGACCTTTTGACAATGAGAGGAACTCAATTTATAGGTGCTGGATATAATGTCCCAAATATAAGAGGTGCAGGTCGTACCGTAGCTACAAACCATGCTTGGGGTTCTGCATTTAGAGGATATGGATCTCCTCAAGCCCTATTTGCATCAGAAGTAGCAGTTGATGAGTTAGCTGAGAAGGTTGGAATGGATCCTCTAGAATTTAGATATAAGAATGTTTATAGAGAAGGAGATACGACCCCAAATGGATGTCCTCCAGATGTAATTTGTCTGCCTCAGGCAATAGATAAATTAAGACCATTTTATAATGAAGCAAAAAAGAGAGTTAAGGATAAAAATAATGCTAGTTCTGGAGATAAAAAATATGGTGTGGGAGTTTCACTTCTCATATATGGATGCGGCCTAGACGGTCCAGATACATCAAGAGCTTGGGCTGAAATTACTCCAGAAGGTGTTACTGTAGCAAACTCCTGGGAAGATCACGGCCAAGGTGCTGATATGGGAACACTCACAATTGCTCATGAAACTTTAAAACCTTTAGGAATAAAACCTGAACAAATTAAGCTTGTTATGAATGATATGAAATTTACACCAGATAGTGGTCCTGCAGGTGGAAGCCGTTCTAACGTTTTAACTGGTAATGCTACAAGAGTTGCCTGTGAAAACTTAGTAAACGCTTTGAAAAAAGAAGATGGGACTTATAGAACTTATGATGAGATGGTAGCTCAAGGTCTTCCAGTAAAATATGATGGAGAGTGGACTGCACCATGTACCGCTTGTGATGTAGAAACAGGCCAAGGAAATCCATTCCCTGTATATATGTATGGTGTACTTATGGCAGAAGTAGAAGTCGATGTTAATACAGGAAAGACTAAAGTTGAAAATCTTACTATGGTTTCAGATTGCGGTACTATAGTAAATAAAATAGTAATTGAAGGACAGCTTTATGGTGGATTAGTTCAAGGTATAGGACTCGCTTTAAGTGAAGATTTTGAAGATTTAAAGAAACATGTTACACTTACAGCTTGTGGAATACCTCAAATAAAAGATGTTCCAGACAATATAACACTTATTCATCAGGAAACACCAAGACCAAATGGCCCTTACGGAGCAGCAGGAGCTGGAGAAATGCCGCTTTCAGCACCACATGCAGCAATAATTAATGCAATATATAATGCTTGTGGAGCTCGTATTACTAAATTACCAGCTTTGCCTGAAAAAGTTTTAGCAGCACTTAAGAAATAAGAGATAACGTATATTAGGTATATCTCTATAAAGGAATCAGAAGCAGACAATTTCTACATTTTATTTTTATATTAAAGTGTTTTTTTAAAGTTTCTGATTCCCTTTTGTTATAGATAATTAACTCAACTTTTGCAGTTTAAAAACTTTGCGAAGCAAAGCTTTTTGAGTTGAGAGTTGACAGAGGACAATGAAGGTAAGTTTTCCTCCTTACGTCAGAAAACTAATTTATTTTTAAGTGATGTTTTGCTTTAGCAAAACATCACTTAAGTAGGTATCTAAAATCTATGATTTTTAGATAATTGCTTACTAAAAGAGTACCCATGAAAAACAAAAGAACATAAATTTCTTTTAAATTGAAGATTTTTCGTAGTGCAGCGGAGAAAAGTCCTTCTTCACTGTCCACTGTCAATTGTCCTCTGTCCTCTCAAAAATATTGCGATGCAATATTTTTATATTAGGTCACAATTTTATTTGTGCAAAAGTTGAGTTAATAATCGATAAAGGAAGGTGAGAAGTTCTATGGATTTAAATAAACTACTGAATAGAAGAGAGTCATGTATTGGAGACAAACCTTCAGCCTGTATAGCAGGGTGTCCTTTACACATGGATGTGAAAGCTTTTATTGAAGAAATACAAAAGGGAGACTTTAAAAAAGCTTATAAAATTATGTCTAAGAAAGTTCCTTTTGCAAGAATAGTAGGAAGCATATGTGATGAGCCTTGCAAGGGCGTATGTCCTAGAAATAAATTAGGTGGAGGCATAAATATACATGAGCTTGAAAGGGCAGCAATAGAGTTAGGTTTTTCTTCCCCCAAAAGGTCTATTCCTATACCTAAAAATGGGAAAAAGGTTGCAGTAATAGGTGCAGGTATAAGTGGTATTGTTGCTGCTTTCGACTTGGATAGAAAAGGATACCAAATTACTGTCTACGAAAAAAGTGATAAAATAGGTGGCAGATTATGGGACTTTGAGGGGGAACAACTTTCAAAGCAAATAATAGAAGAAGAACTAGAAATAATGAATAAAGACGATATAACAATTAAGTTCAATGAATTTGTAGATGAAAAAAAATTGGAGGATATACTCAATACCTATGATGCAGTTTATATGGGGACAGGAACTTGGAAAAAAGATTTAAAAGTAAATCCACAAACTTTCCAGGTGAAGGATAGTTCTTTGTTTGCAGGGGGAAGAGTTGTAAACAAAAACGATTCAGTTATACTTTCCACAAGCTCTGGAAGAAGGGCAGCTACATCCATTGACAGATACCTTCAAAAAACTTCTCTTACAGCAGCTAGAGAAAATGAAGGTGCTTATGATACTCCTTTAAAACTTGAATTAGATGATATAGAAACTGTAGAACCTATTAAAAGGACTTCTTCTGTATATAATGAAAAGGAGGCAATAGAAGAAGCACAAAGATGTTTGAAATGTGAATGTTCACAATGTGCTAGAAATTGTCCACATTTAAGAAGGTATAATACTGAACCTAGAAAATATATAAGGCAGATAAATCACAATGAAAACATAGTACTAGGAGATCATTATGCAAATGAAATGATTAATTCATGTACTCTTTGCGGACTTTGTGGTGAAGTTTGTCCTTCCAATTTGGATATGAAAGATGTAATACAAGAGACCCGTGAAAGTATGGTAGAAAGAGGGAAAATGCCTGTGTCAGCTCATGATTTTGGACTTAGAGATATGGAATTTAGCAATAGTAAGCATTTTTCTATGGTAAAAAATCAGCCGGGATATGAAAAGGTGAAGTATATGTTTTACCCGGGATGTCAGCTGCCTGCTTCTTCTCCTGAATATATACCTGAGGTATATAAATATCTCATGGACAATATTAAAGATGGAGTTGGTATAATGCTAGGCTGCTGCGGTGCACCAGCAGATTGGGCTGGAAGGCAGGATTTAGTGAAGAAGAATATGGAGGATATGAAAGACAAGTGGGAGAAAGCAGGAAAGCCAACTTTTATTTTAGCCTGCTCAAGTTGTTATAGAACCTTTAAAAAGTATATACCGGATATTAAACTTATTTCTCTGTGGGAAGTTATGGATAAATATGGTGTTCCAGCAAACAATAGAACAGATGAAAAAAAAGTGTTAGCTGTACAAGATGCATGTTCAACTAGGCATAATAAAGAGATTCATGAAAGTATAAGAAATATAGCAGATAAATTGGGATATAAAATAAAAGAACTCAAGTTTTCAAAAGAAAAAACTAAGTGTTGTGGTTATGGTGGGTTAGTATACTTCGCAAATAGAGAGCAGTCCAGGCAATTTGCAAAAGATAGGATAGGTGAAAGTAATCTGGATTATTTAGTTTACTGTGCAATGTGCAAGGATCTATTTATAGATGAAGGTAAAAAAACTTTTCATATCTTAGATTTAATTTATAGCAGTAATTTAGAAGAAGCTGGACTGAGAAAAGTTCCGAGTCTTTCAAAGCGGCATGAAAATAGGGCACTTGTTAAAAAGAAACTTTTAAAAGAAATATGGAATGAGGAAATAAATGATTTTAAGAAGGATTATGGATTTAAATTAAATATACCAGACAATGTCCAAAATCAAATGGAAGAAAGACTGATTTTGGTTGAAGATATAGAAAAAGCAGTAGATAATGCACAAAAAAATAAAGAGAGATTTTTTAATCCTAAAAATTCTCATTATTTATGCAGACTTAGGATTGGAAGTGTTACCTATTGGGTAGAATATGAAAAAAGTGAAAATGAAATTTTTGTTAAAGATGTTTACAGCCATAGGATGGAAGTGGTGGAGGAATAGCTATGAATATTGATAAGGAAGAGAAAACTCCATGGATTTGTGACAAATGTAATAAAGAATTAGAACTTAGACAGGTAAAGGTACTATATCTTGGAGGAAATTTTGAAGTTGAACTCATGCAGTGTCCTAAGTGTAAAATGGTAATTATAGATGAGAAACTTGCATTAGGAAAAATGAAGGAAGTAGAAAAGGGACTGGAAGATAAATGATGAAGTGCTGTAATGGTTATGAATTTGGAAATAGGGATGATTAGTAAAATTAACAGTTGGGATAAAATATTGTACAATATAAATAGCTATTCTTTTAGTATATCTACCATGGCTTTTCAAGATATTTGAAATGCGGATTTACAGAAATTGTAAAATTAAAGGGGAGAGGGCAAAATGAAGCTGACACCACTTGAATCATGGATAGTGGATAAAACGGAGATAAAGGAAAAAAGTAGGGAATCTTTAGAAAATTATCAGTTAAATAAAATAAGAAAAATTATAGACTATGGGAAAAAATATAGTAAATTTTATAAGGAATATTTGAAAAATGTTGAGGAAAATGATATAAAGTCCCTTGAAGATTTTGAAAAAATTCCTTTTACGCTGCCAGAACATATAAAAGAAAACTCAAATAATTTTTTATGTGTACCTCAAAGAGATATTGTGAGGATAGTAACGTTAAGAACTTCGGGAACAAGTGGAGAAGAAAAAAGAATATATTTTACGGAAAAGGACTTAGATCTTACTGTAGAATTTTTTAAATATGGTATGCAGTGTATTGTAAATAAAAATGACAGGGTATTGGTGCTTTTACCAGGAAATAGTCATGGCAGTATAGGAGATTTGCTAAAAAAAGCGTTAAAGGATATAGACATAACATGTTATGTTCAAGGTGTACTTGTAAATCCTAAGGATACTGCAGAATTTATAAAGGAAAAAGGTATAGATTGTATAGTAGGGATTCCACTGCAGGTACTGTATTTTTCCAGAGTGGAATCTGAAACATTTAAAGCCAACATAAAAAAAATTCTTCTGAGTGCTGATTATGTGCCAGAAACATTAATAAGAGAAATCACACATAAATTTAGCTGTAAAGTTTTTACACACTATGGTATGACGGAAATGGGGTATGGAGGAGGAGTAGAATGTGAGGCTTTAAGTGGTTACCATATGAGAGAAAATGATCTGTATTTTGAAGTAATAAATCCACGTACAGGCAAGGTAGTAAAAGATGGAGAGTATGGTGAGATAGTATTTACAACTCTTACAAGAGAAGGAATGCCTTTAATAAGATATAAAACAGGTGATATAGGGTGTTTTAAAGCAGGTTTGTGCGCCTGTGGTACTTTTTTAAAGACTATGGAAAGAGTTCATGGAAGGATGGAAAATAAAATTGTAATAGGTAAAAATAAATTCCTATCTATGAGAGATTTGGATGAAATAATCTTGTCTTTTGAAGAGGTAATAAATTATAATGTTTATATTGAAAAGAAAAATATTCTCTATATAGATATTGCTGTAAAAAAGGAGGAGGATTTTTGTAAAATAAGAGGCCATATTAAAAATAGCATAGAAAAAATTCCATCAGTAAGGGAAGCATTAATTGATGGAACTTTAGAAATTGTATTAAAGTATATGAAAAAAAGTATAGAAGTAAAAAATAGTATGGTAAAGCGAAAAATATATGATTATAGATGGAGGGGATAAATGTGGAAGATATATATGAGGTGATAAATAATCTTCTAGATAAAAAAGAAGATTTTGTTTTGGCCACTATTCTAGAAAAGTCTGGATCTGCACCTAGAGAAGAGGGGACCAAGATGATTATAAAAAGGGATTTTTCTATTATAGGAACTATAGGTGGAGGTATATTTGAGGCATTGGCCATAAAATTATCTTCAAGGATATTTGAAAATGGGGCTTATATAATTAAAAATTGTTCACTTACAAATGAAGGTGCAGAGGCTTTAGGTGCTGCCTGCGGTGGAGATCTTAAATTGCTTCTGGAATATGTAGATTATAAAGACAGTGACATGGTGGAAATGTATAAAAATGTGCAGAAGCTGAAGAGAAAAGGTGATAATTTTGCTATTATAACTAGAATACCTGAAGAAGGAAAAAGCATAAAAGGCACAGATAAATGGATTTGTAGTGAAGCATCATTTTATGGAAAAGAAGATGAAAAGATTCAGTACATAATTAGAAAGATAAAAGAAAATTTTAAAAATGTTACTATGCAGTATACTGATCTGAAAGAGGAACATTATTTAATAGAGCCTGTTTTAAATACTCAAACCATATATGTAATAGGTGCAGGACATGTAGCACAAAAAATTGCAGAAGTGGCTAAAAGTCTGGATTTTAACATTGTTGTTATAGATGATAGACAGGAATTTGCAAATAAAGAAAGGTTTAAAGATGTAGAAGAAGTAAAAGCAATTCCTTCTTTTGAAAATATTCTTAAATATATAAAAGTAGATAGTAATAGTTATATAGTAATAGTTACAAGAGGCCATGCTTATGACAAGGAAGTATTAGGACAGATGCTTAAGACTAATGCAAAGTATATAGGGATGATAGGAAGCAAGGTCAAAAGGAAGTTGGTTTATGAGAGTCTTTTGGATGAAGGATATACAGAGGAAGATTTAAAAAGGGTACATAGTCCTATAGGTGTTTCTATATATGCACAAACTCCTGAAGAAATAGCAATAAGTATTGTGGCAGAACTAATAAAAGTAAAAAGGGAGACTTTTAATGGAAAAAGATAAATTAGGGGCCATTATTATTTCAGCAGGATATTCCTCGAGGATGGGAGACTTTAAACCACTTTTGAAATTTGGAGAATGTACTGCAGTGGAAATGATAATAAATACTTTTAAGGCTTCAAAAATTGATGATATTGTAGTAATAGTAGGCCACAGACAAAATGAAGTAATAGATGTAATTAAAAATTTAGGAGTTAAGTGGATAAAAAATGAAGATTATTCAAAGGGCATGTTTTCTTCTATAGTAAAGGGCATGGAAGTATTGCAAGAGGATGTAAAGGGCTTTTTTATGAATCCTGTAGATATACCTCTCATAAAAACACATACTGTAAATATGTTAAAAGATAAATATATGGAGTGTGGTAAGGGTATTATATATCCCAAGTTTAATGGAAAATCAGGGCATCCTCCCTTTATAGATTGTAAGTATAGATCAGAAATAATGAAAAGTGATGGTGAAGGGGGACTAAAGAGAATACTTCAAAAGTTTGACAATGATGCTATAAGAATTTCGGTTCCAGACCAAGGCATATTGATGGATATGGATATTAAAGAAGACTATAAAAAATTACTTGAATATTTTTATTTAGGAGCACCTAATGTGGAAGAATGTTATTGCATTTTAAACTTATATGGTGTACCTTGTAATATAAGGAGACATAGTGATAAAGTATCAGAAATAGCTCTAAATATTTTAAATAAATTAAATAGTAAAGAATATAATTTCAATAAAGATATAATGTTAGCTGCAGGACTTTTGCATGATTTGGCTAGAAAAGAAAAAAATCATGCTAAAGAAGGGGAGAAAATATTAAGTGGCTTGGGTTACCCAAATGTAGGAAAAATAATAGCAACTCATATGGATATAGAGGTAAATGAAGAAGATAATATTACAGAAGGAGAACTACTGTATTTGGCAGATAAAGTTGTTCAGGAAGATGAATTAGTAGGATTAGAAAAAAGATTTTCTGAATATTCTTCAAAATTTTCAAATAATCCTGAAGCATTAAACAAAGTGAGGAAGAGGTTTGGGGAAGCCAGAAAAATTGAAAAAAAGATAAAAAGTGTATTGGGGAAAGATTTTAGTTATGAGTAGAAAAATATATTTAATAAGACATGGTAAAATAAATGTAGGCAGTGAGAAACGTTACATAGGAATTACAGATATATCTTTAAATGAAGAAGGTACTGTACAAGTACTAAAGCTAAAAAAGTTTTTTGAAAAAATAGACATAGAGAAAGTATATTTAAGTCCCCTAAAAAGATGTGTTGAGACAGCACATATAATTTTAGAAGGTAGAAATATAGAAAAGATTATAGTAAATGAATTAATGGAAATAAATATGGGGGAATGGGAAGGAAAAACTTTTAGTTTTATTAAGAGTTCTTTACCGGAGCAGTTTAAAAGTAGAGGAGAAGATATAGGAGGTTTTGTACCAACAGGGGGAGAAAGCTTTAAAAATCTTGAGAAAAGAGTTATCCCTGTTTTTAAATCTATTATAAACAGTAGTAGTGGTAATATAATTATAATTGCCCATGCAGGAGTTAATAGAGTCATACTAAAGAATATTTTATCAATATCTATGCAGGACATATTTAAAATAAATCAACCCTATGGGTGTATAAACGAGCTTTCCTTTAATAATGGGAAGTGGAATTGGAAATTGTTATTATAATGGGGGGGATTGTAGTGAACACAGTTACTTCTAAATTAGATAATGAAGCTGTATATAAAACGGATGTAGAACTTTCGCATGAAAGATGTAAAAAGTTTGGTATTGATTCACACCAGGTTTTTAGTAAAAAAATATTATATGATAATGAATTACAGAAAAAATTTGCAGCTAACAGAAATTTAATATTGACCGCGGCACCTTATATGGAGCAGCTAATTAATTTTGTAAAGGGTTTCGATTTCTTTGTATTACTTACTGATGGAGAAGGATGTATATTAAATGCATTGGGAGACGAAAAAATACTTTCGAAAGCTTTTTCTTTAAAAATGGTACCAGGGGCTTTTATGAATGAAGAAAACATTGGAACTAACTCTATGAGTATGGTTATAAGCACTAAAATGCCAGTTCAAATTTCTGGAGATGATCATTTCATTAGAGCATACCACAAATGGACGTGTTCTGCAGCACCTATAAAAGATAGTAAAGGAAGACTTATAGGTGTATTGAATCTTACTGGGTATGCTGAATTTGTACATTCTCATACCCTTGGGATGGTTATAGCAGCGTCAAATGCCATAGAAGAAATGCTTAAAGTAAAAGAATGCAATAAGATTCAAAATATGAATTACAAGCATATAAAAAATATATTTAATTCTAGCCCTGTTGCTATAATAACTTCTGATATAAATGGTAAAATAAAAATTTGCAACAAAAAAGCACAAGATATGTTTGGGATAAGAAGTAACAAGTTAGAAGCAGATAAGATGGAAGATATTATAGAAAACTGGAATGATATAAAGACATCTATATATTTAGGCCAAAGTACGTCAAAAGAAACAAACATAGTGGCTGTGAGAAACAAAACTCAATATCAACTAACTACCAGTTCTATATATAACTGTGAAGATGATAACATTGAGATAGTATATGTTTTTGAAAAAATCAAAATGGCAAAGAAAAGAAATGACGGACAGGCTTACTATACTTTTGATAAAATAATTGGTCAAGATGAAAGCTTTATGAGAATAATAGAATATGCAAAAAAGATTTCAGATAGTAAATCAACTATACTTATAATGGGAGAAAGCGGTACAGGAAAAGAGGTATTTGCACAATCCATTCATAATTACAGTAGTAGAGTAGATGGGCCTTTCATAGCTTTAAATTGCGGTGCTATTCCTAAACAACTTATAGAGTCAGAGCTTTTTGGATACGAAGAAGGAGCTTTTACAGGAGCTAAAAAAGGTGGGAACATTGGAAAATTTGAATTGGCAGATGGTGGAACTATAATGCTGGATGAAATTGGAGAAATGCCTCTTGATATGCAGACAAAGCTTCTAAGAGTTGTACAGGAAGGCGTAATAACGAGAATTGGAAGTTCAAAATGTATACCTGTAGATGTAAGAATTATAGCTGTCACGAACAGAGATTTAAAAAAAGAAGTGGAGCGTGGAAGGTTTAGAAAGGATTTATATTACAGGCTAAATGTACTGCCTTTATATTTGCCTCCACTTAAAGAAAGAAAAAAGGATATACCTCTTCTTATTCAATATTTTATTGAAACTATATCAAAAAAGTTAAATAAAAAAGAACCAGTTATACCAGAAGAATATTTACAAAAAATGATTAACTACAGCTGGCATGGAAACATAAGGGAGTTAGAAAATGTAGTGGAGTTAATTATAAATACTGAATCTGTACCTGCAGGTTATTTTTCAGAAGAAAGTTGTAATAATGAAGTACTTGTGAATATTAACGAAGACTGCTTAAAGTTGGATTATGTGGAAAGGGAACATTTAGTAAAGGTGTTGAAAAAATTTAAAGGAAATATAACCCATTCAGCAGAAGCACTTGGAATAAGGAGAAATACTTTATACAGCAAAATTAGAAAATATAAAATAGAAATGTAAAAGAAATATAAGGCTATCAAGTGATTCTTAGGTTTAGGTGTAGTTTGCTTATAAGGAATACATTTTCTACATCTGAACCTTAGAAGAACTTATCCAGGTGCGTAGCAGTGCTTATCCCCCCACTTTGAAGAAAAGCAGATATCCCAAATCTTTGATTTGGTGATAGTCGCTTTCACAGAGTGCGATGGGGGTGTTAGCAATGGTAAGCAATCGGATAAAGCAAAAAATAAACTTATACTCCGAATATTTTTACAACCTTCAGCCCGGTTAAATATTTTGATAAGTTCAAAATATTTAAATGGGCTTCATCATTGTAAAAAATTTCTGCGTATAAGTTTATTTTTGATATAGAAGACCATATAACTTTTACTTAATCTTATAATATATTATTACAAAATTAATATATATTGACAGAAGTATAATTCAGAATTATAATAAAAGTGGACTAACTAGTTAGTATAAACAAAAACAATACTATACAATCACATATTATAGTGCATGCTATATCAAATTAACTTATTTGAGCATAGATTATATCATATTTAACTCTTCAGTATTCTAATTTACAATCATTTTTAATAATAATGTATTAACACATTAGTTAAATTTCTATTTCTAATCTTTAAATGCAAAAATTACAATAACTTAAAAGGGGGCAGCTTAATGGAAGGCATATATATTGTTAAGGGTAATATTATCTTTACTAAAACTTTTGGAAAATTTGAAGTATTTGAAAATGGGTATATTGTAGTTGAAGGTAAGTGCGTTAAAGGTGTATATAAAAATCTTCCTGAAAAGTTTAGTAAGATAAGAGTTATAGACTATGGAGATGCAATTATAATACCAGGATTTGTTGATTTGCATTTACATGCATCACAATATGGAAACTTGGGATTAGGACTTGACAAAGAACTTATGCCATGGCTTCAAGAGTATACTTTTCCTGAGGAAGCAAAATATGCAGACACTAACTATGCAAAAAAGGTGTACTCAGCTTTAATAAGAGATTTGTGGAGATTTGGTACCACAAGGTCATGTGTTTTTGCAACCATTCATAAAGATTCAACAAAACTTTTAATGGATTTATTTGCGAAGTCAGGACTATCAGCATATGTGGGAAAAGTAAATATGAACAGAAATTCACCAGAATATTTGGTAGAAAATACAGAAGATTCAATTTATGATACGGAAGAAATATTGAAGGAATATTGTACAAAATATGAACTTGTAAAGCCTATAATTACACCTAGATTTGTTCCAAGCTGTAGTATGAAGTTATTGAAAAGCTTAGGAAACTTAGCTAAAAAGTACAATGTCCCAGTACAATCACATTTATGTGAAAATAATGATGAAGTCAAATTTGTTAAGGAGTTACATCCAGATTGTAAAAATTACGCTAGAGTATATGACAGAGCAGGACTATTGGGTGATGTACCTACTATTATGGCTCATTGTATTTTAGTAGATGAAGATGAAATTGAATTAATGAATGGAAAGAATGTATTTATTGCTCACAATCCTAGCTCAAATTGTAATTTATCAAGTGGAATTGCACCTATTAGAAGGTTTGTAACAAGAGGTATTCCTGTAGGGCTTGGAAGTGATATATCTGCAGGACATAGTTTGTCAATGACAAATGTAATTGTAAATAGTGGTCAGGCATCAAATTTAAAATGGCTTCAAAGCAGTAAAGTAGATAAGCCTTTTAGTACTGCGGAATTATTTTATCTGGCAACAAAAGGTGGAGGAAAGTTTTTTGGTAAAGTAGGAAGCTTTGAAAATGGATATGACTTTGATGCTCTTGTTATTGATGATAGCAGTTTATCTATATTTAAACAATTGTCAATAGAAGAAAGGCTGCAAAAGTTTATTTATACTGGAGATGACAGAAATATTAAGGAGAGATATGTAGCGGGCAAAAAAATAGAGGAGCCTAAGTGTTATTAAAAATAAAGTTCTTTAACTTAACAGGTTTTGGAACTTTAAATAATTTTATAATGGGGGTTAATTTATGGAAAGTGGAGTTAATGGACAGAAAAATTCGTTTCTAGAATCATACTTTAAGTTGAAAGACAATAACACAAATGTAAAGACAGAAATTCTCGCTGGATTCACTACTTTTATTACTATGGCCTATATAATATTTGTTAATCCAAGTGTCCTTAGGATAGCAGGTATGAATTCAGCAGGTGTAGTTGGAGATGCGGCTTCAAAGTTTAATGTAGGCTCTGATCCTATTGTGTCAGCGGTATTTGTTGCTACTTGTCTAGCTGCTGCTGTTGGAACATTTATAATGGGGTTCTATGCAAATTTGCCTTTTGCTCAAGCTCCAGGTATGGGTCTTAACGCATTCTTTACTTACACAGTATGTTTGACATTAGGTTTTAATTGGCACCAAGCTCTTACTGCAGTACTGACTTCAGGTATTTTGTTTATAATTATTACAGTTACATCCATACGAGAAAAAATTGTTGATGCTATACCTCAAAATTTAAAATATGCTATGTCTGGTGGTATAGGACTTTTTATTGCACTTATTGGTTTGAAAAGTGGTGGAATAATAGTTTCAAATAAATCAACACTTGTTGGGTTTGGAAATTTTGCACAACCAGGAACATTGCTTACCATAATAGGAGTTTTAATAATTGGTGTACTTATGGCAAGAAATGTTACAGGATCCATTCTTATAGGTATTGTTTTAACTACACTTATAGGTATACCACTTAAAGTTACTTCTCTTGCAAATTTACACATCTTTAGTGCACCACCTTCTCTTGCACCTACTTTTGCAGCTTTTGATTTTTCTGGCCTTTTTTCAAAAGGAGGTACTTCTATAGCAGGAGCAATTTTGAGTTTTGTTATGGTTGTTATAACAATTTGTTTGGTTGATCTTTTTGATACTATTGGAACACTTGTTGGAACTGCTACAAAGGCAGGGATGGTAGATGAAAACGGTAAAGTTTTAAGACTTAAGAAAGCTCTTATCTGTGATGCAGTAGCAACAACTGCAGGATCATTTTTCGGAACAAGTACTATTAATACCTATGTTGAATCAACATCTGGTGTTACAGCAGGAGGAAGAACCGGTCTCACAGCAGTAACCGTAGGTATATTATTTATTCTTTCATTATTCTTCTCAGGACTTGTTGGAGTAGTTCCTTCACAGGCTACAGCACCAGCACTTATTATAGTAGGTGCTTTAATGATGGGAGTAATCAAAAATATAGATTTTGGTGATTTTACAGAAGCATTACCATGTTTCTTCGCTATTTCATTAATGGCTTTTAGTTATAGTATAGCAAATGGTATTGCAGTTGCAATGATCATTTATCCTATAGTAAAAATAGCTACTGGTAGAGGTAAAGAACTTAGCCCAATAGTGTATGTTCTTGCCGTATTATTTGTGTTAAGGTATTTACTACTTCCGTTTGAGTAGAGTAATATATATTATATATTCAACTTTTACACATATGAGATTTTGACTTAATATAAAAACATTGTGAAGCAACTTTTTTAGTTAATAGTTAAGAGTGAAGAATTAATAGTTAATGTGGATTTTTTGCAATAGCTAAAAATCATCCTTCACTATTAATTTTTCATTATTAATTCTTAACTTGCGAAGCTTTGCTTCGCAATATTTTTAAACTGCGGAAGTAAGATCATAATAGGGCATTTTAATAGATTGGAGAAGTGAGTAGATGAATGAATTGACAAATAAAATCGATGCTGCTATGGGCAGGATAAAAGCAGAACTTGTACTGAAAGATGCTTTTATAATAAATGTATTTACTCAGACTGTTGAAAAAAAGGATATTGCAATAAATGATGGGATAATTGTAGGAATGGGTAAATATGAGGGAAACCATGAAATTGATTGTAATGGTTTTTTTGTAGCACCAGGGTTTATAGATTCTCACGTTCATATAGAATCTTCCATGGTAACTCCGGAAATATTTTCTGATTTAGTTATTAAAAAAGGTGTTACTACAATTATTGCAGATCCTCACGAGATAGCAAACGTTTTAGGAGAAAAAGGTATAGAATTTATGCTGGAAAACAGCAAAAAAGGGGATGGAGATATATTTTTTATGCTTCCGTCTTGTGTTCCGGCAGTAGATTTTGAAGATAATGGTGCAGTGCTTGAAGCAGATAATTTAGAAAAGTTTATTGAAGATCCTCAAGTTTTAGGACTTGGAGAAGTAATGGATGTTAATGCAGTTACTTCAGGAAATAAAGGGATGCTGAAAAAAATTTTAATGGTAAACAAGTATGGAAAAAGTTTAGATGGACACTGTCCTAAAATTAATGATAAAGAACTTAATGCTTATTTATGTGCCAACATTAGAACAGATCATGAATGTACCAATTATGAAGAAGCTTTAGAAAAAGTGAGAAATGGGATGTATGTAATGCTTAGGGAAGGATCTGCAGCTAGAGATCTGAAAAAAATATTACCTGCAGTAAATGACAAAAATTATAGCAGATTTTTGTTTTGTACTGATGACAGACATATTGAGGATTTAGTAGATGAGGGAAGTATAGATAATTGTATACGAACTGCTATAGCTGAAGGATTAGATGCTATAAAAGCATATACGATAGCATCATTTAATGCAGCTAATTGTTATAACTTAAGGGATAGAGGTGCTATTTCACCTGGTATGAAGGCTGATCTGGTAATATTTGAAGATATGAAAAAATTGAAGATTAAAAATGTAATTAAGGATGGTAAAATATATAAAGATAATCATATGTTTAAAGATATTTTTGCTAAGCCTTCAGTAAATGTAGATTATATAAAAGAAGAATTATTTAAGATTAAGGCTAAAGGCAAATTTGTAAATGTAATAAATGTGCAGCCAGGAGGACTAGTTACTAAAAAAGAAAAGAGAGAAGTTAAAATAAATGAAGGATTAGTTGAATGTGTTGAAAGTAAGGGAGAAGTTGTAAATAAGATAGCTGTGATAGAGAGGCACAAAAACAGTGGAAAACATTCTGTTGGGTTCATAGAAGGTCTAGGACTCAAAAAAGCGGCTATAGCTCAGACAATTGCCCATGATTCTCATAATATAATTGTATTAGGTGACAATGATAAAGATATGGAGATAGCAGTAAATAGCATTATATGCAATAATGGAGGTATAGTATTTGTATCTGAAGGTAAATTGTTAGAGTATTTAAAATTACCAATAGGTGGACTTATGACATCTGAGAATCCATCTTTGGTAGTAGATAAAATTATAAAATTAAATTCATTAGCAGTAAAGTTTGGAATTAAAAAAGAAGTTGATCCATTTATAACACTTGGGTTTATGGCACTTCCCGTAATTCCAGAGATAAAAATAACTTCAAGGGGATTATTTGATTATTCTAAATTTAGTTTTATAGATTTATTTACAGATATTTAAGTATAACATATGGAGTTTCTATACAAATTTTGCGTAAAATTTAAACTTAGAGTATAATTTTATAGTAGATTATAATTGTTACGAGAAAGAGGTTATACTATGCCAAAAGATGCAAAAAAAGAGATATTAAATGCTGCTATGAAAGTAATTGCAAGGGAAAAAATAAGCGGTACCCGTATGCATATGATTGCAAAAGAAACTGAGAGAAGTCAGGCTAATTTGCATTATTACTTTCCAACTAAAAATGATATAATGATAGCCCTTTTAGATGATATACAAAAGCAATTTTCAGAGAACCGTAAGAAATATATAGATTTAGAAAATAAAAGTGTTTTAGAAAATATAAGAGGATTTTTTGAACAAAAGGAAGATGACATTTTAAATAATAAAGAATTAGATTATGTACAACTTGATTATTGGGTTCAAGGTACAGTAAATGAGGAAATAAGGAAAAAGTTTCAAAAAACTTTTAATATATGGCGCAGCGGCATTAGTAAAGTTTTAAATAAAGGGAAATTTAAAGACAGTGTAGATAATGAATATAAAGATATGCTAACATATATAATGCTATCATTAATGTTAGGAGCATCACTACAGTATCTTATTGATGAAGGCAAGTTTGATTTGAAAAAGTATTTTGATGTAGCCGAAGGGCTTATTGAACAGTGTTTAAAAGAAGAAAATTAGTTATTTTTACACTTGGGCTAGAATCATATAGTCTTAAATTGTACATATATGCAAGTTACAGCTAGATAAGGAGTATGGATATGGAGAAAGAGAAAAAAACAACAGGAGGTATAATTGTTGCTGCAGGAAAAACGTCAGAGAAAGATGAAACATATCCACTGCGAAAAATTGGTTCTATTACTATAGTAAAAAGAATTGTCTTAACTTTTCAAAAGGCTGGGGTTTCACCAATTGTGGTAATTACAGGGTATAAATCTGAGGAAATTGAACATAATTTAGCTTATTATGGAGTTATATTTTTGTATAATGGAGAGTACGAAAATTCACAAATGCTTGATTCTGCAAAAATAGGATTGGATTTTTTAAAGAATAAATGTGATCAAGTAATATTTAATCCAGTAAGTGCCCCATTATTTACACCAGAAACTATTCAAAAGATGATAGAATGTAATAAGCAGTTACTATCACCATCTTATCATGGAAAAACTGGACACCCCCTTTTGATATCTTCTAAGTTAATCCCTCAAGTTTTAAAATATAATGGTAATGAAGGGATGGAGGGAGCTATCCAAAACATTGGCATTGAAAGACAGCTGATGGATGTGGAAGATGAAGGAATTTTAAGTGATACAGGAGACCCTTGGCAATTGGAAAAACTCCTAAAAAAACATAATCAGCGTATTTTACATCCTTTTGTTAAAATAAGTATTGAAAAGGAGTCTATGTTTTTTAATTCAAGAACAAAGTTGCTTTTGATTTTAATTCAGAATACACATTCTGTACGAAATGCATGTAAACACATGGCACTTTCCTATAGCAAAGCGTGGAACATGCTGAATCAGTTGGAAGAGGAATTGGGATATGCAGTGGTTAAAAGGAAACATGGTGGACGAAATGGTGGAAAAACTTATTTAACCGAAGAAGGTATGGAATTTTTAAAAAAATATGAGCAATTTGAACACAATGTTCGTCAGTATGCAAAAGATGAATTTGATAGACTATTTTAATGCAAAAAGCAAGTTCTTTTCACAAAGAATTTGATAAAGGTTAGCCTCCGTTTTATAATAATTATAACAATAAATTGTTAAATTTTTATAAAATAGGAGGTTATTTATGTTTACATTAAATATTAATGGTAAGGATGTAGCTTCGAATACTGATAAACCCCTATTGCGTTTTTTAAGAGATGATTTGAAAATCACTTCTGCAAAGGACGGTTGCAGCGAAGGTGCATGTGGAACGTGCACTATTTTAGTAGATGGAAAAGCAGTAAAAGCTTGCGTACAAAAAGTATCAAAATTTGAAGGAAAGAAAATCTTAACTGTTGAGGGATTAAGTCACAGGGAAAAAGAAGTTTACGAATATTGTTTTGGAGAAGCAGGTGCAGTACAGTGTGGCTTTTGTATTCCTGGGATGGTAATTTGTGCAAAAGCTTTATTAGATGTCAATTCTAATCCAACAAAGTTAGATGTAAAAAAGGCGATTAGAGGTAATATCTGTCGCTGTACTGGATATAAAAAAATTGAAGAAGCTATTTTAATGGCAGCAAAATATTTTAGGGACAATCTTCAGATACCAGCTCCTGTAGGTAAATTGAAGATGAATCAGAAATTTAAGCGTGTGGATGTAGACGAAAAGGTAAATGGAACAGGTATTTTTGTAGATGATATGGAGCTGCCTGGAATGATTTATGCCAAAACAGTTCGATCTAAATACCCAAGGGCTATTGTAAATAAAATTGATATAAGCAAGGCAGAAGCTCACCCGGATTGTGTGAAAATTTTACTGGCCAAGGATGTTCCAAATAATATTATTGGACACATAAAACAGGATTGGGATGTAATGATTCCAGAAGGTGCGACAACCAGATATATAGGAGATTCACTGGCACTTGTGGCAACTTATCATAAGGATAAGCTGGATGAAGTGTGCAAATTAGTTGATGTAGAATACACGGAATTGGAACCGATTACTTCTCCTGAAGATGCACTAAGAGCAGATGCACCTTTAATTCATTCAGATGGGAATATTATGAGTCGTTCTATTCTTCAACGTGGAAATGCAGATGAAGCAATTAAAAATTCTAAATATGTAGTGACGAGAAAATATAAAACTCCATTTCAGGAACACGGATTTATGGAACCAGAGTGTGCAATTGCAGCACCTGAAGGAGAAGATGGTATTTTACTCTATTCTGGCTCACAATCTGTTTACGACGAGCAGCGTGAAATTTCAAATATGCTTAAAATTCCAAAGGAAAAAATACACTGTCATTCCCAGCTTGTTGGAGGAGGATTTGGCGGCAAGGAGGACATGAGTGTTCAGCATCTTGCAGCATTAATGGCATGGTACACAAAAAAACCGGTAAAGGTAAAGTTTTCAAGGCAGGAAAGCTTAGATTATCATGTTAAACGTCATGCAATGGAAATGGAATTTACAACAGCTTGTGATGAAAATGGATATTTAACAGCTATGAAAGGTGTAATTATTGCAGATACAGGTGCCTATGCGTCCCTTGGTGGACCTGTATTACAAAGAGCATGTACTCATGCGGCAGGACCATATAATTATCAGAATATTGACATTTTAGGTATGTCAGTTTATACAAATAATGTGGTTGCTGGAGCATTTCGTGGTTTTGGTGTAACACAAAGCTGTTTTGCTACTGAAAACAATATTAATTTATTGGCAGAGATGGTGGGTATTTCACCTTGGGAAATACGTTACCGTAATGCAATTCGTCCAGGACAGGTACTTCCAAATGGTCAAATAGCAGATAAAAGTGTTGCTATGGCAGAATGCTTGGAAGCTGTTAAAGATGTATATGAATCAAATCCTTATGCAGGAATTGCCATAGCTTTTAAAAACAGTGGAACTGGAGTGGGAAATAAGGATATTGGCCGATGCATTTTATCTGTAGAAAATGGAAAAGTTCATATAAAAACTTCTGCAGCTTGTATGGGACAGGGAATTGCAACAATGTGTACTACCATATTATGTGAAACAACAGGCTTAAATCCAGCACTTACTGTTCATGAAAGAGCAGATACCTTTCATACACCTGATTCAGGAACTAGTACTGCATCTAGACAGACTGTGGTAACTGGGGAAGCTGTAAGGCGTGTATCTGAAAAATTAAAAGCAGAATTGCACAAAGGATTGACTCTTTTTGATTTAGAAGGAAGAGAATTTTATGGTGAATATTCTGCGAAGACAGACCCAATGGGATCTCCAAAGAAAAATCCAGTAAGCCATGTAAGTTACAGTTATGGAGCTCAGGTTGTTATCTTGAATGAAGAAGGAAAAGTGGAAAAAGTAGTTGCAGCTTATGATGTTGGAACACCTGTCAATATTCAGGCTGTTGAAGGACAAATTGAAGGTGGCATTGTTATGGGGCTTGGATATGCTTTAACAGAAGAATTTAAAGTTGAAGGTGGCTATCCTAAGACAAAGCTAGGTACACTAGGACTTATGAGATCAACAGATGCTCCAGAACTTGAAGTTATTCTTGTACAAAGTAAAGGAAAGATTCCTGAAGCCTATGGGGCAAAAGGTTGTGGAGAATTATGTTTGATTCCGACAGCGCCAGCTTGTTCTCATGCATATTATAGATTAGATGGTAAATTCCGCAGTCAATTGCCATTAAAAGGGACATTCTATAAAAAACTAAAAAAATAGTATATTACTTTTTTATGAATCGAATATAGGGAGGTATTGTATGAAAAATATTAGTAAGTCTGTAAAGAAAAAAGATCATGAATTAAAAATAAGTGGCCATGCCCTTTATGTAGATGATCATGTGATGGATGATATGCTTTACGGCAGACTATTGCATTCCACAAAGGCAAGGGCAAAAATCACTAATATAAGTATTCCTAAATTACCTGATGGTTACTTTGTTGCTGACAAAAATGATGTAACAGGTGTAAATCGTGTTGCAATTGTGGAAAATGATACACCCGTTTATGCTGAAGATACTGTGGAATATGTAGGTGAACCTATTTTAATGGTTGTGGGACCTAGCCTTAAAGAAGTCAATAGGATTTTAAGTGAAATTATTGTAGTATATGAGGAACAGGTTCCTGTTCTGGATATGCAAAAATCTAATACAGTTTTTTTCCATTACAAGTGTGAAAAAGGAGATATTTGTAAGACTCTAAAAGAAGCTGATCAGGTTTTTGTTGAAACATTTCAAACTGGTTATCAAGAACAGGCATATCTTGAAACTCAGGGGATAATTGCTTATCCACATGATGGGCGAATGACAATACGTGGTTCTATGCAGTGTCCTTACTATGTGTATGGTGCAGTTTCCAAAGCTTTAGGATATGATGAAAAAAATATTCAGATTATTCAGGATGTTACTGGCGGAGGCTTTGGCGGTAAGGAAGACTTTCCGTCTATACTTGCATGTCAAACTGCAGTGGCAGCTAAAAAGGCAAATAAACCAGTGAAAGTAATATTTGATAGACGTGAAGACATGGAGTTTACTTCAAAACGTCACCCATCTATCTGTACCTATAAAGTAGCAGTTAAAGATGGCGAAATTGCAGGTATGGATATTGATGTACTGTTTAATAGTGGTGCATATACAACTCTTTCTCCTGTTGTTTTACAGCGTGGAGTAATTTGTGCAAACGGCGTATATAGGGTAGAAAACTTGCGTGTTGTAGGACGTGCAGTTAAGACAAATACAGTACCTTGCGGTGCATATCGTGGCTTTGGTGCTCCACAGACTTTCTTTGCAGTAGAGATGATGATGGATCATATTGCAAAGAAAATGGGCGTTGACTCCCTTGAACTGAAGGAAAAATATATGGTTAAACAAGGCGATTCTACTTCTACAAGTGGAAAGTATCATTTCCATGTATCTCTGCCTGAAATGATCAAGCGAGCTGATGAACTTGCTGACTATCGTAAAAAACGTCAGATGTATAAAAATCAAAAGGGACGATACCGAAAGGGTATTGGCATGTCATTATTTTTCCATGGATGTGGTTTTACAGGAAGTGGAGAACGTGATCTCATAAAAGCTGTTGTAAAAATTAGAAAAAATGCAGATGATACAGTGGAACTTTTAGTGAGCAATTCGGATATAGGTCAGGGTATTAAAACTACTTTTTCTAAAATTGTTGCAGATACCCTTGGCATTTCTTATGATAAGGTGCTTATAAATAATCCGGATACAGACCATGTACCTGACTCAGGGCCTACTGTAGCAAGCCGTTCTTTAATGGTAGTTGGAGAATTGCTTAGGCGTGCAGCAGAGAAACTGAAAGGAGAATGGAAAACTGGAGAAGAACAGATTGTGGAAGAACATTTTGTGGAGCCCGACTTTATAATTCCATTTAGTCTTGAAAAGTTCAAAGGAGACGCATATCCGACTTTTTCCTGGTCTGTTAATGTCATTGAAGTTGAGGTGGACACACTTACTGCTATTACAAAGGTAACTGGAGCATGGGGTATTTTTGATGTTGGTGTTCCTATTGATATGAACATTATACAAGGACAGATGCAGGGAGGTTTTCTTCAGGGCATTGGATATGCTTCCATGGAGCAGATGGAATGCAATGATAAAGGCGTAATCCGTAATAATAGCTATAGTGATTATATTATTCCTACAGCAGTAGATGTTCCGAATCTTGTAACTGAAATAGTAGATAATCCATATAGCTGTGGCCCATATGGAGCTAAAGGTGCTGGTGAGCTTCCTCTTGTTGGTGCAGCTCCAGCTTATGTGGAAGCTATGGAGAATGCACTTGACGTAGATTTAAATAAAGCTCCATTTACTCAAGAGGATACTATGAAGGTTTTGCAGGAGGTGCTTAAGTAATGATAAAATTTATTCTTAATGGAAAAGAAGTTACATCTACTGCCAGGGGAAGTGAGCGTTTGCTTGATATACTTAGAAATGAGTTACACATTACTGGTGTAAAGTGCGGCTGTAAGGAAGGTGAATGTGGTGCCTGTTCTGTTATACTCGATGGCAAACTAGTTAATTCCTGTATGGTAGCAGTAGGTAGTATAGAAGGTAGTAGGGTTATGACTATTGAAGGATATCGTGAAACCAAACGTTTTGAAGTCCTTGATAAGGCATATGCTTCTGTTAGTGCTGTACAATGTGGCTTTTGTATTCCAGGTATGATACTTGCATCTGAATGTATACTTTCAAAAAATCCAGATCCTACAGAAGCGGAGATTAGAGAAGGTATTTCTGGAAATCTATGTAGGTGCACTGGCTATAATGCCATTGTTAAAGCTATTGGTATTGCAGCAAAGGAGGGGAAAGGTTTATGGTAAATAGTTATAGACCATCATCTTTAAAGGAAGCATTAGATATTCTTGCAAAAGAGGAGGTTACTCCTTATGCAGGAGGTACGGATTTAATGATTAAGGCAGATGAAAATGCTAGATATTTGTTCTTAAATAAAATATCTGAGATGAAAAATATAGTAGAAGATGAAAAGTATATTCACATCGGTGCTGGGTGTACTTTTACGGATATTATTGAAAATGAATTGACTCCTGCTATTTTAAAAGAAGCAGTATCACAAATTGCAGCACCTGCAATTCGAAATTTAGGTACTGTTGGCGGTAATATATGTAATGGCTCACCTAAAGCAGATAGTGCACTTATCTTTTTTGTTACGGATTCTAAACTGCGTATTGTAAGTAGCAAAGAGGAGAGGATTATTCCTATTAATGAATTTTATCTTGGTAGAAAAAAGACTTCCCTCAAAAAAGATGAACTGCTTGTTGAAGTTCTCATGAACAAAGAAGGATTTGACAATTATTATTATAAGAAGGTAGGGGCAAGAAATGCCTTAGCAATTTCCAGGGTATCTTTTGCTGGTATTCTTAATGTAGAAAATAATAAAATTTGTAATTGCAGTACAGCCTTTGGCGCAGTTAAAGATGTTGTTATAAGGCTGCCAGTTATTGATAGAATGCTCATTGGTAAGACTATTGAAGAAGCAAAAGCTGTTAAGAAGGAGTACCTTGCAGCATATGATAAGGTTATTATCCCTATAAAAGGAAGGGTTTCAGCAGAATATAGAAAGACTGTATGTATGAATTTACTTCGTGATTTCCTTGAAAGTAATGGGATTTAACTTATAAGTAAAAATCACTTTATACTCCGGATATTTTTACAACCTTCAGTTCGGTTAAATATTTTGATAAGCCTAAGCAAAAAATTCTAAAAAATCTAAGAACTTTTGAAAACTCATACCTCAAACAATTCAAAAATTTTAAGATTTTTTACGAATTTTTCACTAAGGCTTATGTACAAAATATTTAAAAGAACTTCATTATTGTAAAAATATCCTATGTATAAAGTGATTTTTTATTTAGAAACCTTATATAGAAATTTTCAATTATAGAAAAAGTTTTTAAATATGATTTGAAATTTGACAGCATATTTCTTGGTATAAATTAAACGTTTATCTAGACTCATATATATAATTTTGAATTTTCCCTTAGGATTATCAAACTCAATTTGAATTATTTTATACAGACAAAGAAATGATAAAGGCTAAAAATTTTATTGCCTAAAGTAATGTAATGCATTCCTATGATGTGTAAAAGACCTGAAAAATAGAGAATTATTACATGTATTTACGTAATTCTTTCATAAACTTATTTATGATATAATATTCCTTCTTGTATGCTATTTGAATTCGTAAATCGGTATATTTATTATTTTGTAATCTCTCTTGTATTCCTTCTGATAATGTATTGAATAAGTCTACATATCCATTGATATCATCACTGTAGTTATTAATATTAATGTTATTAGATTTAATTTGACCAGATTTAATTTGATTAAGTTCAAGCAGAATTATTGCGGCATAAAGCTTATCTTCTTTTGGTAAACTGTTAAATACATTCATCCAAGATTTTCTAACGTTATAAGGAGCATTAGCAAATACACCATTTTTTAATTCATCTGGAGAATTTATACATGGATTCATTTGATGAATACATGACTTAAAATCATTGCAAACTTTATTATTATAAGAATTGATAACTATTTTGTTACTTGTATTTTTATAATCTAATTTTATTTCCACAATACTCCTCCCATTAAGTTTCTATAAGCATAATTGTAGTCATTAACTGCATGTTATATATATTATATCGTGTGGTAATAAAATAAATTTATGGAAAATATAATATTAAATTTAAATATTGGTAACTATTAATTTTTAATGCTTAATTCTTAACTTAATATAATTATGTGTGTCTTATAACTCTACCATAATTTCCTTTACATACAACTCCATTTTTTACAGCAAGTTTTCCGTTTAACAACACATATTTTACACCAACAGGTGGTTTAGTTGGATTCTTGTAATCTTCATAACCTATGATTTTGTCAAAATCAAATATAGTGATGTCTGCTATATTGTTAGGAACTAATTTACCTATATTTTTTAAACCCAGAGTAACTGCGGGAAATAGCGTTGATTTGTATATGGCATTTTCAAGGCTAATAGCCTTTTTTTGTCGTACAAATTTACCTATAAAAAGAGGATAATTACCATAGAAACGTGGATGTGGAACACCTGCAGGTATACTATCTGAACATATCATCTGTAGGGGATGGTGTATGAGTTTTATAGTGTCTTCTTCTGAAAATATATTTAAGGTAACTATTCCAATTCCTGCATTTTCTTCAATAAGTAGTTTAGATATAAAGTCTACTGGATGTATTCCCAAGTCCTTTGAAATATCTCCAACGGTTTTTCCAATGTACTTTAGATTTTTATCTTTTTTAAGTGAAGTGATGAGGATCCCATTCCAACCAGCTATTGCACTGTAATTATCCCATGCAGGGTAATGGATTTTTGTATTAGAAAGTTCATTTTTAACTCTATTTAATACTTGAACATCCTTTAGCTTTTCTAATAAGGTACCTTCTCCTTCTTTTGTAAGCCAGGGGGGTAAAAGTTGAGTCATTAAGGTACTGCCGGAGAGGTAGGGATGCTCATCAAAAGTGATGTCTATGCCATCGTCAATTGCTTTTTCTATGATTTCAATAAGTGAGTCAGCATTCAAACCTAATTCACTTGAATTATAAGATCTCATATGGGAAATTTGAAGCTTTACCTTAGATTCTCTGGCAATTGATATAATTTCTTCTAAAGCATTATTTATAGTGTTATCGTGATTTCTAACATGAACCATAACAATTCCATTATAACTTTTTACAACCTTACACATAGCAATTAATTCATCTCTACAGCTAAAAATACCTGGCATATATTGAAGACCTAGAGACATTCCAAAAGCACCTTTTCTCATAGCATCATCTACTAATCTGCACATGTGGTTAATTTCATATTGTGTAGGTATTCTAGGGTTAAATCCCATTACATTTGTCCTGACAGCACCCTGAGAAATTAATGAAGCATAATTGTTTTTTAATCCCATTGAATTAATTTTAGTCATATATTCATTCAGGTCAGAAAAGTGCCATTTTAGATCAGCACCTCCAACTATTCCAACAACATAATTTTTCCATGTGTTATTCTGACTTTCTATATAAGGGAAAATTCCCAGGCCACATTGACCCACGAGTTCAGTAGTGACCCCTTGAATTAATTTTGAATTTCTAAGGCTTTCACAAGTAAAAGGCACTAGATCATTATGGCTGTGTACATCAATAAACCCTGGAGAAACTATTAATCCAGAGGCATCAATAACTTCATTTGCTTCACTTGGTATATTTTTCTCTATACTTATTATTTTGCCATCCTTAATTCCCATATCTGCATTATAGGGAGTAGTATTTGTACCATCTACAATTAAACCATTTTTTATTAAAATGTCTAACATTTAAATTACCTCTTTTTCAAAATTTCAATTAGAATGAACTCAACTTTTGCAGCTTAAAAACTTTGCGAAGCAATAGTTTTAATTAATAGTTAAGAATGAAGAATTAATAGTTAATGTGGATTTTTTTCCATTACACTACAAAAAATTTTTGATTAAGCTTTTTATCACTTGTTTTGCTAAAGCGAAACACTGCTGATTTATATAAACTTAAAGATTTTTTGCGACAGCTAAAAATCATCCTTTATTTTTAAATTTTCATTATTAATTCTTAACTTGCGAAGTTTTGCTTCGTAATTCTTTTATATTAAGTCAAAACTCTATATGTGCGAAAGTTGAGTAATCACTATATAAAAATAAACTTACACGTAGAAATGATTTTACAATAAACAAGCACATTTAAACATTTTGTATATAAGTCTTAGTGGAAAATTTATATACAAAACTTAGGACTTTTGAATTGTTTAAGGTACGAGTTTCCAAAAGTCCTTAGATTTGTATAAATTTTCTGCTTAGACTTATCAAAATGTTTAACCGGGCTTGTGGTTGTAAAAACATGCGGAGTATAAGTTTATTTTCTATTTAGGGTATTTATATTAAACTTTGATAGTCACCATCCCAAGTAATGTTTCTATATACTTTCGGATCAGTATTTCCTTCTGTACTAATGAGTAAAACGTTAGAATTTTTATCAAGTTTCAATGTTTCACGTAAGTCCTTATATTTATCCTTTGAAGAAATGGATAAGAGTCCTGCTGTTACAGCTCCTGATTCTCCTGATATTATTCTATTATCACCTTTAAGAGGATTTCCTAAGACACGCATTCCTCTTGCTGTTACCCAATCAGGGACTGATACAAATACATCAGCACAGTATTTCAAGATATCCCAGCCCATAGGGTTAGGTTCACCGCAGGCAAGTCCAGCCATTATCGTATTCATTTCTCCTGTGACGGCCTCAATTTTACCTGCTTTGCAGGATCTATAAAAACAATCAGCTTTTTCAGGTTCTACGATAATAATTTTTGGTGGATTTTTTTCAAATGTAGAAACAAATACACTTGCTATAACAGAAGCAAAGGCTCCTACACCTGCTTGTAAAAATACATGAGTTGGAACAGTTCCATGTAACTGTTCAATAGCTTCTTGTGCTAAAGTAGAATATCCTTTCATGATCCATTTAGGAATTTCAGTATATCCTTCCCAAGCTGTATCTTGAATGACTTCCCATCCATTTTTAGAAGCTTGCTTAGCTGTAAAACGTACTGCATCATCATAATTCCAATCAGTTATACTGACATCTGCACCAAATTCAGCTATGTTATTTAATCTGTTTTGAGTGCTTCCTTTAGGCATGTACACAATACACTTGTATCCCAGTTGTTTTGCCATCCAAGCGACCCCACGTCCATGATTGCCATCTGTAGTGGCAACAAAAGTAAGGTCCCCTAAATCACTTTTTACTTTCTCAGATTTTAGTAATGAAAATGGAAGTTCTGATATATCCTTGTCTAATTTTTGTGCAAGATGTTTTCCGATGGCATAAGAAGCTCCCAGCACTTTAAATGAATTTAATCCAAAACGAAAAGATTCATCTTTTACAAAAATATTAGATAGTCCTAAAAAGTTTGCCAATCCATCCAACTTAACAAGAGGAGTTTTTTTATATTGTTCAAAACTTTCATGGAAAGTCTTAACTTCACATAAATTTTTTTTACTTAATAAAGGTGTATGTGCTTTAACATCTTTTTTATTATTAACAATCCATTTCAACAACAAGTCGCCTCCAAATTATAAATTTTTAATAATAAATTAATTTCAAATAAATATTACTAACTAGTTAATCCACTTTTATTATAATTCTGAATTATATTCATGTCAATATATTGACATGAATGGTTTTAAATAGTATATTGTGTGCTTTTAACAAGCACTACTAATATTTTTGTGGAGTATTTTCAGAGGAGGCTTCAATATTAGTAACGTTTTTTTCACCGTGATTTAAAAATGCATTGAGAATTATTGCAACTACAGACGCAGAAACTATACCACTACTGAAGATTGATTTGAAAAATTGAGGAGTATGATCAAGTATAGTAGGAACAATAGTAACTCCAAGGCCTATGCCAATAGAGCAGGCAACAACTAGCATATTTGAATTCTTGTCAAAGTCTACACTTGAGAGCATTTGTATACCAGCTACGGCTACCATTGCAAACATTATGGTTGTAGCTCCACCTATAACAGGTTGGGGAATGATTGTAGCTAAAGCTGCAAATTTAGGGATCAATCCAAGACATATGAGAATAAAACCGGAAACGATTACGACAAAACGACTTTTTACTTTACTTAAAGCTAGGAGTCCTAAATTTTGATTGAATGTTGTGTAAGGGAAAGAATTGAAGATACCACCTAGGATTGTTGCAAGTCCTTCAGCTCTAAGCCCTCGCACAATGTCATTTTCTGTAATTTTTCTTTCGCATATTCTACCTATACCAAGATATGTGCCTGTTGATTCGATCATTACTGTAAGCATGACAAAGGTCATCATAATAATAGAGGCAAGATTAAATTTTGGTATACCAAAATTTAATGGACGAACAAAGCTTATCCATTTTGCACTCGCAACTACTGAAAAATCTACTTTCCCCATAAATGCAGCCACTATTGTGCCTAAAATAATGCCATTTAAAACAGAAATTGCTTGAAAAAATCCTTTAAAGAATTTATTGGAGAATATAACAACTAGCATTACAAATGCGCCGAGTAAAAGATTGGAGATGCTTCCAAAATCTTTAGCTCCTGAACCACCACCAATGCTACTAATGCCCACGTTAATTAGAGAGAGACCTATCATAGTAACGACTGTACCTGTTACAACTGTTGGAAAAAATCTTAACACTTTTCCGTATATTGGTGCAATTAATACCACAACAAGTGCTGCTACTATTATGGAACCATAGGCTGTCGGCATCCCATAACTTTTGCCGATAATAATAAGTGGACCAACAGCGGCGAAAGTACAGCCTAAAATTGCAGGTAGCTTAATGCCTACATAAGGCCCTATACCAATTGCTTGAATTAAAGTTGCAATACCACAAGTAAATAAATCTGCAGCTACTAAAAGTTCTAATTGTCTAGGTGTCAAACCTACAGAAGCACCAATAAGTAAAGGTACGGCTACAGCACCTGCATACATTGCAAGTACGTGCTGAAGTCCTAAAGTAAAAAGTTTTGGAAGAGGAAGCATTTCGTTTACTTTGTCTACATTTTTTACAGATTGTTCTGACATTTGTAAAACCCCCTATTAAATTTATTTAATATTTCAACTTTTGCACATATGAAAGTTTGACTTGATATAAAAAATTACGACGTAATTTTTTTAGTTAATAGTTAAGAATTAAAAATTAATAGTTAATGTGGATTTTTTTCCGTTACACTACAAAAAATCTTTGATTAAATTTTTGATAGCTCATTTTGCTAAAGCGAAACATGGCTGGTTCATATAAATTTAAAGATTTTTTGCAACAGCTAAAAATCATCCTTCACTATTAATTTTTCATTATTAATTCTTAACTTACAAAGCTTTGCTTTGCAAGTTTTTTAAACTGCAAAAGTTGAATTAATGACTATCTACTCTAATACTCTACCTTATACTGTGAAAGAAATTAATAAAAATGATGAATTTTGATTTTTTGTTTTCTAGATGAGTAAAGAGCTGAAATTGATATCTAAGATTCCTGTGCCTGACAAGTAATAGGTAAACACATTATAGCAAAGCATTGTAGTGTATTGTAAATATAAGATGGATTTACCAGTTAGTATAATTTATTCTAATAATATTAATGGTATTTTGTCAACATTACAATTAAGAAGAAATTGTACAATATAGAAACTGTAAGTAATATTAGACATTATTTTACTTTAAAAGAAAAATATTTTAATGTTGACAAAGATATTTTATTATTATAAAATCAAATTATACTAACTAGTTAGTCCAATTTTAAAATATACCATATCTAAGACAAAATATATTGATATTAAAATGTTAAAATATACTAATTCAATCATTGCAATTAGGAGGCATATCTTATGGAAAAATTAAAAGAACTTATTCAAAATTTAAAGAAACTAGATTATAAAAATATGTATAGTAATGATTTCTTTTTAACCTGGGAAAAAACAGACGAAGAGCTTAAGGCAGTTTTTACAGTAGCTGATATTTTACGTCAGATGAGGGAAAATAATATATCACCGCGTATATTTGATAGTGGACTAGCAATTTCATTATTCCGTGATAATTCTACAAGAACAAGATTTAGTTTTGCAAGTGCATGTAATTTACTTGGACTGGAGGTTCAAGATCTTGATGAAGGAAAGTCACAGATTGCTCACGGAGAAACTGTTCGTGAAACAGCAAATATGATTTCTTTTATGGCAGATGTTATAGGTATTAGGGATGATATGTTTATAGGCAAAGGAAACAAGTATATGCATAAAGTATCAGAATCAGTTCAAGAGGGATATAAAGCTGGAATCCTTGGACAGCGTCCTACCCTTGTAAGCCTTCAGTGTGATATAGACCATCCAACTCAATGTATGGCTGATTTACTTCATTTAATTCATTATTTTGGTGGAGCTCAAAATCTTAAAGGCAAAAAACTAGCTATGACCTGGGCCTATTCTCCTTCCTATGGTAAACCATTATCCGTACCTCAAGGAATTATTGGTTTAATGACGAGAATGGGTATGGAAGTTACACTTGCACATCCTGAAGGATACGACGTATTGCCGGAAGTAGAGAATGTTGCAAGAAAAAATGCTGAGATAAGTGGAGGTAAATTTATTAAAACTAATTCCATGAAAGAAGCTTTTGAGAATGCAGATATAGTTTATCCAAAGAGTTGGGCTCCATTTGCAGCCATGGAAAAGCGTACTAACTTATATGGAGAAGGTAAATTTGAGGAAATAGAGGTACTTGAAAAAGAACTGTTAAATCAAAATGCAAATTATAAGGACTGGGAATGCACAGAAGAAATGATGAAGCTCACTAAAGATTCTAAAGCATTATATATGCATTGTTTACCTGCAGATATTACGGGAGTAAGTTGCAAGCAGGGTGAAGTAGCTGCTTCGGTATTTGATCGTTATCGTGAAGAACTTTATAAACAGGCAGGATATAAACCTTACATTGTTGCTTCAATGATTTTCTTAAGTAAGGTGAAAGATCCTGTAAAAACACTTACAGAGATTATTGATTCAAAGCCACCGAGATTTTTAGCAAAATAAAATGTAAAAGTATATCTTAGGGGGAATATAAATGAGTGATAGAATGCGCCCTATTTCTTTTGAAAAAATGATTATTTGGGTTATAAAAGAATTAAAAGAAAAGGGATCTATTTTTGGAATTCATAAAGATAAATTTTATAAAAATAAAAGTGGAAAATCAATTGAAGTGTTTGGTGAAAAGCTATCTTCACCCCTTGGACCTGCTGCTGGGCCAAACACTCAATTAACTCAGAACATTGTCTCTGCCTATTTAACTGGAAGCCGATTTATTGAATTAAAAACAGTACAAGTTATTGATGGAGAAGATATAACAGTAGCTAAACCTTGTATTTGTGCACAAGATGAATGCTACAATGTGGAATGGTCTACAGAACTAAAAGTATCTGATGCTTTCTGTGAGTATATAAAAGCTTGGTTCTTGCTTCATATTTTAATGAAGGAACTTGATCTAAGTAAGCAAAGAGATTTCATGTTTAACATGAGTGTAGGCTATGATTTAGATGGTATTAAATCTCCTAAAATGGATAACTATATTGAAGGTATGAGAAATGCCTCTAATACAAAAGTATGGAATGAATGTAAAAAAGTAATTATTTCTCATATGAATTTGTTCTCCAATTTTAATGAAAAAGATTTAGAAGAAATATCCCCAATTGTCTGTTCATCTATTACAGTATCTACACTGCATGGATGCCCTCCAGAGGAAATAGAAAAAATATCAAATTACTTACTGAAAGAAAAAAAGTTAAATGTTTTTATAAAGATGAATCCAACTCTTTTAGGAGAAAAATTTGTTAGAAATACGCTTAACACAATGGAATATGGTTATATAACCTTAAATGGAGATCATTTTAAAAATGACTTACAGTATGGGGATGCTGTGGCAATGCTCCAGCGTTTGAAAGATACTGCAAAGACGTTGAATTTAGAAATAGGAGTGAAACTCACTAATACCTTACCAGTTAAAATTGAAAACAAGGAATTGCCTGGAGAAGAAATGTATATGTCAGGACGTTCTCTTTTCCCTCTTACAATTGCCTTAGCAGGTAAATTAGCAAAAGAATTTCAAGGGGATTTACAGGTATCCTATTCAGGAGGAGCAGATTTCTTTAATGTGGATAAAATTTTAACTACAGGAATTCAGCCGGTGACATTTGCAACCACTATTTTAAAGCCAGGTGGATATGAGAGAATAACTCAAATGGCTCAGAAGGTAGAGAGAAAGCTTAAAGGTAAATTCTCAGGAATAGATACAGATATGTTATCAAAATTGGCAGAAGAAGCTTTAAAAGATGATCATCATCTTAAAAACTCAAGAACTGTAGGAAGTAGAAAACTTTCTGTAGAACTTCCTACTTATGATTGCATGACAGCACCTTGCAGCATAGGATGTCCTATAAATCAGCAAATTCCTGAATATGTGGCCTTAGTAGGTAAAAAGAAATATGATGAAGCCTTTTCTATAATTGCTAAGGATAATGCATCACCAGCAATTACAGCAACTATTTGCAATCACAATTGCCAGTTTAAGTGTACTAGATTGGACTACGATTCATCTGTCTTAATTAGAGACATGAAAAAAATTGCTGTCTTAAATGCTGAGAAAAAGTATATTGAAAATATCAAACCTCAAGATATAAGAAGTAATAAAAAAGTAGCAGTTATAGGTGCAGGTCCTGCAGGACTTTCAACAGCTCTTTTCTTGAGAAGAAATGGTATAGATGTAACTGTAATGGATAAAAAAGAAAAACCTTATGGTGTAGTAAGGTATGTTATCCCGGATTTTAGAATTCCATCTGAGATGATTGACCAGGATTTTGAGCTTGTAAAGAAACAAGGAGTGAAATTTAAATTTGGAATTAATGAGAATTTTAATATAGATGAATTGAAGGAAAAATATGATTATATTATCTTAGCAATAGGTGCCTGGAAGCCAGGAAAATTATCTTTAAAAGAAGGTAAGGAAAAAGCAGTGAATGCCATTGCGTTTCTTGAAAGATATAAAGCAGAAAAAGAAAACATTGATTTAGGAAAGCATGTTTGTATTATTGGAGGCGGAAATGTAGCAATGGATGCAGCAAGGGCAGCTAAGAGAATAGCTAGAGTAGAGACTGTTTCAATTGTATATAGAAGAACCAAGGAATATATGCCTGCGGATTCTGAAGAATTAAAGTTAGCTATTTGTGATGGCATTGTATTTAAAGAACTTCTTGCACCGATAGCTATTAAAGATAATAAATTGCTTTGTGAAGAGATGATATTAGGAGAAAAAGATACTTCAGGTAGAAGAAGTCCTGTTTCAACTGGCAAAGAGGTTGTGCTAGATGCAGATACGGTTATTGCTGCCGTAGGAGAAAAAGTGGATAGTGATTTGTTAAAAATAAATGGAATAGAATTAAATTCTAAGGATTTCCCAAAACTGAATGAAGCTTGTGAAACTAATATTTCTAATATATATATTCCAGGTGATGCTAAATGTGGACCGGCTACTATTGTTAAGGCAATAGCAGATGGAAAAACAGTTGCCAAAAATATATTGTCAAAAGAAGGATTGAATAATGATTTTGAGAAAAAAGTTATCCCTATAGATGAAAAACAAATATATAGCAGGAAGGGTGTATTAAGAGATTCCACAAATTACGAAGAAGAACCTGAAAGATGTCTTTCCTGCAGTAACATTTGCGAATTGTGCGTTGATGTTTGTCCAAATAGAGCAAATGTAGCTATTAATGTAGGAGGATTTGCTTCTTCTCATCAGATTATACATTTGGATGGTATGTGCAACGAATGTGGAAATTGTGGAGTTTTCTGTCCATATGAGGGAAACCCATATAAAGATAAAGTGACAGTCTTTTGGAATGAAAATGATTTTGAAAATAGTAAGAATAAGGGATTTTGTGTTATTGATATTAAAAAAGGCATTTGTAAAGTTAGAGAGGAAGGTGGCAAAGTTGCCAGGTACACTATTGGTGAGGATAATATTATCTCAAAAGAAATGGAATGTATAATTAAAAGTTGCATAGATAAGTACAGTTATATGCTGTAACCTAATATTTAAAATTTAGGAGGGAAAATGTATGCTATTAATTGGGAATGGTAAGCTTATTACTAGGGATGATGCTAGGCCAATTATTGATAATGGATGTATTGCTGTTTCCGGAAATAAAATTATTGAAATTGGCTTGACAGAAGAATTGAAGAAAAAATATAAAGATGGAAGGTTTATTGATGCAAAGGGTAGGCTTGTTATGCCAGGATTTATTAATACCCATATGCATTATTATAGTACTTTTGCCAGAGGAATGGCTAATGACAGTCCTCCAGCAAAAAATCTTATGGACATACTTACAGGATTGTGGTGGAGACTCGATAAGGTATTAACTCCAGAGGATATTTATTATAGTGCTATTGTACCGATGATTGATGAAGTTAGAAATGGTGTTACAACTGCTTTTGATCACCATGCAAGTGCTTATTCAGTTAAAGGTAGTTTATTTAAAATAGCTGAGGCTGCAGAAAAGGTAGGTATCCGAAGCAGCTTATGTTATGAAACTTCAGATAGAGATGGAGAAAAAATTACTGATGAAGGTATTGCTGAAAATGTGGACTTCATTAAGTATTGTAATGATAAAAAAGATGACATGATTAAAGGTATGTTTGGACTTCATGCTTCTATGACAATTTCAGATAAAACTTTGGAAAAATGTATGGATGCCATAGAAAATTTAAATACAGGTTTTCATGTTCATACAGGAGAGGGAATACAGGACCTGGAAATAACTAAACAAAAATATGGCAAGGGCATTGTACAGAGATGGTATGATGCAGGAGCACTTTCTGATAAGACAATTTTAGTCCACTGTATTCATGTTTCTGATGAAGAACTAGACTTGATCAAAGAAAAAAATGCAATAGTTGTTCATAATCCTGAATCTAATATGGGTAATGCTGTAGGCGTATCTCCTGTACTTAAAATGTATAAAAAAGGAATTCTATTAGGCCTTGGTACAGATGGCTATACAGCAGATATGATGGAATCTTATAAGGTTGGAAATATTATTCATAAACATGCTACTGGAGATTCTACTGTAGCTTGGACTGAAATTCCAGAAATGCTTTTCTATAATAATAGAAAAATTGTTGAAAGATTTATTGATGGAAAAATTGGCATTTTAAAAGAAGGAGCACTAGCAGATATAATTATTGTAGATTATAATGCACCTACACCAATAAATGAAAACAATATTAATTCACACTTATTATTTGGCATTAATGGACGCTGTGTAGATACAACAATTATAAATGGTAAAGTTATTATGGAAAATAGAAAACTTGTAGGTGTTGACGAGGAAAGAATTATGGCAAGAAGCAGGGAACTAGCACAAGAGCTCTGGAAGCGTTTCTAAAGATAGATAAAATAGGGGGAAATTTAGATGGCATTAGATTTGAATAAAGAAAAAATATTGGATATGGCAGAAAAGTATAAACCTGAAATATGTAGATTTTTAAGGGATATGGCTCGAATTCCAAGTGAAAGCTGCGGCGAAGAAAAAGTTATACTAAGAATAAAAGAGGAAATGGAAAAGGTAGGTTTTGACAAAGTAGAAATAGATCCTATGGGAAATGTACTTGGATATATAGGACACGGAAAACACCTTATTGCCATGGATGCCCATATAGATACAGTAGGGATAGGTGATAGAAATCTATGGAAATATGATCCTTATGAAGGCTATGAAGATGATGAGGTTATTTTAGGAAGAGGTGTCACAGACCAGGAGGGAGGAATGGCCTCCATGGTTTATGCAGGCAAGATAATTAAAGAGCTTGGACTTGAGGGAGATTATACATTAGTAGTAACAGGTACTGTTCAAGAAGAAGATTGTGATGGCTTATGCTGGCAGTATATAGTCAATGAAGATAAAGTAAAGCCGGAATTTGTAGTTATAACAGAACCAACTTCAGTAAATATATATAGAGGACATAGGGGAAGAATGGAGATAAAAGTTACAACCCATGGAATTAGCTGCCACGGCTCTGCACCGGAGAGAGGAGATAATGCAATTTTTAAAATGGCTCCTATATTAAATGAGCTGAAGGATTTAAATGAAAAATTAATTAATGATGAATTTTTAGGAAAGGGTACATTAACCGTATCTGAAATATTCTTTTCATCACCTTCAAGATGTGCCGTAGCAGATGGATGCAGTATTTCTGTTGACAGAAGGCTTACTGCTGGTGAAACCTGGGAGTATGCAATTGATCAGATTAAGAATTTACCTTCAGTTAAGGCTGCAAAGGCTGAAGTTGAAATGTACACTTATGAAAGACCTTCTTATACAGGATTGAAGTATCCAACGGAATGTTTCTTCCCAACCTGGGTACTGCCTGAAGATCATAAAGTATGTCAGAATGTTGTAACTTGCTATAAGGATTTATTTAAGAGTGAGCCAAAGGTAGATAAATGGACATTCTCTACAAATGCAGTTTCCATTATGGGAAGATATAAAATACCATGTATAGGTTTTGGACCAGGCCATGAAGATCAAGCACATGCACCTAATGAAAAGACCTGGAAAGATGAATTAGTAAAATGTGCAGCAATGTATGCACTTATTCCAATATCCTATGTAAATAATTATACAGACAAATAAGACTTATGGAGGAATGTTATAATGGGATTTTGTAAATTGGTTATAGCATTAGGTGGAAATGCACTTCAAGAACCTGGTACGAAAGCTACAGCTGAGGCACAACTAGAAGTAATAAAAAAAACTTGTGAATATATTGCAGATATAAGCTGCAAGGGATATGAACTTGTAATAGTTCATGGAAATGGTCCTCAAGTAGGAAGAATTTTACTTGCATCGGAAGCAGCTAATAGTGTTACACCATCCATGCCTTTTGATGTATGCAGTGCCATGAGCCAGGGATATATAGGATATCACATTCAGCAGTCACTGAGAATGGCTTTAGACAAGAGAAACAAGAAAGTGCCAGTGGTAACTCTTATAACTCAGGCAGTAGTTGATAAAAATGATCCTGCATTTAAAAACCCAACTAAACCCATAGGTACTTTTTATAGTAAGGAAGAGGCAGAAAAACTTAAGAAAGAAAAAGGTTACGTGATGAAAGAAGACTCTGGAAGAGGGTGGAGAAGAGTAGTGGCTTCACCAGTTCCAAAGAGAATAGTTGAACTTCCGGCAATTAAAGTGTTGTGGGATTCTACTATCTGCGTAGCAGCTGGAGGTGGAAGCATTCCTGTTGCCCAAAAGGAAGATGGATCATTAGAGGGTGTTGCGGCAGTCATAGATAAAGATCTTGCAGCTGAAAGGCTTGCAGAAGATGTAAATGCAGATATTCTTATGATACTTACAGAAGTTGAAAAAGTATCCCTTAATTTTAAAAAAGCTAATCAAATTGACCTTAATCACATTACTGTGGCAGAAGCAGAAAAGTATATTGAAGAAGGTCATTTTGCCCCAGGGTCAATGCTTCCAAAAGTAAAAGCAGCAGTGATGTTTGCAAAGTCGAATTCCCGCCACAAGTCAATAATTACTTCACTTTACAAAGGTGAAGATGCCCTTGAAGGTAAGACGGGAACAGTTATTACTTTAGATAGATAATGAATACTCAACTTTTTTAATTAATAGTTAAGAATGAAGAATTAATAGTTAATGTGGATTTTTTTTCGTTACACTACAAAAAATCTTTGATTAAACTTTTCACCATTCGTTTCGCTAAAGCGAAACGTCGTTGACTTATATAAATTGAAAGATTTTTTGCGATAGCTAAAAATCATCCTTCACTATTAATTTTTCATTATTAATTCTTAACTTGCGAAGCTTTGCTTCGCATTATTTTTAAATTGTGAAAGTTAAGTTAATTATACTTTATATTTTTTATGTTAGAATATATAAAAAGGGAGGATTTGCTTATGGGTGTAGTACTTGAAGGTGGGAAAATTGTAACTGCTGTGGATTCTTATTGCTCGGATATAAGAATAGAAGATGAAAGAATTGTTTCAATAGGAAATGATATAAAAAAAAGTGGAGATGAAGTCATATCTGTAAAAGGATGCTATATTTTACCGGGTGGTATAGATACTCATACTCACTTTGATTTGGAAAGTGGTTCTATAGCAACTGCAGATAATTTTGAAACTGGAACAAAAGCGGCTTTAGTTGGAGGTACCACTACAATATTAGATTATGCTACACAAAACAGGGGAGAGACATTAAAAGAAGCCTTAAGAAAGCAGCATAAAAAATCAGATGGAATTTGCTATTGTGATTATGGATTCCACATGGGTATTACGGATTGGAATGATAAGACATCTTGTGAAATGGAAGATATGGTTAGAGAAGGGGTAACTTCATTTAAATTATATATGGCCTATAAAAAAACGCTTCAGGTAGATGATGGTGTAATATTTGAAGCTTTAAAAAGAAGTAAAGAGTTAAAGAGCTTGATAACTTTTCACTGCGAAAATGGCGATATTATAGAATCACTTATAAGTGAAGCTAAATCAAAGGGAAATAGTTCCCCTTATTATCATCCATTGACAAGACCTGCTTTAGTTGAAAAAGAAGCAATTGTAAGGCTTCTTAATATTGCAGAAATTGCAGATGCACCAGTGTATATTGTACATTTAAGTACTAGAGAAGGTTTATTAAGTATTTTAGATGCCAAAAAGAGAGGAATAAAAGTTTATGCTGAGACTTGTCCTCAATATCTACTGTTGGACGATTCCTGCTATGGAGATAAGAACAGCCATAATTTTGAAGGAGCAAAGTATGTAATGTCACCTCCTCTTAGAAAAACATATGATAATGATGCATTGTGGAAGGGGATAAGCTCCAGAGAGATAATGACCATTGGAACAGATCATTGTTCCTTTAATTATAAAGGTCAAAAAGAAGTTGGCATTGATGACTTTAGCAAAATTCCAAATGGGGCTCCGGGTGTAGAACATAGAATTGGTCTTATGTATACTTATGGAGTACTAAAAAACAGGATAAGTATGAATGAAATGGTTGCACTTACTTCAACTAATGCTGCTAAATTATTTGGACTTTTTCCACAGAAAGGAACTATTGCAGTGGGCAGTGATGCTGATATTGTAGTGTGGGACCCTGCGTTTCCTAAAGTTATTAGTGTTAAAAATCAAATACAAAATGTAGATTATACTCCTTATGAAGGTTTTGAACAGAAGGGAAGAGTGCTGCATGCTTTTTTAAGGGGAAATAAGGTTATATCTAATGGAAAATTCATTGAAGATAAACCTCTTGGAAAGTATTTGTATAGAAAAACGCAGCCAGAGGATATAAGTTATGGCAAAAGTTTCTAATGATGATTTTAGCGGGATTCCATTATTTGAAAAAGTAAATAAATCTACGTTGAAATTGGTGCAGACAAAGGCTTTTAAGATAAAACTTACTAAAGGTGAAGAATTATTTTGCGAAAAAGACAAAGTGGATAAAATTTATATTGTTTTAAGTGGAAAAGTAACCATGTATAAGATATCGGAGGACGGACAAAAAAGGGTTGTATATATTTTAGGCAGAGGAGAATTTATAAATGAAGTCATTTTTGACAATTTACCTGCATCTATAAGTTGTGAAGCTTTTGAAGATAGTTATATATTGTATTTTTTTAGAAATGATTTGCTAGAAATAATGGCAGGGGATTTTGAATTTACTCATATTATAATTAATTCTATGGCTAAAAAAATAAGAAGACTTTATAGGCAAATGAAAAACACCGTACCTATAAAAATGGATAAAAAGCTTGCAGCAAAACTCTGGAAATTATCCAGGGATTATGGAGTGGAAACAAAAGAAGGTACAGTTATTGACTTGAATATAAGCATAACATATTTAGCTGAGATGCTTGGTAGTACAAGAGAGACTATTTCACGCTGCATGAATAATTTTGAAAAAAAAGATATGATAAAATTTCATCATAAAAAGATAATAGTTATAGATCCCAAGGTGCTGTCGATGTACTTCAGGGGAGTTTAGTGGAAGGCTGTATTTGCAGAAAATAATGCAAATACAGTTTTTTATTTTTTGACCATAACGTGATTTGTATCACGTTAAATTTTCTACATTTATGATATGTTAAATATATAACAACGATGGTTATATGCTGTTAGGCTTATAAAAGTTTTAAGGAGGGAATTGACGAATGGGATTTCAAATTAGTAATGTGGAATTTGATAATTTTTTAAAAAAGCTGCAAAAAGAGTACAAAATCTATGCTCCAGTGAAATTAAAAGGTAAGGGAAGATTTTCGGATACAGATGTAGTTAGGTATGCAGAGATAAATACTATTGAAGAAATAATATTTGATGAAAAATCAAACTTTTCACCAAAAGAAGTGATGCTTCCAATAACTAAAACCTTGTTTTATTTTACAGAAGATTCTGTAATGGAACCAAAAGTGGATGACAAAAAGATATTGATATTTTTAAGAAGCTGTGACATCAATGCTGTAAAGAGAGTTGATGAAATTTATTTGAGAAATGGTGTAGAAGATCCTTACTATAAAAAAGTAAGAGATAAAGTAAAATTTGCACTTATGGAATGTGAACACAGCTTTGAAAACTGTTTCTGTGTAAGTATGGGTAGTAATAAAACAGAAAACTATGACTTATTTGTAAAGTATAAGGATGGAAAAGTTTCAGTAAAGTGTAAAGATGAAAGCTTTAAAAATTATTTTGATGGAATGACAGAATGTGATGTAGAACCTAACTTTGTAACAGAAAACGATGTAAAGGTTAAAGTTCCTGAAAATATGGATGTAAGTGTATTTAATGCTCCACTGTGGGAAGAGTATTCCTCACGATGTATTTCTTGTGGAAGATGTAATTTGGTTTGTGGAACATGTACATGTTTTAATATGCAGGACATTTTCTATAAAGACAATAAAAATGTAGGAGAGAGAAGAAGAGTATTGACTTCATGTCAGATTGATGGGTATACGGATATAGCTGGAGGACATAGTTTTAGACAGGATAAAGGACAGAGAATGAGATTTAAAGTTATGCATAAAGTTTATGACTTTAAGAAGAGATTTGGATATAACATGTGTGTTGGATGTGGAAGATGTGATGATGCATGTCCAGAATATATATCTTTTTCAAATTGTGTTAACAAGTTAAATGATACAGTGGGAGAGGTGAAATAAATGGAAAATGTATATTTGCCAAAGGCTAGTAAAATATTAGATATTACAAAACATACGGATATTGATTATACATTTAAAATGGAGTTTAAAGGAACTGTGAAGCCGGGACAATTTTTTGAGGTTTCCATACCTAAATATGGAGAAGCACCTATATCTGTATGTGAAATAGGAGATGGATATATAGGTTTAACTATAAGACGTGTGGGATTAGTTACAGATGTCATTCATACTTTTTTTGTAGGAGATACTCTATTTATGAGGGGACCTTATGGAAACGGTTTTGACTTAGAGACATACAAGGGAAAAGAACTTATTGTAGCTGCAGGAGGAACTGGATTAGCACCGGTAAAAGGTATTATAGATTACTTTGCTGCTAATAGAAATGAAGTTACAAATTTTAATGTTTTAATGGGATTTAAGTCACCAGAGGATATATTGTTTAAAAAGGATATAGAAGAATGGAGAAAAAATGTTGGTGTTACTTTAACAGTGGACAAGGCTGATGAAAGTTATGGTGGAAATGTAGGTTTAATTACTACTTATATTAAAGATTTAACTATAAATAATGTGGAAGAAGCTCAGGTAGTAGTAGTAGGTCCTCCAATAATGCTTAAATTTACTATAGCAGAATTTTTGAAGAGGGGAATTAAAGAGGAAAATGTTTGGGTTTCTTATGAAAGAAAAATGTGCTGTGGTTTAGGAAAATGCGGTCATTGTAAAATGGACGATACATATATTTGCCTTGACGGTCCGGTATTTAATTATGTTAAAGCTAAACTTTTAATGGATTAAAAAAGGAGGACGATTATGGATATTAATACAAAGGTTCTAAAAAAGAATGCATTTAGAGTAACTAAGGAAAGAGGAAAGACGGCCATAAGGATTAGAGTACCAGGTGGATATATCGAAGCAAAATATTTTGAAATAATTCAAAAGGTTGCTGAAGAATATGGAAATGGAACAATTAATATTACTACAAGACAAGGCTTTGAAATACCTGGAATTGATATGAAAAACATTTCTGAGATAAATGAGATGATACAACCTGTTATTGAAGGACTTGAAATAAATCAAGCTGATTCTAAAAATGGATATTCAGCATCAGGAACAAGAAATGTTACTGCTTGTATAGGAAATAAAGTCTGTCCTTTTGCAAATTATGACACCACTGCTTTTGCAAAGAGAATAGAAAAGGTTATATTCCCAAATGACTACCATGTAAAAGTAGCGTTAACGGGATGTCCAAATGATTGTGCAAAAGTAAGAATGCATGATTTTGGAATTATAGGCATGACAGAACCACAGTACGAAAGTTATAGATGTGTGGGCTGTAAAGCTTGTGTTAAAAATTGTAAACTAAGATCTGCAGATGCACTCAAATTTGAAAATTTTAAGGTCTTAAGAGATGATAAAAAGTGTATAGGTTGTGGTGAATGTGTGGACAAATGCCCAATGGGGGCATGGACAAGAAGCAGTAAGAAGTATTTTAAACTGACTATCATTGGTAGAACGGGAAAGAAAAATCCAAGATTAGGCCAGGATTTCATTAAATGGGTAGATGAAGATAGCATTGTGAAGATAATTTTAAATACCTATGAATATATAGATAAATATATAAACAAAAATGCTCCTGGTGGAAAAGAACATATAGGATATATTGTAGATAGAACAGGGTATCAGGAATTTAAAAAGTGGGCTTTAAAAGATGTACATTTAGACCCTAAAGCTGAAGTTGCTGAAACTATAAATTGGTAAAGCATTTAAATCGCAAATAGGAGGGAAAATAATGGATATTGTAAATGTTAAAGGAAATTCCAAACAAGGATTAACAGGAGCAACCTTAGGTTTTTTTGTAGGATTTGCAGCAGTCGCACTTTATGGTGCTACAGCTGCTGTGTTTAAAAAAAGTTTTATAGATTTGAATCCTATTTTACTAGCACTTCTTATTGCAATACCAAATTTATCAGGATCACTGCTTAGGATTCCATTTGCAGCTTGGGTTGACGTAGATGGAGGAAGAAAACCATTTATTACATTACTTATACTTTCAATAATTGGTATGACGGGACTCTATATAGTTATGGCTTTTTTTAAGCAGGATTTAAGTAACTGCTATTCTTTACTTTTAATATTTGGGGCACTGTCAGGCTGCGGCATAGCTACCTTTTCTGTAGGAGTTAGCCAATCGTCCTATTGGTTTCCACAAAATAAGCAGGGAGTTGCACTTGGCATATATGGTGGAGTGGGAAATCTAGCACCTGGAATATTTACACTTTTGCTTCCAAACGTAGCACTGCCACTTTTAGGATTATCAGGTTCTTATTTAGCCTGGTTGATATTTTTAGTAGCAGGAACTATAGCATATTTTATTATAGGAAAAAATGCTTGGTATTTTCAACTAATTCATGCAGGAGTGGGAAGAGAACAAGCAAAGATGACAGCTTCAAAGAAATATGGTCAGGAACTGTTTCCTAATGACAAAGTGAGTGAAAGTCTTATTATTTCTGCAAAGACATGGAAGACCTGGGCACTTGTTGTAGTGTACTTCACCACATTTGGAGGCTTTTTAGCACTAACTAGCTGGCTTCCAACATATTGGACAACATTTTTTAAGTTGAACTTGAAAACTGCAGGTTTATTAACTGCTATCTATTCAATTACTACATCTATTGTAAGAATTTATGGTGGAAAGATAGCAGATAGAGTTGGAGGAGAATCTACATCCATTACAGCACTTTTTATAATGCTTGCAGGTACAATATGCATGTTTATTGCTTCTTCACTGCCTCTAGCTGTTATAGGAATTTTACTTTTAGCTGTAGGAATGGGTGTGACAAATGCTGCTGTATTTAAAATACTTCCTAAAGAAGTTCCCCATGCTATTGGAGGTGCTTCTGGCTGGGTCGGTGGATTGGGAGCTTTTGGAGGCTTTGTTATACCACCTTTAATGGCATCCTTTATAGATAAGACAGGTAAGAGCTTAAGTGGCTATTCTAGAGGGTTTGTAATATTTATAGCACTTGCTTTGATTTCACTTATTATTATAGGTTTGTTGAAATCTACTTCAAAGGGTAAATGATTTTGAAATTTAAATCATGTATTTTTAGTAAAAAATATTGAGAAGTGGAGATGAATTACGTGGAAGTAAAACAATCAACTTGTAATTATTGTGCACTTGGATGTAATCTGGACTTTTATGTTGAAGATAATAAAATAAAGAAAGTACTTCCCACTAAAGGTTATCCGGTAAATGATGGATTTTGCTGCATAAAGGGATTAAATTTAAATAAGCAGTGCAGAAAATTTAAATCCAGTAAGTTACCTCTTTTGAAAGATGAAAGTGGGAAGATGAAAGTAATTTCTTGGGAGGATGCCTTTGAAACTTTTGCTTTCAAAATGAGATCTATTCAAGAAAAATACGGAACTGAAAGTGCAGCGTATTTGAGTACAGGTCAAATAACAACAGAAGAAATGGCTCTCTTGGGATTTATAGGCAGGTCCTGCATGCAAATAAATGGGGATGGAAACACAAGACTTTGTATGGCTACGGCAGCTGTAGCACATAAACAAAGCTTTGGATTTGATGCACCTCCCTATACACTAAAAGATTTTGAAATTTCTGACACTATTATATTAATTGGGGCAAATCCTGTGGTTGCTCACCCTATAATGTGGAGTCATATAAGAAAAAATGAAAAAGCTAGAGTAATAACTATTGATCCTAGAAAATCTGAAACAGCAATTAACTCAAATTTATGGATAGATATCAAGCCAAAATCTGATATTATACTCTTTTATACCCTTGCAAATGTACTTATAGAAAAGAACTGGATTGATAGAGAATATATAGAGAAATATTCAGAAGGCTTTGAAGGATTTAAAGAACACGTGAAAAAGTATACTTTAGAAAATGTAGAAGAAAAAACTGGAATTTCGAGTAAAAGGGTAATGGAATTTGCGGAAATAATTCACAATGGGAAAAGAGTTTCATTTTGGTGGACTATAGGAATAAACCAAGGATATGAGGCAGTTAGAACTGCACAATCAATAATAGACCTTGCAGTTATTACTGGAAATATAGGAAAAGAAGGTACTGGAGCGAATTCAATAACAGGCCAATGTAATGCTATGGGTTCAAGAATATATAGTAATACTACAGCTTTATATGGAGGCAGAGACTTTGATAATCCAAAGCATAGGGAAGAAATTGCTTCTATTTTAGAGGTTCCTTGTGAGATGATACCCAAAAAGCCAACCATACCTTACAATAAAATTATAGATAAAATAAACAGCGGAGAAATTAAGGCATTGTGGGTAATTGGAACAAATCCTAGACATTCCTGGGCAAATAACGAGGAATTTGAAAAAGCAGTTCAAAAATTAGAATTCTTGGTTGTCCAAGATATATATGATGATACGGATACTTCTAAATTATGTGATTTATTTTTACCTTCCGTTTCAGCTCTCAAAAAAGAAGGATTTTTTATAAACACGGAAAGGCGTTTGTCAGCTGTAACTCCAATATTAAAAAAAGAAAAAGATGAACTTGCAGATTACGACATATTACTTGGAATAGGAAAAGCGCTGAAAGTAGGAAAACCCTTAGAAAAATGGAAAACTCCAAGACATGCTTTTGGGCTTATAAAACAATTTAGTAGTAAAATGCCCTGTGATATAACTGGCATTGATTATGAGATGTTGGTTTCGTCAAAAGGAATACAGTGGCCCTTTAAAAAGGGGGATATATTAACTAGTGATGAGAGAAGACTGTTTCAAGATAATAAATATTTTACAGCAGATAAAAAAGTAAAACTAATTTATGCAGATGCAGCTCAAAAACCCTTTACCCAAACAGAGAAATTCCCATATATATTTAATTCAGGTAGGGGAACTGTAGGACAATGGCATACCCAGACTAGAACTAGGGAAATTGAATTTGTAAAAAATAGCTGCTTTACAGATCCTTATGTTTTCATAAACTATAAATTAGCTGAAAAGCTGCATATAAAGGAAAATGAAAAAGTTGTGATTTTATCGGCAAATGGACATAAAAATGAATTTAGAGTTGTACTGACAAGAAATGTAAAAGAAGATCAATTATATGCTCCAATTCACTATATAGAAACAAATTCATTAACTCCATCTATATTTGATCCTTACTCAAAAGAACCTTCTTATAAATATGTGCCTGTAAATATTGAAAAAGTTTCGGAAGTTAGGAGCTGATAATTTTGAAGAGAATAAAGATAGATAGAAGTAAGTGTATTGGATGTCTTACTTGTACTACAGCCTGTATTGTTTCACATGATTGTGTTGATAACAGAAGTAGGATTACGCTGAGTAGTAAAGGAAAATATGCTCCCATATTTTGCAGGCATTGTGACAAGCCAGAATGTGTATATACGTGTATGACTGGTGCTATGAGAAAAAATCCAGACACCGGCATTGTAGAGTACGATAAAAATCAATGTGCAAGCTGTTTTATGTGTATAATGGCATGTCCTTATGGAGTGCTAAAGGCAGATAGTGAAAACAATAGAGAAATTATGAAATGTGATATGTGCCAGCATACGGAAGGTAAAAGTCCGCAGTGTGTAGCCAGATGTCCTATGCACGCTATTACTTTAGAGGAGGTGTAGTGTATATGACTTACGTTGTAATAGGGGCTTCTGCATCTGGTATAAATGGTGCAAGAACTCTTAGAAAGCTTGAACCTGATGCAGAGATAATATTGATTTCAAAAGATGAATATGTCTATTCCAGATGTATATTACACCATTATATTAGTAATAAAAGAAATATAGATGCACTCAATTTTTCAGAAAAGGATTATTTTAAAAAGTACAATATAAAATGGGTGAGAGGAATTGCAGTAGATAAGCTAAAAGATGAAGAGCATGAAATAGAGCTTTCAGATGGCAGCAGGTTAAATTATGACAAGCTTCTTATAGCAAGTGGAGCAAGTTCTTTCATACCTCCTGTAGAAAATCTTAGAGGAGCAAATAATGTAGTAGGACTTAGAAATTTGGAAGATGCACAAAAAATAAAGGATGCAGCTAAAAAAGTAAAAAATGTAGTTGTACTTGGAGCAGGTCTTATAGGAATTGATGCAATTACAGGGCTTTTAGGTTATGGATTGAATATTTCAGTTGTAGAAATGAACGACAGGATTTTAGCAGTTCAGCTTGATAAATATGCAGCAGGCAGATATGAAGATTTATTTAGAAAAAATGGAGTGAATTTAAAGCTGGGAGTTAAAGCAGAGAAGCTTTTAGTTGATGAAGCTAATAATCCTAAAGAATTGCTTCTAAATACAGGTGAAATAATTCCTTGTGAGTTTGTAGTTGTATCAGCAGGAGTTAGAGCAAATACCGCCTTTTTACAAGGGAGTAATGTGGAATTTGACAAGTTTGGCCTTATCATTGATGAAAGAGGGCAGACAAATATAGAGGATGTGTATGGTGCAGGTGATGTAACTGGAAGAAATCCAATTTGGCCTACAGCTGTTAAGGAAGGAATTGTAGCAGCTAGTAATATGGCAGGAAAAAAACTTTTAATGACAGATTTCTTTGGAAGTAAAAATACCATGAACTTTTTAGGACTAGCAACTATGTCTCTGGGAAATGTATCAGCTCCAGATGAAAGCTATAAAGAAGAAATAGAAACTAAAGATGGTAATTACAAAAAAGTAATACATAAAGATGGCATAATATATGGCGCCATAATCCAAGGGGATTTATCTTATGCAGGTATATTGACTCAACTTATTAGGAGAAAAATAAATATTTCAGCTGTTAAGAAATCTATTTTTGAAATAGATTATTCAGACTTTTTTAATATAAATGAAAATTTAGAGTATACTTTTTAAAAAGTATACTCTAAATTTTTATTATGGATTAGATGTATAAAATAAAGTTTTTTATTAAAAATTTATTTCCTTTGGAGGCTGGCCGGAAAAATCTGATATGGTTGCCTTAGCATGTTCAATATAAAATACTTCAAAAATAGGATTGTCTGCAGTTGTATACATTTTCTTCAATCCTTCATTTTCGTTAAGTATTTTTTCTTTATATCGCATATCTTTTGTGAAAACCACTTTGCCAGATAATCTAACTGTTATCATATCCTTTGAAGTAGTAGTAAATTCAGCAAAAGGAGTTGATTGCAATTGCTTATATACGTCTTTATTATTGGCTGTACAAAAATAAAATTTCTGATTTTCTTCAAATTGAAACATCCAAGGTCTTACACGAGGCTTTCCATCTTCTACAGTTGCGAAAGCACCTGTTTTATTTTCATTTAATAGTTGAACAACAGTTTTCATTATAAACCCTCCTAATATTTAATTATCTAAATAATTTGAGCTAATTACAATAATAGTATAAATAAACAATTTATTCAAGCTATAAATATAATTCATATTATGTATTCTATCGGAATAGTATCAATAAAAAGGCAAAAATGAATGGAATAGTACAATATTATTTGAAGCTGCAAAGGGAGCTTGTTTTCGAATCTGGAGTAAATTAATATTAATCATTTAATGAATATTAGAAAGGAATGTGATGTTATGTACCGCTATGTAGGAATTTCCTTAGAAAAACTATTAGAAATTCATATTCTTAAGGATGCAAGAATTTTAGCGGGAGCAAAGGGAATGACAAATAGGATTACAAAAGTAAATGTAATGGAAGTGCCAGATATTATAGAATGGGTTGGGAAAGGTGAGTTTTTAATCACTGCAGCTTATCCAATAAAAGATAACATTAATGTTCTTCTTGAACTTATTCCTAAGTTAAATGAAAAAGGGGTATCTGGTCTTGGAATTAAGTTAGGTAGATATATAAATATATTACCACAGGATATTATAAAAATAGCAGACGATCTCGGATTCCCCATTATTAAAATACCATTTTCTGTCTCACATACAGATGTAATATCAGCAGTACTAACAGAGGTTGTAAATGATCAGATGAACAGTTTTTTTAAGATAGATCATTTCAACAAAGAAGTTATGAATATGATGGCAAATGGCGGAAACTTAAAGGAAATTACAAAGAAACTTTATGATAATATAGGCAATTCATTGGCTATATATGAAAGCATGAATGACAGATATGAAATTATATGTGATCAGGAGCTAGATAAGAAAATACTTGATAAGCTGATAAATGAAAATACAAATCAAAAATATATAGAAAGGGGAAAGGATACTGATTGTACATATAAATCATGTACAGATAACATTAAGGGAAGGAACGTTAAACGAGTAACCATTCCAATTATTATAGAAAGAGTTGAATACGGACGTATTTTTATATGGCTTGATAAAAAAGAATTAACCCCAGTAGATAATATGCTTATCGATTCATATGTGCATATTATAGCCTTGGATTTTGTTAAAAAAATTTCTTTATATAAAATGGAAAGCCATTACAAGTTGGAGTTCTTTGATGACTTACTTTGCGATGATGCACAGAGACAAGAAAGGGCAATTGAAAGATCAAAAACTTTTAATTTTCATAAGGAACTAAAACATACTGTGATTATTATTCGTGTAAAAGGATTATATACAGAAACAAGCTTAGATAAAGTAAATTATTCACAAGAAATAATAAGAAATTTATTATTTATCACAGCAAGAGTGTCAAAAATTTATAACGAAAAAATAGTATGTGTTGAAAAAAGTGATAGAATAATAATTTTATTTGGTAGTGAAAAAGAGAAAAATATTAAATTGATAAAGAAAGATATAATTGATTTTAGCGAAAAATTATTAAAGGAAGCTTTGAAAAAGTTTAAAGTTAACCAAATAACAATTGGCATAGGTCGTTCGTATGAAGACATTGTGCATCTTTGGAAAAGCTATGAACAAGCTAAACTTATTGTTGAAAACCTAAGTAAAATTAATACTGGAAACATAATTAATTATGATGATTTGGGAATATATAGATTGCTTTCCTTTAATGGACTTAAGGGTGAGCTTAAAAATTTTTGCATGGATACAGTAAAACCTCTTATTGAATATGATAAGTTAAACAACTCTGAATTAGTAAAAACGCTGGAAGTTTATTTCCAGTGTAATGGCAACATGAAAAAAATATCGCAAAAAATGTACATGCATTATAACACTATTATATATAGGCTGCAAAAAATACAAGATATCACAGGTATTGATTTAGGTAATTGTGAAAGCAGATTAAATCTTGAGGTTGGTCTAAAAGCTATGAATTTAATTAAATACAGAGAATAAACTTCAAATACGAAATTTTATTTTAACTAGAGATTGGGATCAATAAAGGGATTAAGAAGTATGTATGTTAAAGGTATACAAATACGTGTTTCAATATTTAGAATATCTACATAAAGACATTATAAAACAAATAAGGTAATATATACGTAAGATGGGAATAAGGGATTGGTTATATTGAAAGCATCGTTTATATGTGAAAATCTACTAAAAGCTATAGCAGCGGAAGAAATAGTAGAAGGTCGAGTCCATTCTGTTTTCAAAAATGCTTGTAATATTGAGGCATCTGGTAAGTTTATTACTTTATTAAGTAATAAGAAAAATATGGCACCCATGAGTATTCTTATAGATAGTAGTAGGAAACTTGACTTCAAGAAACTTAACATAACTCAAAATTTATATTTTAATTTTAATGTAAATGGTATCTATTGTAGTGAAAGAAATTTATTTATAAGATTGGATGAAGCCCAAAAGTGGTCTCCTCGTGTATCCATAAGATCTTCAAATATAACTGAAAAGGAACTAGCTAACAATATAAAAATAATGGAGATTGGACTAAATACACATGGCAAGCTTTATGGTATAGGTCCATTGGTAAACATGATAAATGATGAATTACCAAATCTCAAATTATTTTCTTTTAAAATTCATTCTATTGATGAAAGCTTTAATTTTATTAAAAGCAGGTTTTTGAGATTAATTCGAGCATTAGAAATATTAGACATTGATGAGATAGCTCAAATAGGAGGAAGTATTATTGGTTTTGGATCAGGACTTACTCCTGCAGTGGATGATTTCATAAGTGGTCTTATGATTTGCTTTATTTATCTCGGATACTACTATAAGCTGGATATTTCCCTAATATATAAATTTAATAGCAAAATGATAAGTGAAGGCATAAATAAAACAACAAAGGTAAGCTCTGAAATGTTAAAGCACTCATCTATTGGAGAGACAAATGAGGCTGTAAGAGAACTTATGGAATCAATATTATATTATCATGATGAAGAAAAAATTAATAAAGCTATATTAAATATCATTAGTTATGGTGAAACTTCTGGAACAGATACAGCTTTGGGAATTTATGTAGGTTGCAAATTTCTGACCACTATAAAGTATAGGAGGGTTTACGAAAATGAAGTTCTGTGTAGATATCAGGAAAAACACATATTATGATTCTGTTGCTTTAATGGTAATTACTAAAGAAATTAAGAAGCTGACCTATGTTAAAGAAATAATTGTGGGTATGGGAACAGATCTTAACAAAGAACTATCTGAAAATTTAAATTTAAGTAATGACCAAATAAGAAATCTTACACCAAATGATTTCTTTATTGCAGCTTATGTGTCAGATGAAGAAGAAAATCCAACTGAAAGTATTGTAAGTAAAGTAAATGAGCTCTTAAATTCAAAGGAAGAAGAACGTGAAAGTGAAAACGAATACAAGCCTAATACTTTTAATGCTGCACTTAAGCATATGAAAGATGCAAATATGGCAATTATTTCACTACCGGGAAAGTATGCAGCAGATGAGGCAAGAAAAGCTCTTAAAAATGGACTTAACGTTATGCTGTTTAGTGACAATGTAACTGTTGAAGATGAAATAGAATTAAAGAAGATGGGCAGAAGTAAAGGACTTCTTGTAATGGGACCGGATTGTGGAACCGCTATAATTAATCATGTCCCGCTATGCTTTGCTAATGTTGTTAGAAAAGGTGATATAGGAATTGTTGGAGCATCAGGGACAGGTACTCAGGAAGTTACAGTTCTTATTGACAAATTAGGTGCTGGAATATCTCAGGCAATTGGTACTGGAGGAAGAGATTTAAAAAGCAGCGTTGGTGGAATTATGATGATTGAAGGATTTAAGGCACTAATTGAAGATCCAGATACAAAAGTAATAGTTTTAGTTTCAAAGCCACCAGCTCCTGAGGTAGCTAAAAATATATTAGATATGGTATCAAGTACAAATAAACCAATAGTTGTAGATTTTATAGGCGGAGATAGGAAAGCAATTGAAGACAGTGGAGCTTATGCCTGTGTAAGTTTGGAAGATGCGGCATATAAGGCAGTAGCACTTTCTAAGGGCAATCCTGTTTGTGACTATACCTCCTTTGCACAGCCTATAGAAGAAATAGACAAATTAGTTGAGCAAGAAGCTGCTAAATTTGACAGTAAACAAAAATATATAAGGGCATTATATACAGGTGGGACTTTAGCTGATGAGGCTATGAAGTTACTTGGCAAAGAAGGATTTGATATATATTCAAATATTCCACTTAAGAAAGAACTTAGACTTAAAAATATATTAAAAAGTGAAAAAAATACTTGCATTGATTTAGGAGACGATGATTTTACTGTTGGCAAACCTCATCCAATGATTGATCCAATGGGAAGAGTAGAAAGATTACCTCAGGAAGCAGAAGACGAGGAAGTAGCAATAATTCTGATGGACTTTGTAATAGGTTATGGCTGTCATGCTGATCCAGCAGGAGAGATGTTACCTGGAATTATTGATGCAAAGAAGAATATGGAAAGTAAGGGCAAATACCTTTGTGTAGTTGGTTATATTTGTGGAACAGAGAATGATCCACAAAATTACAAAGCTCAAAAAGAAAAACTAGAACAAGCTGGGGTTATACTTATGCCATCCAATGCACAAGCTGTTAGATATTGTGCAAGATTGATGAAAAAAATAAATAGTAAATGAAGGGAAGTGATTGGTTTGACTGCAGTAAATGAATTATTTAACAAAAACATTAAGGTCATTAACTTAGGATTAGAATCTTTCTCCAAAGATTTGAAAGATCAACATGTACCATGTATTCATGTTAATTGGAGACCACCAAGTGAAGCAAGCAAAGGACTTTCTCTTTTAGAAGACGAAGGCATAGCATCTAAAATTGAAAAAGCTAATAAAGAAGCAATAGATAGACTTCTAGCTGCAAAACCAATACTTATTGGAGTAGGTCAAGCTGGGGAAGTAATACCTGGGATGACGAAAAAAACGATTCTTCATGCAGGACCACCAATAACATGGGATAAAATGAGCGAACCAGTTAAGGGAGCTATAATTGGTGGACTAATTTACGAAAAGTTGGCATCAAATGAAGAAGAGGCAATTAAATTGGCATCTTCCGGAGAGATAACATATGATTGCTGTCATCACCATTCAACAGTTGGTCCAATGGCAGGTGTGGTTACGTATTCGATGCCAGTTTGGATTTTAAAAAATAAAACTTTTGGTAATTATGCATATTCCACATTTAATGAAGGATTAGGCAAAGTATTGAGATTCGGAGCATATAGTAGTGAAGTTATAGATAGATTAAATTGGATGCAAAACTCACTTGCCCCAGTACTAAAAGCAGCTTTAGAAATAAAAGGGAGTATAGATTTAAAAACAATAATAGCACAGTTCCTTCAGATGGGTGATGAAGGACATAATAGAAATAAAGCTGCAACGTCACTTTTGTTTAGAGAACTTGCACCAGCAATTGTAAAAACTAAATTTTCAGATGAACATAAGGCAGCTGTCTTAACATTTATTGATAAAAATGATCATTTCTTTTTAAATATTTCCATGCCGGCTTGTAAATGCAGTTTAGATCCATTAGAAGATATTGAATATTGTACAATACTTACAGCAATGTCCAGAAATGGAACTGATTTTGGAATTAGAGTAGCTGGGACAGGTAAGAAATGGTTTACAGCTCCTTGTGAAATGGTACGAGGGTTATATTTCCCAGGTTTTGATGAAAGCGATGCTAATGCTGATCTTGGTGATAGCTGCATAACTGAAACAGCTGGAATTGGTGGTTTTGCTATGGCAACAGCACCAGCAATTGTTAAATTTGTAGGGGGAACGCCAAAAGATGCAATTAATTATACAACCACTATGTATGAGATAACTTATGCAGAAAATAATGCATACAAGATACCGAATATTAACTTCAGAGGCACACCTACTGGAATAGACATGAGGAAAGTCATAGAAACAAGAATACTGCCTGTAATAAATACTGGAATTGCCTGCAATAGAGCGGGAGTAGGACAGATTGGAGCGGGAGTAGTCAATCCGCCAATGAAGTGCTTTGAAGATGCACTTAAATCGTTTATTAAAAAATATAATTTAAAATAAATGGAGGGTATATTATGAACATTATTGATTCTTTCAAAAATGTACAAATGTATGATTTAACTCAAAAAATTAGCCATTTAACGCCGCCATGGCCAACTTATGAACCACTGCAAATCAAGTTTTTCAAAAGACTTTCATCAAATGGTGCAAATGGCCAAGTATTAACTCATTCTAATCATGTAGGTACTCATCTTGATGGTTCGCTGCATTTTTGTACTCATGGAAGAGACATTTCATCTATTCCACTTGAAGAATTAGTAGCACCAGGAGTTGTTGTTGATATTTCTGATATAGCAGAAGACTACGGAATATATACCTCAAAAGATATTATGCAAAGAGCGGATGTTAGAAAAGGTGACATACTAATAATCCATACTGGTTATCACAAATATGCATGGGATGAGCCAGAAGCTGATGAAGAAAGAGTAATGATGAGACATCCAGGTCCAACAAAAGAATTCTCAAAATGGTGCAGGAAAATGGAATTCAAATGGTTGGGAGTTGATTGTGGTTCTGCAGATCATCCAATGAATACAAAAATTCGTGAATGGGCTCCAAAAGAAGCTAAGAAGGCAGAAAAATATTTGAGAGCTAAATATGGTAAGGGAATTGCAGATTTTTGGCCTGATGAAGACTATCAGTTAATGCATTATGATTTGTTCCCTTATAATATTGTACATGCTGAAAATTTAGGTGGAGATATTGATAAGGTATTGGGAAAGAGATTAGTAATAGGGTGCTTCCCATGGAGATTTGTAGGTGGAGAATCCTGCATATGCCGTATAGTTGCATTTGATGCTAAATAATTAAATTAGAAATACAAAAACAAAAATTTGAATTAAATAGAAAGGATGTTGAAAATGATAGTAGATAAAATGGAACAAAGTTTAAGACCAGTTGAAACACCATTGGCACAATATCCGCCAAAGGTAATAACTATGGCTAGTGGAGATAAATTAGTAATTCGTCAAATTAGAAGGGATGAGGTTCCTCATATATTAGAAGCAGTTAAACCTCTAATGATAGTAGAAAAGGATTTTTATGATATAGTTGCATCTAGAATATATTCAGAATTATTAGGATATTACAGATACAGAGTTAAGGATGAGTATTGCTTAATCGGAACTATAGATGGAGTTATAGTAGGAATTGTTAATGGTCGTACTGTTGATGATAAGGTTGGAATGTCTTATCATACTATGACATTAAGACAAGGACTTAGAATAGGAGCACAGTTATTTGCAGCTAAAATGGAATACCATCTTGATATCTTAAAGCAAGAAGAAGTTTGGATAGTTGCAGAAAGTCCAAATGGATTTAAAAGATGGATGATTGAATATGAATTAGAATCAAGACCGGAAATATGGCACGAATTAGGGGGTGTACCAACGTATGTATTAACTAGGGCATTATGGGAAAAACATAAAGCTGATAAATTAGCTGGACGACGTCCAGTAAGTGCTGAACTATTAAAGACTACTGAAAACCCAATCCTCCCAGAAACTTATGCTCAGATTCCGGGATATAAAAGATGCGCGAAGTAGGAATTGTTGGTGTTGGCCATACTAATTTTGGTAAATTTTCAGGGGGGACTTTTATCGATATGATCAGTATGGCAGCTGTAGAAGCACTTGATGATGCCGGCGTTAAACTAGCCGAAGGACAGCATGGAATAGATCAAGTTTTTGTAGCTACAATGGGTGCTGGTATATTAAATAAACAAAGTGGTATTGCATCTGCACTTGTAGACACTTTGAATTTAAGACCGGCAATGGCTGAAACTGTAGAAAATGGTCCTGCATCGGGTGCTTCAGCAATAAAACTAGGTTATATGGCAATTGCCAGCGGAATGTGTGATGCTGTTCTCGTCGTTGGCGGTGAAATGATGAGAGTTGTCAGTGGATGGGAAGGCACAGACTTTGTTGCTACCATGCTTCATCCTGAGGCAGAATATAATTATGGTATAACGCTTCCAACGCTTGCAGGAATGTTTACAAGATTGTGCATGGAAAAGTACGGAATTACAGAAAAGGATTTAGCAATTGTATCAGTCAAAAATCATGAAAATGCACTGCATAATCCGGTAGCTCATCTTCATATAGTACCAAATCTTTATGCAATTACTGAAGACGAAGACGCCGGTATAGTTAATCCTTATGTGGCTTCTCCACTTAGATTATACTCAGTTTGTCCAGTTTCAGACGGTGCAGCAGCAGTTTTGCTGTGTGCTATGGATAAAGCTGATAGATTTGCAAAGAAACCAGTTAAAATTGCTGGAATTGGTCAAGCTACAGATACACATGCAGTAGCAGAAAGAGAAGTATCCACAGATTTACTTGCAGTAAGATTGGCAGCACAAAACGCATACGAAATGGCAGGATTAAAACCTGAGGATATTGACGTAGCAGAACTTCATGATGCATTTCAGATACTTGAAATTGTAGAATCTGAAGAAGTTGGTTTCTTTAAGAGGGGAGAAGGCCACATAGCAGCTAGAAATGGTGAAACAAAAATTGGAGGTAAGATTCCAATAAACACATCAGGAGGCTTAAAGGCAAAAGGTCATCCACTCGGTGCAACGGGAGTTTCACAAGTCGTAGAAATTGTAAAACAACTGAGAGGGGAAGCAGCTGGTCGTCAGGTAAAAGGTGCTAAGGCTGGGCTCGCTGTAAACTTCGGTGGATTTGGCAATAATGTTGTAGCAACAATACTCACAAAGGAGGCGGAGTAACTATGGATGAAAAAATGTACGCTTACAAATGTACAGTCTGCGGGCAGCTCCACCATCCAAAGCATTTTGTATGTAAAAAATGTGGTAATAGATCATTTGAAGAAGTTCCGCTAGAAGGTGAAGTAACACTTTTAACTTACACAAAAGTGTATAATCTTCCTGAAGGATATATGAAACCGTATTTATACTTTGGCATAGTTAAATTTGAAAATGGTCTCACAGTAAGCGGCCAACTAGAAGTAGATAACCCCGTCATAGGAATGAAACTTATATCAACAGTAGGAGTTGTCAAAGAAGGCACAAATAATGATTGCTATGGGTTTATTTTTAAAGATATAAAATAATAAGATAAGTAAAGAACACTAGTGGTTTAATTATTAAAACACCCCTGATAATATGGCATGATTATACGTAAATGCATAATATTTTAGGGGTGTTTTGTGAGTATTATTAATTAGGAGGAATAAAATTGCAAGATTTTCAGTATATAAAGCCTAAAAATTTAGAAGAAGCTTTAGAACTGATAGATAAATTTGGCAAAGAAGTCAAGATATTAGCTGGTGGGACAGATGTAATAGTTGGTCTTAAAGGTAATACAGTGCATTGTAAATATCTTGTTGATATAAAAGGTATAAATGAACTAAGGGGTATAGAATATAATGAGGTCGATGGATTGTCTATTGGCTCCCCAGTTACTCTAAATGAGATAATTGAATCTGATAAAATTGGACCAAGTTATAAAGTATTAATTGATGCTTCTAAATCTCTTGCTAATGCTTTAATAAGAAATAGAGCTACATTAGTTGGAAATATATGTAATTCATCACCTGGAGGAGATATGCTTCCAACTTCACTTGTGCTAGAAGGAAAAGTTTGTGTTTCATCAGTAAACGGTAACAGAGAAATACCACTTAAAGATTTCTTTACTGGAGTTAAGAGAAATGCATTGAAAACAAATGAAATGGTGACAAAAGTTATTTATCCACCAATAAAAGGAGAAGGAAGGTTTATAAAGAAATCAAGAATAAAAGGACATGACCTTTCACAAATAAGTGTTGCTGGATATTTAAAGGAAAATGGAGACTTGAAAATTTCATTAGGTGCAGTTGCTCCTACACCAATTTTAGTTGAAGATTTTGATAACTATAAAAATAAAAACCTTATAGCAGATAAAAATAAAATCGCTGATAAAGTTATGAGTAAAATTAATCCAATTGATGATGTAAGAGCAACGAAAGAGTACCGATTAGCAATGGCTAGGTATTTAACCTGTGAAATTTTAAAACAGCTAGGGGAGGGAAAATAAACATGATGGAAAAGATACATTTGTTTGTTAATGGAGAAGAAATTTTTGAAGAGATACCTTCAAATAGCACCCTGCTTTGGTTTTTAAGAGAGAAACTTGGATTAACAGGAACTAAGGAAGGATGCGGCGCTGGGGAATGTGGTGCTTGCACCGTTATTTTAAATGGTAAAGCTGTTAACTCTTGTTGTGTTATGGCATTAGAAGCTGCAGAGGGAGAAGTACAGACAATTGAAGGTGAAGCAAAGAATGGAAAATTGTCAAAACTTCAAAGAGAATTTATTAAGCATAATGGGCTACAATGTGGTTTCTGTACTCCTGGAATGATAATGTCAGCTAAAGCATTATTAATTAGGAAACCTCATCCTAAAAAAGATGAAATTAAAGAAGCTATGCAGGGAAATCTATGTAGGTGTACAGGTTATGAGGCAATTATAGAATCTATTGAAGCAGCATCAAAGGATGGTGAATAATATGGACTATAATTATGTAGGAAAAGGAATCCCTAGGATTGATGGAGTAGAAAAAGTTACTGGGGAAGCACAGTATGTTCAAGATATAAGCTTTAAAGGTATGCTTTATGCAAAAATCAAAACAAGCCCCTATGCACATGCATTAATTAAAAGTATTAATACAAGTAAGGCTAAAGAGTTACCTGGAGTAAAAGCAGTTTTGACTGGTCATGAGGCTTATCAGAAGCTTGGTATATATATTGTTGATAAACCAATACTTGCCGTAGATAAAGTAAGGTATTTTGGTGAGGCAGTTGCAGCCGTTGCAGCCGTTAATATTGATATAGCTGAAAGAGCAATAGATCTTATTGAAGTCGAATATGAACCTTTACCAGTTTTACTAGATGTTGAAGAAGCAGTAAAACCTAATGCTATTTTAATTCATCCAGATTTAGGAAATTACAAAACTATTCCAGGCGTATTTTTCCCAGAAGCAAACACAAATGTATCAAATCACTTTAAGTTAAAAAAAGGTGATATTAAAAAAGGGTTTGAAGAATCGGACTTAATAATTGAAAATAAATTTTATGTACCTCAAATACTTCATGTTCCAATGGAAACTCATTCAGTAATTGCAAAATGGGGTACGGGTGATAAGATAAAAATTTGGAGTAGTGCACAGTCACCATTTACACTGCGTAATTTGTTTAGTATTGCTTTAAATATACCAATGGAGAATATTGAAGTTATAGTACCATATATAGGTGGTGGTTTCGGAGGAAAAGCAGGAATTCATCTTGAACCATTAATTGCACTCCTTTCTAAAGCTTCAAACGGAAAGACAGTAAAATTTGTAGCAACAAGGGAAGAAGAAATATCAACGCTGCCTTGCAGACAGGGTCTAGTTGCTACAATTAAGACAGGAGTTAAAAAATCAGGAAAAATTATAGCAGAAGAAATTGAATATCTTTGGGATGCAGGAGCTTATGCAGATTACGGTGTTAATATTACAAGAGCTACCGGTTATTCTGGGGCAGGTCCATATGACATAGAAAATGTTAAACTAGATTCCGAAACTGTTTATACAAATCATCTATTTGGTACAGCATACAGGGGATTTGGACACGCAGAGATTTTCTGGGCTATTGAAAGGCAAATGGAACTGGTTGCTAAAAAATTAGGTATGGACTCACTTGAGTTCAGGCTTAAAAATCTATTAAGACCAGGATCTATTACTATAACAGGTGAACCTATTCATGAACAATCTGGAAACGTTATCAAATGTATAAAGACTGTAGCCGATAGAATAGGATGGGGAAAACCTAAATCAGAAGAAGAAAAAGCATTAGAAAAGAAAACGGGTAAATATAGGGGCAAAGGTATAGCTGTTTTGCATAAAGCACCTGCAATGCCGAGTAATGCAGCTACATCAGCTATTGTTCAAATGAATGAGGATGGATCTCTACGATTTAATGTTGCAGGTATAGATATGGGACAGGGTTCATATACAGCAATGGCTCAGATTATTGCAGAGAGACTTCATTTGCCTATTGAAAAAGTTCATGTAGTATTTGAAACAGATACGGATGAAGCACCATATGATTGGCAGACTGTGGCAAGTCGTATGACAATACTTGCAGGTAATGCCGTAATTGAAGCATGTAATGATTTAAAGGAACAAATTTTTGATGTGGCAGCAATTGTATTGCGTGCAGCTAAACATGATCTTGCACTTGGTGATGAATGTGTTTATGTAAAACAGTTTCCAGAAGAAAAAGTATACTATAGTGAAATTGCAGTGGGATACACCTATCCAAATGGAAACGGAATCGGCGGTCCACTAATTGGCAGAGGCAATAGTATAGCTCAAGGGTTAACAATTTTAGATCAAGAAACAGGACAGGGAAGACCAGCTTTAGATTGGACTTTCGGTGCTCATGCTATGGAGGTTGAAGTAGACACTAATACAGGGGATACAAAAATTATAAAAATTGTAACAGCTATAGATGTAGGCAAGGTTATTAATGAAATGGCAGTTAAAGGACAAATAGTTGGTGGAGTTGTTCAAGGAGTGGGGACGGCTATTTCAGAAGAACTTAAATATAACAAGGAAGGCAAATTATTAACTAAAAGTTTTGTCGATTACAAAATTCCAACAATGCAGGATTTACCAGGCTCTATTGAGGTCCACTGCATTGAAACTCCACAACTTGATGGGCCATACGGGGCAAGAGGATGTGCTGAACATCCAATGATATCTATAACATCTGCTATGGGAAATGCTATTGCAGATGCTACAGGAGTTGAATTGTTTGAAACTCCATTTACAGCCGAAAAAGTATATAAAGCATTAAATGAATATAAGCACTAAATTTGATTTATTTCGGTGCAATATTATACATTTAATGATACTGCACTGAACTTAAATAAATAATTTATAGGAGTGTTAATTTATGAGACGTATTGTAGGAATTCATGAAAAGCTACCAGTACTTGAGACTATACCTCTTAGTTTTCAACATTTGACAGCTATGTTTGGTGCAACTATTTTGGTTCCATTACTATTGGGCATAAATCCAGCGATTTGCTTGCTTATGAATGGTATCGGTACATTGGTTTATTCTTATTTTACTAGAGGCGGAATTCCAGCATATTTAGGTTCAAGTTTTGCATTTATTGCTCCTACTCTTTTAATTATTGGCTCCTTTGGTGGAGTTAGTCACGCTCAATCTGGATTTATCTTTTTTGGTTTATTCTTTATCGTAATGGCCCTCATTGTAAAAAGATTTGGAATAAAATGGATTGATGTGGTAATGCCTCCGGCTGTAATGGGCGCAGTGGTTGCTGTCATAGGACTCGAACTTGCGCCAACAGCAGCAACTCAGGCAGGACTTGCTCCAGCTGCAACAGCAGTTGGTAAAGTAGTTCAGCCATATGTTGCTGACCCTCGTGTTATTGGAGTTGCTATGTTTACATTGGCTATTGGAATATTTGGTTCAGTTTTATTTAGAGGATTTGCACAGGTTATACCAATTCTTATTGCTGTTATTTGTGGTTATCTTCTTTCATTTGCAATGGGGATGGTTGATACAAAATTAATTACAGCTGCAAGTTGGTTCCAGATTCCTCATTTTTCAGCACCTGTATTTGATATTAGTGCTATATTTATAATTGCACCGGCGTGTCTTGTCGTGCTTGCTGAGCATATAAGTCATTTAATAGTTACTGGTAGAATAACCGGTTCAAATCTATTAGAGGATCCAGGACTCTGGAGATCACTTCTTGGAGATGGTATCAGCAACGTTATCTCAGGTTTTACGGGATCAACACCAAATACAACCTATGGTGAAAATATAGGAGTTATGGCTATCACTCGTGTTTATTCTGTATGGGTTATTAGGGGAGCTGCTATTCTTGCAATTATTTTCTCATGCTGTGGCAAAATAGCTGCTACTATACAAGCAATTCCTGGGCCTGTTATGGGCGGAATTACAATGCTTCTTTATGGATTAATAGCTGTCCAAGGTATTAGAATGTTTGTTGAAGAAAAAGTTGACTTTAGTGTAAACTATAACATGGTTTTAGGTGCAATTACATTTGTTGTTGGTGTAAGCGGAGCTAGTGTTACAATTGGAACAGTACAATTTAAAGGTATGGCATTTGCAGCTATAGTTGGTATTTTATTATCAATCTGTTTCTATATTTTAGGAAAGTTAGGAATAATGAATGAAGAATACAAAATAAGATTTGATGACAAAGACAAAAATATTCAACCATAAACACAATAAGAATTAATACGAAATTTCGGAGGATATAAATATGTTAAAAATTGTTGTCAGTCTTGGAGGAAATGCACTTCAGAAAAACCCAAAAGATAAATCGGCAGAAGCTCAACTTAAGACATGTAAGGACACTGCCAAATCAATAGTAGATCTTATAGAAGATGGAAATGAAATTATTATTACACATGGAAACGGTCCACAGATAGGACAGATTATTTCTGCATATGAGAAAGCAGAAAGAGAAAACGCATTAAATCCCGTTATGCCTTTCCCTGAATGTGGTGCTATGAGCCAGGGATATATTGGATATCACTTGCAGCAAGCATTAAAACAGGAGTTAAAGAGGAGAGGAATAAGTAAACAGGTTGCAACAGTTATTACACAAGTTGTAGTTGATAAAGACGATTCAGGATTCAAGAATCCTACAAAACCAATTGGGTCATTTTTCACGAGAAAGCAAGCTGAAAAGCTTATGAAAGATAACGGATACTCAATGAAAGAGGATGCAGGCAGAGGCTGGAGACGTGTTGTAGCATCACCAATACCAAAATCTATTGTGGAAGATGAAATTATTAAAACGCTAGTTAAATCAGGACATGTAGTAATAACTGTAGGTGGCGGTGGAGTCCCGGTAATTGAAAAAGATGATGATACAATTGAAGGGGTTGCAGCTGTTATTGATAAAGATTTTGCGTCAGAAAAAATTGCAGAAATAATTGATGCAGATATTTTGTTAATATTAACTGCAGTTGAGAAGGTTTCAATAAACTTTAATAAAGACAATCAAAAAGACCTATTACAAATGGACATAGAAGATGCTCATAAATATATTCACGAAGGACAATTTGCATCAGGTTCAATGTTACCTAAAGTGAGGGCTGCTGTCATGTTTGCTGAATCAAAGAAGGGCAGACAGACTATTATAACTTCTCTTGAAAAAGTTAAAGAAGCACTTCATGGTAAAACAGGAACAGTAATAACTAATAAGCACTAAAAATTAAAAAATGAACCGGTGATTTCAATGTTAAATGAAATTACTGGTTTTTATTTAATGAAATAAAAAGCAATTTCCAATTATTATGTTAAGGAGAGCGGGAATATGAAAATTAAAACTGTATCTGTATTAGGTACTGGAACAATGGGACATGGAGTAGCATTATTATGTGCCCAAGCAGGATTAGATGTATTATTGTATGGAAGGTCAGATAAAAGTTTAAACAAAGGAATGAAAAGTATAGAATTAAGTTTGGAACTTTTTAAGGAAAAAGGTAAATTGAATAACAAACAACCAGAAGAAATCTTATGTAAAATAAAAGTTGTTAAAACAATTATAGAGGCAGCTCAAAGTGCTGATTTAGTAATTGAATGTTTAGCAGAAAATTTAGAGCTTAAACAAGATATTTTTAAAAAGTTAGATGAAATTTGCCCTAATGATACGATTTTATCGAGTTGTACGTCAGGATTATTACCAACAGATATAGCTAAGAATACAAAGCATCCGGAAAGAGTAGTAGTTGCTCATTTTTGGAATCCACCACAATTAATTCCTCTTGTAGAAGTGGTGCCTGGTGAAAGAACATCAGATGAAACAATGAAAATAACTATGGAATGGGTTGAATTTATAGGCAAAAAAGCTATTAGAATGGAGAAAGAATGTCAAGGCTTTATTGGAAATCGACTTCAGCATGCACTTTTAAGAGAGGCTTTATATATAGTAGAGCAGGGATGGGCAAAACCAGAAGAGGTTGATAAGGCTATTGAATATGGGCTTGGAAGAAGACTACCTATTACAGGACCAATTTGCACTGCAGATTTAGCAGGGATTGATACAGTTAATTCAATAGCTTCTTATTTATTAAAAGATCTTTGCAATTCAAATGAGCCTTCCAAATTACTTAAGAGTAAAGTTAAAAATGGAGAATTAGGAAGTAAGAGCGGACGAGGATTCTACAATTGGGCACCAGATGTTTTAGAAAAGAAACAGAAAGAACGAGCAGAATTACTATTTTATTTTCTAGAAAGAGATACAAGAAAATAATTATGAAGAGGTAGATACATGATATTTTTGAACATTTAAGTATAACAACTGGACTAATTAAGACTTATGAAAAGGATAATACTAAAGTAAAGCCTGGACTTTTAAATTTACAGATTAGATGTATAATATGATATAGAAATTATTACTACAATATTTTAGTAAAGGTTATGGAGCTGGTACTTGATGCAAAATTATTTTACAAATGCAGTTAATATAGCTAGGAATATATGTAAAAGAAAACTTAATAAAGGCGATATAGCAGTGGATGCTACTATGGGAAATGGAAATGATACGGAACTTCTAGCAGAACTTGTAGGAAGCTCTGGGAAAGTTTATTCTTTTGATATACAAGAAGCTGCCATCCAAAATACAAAGGAAAAGTTAATGGAAAACAATGTATCTGAATGGGTAAAATTAATACATGATGGTCATGAAAACATGGACAAATATGTAAAAGATAAAGTGAATCTCGTTATTTTCAATTTGGGGTATTTGCCTAAAGGGAAACATTCTGTTACAACAAAATCAGCAACTACACTAGTCGCACTTAAAAAAACTTTGAATTTAATATGTAAAAATGGAATAATAATTTTAGTTGTATATTACGGACATAAAGAGGGAAAGTTTGAAAAAGAAGAACTGGAGAAATATACAGAAAAATTAAATCAGAAGGAATATAATGTAGTTAATTTATGTTTTACAAATCAAGTTAACAATCCGCCTATGATCATTGCAATTGAAAAGAGATAATTGTTTGACGCAAAAGGATATAAATGCTAATATACAATTAGTTTTAGGAGGCGATAGGCAATGGAAAAAATTGCAAGTTTTACAGTTAATCATTTAAAATTACAGCCAGGTGTTTATGTATCAAGAAAAGATAAGTTTAAAGATGTAGTCCTGACTACTTTTGATATAAGAATGACAAGACCAAATTTTGAGCCTGTTATGAATACAGCAGAAGTTCATACTATTGAACATTTAGGTGCAACTTTTTTGAGAAATCATAAAGTGTATGGATCTAAAACTGTGTACTTTGGACCTATGGGGTGTAGGACAGGCTTCTATTTAATACTAGAAGGAGATTATAAGTCAGAAGATGTAGTAGATTTACTTAAGGAAATGTATAAGTTTATTGCAGACTTTGAAGGAGATGTGCCTGGAGCAGCTGCAAAGGATTGTGGAAATTATTTAGATATGAATCTTTCTATGGCAAAATATCTGGCAAATAAATTTCTAAAGGAAGTTTTAACAAATATCACAGATAAAAACTTAAATTACCCAGACTAATGTTTAAATATATATATTAAACAAAAATCAACTTATACTACGTATAAGTTGATTTTTAATTAGACTAACTTAAAAATTTAAACTTATACATGAAATGTAATGACAAAATTGAAGTTATACTTAAAAGCCTTATTTTGCAGTTTAAGCAAAGCTTTTAAAAAGAACAAAGTTTAAATAACAAAGAACAGATAAAGACGATTTCTATCATACCTCAGGAAATCTATAATTTTAATATTTTCTGACGTTAGGAAGAAAATTATCCCTAATTTGATATTTGAACTTTGTTCTTTAAAAATATCGCATGAGTTGACTTTCAAGTTATAAATTCTATATATGAGAAGTCTGAACCTATTCAGGCTGCTCAACTTGTAAAGAGGTATAATAAATCGTATAATATGAAATAGAAGTTTTTACAATATAGTAAATTTTAAACCAACATTGTTTTGTATCTAATAGATAAGGCATTTTCAAAGAAATAACTAGTCAGTATGCTAGCCTATTTTCTATCATACTGCGTCGGTAGAACCCTTAGATAGGATTTACTATCTGCGGAACCTGCCTCCTTGTTTGATAAAAAATATTCGTCGCATCTTTGACTTGTTATTTTCTTTCAAATGCCTAAAGACAAATATAATGATATTAATAAAGCATGAAAGGAAATAAATATGGGTAAAATATTGGTATTGGCTGAAAAGCCTTCTGTAGGAAGAGAAATTGCGAGGGTCTTAAAATGTCGTAAAAAAGGCAATGGATGGTTAGAAGGGGAAAAGTATATTGTGACTTGGGCATTGGGCCATTTAGTTACTTTAGCAGATCCAGAAGCTTATGATGATAAATATAAAACTTGGAAGCTAGAAGATCTACCAATGCTTCCTAAATATTTAAAGCTTGTAGTTATAAAACAAACTGGCAAACAATTTAATACAGTAAAGGAACAATTAAATAGAAAAGATGTAACAGAAATTGTTATTGCTACAGATGCTGGAAGAGAAGGGGAACTAGTAGCAAGATGGATAATTGAAAAGGCTAGAGTAAATAAGCCTATAAAAAGACTTTGGATTTCTTCTCAAACAGATAAAGCTATTAACGAAGGCTTTAGGAATTTAAAACCTTCATCACAATATGATAACTTATATAGGGCAGCACAGTGTAGGGCAGAAGCAGATTGGATTGTGGGACTTAATGTTACAAGAGCATTAACTTGTAAGCATAATGCTCAGCTTTCAGCAGGAAGAGTTCAAACTCCAACTCTAGCTATGATTGTTCATAGAGAAGAGGAAATTAAAAACTTTAAACCAAAGGATTATTACAGTATAACTGGAAATGCTAATGGATATACTCTTCAATGGCAAAATGGTAATGGACATTTTAATACTTTTGATGAAGACTTTGCAAATAAAGTAGTATCAAAAGTTAATGGCCAAAATGGGAAAATACTTGATGTAATAAAAAGCGATAAGAAAAAATATGCACCAGCACTTTATGATTTAACAGAGCTTCAAAGAGATGCTAATAGACTTTTTGGTTACTCTGCAAAGCAGACACTCTCTATAATGCAAAGATTGTACGAGAATTATAAATTTTTAACTTATCCAAGAACGGATTCAAGATATATTTCAGCGGATATAGTACCTACGCTGCCAGAGAGATTAAAAGCAATATCAGTAGGAAATTATAGCAAATTTGCTATGGAGATTATGAGAGGGAAAATAAGGGCACATAAGGGCTTTGTAGATGATAGTAAGGTTTCAGATCATCATGCTATAATTCCAACAGAGGAAAGAGTTATTCTTTCAAAGTTAAGTAATGAAGAAAGAAAAGTGTATGACTTAGTAGTTAAGAGATTTTTAAGTGTTATGCTTCCTCCTTTTGAATACGTGCAAACAACTGTAAAGGCAGAAGTTAATGGAGAAATCTTTGCAGCTAGTGGAAAGGTAATTAAATCAAAAGGATGGAAAGCTGTATATGATAAGGATGAAGACTTTGATGATAATGATGGGATGCATGAAAATCAATTAAAGGAACAGGTACTTCCGGACTTAAATAAAGGAGATAGTATAAAGCTTACAGCAGTTAAAATGCATAAGGGACAGACTAAGCCGCCTGCGAGATTTAATGAAGGAACGTTGTTATCTGCCATGGAAAATCCACAAAAATATATTAATATGAATAAGGAATACGCAAAAACTCTTGGAGAAACAGGTGGACTTGGAACAGTTGCTACAAGAGCTGATATAATTGAAAAATTATTTAATACTTTTTATGTAGAGAAAAAAGGTAAGGAAATAATCCCAACTTCTAAAGGAAAGCAGGTTGTGGAATTGGTTCCAGAAGATTTAAAATCACCACTTTTAACTGCAAAATGGGAAACTGACCTGAATTTGATAAGTAAGGGAAAACTAAATGATAAAAGCTTCATAGGCAATATGAGGAATTATTCAGTAAAGCTTGTGGAAGATGTAAAATCCAGCAGCGATAAATTTAGACATGACAATTTATCAGGAGCTAAATGTCCTGAATGTGGTAAATATATGCTTGAGGTAAATGGAAAGCATGGAAGAATGCTTGTATGCCAAGATAGGACTTGCGGCCATAGAGAAAATTTAGCAAAATTAACTAATGCAAGATGTCCTGAATGTCATAAAAAATTGGAACTTAGAGGACATGGAGACGGCCAAGTTTATGTTTGCATAAATAATAATTGTAATTTTAGAGAGAAGGCATCATCCTTTAATAAAAGATTTGATAATAAGCAAGGCAAGAACAGTAAAAGAGACGTAGCAAATTATATGAAGAAGATGAAAAAAGAAAGTGAAGTTCCAATGAATTCAGCTTTAGCGGATGCATTAGCTAAATTGAAATTAAAATAATAAAGGTTATTTTATTATTTAGCATAATCAGAAAAATTAGTAAGTGAGGGATGTTATTATGGAAAACTTTATTTTTAAAAATGCTACAGAAATTATTTTTGGTAAGGATACCGAAGATCTTGTAGGAAGTAAAGTAAAGGAGTATTCAAAGTCAGATAAAATACTCTTTTGCTATGGGGGAGGAAGTATAAAGAGATCGGGCCTCTATGATAGAGTTATAAAGTCCTTAAAAGAAAATGGAATTGAATTTATAGAACTTCCAGGAATTAAACCTAATCCAAGATTAGGACCTGTTAAAGAAGGTATAAGACTATGTAGAGAAAATAATATAAAATTTGTACTATCTGTAGGAGGAGGAAGTTCAGCAGATACAGCTAAAGCTATTGCTGTAGGAGTACCTTATAAAGGAGATGTATGGGATTTTTATACGGGCAAAGCTGAAGTAAAAGAGGCTCTTCCTGTAGGAGTTGTAATAACATTACCTGCTACAGGTACAGAATCTAGTAATAGTTCTGTTATTATGAATGAAGATGGTTGGTTTAAAAAAGGATTAAATACGGTACTTATAAGACCTGCTTTTTCAATTATGAATCCTGAACTTACTTTTACACTACCAGAATATCAAACTGCTTGTGGTGCTTGTGACATTATGGCACATATAATGGAAAGATATTTTACAAATGTGAAACATGTAGATTTAACTGATAGGCTTTGCGAAGCTGCACTTAGAAATGTTATAAATAATGCCCCAATAGTTTTAAAAGATCCTAAAAATTATGATGCTAGGGCAGAAATTATGTGGACTGGTACTATAGCTCATAATGATGTGCTTAGTACAGGTAGAATAGGTGATTGGGCTTCTCACAAAATTGAACATGAATTAAGTGGGGAAACAGATATTGCCCATGGAGCAGGACTTGCAATTGTATTTCCTGCATGGATGAAATATGTATATAAACATGATATCAATAGATTTGTACAATTTGCAGTAAGGGTATGGGATGTAGATTTATCTTATAGTTCCTGTGAAGATATTGTACTTGAAGGCATAAGGAGAATGACAGCATTTTTCAAGAGCATGGGGTTACCTATAACTTTAAAAGAAGGAAGTATAGGAGAAGATAAAATTGAAGAAATGGCTAATAAGTGCACGGATAATGGAACCAAAACTGTAGGACAATTTGTAAAACTAAATAAAGATGATATTGTAAAAATATTAAATTTAGCTAGATAATATTGAGTTAAATTGCATTAAAAATGGTCTAGTATATTTTATTAGAATAAAATATACTAGACCATTTTTAATATACATGTTGTATTAAGCACAATTAATAGCTTTTTCTACAGCATAATTATTTTCCTTTTCTATATGACGCATATTGCAAAATACATTACTACATCTTGAGCAGCAGTGATCATCTCCATTTACAGATATGCTTTTATCTGCTCCATAAATGTAAGTTAGGGATTTATGAGGATATACACAATTATTTACCATCTTAACATTGTGAAACTTGGCATCTCTAAGTTTGCTTAAAATGTTATTTTGATATTCTAATTCTATTTCTCCATCCCCAGGAGCTACTTTATGAGTAATACCTAAATTTATCTTAGAAGCTTTGTTGCATATAATGTGATGCAGTTGAGAACTCATGTTAAATAGGTAATTACTAGACATGGAATCTAGTACCAAAGCTTCATAAAAGTTGCCACTTTCAAACATTTCATTTATTTTATTAGTACATTTTTCCCCTAAAGTTATTAGACAATATATTGTAAACTTGCAGTTAGATAACATATTTAAATTAATACTTTCATCTTTTTCTTCCATCTTAAAAATTCCCAGTGGATTTGAATGATCTTTTAGTATAGGTAATAAATTTTTGTACATCTTATCCAGTTCATTATATTGAGGCATTTTACCATAAGATTGCACCATCTTTATAACCCTGTCCTTATTTAATTGAAACTTAAAATTAGAAATTATATTCATTTGCCTCACCTCACATTAATATCTAAATTTCATAACTATATTATATTAAAATATAAGGTTAATTGCAAGTAAAAACATGAATTTATTCATATTTTTTTAATCAAAAATATTGCATATCCAATTTATGATAGATAATAGTATGTAAAATAACACTTTTAATTGATTTTAATGAACATTAAAAGTCCAATTATAGTTCCAATAAGGAATATGATTGACTTGGACTTGCATATTTAAAAAATGGTTTCTAGTTTAAAACTATATTTTAGATTTTCTATACTCAATTTTTGTACATATAAAATTTTGCCAAGCAAAGCTTTTGAGTTGAGAGTTGAAAATTGAAAGTTGAGAGCTCATAGGCCCCCTCATAAAGCTGGAATAATTAACTCAGTTAATTTAAAATTAATTTAGAGTTTTGAGAGGGGGTTTTTATGAATTTCATAAGAAAATATACAGAAGAAGAAAGAGTGAAAATGG
>NZ_LROS01000017.1 GCF_001675165.1 Clostridium ragsdalei P11
CATACAGTGATTCTATTTCAAATGATTTTCTTCCCATAATTAAAACTCCTTTCTCCGTACATTTAGTATTTGGAGAAGAATTTTAATTATTCTGTATAAGTTAATATTTTAGTTAGAAACCCTATATCTATGGGTTTTGAAGCTTAGATTATCCATAAAATTGTTTTAGTATCTTTAAATATATTGTTGTGTAAATTTGTATATAGAATTATATTATAATTATGTATGTAAGTTTTTGAGTTGAAAGTTGATAGTGGACAATTGACAGTGAAGGATGATTTTTAGCTATCGCAAAAAATCCACATTAACTATTAATTCTTCATTCTTAACTATTAACTAAAAAATAATATATTTAGGAGATATTTAAATGAACAAGACTATTTTAATGGTAGATGATGAAGAAAGAATGAGGTTTCTCATAGAAGCCTATTTAAAAAATGAAGGATTGAATATGATTCCAGCAGGAAATGGTCAGGAAGCGTTAGAAAAATTTAATGAAAATCATGTTGATTTAGTAGTGCTGGATATAATGATGCCTGTAATGGATGGATGGACGGCATGTAAAGAACTTAGAAAGATTTCCAATGTGCCTATAATTATGCTTACAGCTAGAGCTGAGGATGAGGAGCAGCTTTTAGGATTTCAACTTGGGACAGATAGTTATGTAACTAAGCCAGTGAGTCCAAAAGTATTGGTAGCCAAAATAAAGGCACTTTTAAAAAGAACTTATTCTGAGGAAAAAAATCAGAATAAGCAAAATAGTTATGATGGACTCTACATAAATAGGGAAGGTCATGAGGTTAAAGTAGATGATGAAAATGTATATCTTTCTCCAAAAGAATTTGAATTACTTTGTTATTTAATAAAAAATAAGGATATAGTTTTAAGTAGAGAAAAAATTTTAGATGCAATTTGGGGAATAGACTATTATGGAGATCTTAGAACAGTAGATACCCATGTGAAGAGACTCAGAGAAAAATTAGGAGTTAAATCCTATTTAATAGCCACCGTTAGAGGAGTGGGTTATAAATTTGAGGTAAAAAAGCAATGAGAATAAGTCATATCATAAGTGAAAACAAACTTGTTACCAGAATAAGAAAAAATATAACATGGAAATTGTTTATAATAACGGCTCTGGTGTTTATAATCTTTATAAGTAGTACGTTAACATTTCAGATGCTATTTTTTGGTAGATTTTATATAAACAAAAAAGAAAGTAATATGCTAAATCAGGTTGAAAAGTTTAGAACGCTTTATAATAAGACAAATGATGAAGATAAGTTAGCTAATTTAATTGGAAAATTTGAGCAGGATAATAATGCTAAAATAGTTATAATGGATACAAGTGGAAAAATAAAATTTGTAACAAAACCAGATAGCCAAAGTTATGATGCAGTTAGAATAAAAGCCATAAATGATATTATAGTAAATTGGACTATGAATTCTGACTTATTAGAGCAAGTAAAAAGAGATAACAGGTCTGTAACTGTAATTACCGAAAAAAAAATTAATGGTACAAAAAATATATTAACAGTTGTACCTAATAAAAAAAAGATGGAGATAATATTTTCAATTACATCCTTGCAGCCTGTAAATGAAGCATCTTCAGTAATAAAGGAATTTTACTTTTATTTTTATATAGGTGCCATAGTTTTAATTTTGATATTATGTTTAATGTATACTAATATGGTTTCAAAGCCGTTAGTAAAGTTAAATGACACTGCAAAGAAAATGGCATCACTTGATTTCTCTGAAAAGTGCAATATTAAAAATGAAGATGAAATAGGAAATTTGGCAAGTACTTTAAACTTTTTATCATACAATTTAGATAAAGCCCTAACTTCAGTTAATGCAGCTAATGAGAAACTGGAAAAGGATATAGAAAAAGAAAGGAATATAGATAAGGCCAGAAAGGAATTTATAGCTGCAGTTTCCCATGAACTTAAAACTCCAATAAATCTAATAGGAGGATATGCAGAAGGGCTAAAAGATGGAATATTTAAAGAAAATGAGAGAGAACAGTACATTGATGTTATAATAGATGAGAGTAATAACATGGCAAATTTAGTATCAGATATGTTAAATTTATCACACCTTGAATCTGGAACCATGAAACTTTCTAAAGAGGAGTTTTTTATAGATGATCTTATAGAATCTGTAATAAAGAGATTTTATAAAGTTATAAAGGATAAGGGTATAACTATAAATTGCAAGATTATAACAAAAACTAAAGTTTGTGCAGATTGGGATAAAATGGAGCAAGTAATAACCAATTTTACAACTAATGCTATAAAAAATACTTATGAAGGAGGAATTATAACTTTTGCTATTGAAAAGGAGTCTAATAAAACTATTGTGTCTGTAGAAAACACAGGGAAGAGTATACCAGAAGAGGAATTAGGGAAAATTTGGGATAATTTCTATAAGCTAGATAAATCAAGAAATAGAAAGTTAGGTGGTACGGGTATAGGCCTTGCTATAGTGAAGAATATATTGATACTTCATGGATATAAATATGGTGTTAAAAACACAGACAATGGTGTAAAATTTTATTTTGTTGTATATCAATGAATCTTACTTAGTGGGAAAAGCAGATATCCCAAATCTTTGATTTGGTGATAGTCGCTTTCGCTGTGTGCAAGCAGATATCCCAAATCTTTGATTTGGCAATAGTCGCTTTCTCTTTAGAGTTTTGCTTCTCCCACTAAGTTTAGATGAATTATCTAGGGGCGTAGCTACTGTTATCTTCCACTTTGATAGAAGTGGGAGTGTTACAGTAGGGAGCCATCAGATAAAGTTCAAGAATGTTAACGATTTGTTAATAATTTATTAACATCCTTGCCATGTAAGTGTCACTTATATATTGTAAAATTCTTTTTATAAATTAAAAAATATTCAATTATAAAAAGGAGAAGAAATGAAGATTACGGATATAAAAAATAGTAAATTATTTGACTTTGCAGCGGATATAAGAAACAGCAGACTATTTAATCTTGCAATTAGTTTACTATTTGATAATGCAGATATAATTTTATTTTTTATTATAATTTTTTGGAAATTAATATCTTATGAAAAAAATATATCATCCAGCTTTGTGCCAATGTCTGTAAGACTTGCAATAGCTGCTTCTATATTGATATTGATAAGTTTTTCACTGATTCTTAAAAAGAAGAGCAGAATAAGTTTTTTATATACAGTAGATATAATACTAAGTTTAATACTTATAGCAGATTTGATGTATTATAGATACTTTAAGGACATTACTACGGTAGCAGCTATAAAAAATGCTAAGCTGTTAAAAGGTGTGTCTGCAAGTGTAACTAGTGTAGCTAGTGTTAAAGATTTGTGGTATCTGGTAGATATACTTATTTTAGTACCTTTAAAGAGGAAGTATAAAAAAGCAGAGTTTGGTATAGTGCCTATGAGAAGAAGACTGGTGAGTTTTATAGTAATTTTGGCAGTAGGAGTAGGTATCAATGCAAAAACATTTTATAGGGTATCTAAAGAACAACCTACGCTTTTAACTGCAATGAGTAATAGAATATACTTGACTACAATGATAGGAGATGTAAATTTTCATATAGTAGATTCATATAACTATATAAGCACTAGCCTTAGAAACTCAAAAAAACTATCTACGGATGAAGAAAATAAGATAAAAACTTTTTTACAAAACAATAATAATACCACAGGAGAAACTAATTTTAAAGGTCTGGCTGAAGGAAAAAATTTAATAGTAATTCAGGTAGAAGCACTTCAGGGGTTTGTTATAAATCAAAAAATAAATGGACAGGAGATAACACCAAATTTAAATAGATGGGTAAATAAGTGTATGTATTTTGATAACTACTATTATCAAGTTGCAGGGGGGAACACCTCTGATGCAGAGCTTATGTCAAATAATTCACTGTATCCTGCACAGTCAGGAGCAGCTTACTATACTTATAGTGGAAATAAATATGACTCCATAGCAAGTGAACTAAAAGATAAAAATTATTATACTGCAGCACTTCACGGTAATACTGAAGGATTCTGGAATAGAAATGTTATGAACAAAGCTCAGGATTTTGATGACTTTTTTGGAGAGCACAGCTTTGATGCAAGTGAACAGATAGGACTTGGAATTAGTGATGAGTCGTTTTTAAATCAGTCTCTTGAAAAGATGAAGACTTTTAAACAGCCGTATTATTCTTTCTTAGTGACACTAACAAGTCACTATCCTTATGAGGCCGTGGACAAGTATGGAAGTTTTGATGTAGGTCAATATAAAGGCACTCTTCTTGGAAACTACTTACAAGCAATACATTATACAGATGCACAGCTTGGAGAGTTTTTAGATAAGATGGAAGAAGAAGGAATGATGAAAAATTCTATTGTGGCACTGTATGGAGATCATTTTGCTATACCAAAGGATAATATAAATCAGCTTTTTAGTTTTGAAAATGAAAGTAGAAATGATGATTATGCTTGGTTTAAATATCAAAAAGTACCTTTATTGATCCATTTTCCAGGAGACAAGTATGCAGGAGTTAACCATAAGTATACTTGCCAGATGGATCTATATCCTACTTTAGCAAATCTATATAATTTGCCTAAAAACTATATGTTTGGTAAGGATATGTTAAATGGGGACAGCGAAAAAGTTGTTTTTAGAAATGGTTCCTTTATAGATGGAAAAAATTTATATGTATCTTGGACAAATACTTATTATGATTTGGCAACAGGAAATAAAATTTCAGAAACGGATGCACTTAAAAAGGAAAAAGAAGAGTATACTAAGGAATTAGAATACTGTGATGAACTTCAAAATCATAATTTAATAAAAACCTTTGATCAGCAAAAAACAAATTAGTTAAATTTATTTAGTATATGAAATGAATTTTAAGCATAGTATTTATAGATATATAATTTAAAGTGAAAAATGATATATGATAATTAAAAGTATATTACAGTTTATTTTTACTATATTTATATTTATTATACCTATAAGTTTAGTGGCTTTGGTATATGTTGACTTGAAGGAATTGGTTTATGAAATAAAAAACATTCGAAGGAAATAGTAATTTGTAGGAGGATAATATGGCACATGGAGACTTTTTCACCTTTAGCGAGTACATGAAAAAGGAATATGATATTTTAACTCCATCTATGGAAGATTATCTTGAGATGACATATAGATTATCTTGTGAGGAAGGATTTACAAGGATTCATGAATTGGCAAAGGCTTTAAATGTGCAGCCTCCTTCAGCTACAAAAATGGTACAAAAATTAGCTGAATTGAAATTTATAAATTATGAAAAGTACGGAATGATAATTCTTACAAAAGAAGGAGAAAAAATGGGACAGTACCTCTTAAAAAGACATAATACTGTTGAAAAGTTTTTAAAGGTACTTGGAATACATGAAAATGTATTAGAACAAACGGAAAAATTGGAACACACTATAAGTGATCATACAGTTAAGTACCTGGAAGATTTTATAGATTTTGTAGAGCTTAGATCGGATGTTATAGAGGATTTTAAAACTTTTAGAAAAAATAAAGTTAATAAAAAAAGTAAAAAAATTAAAGGAAAGCATAGTTGAATAGTAAAAAATAATTTATTTAAATTATTTTTTACTATTTTAAATTATATGCTATAATTGAGTTATACTAATAAATGAAGGAAGAGAGGAAATAATATGGATTTTGTAAATAAAAGTTTTCCGGTGATTGGGAAAGTATTGTTGGTATTAGTGGTAGCTTTTATTTTAGTAAGAATAGTGCCTTTTGCTGTGGTAGCTGGAACTGTATTATTTGCATTTGTAAAAATAAAAAAATATTTTAAAAGTAAGAAAAATACCTCATCTAAAATGGAAAATATGAATAATATGGTTGACGATAAAGAGGACCCATTTAATTTCTCTAATAAAAAGGTTATAGATGTAGAATATGATGAAGTTAAAAAGTAAAGTATATTAAAAACTGCCTAGTGCAGTTTTTAAATGAAAGGAGTTGAAAACCTTTTAACAAAGGTGAGCATATGATAAATACGGCGATAATTACAATGAGTGACAAGGGATCCCAGGGTAAGCGAGAAGATAAAACGGGGCCTGCTATAGAAAATATGTTAGATAAGTCCCAATATAAGGTTGAGTATTATAAAGTTATACCAGATGAAATAGAAGAGATAAAAAAACAATTGTGTTATATCTGTGATGACTTGAAATTAAATTTAATTCTTACTAATGGAGGAACTGGTTTTTCTGTGAGAGATGTAACACCAGAGGCAACTTTAGAAGTTATAGATAAAAATGTGCCGGGAATTGCTGAGGCAATGAGAATGAAATCATTAAGTGTAACTCCAAAGGCAATGTTGTCTAGGGCAGTTAGTGGAATAAGAAAGAAAACTTTAATTGTAAATCTTCCAGGGAGCCCAAAGGGTGCTGTAGAAAATCTTCAGTTTATATTGCCAGCACTTCCGCATGGAATTGATATACTCATGGGCTGGGATTCTGAATGTGCTAGATAACTTTAAACAAAGGAGGACAGATTTATGGAACTTACTCATATAAACGATCAAGGTAGAGCTAAAATGGTAGATGTAAGTGAAAAAGGTAATACTGAAAGAAAAGCAGTGGCTGCAGCTTCCGTATACATGAAAAGGGAAACTCTAGATATCATTGCACAGGGAAAGGCAAAAAAGGGAGATGTGCTTTCTGTAGCCCAGGTAGCAGGAATAATGGCTGCAAAAAATACTTCAAGTTTAATTCCCATGTGTCACCCATTAAATATATCTGGATGTGACATAAAGTTTGTATTGGACTTTGAAAAAAATAAAGTTGACATTGAGGCTTCCACGAAAATTGTGGGAAAGACAGGAGTGGAGATGGAGGCATTAACGGCAGTTAGTACAGCAGCTCTCACTATATACGATATGTGCAAAGCTGTTGATAGAGGAATGGTAATATCTGATATAATGCTTCTTGAAAAAAGTGGAGGAAAATCTGGTATATTTAAGAGACAATTTTAATTGATTTTATATAGTTAGGAGGAAAACTATGGCCAAGGTTATTTCAGTAAACATAAGTGAAAAAAAAGGTGAAATAAAAAAACCTATAGGTAGAGGATTTTTTAAGAAAGATAATGGTCTTGAAAATGATGCTCATGCAGGAAAATGGCATAGGCAAGTTAGTTTGCTTGCACAAGAAAGTATAGATAAAATGACAGCACAGGGAGTAGAAAATTTATCTAGCGGTAAATTTGCAGAAAATCTTACTACAGAAGGCATTGTGCTTTATGAACTTCCTGTAGGTACCAAACTTAAAATAGGTGAAGTACTTATGGAAGTAACACAGATAGGTAAGGAATGTCATAAAGGATGTGCTATACGACAGCAGGTAGGAGATTGTATTATGCCAAGGGAAGGTATATTTACAAGAGTTATTGAAGAAGGATGGATATCTGATGGAGATAGCATAACTTTAGTTAATTAGTAATTAAGAGTTAAGAATTAATAGTTGTGGATTTTAACTAAAAATAAACCTATACGAAGGAATATTTTTATAATAAGCAAGAATATTTAACGAGCTTGTGTTTATAAAAATATCTGAAGTATAAGTTTATTTTTTACTTTGAAACTATTTTATTAATCGTGGATTTTTACATCTAAAAGATCAAGTATGAACATAAAAAGCGGAATACCTATAAGAAATCCCCAGGCACCCATTATATGTTCTGAAACTATAAGTATTATAAACGTAAAGAATATAGGAAGTTTTACTTTTGAAGACATTAATTTTGGATTTAAAACATAACTTTCAATAATATGAATTATAGCAACCATAATTAGTACGTATATAACTTTTGTAAATCCACCTATACTGAAGGCAACAATAGAAAGAGGGATAAGTGATATTATAACTCCTGCTACAGGAATTAAGCTGAGTACAAATATCATAAATCCAAGTGTAACTAATTGTGGAAAGTTCATAATGGAAAGCATTATAACAGATATAATGGTATTAAAAAATGCTATAATAATCTGAGCTTGCATTACCTTTCCAAAAGAATTTAAAAAGTTTTTACCGAAAAAACACAAGTAGTCATATAATCCTGATACTTTGCTATCTTTGAATTTTTTCAAGAAATCAATAATATTATGTTTGCCAAGCACAAAAAATAAACTTAACATTATAGAAATAAATATGTTTACACTCCATTTCCCTACGTTTGTTGCCAGTTGAAGGGATATATTGAAACCAGATCTCAAGTAACTTTTTATATCTATTTGCCCTAGCATATTTACTAAATATTTTTGCAATATGTCTAAACGCGAATTAGTACTAGTAGGATGTATTTGAAATTGTGAAGCATGATTTATCATATATTTTGTTTGATTTATTAGTTGGGGAATATAATTTACAACTAATAATATGATAAATAAAAATAGCAGCGAATATAAAATAATTGTTGTAATTTTTTCTTTTGTTACAGTAACATTTTTAATGTATTTCAAAAGAAAATTCTGAAGACTATTCATTATATAGGAAAATAAAAATGTTAACAGGAATAAATCAATTATAGATTTGGACCAATAAACCACTAGTATTATGCAAGTAAAAAAAAGTACTCGTTTTGTGGATTCTTTTGAAAAAAATTCTTTGATAAAAGACATCTAATCTCTCCTTAAATTTATTGTCATTATATTATATATTATAAAAAGTATTTTACCCAAAATTCAAGTAGTATTTTATATAAAAACAAGTAATTTTGATAATAATTTTTTAATTTTATGTTAATATAACGAGTCTAGTCTTTAAATTAACTCGCACAAGGGAATATTTTGACAAATTTTATTATTAAAAAAATTTTTTAATGAGTCTAAGGTTTGTATTCTAGGCATTAAATTTGAAATATAAAATATAATTATAGTAGATAATATTTGACATACAAACATATGTTCGGTATAATGATTTTAAGACAACATAATGATTGCAACTTTTAGAATAAATTAATAAATATCAATCTTAGGAGGTAAAATGAGTAATTATAATATATTTGTAAGTATAAATTATAAGGGAGATAAATCTGAAGAATTGTATAAGAAAACTAGAGTAAATAATTTCAATATAAATTCAAATAAATATTTAATAGGTGGTGGCATTTATAACAGTAAAAGGGGCGGAAAGATTGTATTTACTGCAAAAACTTTAGAAGAGATAAATCAAATAACTAAAAAGAAACCTTTGCTAAAAAATAATATACCTATGAAATACAGTATAGCATTTATTCCTAAGAAAATATATTAAATAGTGAAATACATATTTTTTATTTCCCAATTTTTTAATATTACTATTGCATAATTATAATATTAAATGTATAATTATAAAAAATGAGGGGGCAAAAAATATGAAAAAAATAGGTATGATAATGTTAAGTGCAATTATGGTGTTTACACTTTTTACAGGATGTGGTACTAATGCAGGAGAACAGGATAATTCCCTTAATAGAGTTAAGGATGCAGGCAAATTAACTATAGGATTAGATGATTCCTATCCACCTATGGAATTTAGAGATAACAAGAACAAGTTGTCTGGGTTTGATATAGATTTAGGCAATGCACTTGCTCAAAAATTAGGGGTAAAGTTAAATATAGTAGTCACAGATTTTAATGGTATAGTTCTAGCACTGCAGTCAGGGAAATTTGATGTTATACTAGCTTCCATGAGTATAACTGACGAGAGAAAAAAGAAAATAGATTTTGTAGGACCTTACATTGACGGTGGACAAATAATAATAACTAAAGCTGGAAATAGTTCTATAAAAACTAAAAATGATTTAAAAGGTAAGATAGTAGGTGTACAACTTGGAGCTACAGGGGAACAGGCTGCTACAAAAGTAAGTGGAATAAAAGAAATTAAAAAATATGACAAGATAACAGAAGCTTTCCACGAGGTTAACATAGGTAGAATTGATGCAGTAGTATGTGATGCTCAAGTTGGACAATATTATATTTCAAAAGATAAAAGTAATTATGTTATTTTGAAGGATAGACTTACAAAGGAACCTATAGGAATAGGTATAAAAAAGAAGGATAAAAAGTTAGAAGAAGCTTTAAATAAGGCATTAGATGATCTTAAAAAGGATGGAACTATGTCTAAACTATCAACTAAATGGTTTGGATATGATATATACAAATAATATTGAAGCAGGTTCTCTATTTAAAACATAGGAAACCTGTTAAATTTTTATTGTTTATTTATTTCAAATATAAATTCATTTTTATGCATTAATTCAAGGATATGAAGGGATAAGTATATATGATGTACAATATTGGGATCGTTAAGATTTATTTTCATAATCTGTTTTATCTTATCAATACGATAAAACATTGATGCACGATGTATGTGTAGGATGTTTGCAGATACTGATTGATTTCTATTATTCATCAAATATACATATAGGCTTTTAGTTAAACAGGTATTATTTTTGCGATCATATTGAATTAATAAATGTAGAGAAGGGTGACAAAACCTCTCTATATTTTCATAAGTAGAAAGACTATCTAGTAAATCGTATACTACATAATCTTCATATATATAAAACACCTTGTCAATATTAAGGCTAACCCCAAGTTCAATTGCCTTTAATGATTGTTTATAATAATATTGTAAATTCGTAAAATCTGTTATGCAGTTACTAAGCCCTGCATATAGATTATTTTTTTTAAGAAATTTTTTTAAAACTTCAAACTCATTTTCAAAAATGCTAATTTTTGTACGATGGTTAATGAGCAAGACAATGTGGTTATTATATATAAGAGATTTACTTTCTTGAATAATACCAGAAATTTTATATCTCAAGTATGTTAATGGTATTTTTTTTTGAGAATACTGGTTCATATCAAAAATAAGTATATAAACTCCTGAGCTAATATCAAAATTCAAAGACCGTATTTTATTTATCACTAGTTCCTTATCTGTAACAGCGTTATCTAACAAATCTTTTAGAAAGCTTTCATAAGTGGTGCCTTTAGTGTATTTGTAGAATTTGTCATTTCTCATTTGAGTTTCGATTACGTCACATAATAATGAAACGAATTCAATATCTCTATCTTTAAAAGGTCTTTCTGCTTCAGTAACTGCTATATATCCTATGATAATATTATCAATTGTAACTTTCTCAATAATCATATTATTATCATCTATACCTTTTACCATAACAGGACAGTTTTGTCTATCAACTTTTTCCCATATTCTATTAAACTTTACAGAATTCATGGCGTTATTGGAAAAGTAACCTTTTTTTATATGTTCATCCCAATAATGACCAATGGACTTATTACATATGGAATTGGCTATAATTTTGCTGCTAGTATCATTAAATATAATAGGATTACCGACAAGTTTAAATCCAATATCTATAATATGTTGAATACCTTTTTCATGTATGAGTGCATCTAATAGTTCTTCCATATATATATCTATATTTTTAAGCTTGAAGATAATGTCCTGTATTTCGTTGAAAATAGTATATTTATTTTTATCTGTATCAATGAAAATAATATTTGAATTTTTAGAATAGGCAGAGATCTTATAATAATTTATACACAAAAGGTTTACTGGGTAGTTTATGGGTTGAAGATTTGCTAAATCTGAGGCGTCTCCAACATATAAAGTGTTTGGATCAAAGGATTTTGCTTCACTTAGAAGTAACTTCACTAAGGTAATTTTTGTGAACTTTTCATTTTTTAGTATTAACTTGTGAGTATACTGTACTAATTTAGATGAAAGAACTTTAATATCTATATTCATAGGAAATCACCTCATGATAAAGTATATTACAAAGTGTAACGTTTTGTAAACTTACTTTTTAACATTTGTAGGATGACTTCCAAACTTTGGGTAAGTATAATTATAGATATAAATAAAGTAATTCTATAAATAATGGGGGTATGGATTTATATGAAAAATGGATTAGAACTATATAATGAACATTTAGAAAGACTTAAAAAAGTTATAGCACTGAAGAAAGCAGACAGGACACCTATTAATTTAAATGCAGATTCTTTTTGTGTTAGAGCAGCAGGAGGAAAGCTAGCAGATCTTGTGACAAATATGGAATATGGAAACGAACTATTACTTCAAGGTATGAAGTCCTTTGGTGATATTGATTGTACATTGGGTTATGGATGTTTTCCTCAAACAAAAGGAGCCTTTTTCCTTTCGAATATTAAGTTACCTGGACGTGAATTACCTGATGATGCTCTTTGGCAAATTGATGAAGTTGGATTTATGACAGAAGATGATTATGACACTATAATTGATAAAGGCTGGAATAAGTTTTATATAGATTTTTGTAAAAATAGATTAGGAGATCCTTTAAAGATAATGGAGGATATAATAAAAATACAGCCCAAAATAGCACAAAGTTATAAAGATGCAGGTATTGTAGCAATAATAGGTAATGCTATGGTAGGAGCTCCTTATGAAACCTTGTTTGCTGGTCGTTCAATAAAAAATTTTGTAAAAGACCTGATAAGAATACCCGATAAAGTTATAGCTGTAATGGACGTTATGGCTGAAGAAGGTTATGAGGATTTAAGAAAAGCAATACGTGCTGATAAACCTTTAGCAGTATTTTCAGGTGGATCACGTATGGCAGGAGATTTTATATCACAAAAAGCTTTTGAAAAATTTGCATGGCCATATTTAAAAAAAGGTGTTGAGGTTGCGGTTGAAGAAGGGGCAAATGTTTATCTTCATTCGGATTTATGTTGGGATCGTTTTTTAGATTATTTATGTGATCTTCCAAAAGGTAAATGTATTTTCCATCCTGACAGTACAACAGATATTTTTAAAGCTGGAGAAGTACTTAAAGGACATATGTGCATTATGGGAGATGTTTCACCTTCACTTTTAACATTAGGTACACCTGATGAAGTATATGAGTACAGCAGGAAATTGATTGACCAATTTGCATCACAAGGATTTATTATGGCTGCAGGATGCTGTATACCGGCAAATGCAAAAATAGAAAATGTAAAAGCAATGGTTGCAGCTGCTTTAGAATCATAAAGTGTATATTGCGAATAGGAAATAGTATAAGTAACAGGTTTAGTGTAAACGATTTGAATAATTATTAAAATAAAAGGGGTGAAATAATGGAAAATGTAAGTGGAAAGAAGCCATTATGGATATTTGCAATACTCTCTTTTGGATTTTTGATAATGGCAACGGGAACTACTTCTCCTGCACTGGCAAATATATCTCAAGCCTATCCTAAATTACCTTTTAGTGTAGTTGTGCTTATTGCTACTATACCTACTTTGCTTTTAATTCCATTTTCATTGATATCCGGGAAACTAGCTGGCACGGTTATGACTTATAAAAATCTCACTATTGTTGCAATAGTCTTATTTTTAATAGGTGGAGTCGGTCCTTATTTTATAAGTAACTTTGGTTTAATTCTTGTTATGAGAGGAATTTTGGGAGCGGGGCTTGGAATAATGTCACCTCTTGGTGGTGCTCTTACATTAACTCTTTTTGAACCAAAAGAAGCGGAAAATCTTATGGGTGCAGGCGTTGTTGTTGGAAACATTGGTGGCATAGTATTTCAACTTCTTGGAGGAATATTTTGTGCAGTTAATTGGAGATTTACTTTTCTTGCTTATTTTTTAGGAGCAGTATCACTTATTATAGTTATACTCTTCTTTCCAAAACTTCCGTTGACTGCAAAATCCAATTCTGAAAAAGTTAAAATGCCGGCATACGTATATATATGGTCAAGTATATACGGAATTTTAATGTTATTAGTATATCCAATGTTTACAGGAATGTCTTCGCTAATACTTACAAATCACTATGGAAATGCTGCTGGAGCAGGAGTGGCACTTACCATGTTTACAGTTGGCGGAATGATAGCAGGAGCAATCTTTGGCACAGCATTTAGAATGTTATCCAAGTTCACTATTCCTATAGGGATTGTATTAACTTCTGTGGGATTTATATTTTTTGCATATGGAACGAATTTAATTCTTTTTATAATTGGAGCAACTATTGTTGGTATAGGATTTAGCCTTTCTGGTACTGCTATCATGATGCAGGTGGGAAGATCTGTTCCAGCATCTGGAACTGCTGTTGCAATGTCTATTGTCATGGCATTTATGAGTATAGGTGGTTTTGTTTCAGGATTTGTATTTGCATTTATTGAAAAAATATTCAATATGACATCATTAAGATTTCCATTTGAATTTTCACTTGTATGTTTTATTATTTATGCAGTTATTCATTTAGTGGTGAATTTTAAGACTCCTAAAAAACAAAAGGTTTCAATTTAAAATTATTTGGATAAAAGTTATTGTTATTTAATAAATAAAAAATTGTTAATAATTTCAATTAAATGGGGGAATTAATATGAAAACTGGAAAAGAGTTGTATGATGAACATCTTAACAGACTTAAAGATGTAATAAATATGAAAAAGACTGACAGAGTACCAATTGTACTTAATGCAGATGCTTTTTGTACCAAGAACGGAGGAGGAAAGCTATCAGATCTTGTCAATGATGTAGTATATGGTAATATGGAACTATTAAAGGGGATGCAGGCACTTGGAGACATTGACAGCATAGAGATACCTGGGACATACCCTCCATCTATGGGCGCATTTTTCCTTTCTAAAATCAAAGTACCAGGAAGAGAATTGCCTGATAATATGATTTGGCAGATTGATGAAAAGTCATATATGACGGAAGATGATTATGATACTATAATTGATAAAGGATGGAATTACTTTTTTATGGAATATGCCAAAAAGCATGTACCTGAAGGGCTTAAGGAAGTAGAGTATTTCAGTCAATTTGCTCCACAAATAGAGCAGAATTTTGTTGATGCAGGGATTGTTCCCTTATGCCAGGGTAGTGTAATGAGTGGTGCACCATTTGGTGCTTTGTGTCCTGCACGAGGAATATCTAAATTTCTTATCGATTTACACAAGATTCCTGACAAGGTTCAGGCAGCTATGGATGTTATAGAAGAGGAAAATGAGAAGGTGTTAAGGAAGCAAATTCGTGAAGTAAAACCTTTAGCAGTATTTGTAGGAGGAGCTAGGGAAGCAGGCGATTTCCTTTCTTTAAAGGCATTTGAAAGATTTTCATGGCAGTATACAAAAAGAATTATAGATATTATTGCAGAGGAAGGTTCTATTGCTTACCTTCATATGGATATGAGTTGGGATAGATTTATAGATTATTTCCTTGACTTGCCTAAAGGTAAATGCATTTTTTCACCAGATAGCACAACAGATATTTTTAAAGCTGGAGAAGTACTAAGAGGGCATATGTGTTTCATGGGAGATGTTGCACCTTCACTTTTAACTTTGGGGACTCCAGATGAAGTTTATAAGTATGCCAGAAGATTGATTAAAGAATTTGCACCTCAAGGACTTATTATGTCATCAGGATGCAGCATACCTCCAAATGCCAAAGTTGAAAATGTAAAGGCTATGGTTGCAGCTGCCCTTGACAATTAGTATATATCTGAATTGAACAAATATTTTTATTAAATTTGTATTAAATATAGCATCATTGTAGTAAATCTGCAATGGTGCTATATTTTTTAGTTAATAGTTAAGAATGAAAAATTAATAGTTAATAAATAAGACAAGTTATTATCAATAGAGATATATATCACTATTGATAATAACTGTGCAAGTGATATAATTATTGTGATAAACAGAGTTCTTGGCATCAGATGAAGTTTTAACTTCATGTGATGCTTATTAACAGGATTCTTAGTGCTTCAGCACTTAGAAGGCGTTATCCTTTAGGGGAAATCGTTATCCAGGGACGTAGCTGCTCTTTACTCTCACTTGGAGAAAAGCAGATATCCCAAATCTTTGATTTGGTGATAGTCGCTTTTATAGAGTATGTGGGAGTATTAGAGTAGGTAGTCATCGGACAATTTTGATAATTAAGGAGGAACAAGTTTTGGAAAAGATTGCACTCATAACAGATAGTACTAGTGATTTGAGTAACAGTACTATAGAAAGATATAATATAAAAGTACTTCATTATAGGATAATATATAAAGACAAAGAATTTATAGATAAAGTAACTATAACTCCAGAATATGTATATGATAATTTAGATAAGGAAATACCTACATCGTCTATGCCACCTATTAGTGAAATGGAAGACTTATTTACAAATTTAGAAAAAGAAAATTACACACATGCCATAGTTGTAACTCTTTCTGCCGGATTAACTGGCTTTTATAACGGAGTAAAGTTAGTAAGTGAAAATCACTCTAAAATTAAGACATATATATTTGATTCTAAATCAATTTCTCTTGGAGAGGGTTTTATAGTAGCTAATTGTGCAAAGCTCATAGAAAAAGGCGTAAGTTTTGATGAGATAGTTAGGACAATACCAATTGTAAGGAGTAAGATCGATCTATTTTTTGTGGTTGGAACTTTAGAATATTTAAAAAAAGGTGGTAGAATAGGGAAAGTAGCAGGTACCATTGGGGAACTTCTGAATATAAAACCTATTGTATCAATTGATAATAATGATGGAAAATACTATACTTATGATAAGGTAAGGGGAAGAAAGAAATCTTTAAGTAGGTTGGTTGAAATTGCAAATGGAATTCTTGACAAAAAAAAGTGTAAACTGTGTATTGTACATGGTCATGCATTAGAGGATTCAAAAAAAATATTTGATTCAATAAAGGATCATAAAAACGTAACTTCTGCAATTTTTGGAGGAGCATTAAGTCCTGTAGGAGGAGTTCACAGTGGACCTGGTTTAGTTGGGTTAGTATTATTTGAGGAAGAATAAATTTTATGAGTAAATTTGATTTTAAAGGAAATACAAAGGAAGAAGAAAAATTTCTTTATAAAGAATATAAAAGGAAACTGGCAGAATTAAAAAAGGTAAAAAAGGAACAAGAAGCTGTAGGGCAGGTTTTTACAAAAGGACTTCTTCCTATATATGCACTTTATATTTTAAGCATAAATCCTACTAATGGAAATGATATATCCCATAAAATAGGAGAAAGAACAGGTGGAAGATGGGTTCCAAGTACAGGGGGAATCTACCCAATCCTAAGAAAACTGGAAAAAAATAAGTTGGTAATTGGAAAATGGGATGATTCTAAGAATAAAATGCAAAAAATATATACTCTTACGGATTTAGGAGTATGTGAACTTAAAAATAGAAAAAATCTTCTAAGAGATAAAATAGAAGATTCTCTAGAAGTATTTAAAATTGTATATAAAGATTTGTATGATGAATCAGAAGAAAATAAAGATTTATAAAACATGCTGCTTAATTAGGTGTAGATAAGTTATGGGATAAGACACCATTTAAGAGCATGTTTTATTATATTAACTATTACTTTTAAAATAATCTTCCTTAAATTTTTTAAAGGAATAACTTATGGGTTTGTTTACTCTATATAATCCATATAGAAGTACTATAATTGCAAAGCCAAAGGATGCTATATTTGTTAGTACAGGTGATGTAAAGCCTGATAATATTTTATCCTCTAGCATCATATTTAAGGACGTATGGGCAAGTACAGCGCCTCCTAAGTATATTACCATAGGGTGTTTATTCATAAGTTTTGCTACAAACTGACTCCCAAAAAATATTATAGGAATATTTAGTACCAATCCAAATATTATACTAGGTATATGTCCATGGGCAGCAGCAGCTATTGCAAGTACATTGTCAAGACTCATGGTAGCATCAGCTATTACTATACTTGAGATTGCACGAAAGTATTTATTTGAAGGACTAACTTTTATATTTTCCTCCTCAGATTTAGGGCTTATGAAATTCCAGGTTATTTTTATAAGTAAAATTCCACCTATTAATTTTATAGGAAGCCATTCTATTAACATTATGTAAGTGATGAGGCAAGCAAATATTATTCTTAGAAAAATCGCAGCAAAAACTCCAATCATAGAAGCAGATTTTGCATGATTCTTTGGTAAATCTTTAGTTGCCAGGGCAATAACTCCTATATTATCACCACTTAATACTATATCTAATAAAGTAATTTGTAGAGCCCCTAGCAAAAAAGTAGTTAAATTATCCACGCCGTTTACTCCTTTTATCCTAATTTTTAAATTAAGTTAGTATTGTACAAAGTAATATATTCATTAAATATAATAAATATTACTTATTTAGTTTTTCTATAATTTATTGTAACACATAAATGATACAATATAAAGTATATAAAGCAAAATAATTTACCATATAATATGGTTTTTAAATCTACATACATTTTAAATAATAATGAATATAGAAGATTCTGACTTATTATTTTATTTAATTCATATATGTGATAAAATTAAATTTGAACAGATGTTTATATGAAATTAAAACGATTGCAAATAGGGGGAAATTAAATGAAAAACTATACTAATTTATTTAGAATTAAGTTAAATGATAAGTGGGGTTATATGGATAATAATGGACAAGTTATCATAGAACCTGTATTTCAATATGCATGGGATTTTCTGGATAGTTTAGCTGCTGTTAAGATGAACAATAAATGGGGATATGTAGACTGCAACGGAAAAACAGTTATAGACTATAAATATACACAGTCATGGAATTTCTCCGATGGATTTGCTCCTGTGAAAATAAAGGAAAAGTGGGGTATTATAGATCATAATGATAACATGGTTATAGAACCAAGTTTTAATTTTATTGATGAGTTCTCAAATGGAATGGCACTGGTAAACAAAAATAGTAAGTATGGTTTTTTGGACAAAAAAGGAAACTACCCAATAGCATTGAAATACGAAAATGCCTTTAGTTTTTCAGAAGAGGTTGCTAGGGTAAATAATGGCGATAAGTGGAAGTACATTGATAGTAAAGGAAATGAAGTAATAAACTGTAATTTCGATTGCGTTTTTGATTTTCATGAAGGATTAGCTCAAGTTATGAAAAATTTTAAATATGGATTTATTGATAAATCAGGTAATTTAGTTATAGAACTTAAATATGATAGTACAGATGGTTTTTATGAAGACGTAGCTAATGTAAAAATAGATGAAAAATGTGGATACATAAATAAAAAAGATGAATTTGTAATAGACCCTATTTTTGATGAAGCTCTTAATTTTAGTGAAGGACGAGCCTTTGTAAAGATAAAGGATAAATGGGGATGTATTGATAAAAGTGGAAAGTTTGTATTGAAACCTCAATTTGATGATGTAAATAATTTTTGTAATGGAGCAGCTATGGTAATATTGGATGATAAATATATATATATTGACAAAGAGGGAAAAAGAATTTGGGAAGAACAGTAGATACAATTGAGAATTAGAAGTTAAGAATTAAAGAGGAAATGGGCATAGATTTGTGTAAGAGTGAATCCATGCTCATTTATTATTGAAGGTAATTCAACTTTCGCACATATAGAATTTTGACTTAATATAAAAAAATTGTGAAACAATATTTTTAAAGAACAAAGTTCAAAGTTCAAATATCAAATAAGGATAATTTTCTTCCTAACGTCAGAAAATATTAAAATTATAGATTTCCTGAGGTACGAGGGAAATCATCTTTATCTGTTCTTTGTTATTTGAACTTTGTTATTTGAACTTTGTTATTTGAACTTTGTTATTTGAACTTTGTTATTTTAAAAAGCTTTGCTTCGCAAAGTTTTTAAACTGCGAAAGTTAAGTCTATATTTTTATGGCTCTTAGATATATAATAGGTTTTGTGACTTAATTATTATGAATGCGTTTGGAGGACTGAATATTTTGAAGTTATATATTTCGGACTTGGATGGAACTTTATTAAATTCAGATCAAGTCGTAAGTAAAGATTCAATTAGAATTATAAATAAGTTAATAGATTCAGGATTAAAATTTACTATTGCTACGGCTAGGTCCTATGAAGCTTGTAAAAGTATATTGAAACCATTAAATCTAAATATACCTATTATTTTAAATAATGGAGCTTTCGTATATGATACTACTTTGGCTAAAAATATAGTAGAGAACTATTTAGATGAGTGTACGGTTTATTTTATTTTAAAATATTATGAATTAAAAAAAATTTCACCTATAGTGTCTGCAGTGGATTCAATTGGAAATAAAAAGATATTTTATAGGGGCATTTTTAATGAAGGACAAAATATATACATAAATTCAAGAATACAGCATGGTGATACAAGGCTTACTGAGGTAAGTGATTTTTCACAAATAGTTAATTATAATATAATAAATATTTTTGCAATAGAAGCAAAGGGTGTTTTAGATGACACATATCAATTATTTACAAAAATAATAAAGGGCAGTTTTCATTACACAGAGGAAATTTATGCGAAAGGTTTTTTCTGGCTTGAATCAATGAATTATAATGCTAATAAAAGATTAGCAGCTAAATACTTAAAGGAAAGTTTGAAAGCAGACAAGCTTATTTGTTTTGGAGATAATTTAAATGATGCACCACTTTTTAAATTTGCGGATGAAAAATATGCAGTTAAAAACGCATATGATGAATTAAAAAAGTTGGCTACAGGAATTATTGGTTCAAATAATGAGGATGGAGTGGCTAAATTTCTTGAGTATAATATTGGTAATAGTTAAGAAGATTATTTATGGTAAATGTATAATAAAGGTCTGAAGATGGTATAGTAGGGTTAAACTTATATTGAATTAAATTTAGGAATAGTATATAATATAATTACACCCCCTCTAGGGGGGAGGGAGGAAAAATGAACGAAGAAAAAAAGAAGGCCATACAAGCTTTAAAAACTTCAAAAGGACAAATAGAAGGTATAATAAAAATGATTGAAGAAGGAAGATATTGTATTGATATATCTAATCAAATGGTTGCAGCTCAGTCATTGCTAAAAAAAGCTAATTTGCTTATTCTAAAACAACATCTTAATAATTGTGTAAAAGATGCTTTTATTAACAATAGTGGTGATGAGAAGGTAGATGAGATAATAGGGTTACTTTCAAAGTTACTAAAAGACTAATATATAACTTAAAAAATTATAGATATGCCTCCTCTTGCTTTCCATCTTACATTAAAGGTTTACATATAGCAATGTAGGAGGCGTAAAGCAAAAGCATAAATGATAACTTATAGTAAAATATCACCCCACAGGTGTGGGGTAAATATAATACTAAATGTAAAAGCTTAAAATATCAAGTGATTCTTAGGTTCAGGTGGAGTTTGCTTATAAGGAATACATTTTCTCAATCTGAACCTTAGAAGAACTTATCCAGGTGCGTAGCAGTGCTTATCCACCACTTCGAAGAAAAGCAGATATCCCAAATCTTTGATTTAGTGATAGTCGCTTTCACAGAGTGCGATGGGGGTGTTAGCAATGGTAGCAATCGGGTAGATAGTAGTTTTAAAGTTATGCGTATCAAAACAGAAGGAGGAAGAAGCAATGATAAAAAGGACATTAAAAATAGAAGGAATGACCTGTGCAGCTTGTGTTAAAGCAGTGGAAAGAGCTTCAAAAAAACTAGATGGTGTGTTAGACGCTAATGTTAATTTGGCAACGGAAAAATTAAGTGTAAGTTTTGATGACTCAAAGGTTAATGTTCAAGATATACAGTGTGCAATAGATAAAGCTGGATATAAGGCTTTAATTGACACTACAAATAGAATATTGAAAATAGAAGGAATGACTTGCGCAGCTTGTGCTAAAGCAGTAGAAAGGGTTTCAAAAAAACTAGAAGGCGTATATGAAGCAAATGTAAATATTGCTACAGAAAAGCTAAGTATAGCATTTGATGCTTCAAAAGTTAATGTTCAGGATATAAAAAAGGCAATAGAAAAAGCAGGATATAAAGCTTTAGAAGAAGAAATTTCTGTAGATACAGATAAGGGAAAAAAAGAAAAAGAAATAAAGTCGTTATGGAATAGATTTATAATATCTGCTGTATTTGCAGTTCCACTACTTATAATAGCTATGGTACCAATGATTAGTGAAAAATTGGGATATATGCTTCCACAGGCTATAGACCCAATGAATCATCCGCAAGTTTTTTCAATAATACAGTTACTTTTAGTATTACCTATAATGATTGTTGGTAGAAAGTATTTTACTGTTGGTTTTAAATCATTATTTAGAAGAAGTCCCAATATGGATTCACTTATAGCAATAGGCTCATCTGCTGCTTTTATCTATAGTGTTTTTGCAGTATATGAAATTTTTATAGGAAACACAAACTATCATTTATATTTTGAATCAGCAGGTACAATACTTACTCTTATTACATTAGGTAAATATCTGGAATCTGTTGCTAAAGGAAAAACTTCGGAAGCTATAAAAAAGCTTATGGGGCTTGCACCAAAAACTGCTACTATAATTAAAGAAAATAAAGAAATAGAAATTTCTATAGATGAAGTTGAAGTTGGAGATATAATTGTAGTAAAACCTGGTGAAAAAATACCTGTAGATGGAGAGGTTACAGAGGGAATTACTTCAGTAGATGAATCCATGCTTACAGGTGAAAGTATACCTGTAGAAAAAAATCCTTCCGATAAGGTCATTGGAGCAAGTATAAATAAAAATGGTTCTATTAGGTATAAGGCTACAAGAGTTGGTAAGGATACAGCACTGGCACAAATTATTAAATTAGTAGAGGAAGCTCAAGGGTCAAAGGCTCCTATCGCAAAATTAGCAGATGTTATATCAGGATACTTTGTACCGGTAGTAATGGCATTAGCTACAATTGCTGCTTTAGCTTGGTACATATATGGTGAAACAGGAGTATTTTCACTTACCATATTTATATCAGTGTTAGTAATTGCGTGTCCTTGTGCTTTAGGATTGGCAACACCAACTGCTATTATGGTTGGTACCGGAAAAGGTGCTGAATATGGTGTGCTTATAAAAAGTGGTACTGCACTGGAAGCAGCGCATAGAATTCAAACTATAGTATTTGACAAAACAGGAACTATAACTGAAGGTAATCCAAAGGTTACAGATATAGTTACAATTTCAGATATAGATGAAAACTGTTTACTTCAATTAGCAGCTTCAGGTGAAAAATCATCAGAACATCCTTTAGGAGAAGCAATAGTTAAAGAAGCTGAAAACAGAAAAATTGAATTAAAAAAATTAGAGTCATTTAAAGCTATACCAGGACATGGAATAGAAGTTGATATAGAAAACAGTAAAATATTGCTTGGAAATAGAAAACTTATGGTTGAAAGTAATATCTCCTTAGAAAAGTTAGAGGAAAAATCACAAGCTTTAGCAAATGAAGGCAAAACTCCTATGTATGTTGCTCTTGAAAATAAGGCAATTGGTGTAATTGCTGTAGCAGATACAGTTAAAGAACATAGTAAAAAAGCTATAGATAAACTTCATTCTATGGGAATTGAAGTGGCGATGATAACTGGAGATAACAAGAAAACTGCTGAAGCTATAGCTAAACAGGTTGGAATAGATAGAATACTTGCAGAAGTTTTACCACAAGATAAGGCAAAGGAAGTTAAAAAACTTCAAAGTGAAAACAAGAAAGTTGCCATGGTTGGAGATGGCATAAATGATGCACCAGCCTTAGCACAGGCTGATATAGGTATAGCTATAGGGTCTGGTACAGATGTAGCTATGGAATCTGCAGATATAGTTTTAATGAGAAGTGATTTAATGGATGTAGTCACAGCTATAGATTTAAGCAAGAAAACAATAAAAAATATAAAGGAAAACTTGTTCTGGGCTTTTGGTTATAATAGTTTAGGAATTCCGGTAGCTATGGGAGTACTTCACATATTTGGAGGACCACTTTTAAACCCAATGATAGCAGCTCTTGCCATGAGTTTAAGTTCTGTATCAGTTTTAAGTAATGCTTTAAGATTGAAAGGCTTTAAGCCATCAATATAAACAAAGTTCTTGGCATCAGATGGAGTTTTGACTCCACCTGATGCTTAGAAATCGTTATCCAGAGACGTAGCTGCTCTTTACTCCCATTTGGAGAAGTGGGAGTATTAGAGCAGGTAGTCATCGGATAAAATTATAAAATGAAGGGTGGAATAAGTTATGAAAAAGAAGATAATCGTTGAAGGAATGAGCTGTGGACACTGTGTTAATCATGTAAAAACAGCATTGGAGGAACTTAAAGGTGCAGCTAATGTATCTGTTGATTTAGATTCTAAAACAGCTTTAGTTGAATCTAGTGGTGAAATTAAAGATGCTGACATAAAATCTGCTATTGAAGATGCAGGTTATGAAGTTATTTCTATAGAGCAAGCATAATATTTAATATTTAGCACAAAGAAGATGCTTCACAATAGAAAATAATTTTAAATAATATGTTCCTTTTCTATGGATGTATACTTAACTTTCATAGGCACAAAAATACTCCCCTTATTATAAACAGATTGGGGCTGTCTACTCTAAGGGGAGCATACTACTTTAGTTTGTGTACATTTTTCTAAATATAAATACATTAATTTTTAAACTAGAAATTAACCTTTTGCCCATTATACATATACTGCAAGAGCTTTTTCATTTCTTCCTCAGTTATTGCTCTAGGATTAGATCCAGTGCAAGCATCCATCATAGCATTGTGAGCTATAAAATCTAGGTTTTCATTAAAATCGTTTTCGCTTATACCATAATCTTTTATAGTAAGAGGAATATCCATCTTTTTATTCATAGTACAAATCATTTCTGTTAATGAATCTATTAATTCATCTTCACTATTCCCTGATAGATGAAGCTTTTTAGCTATTTTAGCATATCTTTCTGAACAAGCTTTCTTGTTAAAATCTATAACATAAGGTAAGTATATGGCATTAGCACACCCATGAGGTATGTGGAATACTGCGCCAGTTTTATGTGCTATACTATGAGTTATTCCAAGGAGTGCATTTGAAAATGCCATTCCAGCTAGACATTGGGCTATGTGCATATGGCCCCTAGCTTCTTTATCTTCTTCATAGGATTTCAATAAATATTTATGAATCATGGTTATAGCATGCATAGCAAGTGGATCTGAGAAATCTGAATGTAAACTTGCCACATATGCTTCTATTGCGTGAGTAAGTGCATCCATTCCAGTGTGTGCTGTAAGCTTTTTAGGCATTGTTTCTGCAAGAGACGGATCTATTATAGCTATATCAGGGGTAAGGTTAAAATCTGCAAGAGGATATTTTATTTTAGCTTTATAGTCTGTTATTACAGAAAATGATGTTACTTCAGTTGCTGTTCCACTTGTAGAAGGTATAGCAACAAATTGTGCCTTTTGCCTTAATTTAGGAATCCCAAAAGGGACTACCGCTTTTTCAAATGTAAAGTCAGGGTATTCATAAAATATCCACATTGCTTTGGCAGCATCGATGGGAGATCCTCCACCTATTGATACTATCCAGTCTGGATTAAAGTCTCTCATTATTTTAGCACCATTCATAACAGTATCAACAGATGGATCAGGCTCAACACCTTCTATTAATTTAACTTCCATACCTGCTTCTTTTAAGTATTCTTCAACTTTGGCTAAGAACCCAAATCTCTTCATAGATCCTCCACCTACAACAACTACTGCTTTATTTCCATCTAAATTTTTTAAATTTTCTAAGGCATTTTCACCAAAGTAAATATCCCTAGGCAAAGTAAATCTTCCCATTTTTGTCCTCCTTATTATTAAGTTATATTACTTTTTTAGAATTTAACTATTGGGGTAATTAAATTTTTTGGTTTATATTTAATTAAATATATAAGCAAGTATTGTGCCAGTATATTTTTTATCATGAAAAGATTGAATCTAGATGGATATTTTATAGAGTTTAGTTATCTTTTAAAATACTGTTGCAAAAAGCAACAATTTTCCTTAAAATACTGTTGCTTTTTACAACAGTGTTGTTTTTATATACACTTTAAGAAAAATTAATTTGATATTTTTTTATCTTTGTGTACAAAGTACTTCTATTTATTCCTAAAATTTTAGAAGCTTTTGACATATTATGATTACAATTATTTATACAATTTATTATTGCTTTTTTTTCCCATTCTTCTAATGAGCACATATCATACTTAAGGTTTGTAGTACAAGGACTAGTTTGCTTATTTACTGAAAGATTATTTTGAAAGTCAAAAGATGTATTTCCATTCATATTTACAATGTTCTCAATACAATTTTCTAATTCTCTAACATTTCCAGGCCAATTATGGTTTAAAAGCTTTTGATATATATCAGGTCTTACTATTGGAATGGATTTTTTAAGTTTAAAAGCTTTTATTTTTAAAAAATAATCTATTAGTACTTTAATATCCATATCTCTTTCCCGCAGTGGTGGTACATATATAGGTATTACATTTAGCCTGTAGTATAGGTCTTCGCGAAAAGTTCCTTTTTTTATCTTTTCTCTTAAATTTTTGTTGGTAGCCGCTATAATTCTTACATCTATTTTGATGCATTTATTTCCACCTATTCTCGTAATGCAGTTTTCTTGGAGAACCCTTAAGAGATTTACTTGCATATCTAAAGGCATTTCTCCAATTTCATCTAAAAATAAAGTACCACCATTTGCAAGTTCAAATTTTCCTGCACGTCCTCCACGTTTTGCACCTGTAAATGATCCATCTTCATATCCGAACAATTCACTTTCTATTAGATTCTTTGGTATGGCACCGCAGTTTATTGCTATAAAACTTTTGTTTTTTCTATTACTGTCATTGTGAATTGATTGTGCAATAAGTTCTTTTCCTGTACCACTTTCACCTTGAATTAATACAGTAGAAGGACTGTTAGATATATTTTTTAACTGTTCTTTTAAATTTATCATTTTTTCGCTGTTACCAATTATATCATCAAATGTGTAAGCAGCAGATCCACTTGTATATTTGTTAACCAAGTTATATACATTTTGTATGTCTTTAAATATAACTACCATACCAGTTACAATATTACTTTTGTCTTTTATAGGATATACATTTAAATTAAACCTTTTCTTCTCATCCGAATATAAAATTTCCTTATCTGCATACACATTTCCTGATTTGAGTTCATCAAGTATATACTGCCATATATGTAAAACTTTATGAACATTTTTATCTATAATATCTTTTTGGTTTATGTCGAGGAGACTACAAGCACTGTTATTTATAGCCTTGACTATTCCGCTATTATCTACAGCAAAAATTCCAAAATCCATGGAATTCATGATTTTATTTAAGTATTGGTATGCTTTAAATAATTCATTTTGAGACTTATTTAATTTTAAGTGATTTTCAATGGACTTTACTGCTGATACAACAAGACCCAATGTATGGGGATGAGCCAATTGACGTTTTCCAGTTAAAGTTAAACATCCGATTATATCTCCCTGTTCGTTATGTATGACAGATGCAGAGCAGGTATAAATCTGAAAAGTATTTATAAAATGTTCTTTGCCTGAAAGTTGAACTGACAAATTTTCAAAAAGAGCAGTTCCTGCTGCATTTGTACCTGCACTTTTTTCACTCAAATCAACACCTTCTGCTATTCCAGCCTTTGCTTGCTCCATTACAATATCTTTGTCACCTATGATAGTTAATACAATTCCATTTTTGTCTGTGAGATATAATGAGAAACCTGATCCACTTAAAAAATCATAAAGTATTTCCATAAATGGTTTTGCTATTTTTATAATATCGTTGTTTTCTTTTATTAAGTTGTCCAATTCTTTGCGACTAAGTGTTCGTTTAGGTCTTGGTATACCTTTTTCTATATGGTATTTAATGCATCTATTAAGAGATCTACTGACTATTTCACTATGAGTAAATGGTTTAAACATTATTAGATTACCTTCCTTTTTATATAAATAGCTTTATCTTAGGTTATTATTATAATTATATTTATTTTAAAATTATAATATATAATTTTATCATAATTTAGGTGTATATGTTGACTTACTCATAGTAAATATTAATTATGAATCGGATTGATTATTTTTTGTATCTATAAGAAAGGAAGTCTCTTGTCCGATGTTTTAAGTAAAAACTGCCGCATTTTGTTAATGCAACAGTTTTTTTATATGAATTTTTAGAATGTAACTACTGATTTAATTAAATCTTTTGGCTTATTTTTCATAAGCAAAAGGGCCTTTTCAATATTTTCTGCACCATCAAATACATGAGTAACAAGTTTGCTCAAATCAACACGTTTATATAGAACAAGGTCTCTTAGCATTTCCATTCTAAGACGTCCGCCGGGACATAACCCTCCTCTTATAGTTTTGTGAGCCATGCCGCAGCCCCATTGAACACGAGGTATTGGCAAAGTATCACCGCTTCCATGGTAGTTGATGTTAGAAATTACGCCGCCAGGTTTAACCATAGTTACTGCTTGTGCTAGTGTTTCAGCACCACCGCCTGCCATGATTACACGGTCTACACCTTTACCATGAGTTAAGTCCATTATTTGTTCAACTATATCACCATTTTTATAATTTACAATATCAGTTGCTCCATAAAATTTAGCTGTTTCAACACAAACGGGTCTGCTTCCAACACCGATAATTCTACCTGCTCCTCGAAGTTTGGAACCGGCTATTCCCATTAATCCAACAGCTCCTATACCAATTACGACAACACTGGAACCCATTTTTATGTCAGCAAGTTCTGCCCCATGAAAACCAGTAGTCATCATGTCTGTCATCATAACTGCACTTTCTAAAGGTATTTCATCTGGAAGTATTGCAAGATTCATATCTGCATCGTTTACATGAAAGTAATCTGCAAATACACCGTCTTTAAAATTGGAAAACTTCCATCCTGCAAGCATACCGTTTGAATGCTGTTGAAAACCAGCTTGGACTTCTAAGGATCTCCAGTCAGGTGTTGTGCATGGTACGATAACTCTATCGCCAACTTTAAAATCTTTAACTTCACTGCCAACTTCAGCTATTTCACCTACAGCTTCGTGACCTAAAATCATATTTTCCCTATTACCAAGTGCTCCTTCAAAAACCGTATGTATATCTGATGTACATGGGGATACAGCTAGAGGATGTACAATCGCATCATAAGGACCTGGTACTGGGTTTTTCTTTTCAATCCATCCTAACTTGTTAATACCTAACATTGCAAAACCTTTCATAATAGAACCTCCTAATAAATTAAATTTAAAAATTTTAGTAAATAAAATGGCATATTTAAATATCTATTTAAATATATAAGCAAATGTTGTGCCAGTATAGTTTTTATCATGAAAATGTTGAATTTAGGGGGCGGAGGCTTTATAAGGTTAATATAGATAATTAAAAAATGCTGTAAAAACCAACATTTTTTAAGAAAATAATGTTGCTTTTTACGACAAAGTTGTGTTTACATACACTTTAAGAAAAATTAATTTGATATTTTTTTATCTTTGTATACAAAGTACTTCTATTTATCCCTAGAATTTTAGAAGCTTTTGCAATGTTACCATTACAATTATTCATACAATTTATTATTGCTTCTTTTTCCAACTCCTTTAATGAACATATATCATATTTAAATTTTGTAGTACAAGGATTAGTTTGCTTATTTGCTGAAATACTATTTTCGAAGTTGAAAGATGTATTTCCATTCATATTTACGATATTTTCAATACAATTTTCTAATTCTCTCACATTTCCGGGCCAATTATAATTTAAGAGCTTTTGATATATATCAGGTCTTACTATTGGAATGTTTTTTTTAAGTTTAAAAGCTTTTATCTTTAAAAAATAGTTTATCAGTATTTTAATATCCATATCTCTTTCCCGCAGTGGAGGTACATATATAGGTATTACATTTAGTCTATAGTATAAATCTTCACGAAAAGTTCCTTTATGTATTTCTTCCCTCAAATTTTTATTAGTAGCGGCAATGATTCTTATATCTATTTTTACACATCTGTTCCCGCCTATTCTTGTGATACAGTTTTCCTGAAGAACTCTTAAAAGATTTACTTGCATATCTAAAGGCATTTCCCCAATTTCATCTAAAAATAAAGTACCACCATTTGCAAGTTCAAATTTTCCTGCACGCCCTCCATGTTTTGCACCTGTGAATGATCCATCTTCATATCCAAATAATTCACTTTCTATTAAATTTTTGGGTATGGCACCGCAATTTATTGCTATAAAACTGTTGTTTTTTCTGCTGCTGTCATTGTGGATGGACTGGGCAATAAGTTCTTTCCCTGTACCGCTTTCGCCTTGAATTAGTACAGTGGAAGGACTGTTAGATATACTTTTTAACTGTTTTTTTAAATTTATCATTTTTTCACTGCTGCCAATTATATCATCAAATGTGTAAGTAGCAGATCCACTTGTGTATTTGTTAACCAAGTTGTATACATTTTGTATATCTTTAAATGTAACTACCATACCAGTTACGGTATTACTTTTATCCCTTATAGGATATACATTTAAATTAAATCTTCTTCTTTTATCCGAATATAAAATTTCTTTATCTTCATATGAGTTTCCTGATTTAAGTTCATTAAGTATATATTGCCAATTATATAAAACTTTATATGCATTTTTATCTATAATATCTTTTTGGTTTATATAAAGCATATTACATGCACTGTTATTTATAGCTTTAATGATTCCATTGTTATCTACAGCTAAGATTCCAAAATCTATGGAATTCATGATTTTGTTTAAGTATTGATAGGCTTTAAATAATTCATTTTGAGATTTATTTAATTTTAAGTGATTTTCAATGGATTTTACTGCTGCTACAACGAGACCCAATGTATGTGGATGAGCCAATTGACGTTTCCCAGTTAGATTTAGACATCCGATTATATTTCCTTGCTCGTTATGTATGACAGATGCAGAGCAGGTACAAATCTGAAAAATATTTATAAAGTGTTCTTTGCCCGAAACTTGAACTGACAAATTTTCAAAAAGAGCAGTTCCTATTGCATTTGTACCAGCACTTTTTTCACTCATATCAGCACCTTCTACAATTCCAGCTTTTGCTTGCTCTATTAATATATCTTTGTCACCTATAATAGTTAATACAATTCCATTTTTGTCTGTAAGATATAATGAAAAACCTGATCCATTTAGAAAATCATAAAGTATTTCCATAAATGGTCTTGCTATTTCTATAATATAGCTGTTTTCTTTTATTAAGTTGTCCAATTCTTTACGGTTAAGATTTCGTTTAGGCTTTGGGATACCTTTTTCCATATGATATTTAATGCACCTATTAAGAGACCTACTAACTAGTTCATTATGAGTAGATGATTTAAACATTATTAGATTACCTTCCTTTGTATATCATAAATAACTTTATACTAGTGTATTAATTTATAGTTATATTTATTTTGAAATTATAATATATAATTTTATCATAACTTGGGCGTAAATGTTAATTTATTCACAGTAGATATTAATTAAAATTTCCAATATTTTTATTGACATATAATATATTAGCAGCATAATATATTACATATAATATATTATACTACTAATATATAATTTTATTTTTTAGGAGGTACTATTAATGTCAACAAAACATGCTATATTAGGTTTACTTAATGAAAGGCCAATGTATGGCTATGAAATAAAAAAGGAATTTGAAAAATCGGTAAGTTGTATTTGGTCCATAAACATTGGTCAACTTTATACTTTATTAAAAAAGATGGAAAATGAAAATGAAATAGTGAAGCAGGAAATATCTCAAAAAAATAGACCAGATAAATTTGTTTATACAATTGCAGATAAAGGCAAAAATGAGCTATATAAGTGGTTATCAGAACCAGTCGTGATGAGACAAACCAAGGATGAATTTTATTTAAAAATGATGTTTCTTACACAGATCCAAAATGAGGATGCAAAAAAGTACATAGATAAACAAATAGATATCATAGAAAAGCAACTAAATGAATTTAATAAGATAAAAAATATTAATAAGACAAAAAGAAATAAATTTATGGATATACTTTTGGAAGCTTCAATTATGCATTTTGAAGTAGATATTCAATGGTTAAATATTTATAAAGAGAGGATGGGTCTATTATGAAAAAAGTTATAATTTTATCACTAAAAGTAATTTTGTTAATTACAATAATGTTTATAAGTATGGCAGTTTCGTCTATACTTATTGGAGTTAAACATGGTCCTGAGTCTACAGAGAATACAGTTATACCAGTATTAATTTATTGTATTCTAAATACAATAATATTAACCTTGTTTATTGTTAAATCCAAATTGAGAAGTTATAAGCTTGTAGCAGTTAGTTTTATCATTTTTTGGGGAACACAATATTTTATGACTCAAATAGAAACTTTGTATTTCAATAGTGCTGTAAAAATGCCTTTAGAAGAATTAATAAGAAATGTTACTTCAGGTGCCCTATACATATTTGTATTTTCGTTGTTGGCAGTTTTAATTCTTGGAAAATTTAAAGGAGAAACAAATTCCCAATATAGTAATCTTAAAATAAAAACCACCATTATAAGTTCAATTCCAAATATGATACTCTTATCCGTTGCTTATGTTATCATTTATTTTGTATTTGGATATTTTGTTGCATGGCAATTTGCCGATTTGAGATATTATTATACTGGGAGTACACATATCATGAGTTTTTTCACACATATGTCAAGCCAAGATCCGATGATAATTTTATTTCAGTTATTTAGAGGATTTTTATGGTCTATCTTAGCTGGTATAATAATTTATTCATTAGATATTGAAGATTGGCTGACTTATATAGCAACAGGATTAATTTTTAGCATATTAATAACGTCTGCATTAATATTTCCCAATTCTTATATGCCAGTATCAGTTCGAATAGGACATTCTTTTGAATTATCGACTTCTATGTTTACATTTGGAGTTATATCAGTAATTATTTTAAAAAATAAATTGGCAATAAACCAATTGAATTCATAAATTTTTTATTTTGGTTACTAACTAAGAACATATGATGGATATTAGTTCCACCATATGGTTTATTATTTTTGCCCATCAAATTTTTCTATTCCCTTATAATTTTCATCTATTTTGTCATAATGCTACAATTAAGCATATATTAAGCTACAATAATTTTATATCGAAAAACAATAAAAAAATATTGTATTTTAATAAAAATTAATATATAATACAATAAAATATAAAATTTATACAAGGGGGAGAGTATGGATAATGGGGAGAAAGTATATCAAAATATTTAGAAACTGTGTATTAGCTGTAATTTGTATAGTACTTGTAGTATTTATATTTATACCAGAGTATGTTATGTGTTTTTTCTCAAGAGATTTCTATTTTAGAGAATATGTAAAAGGTAGTGAAAAGATTTATTTTTTAGGAACGTATCACAACATGACGTTAGATTCAACACCTTATTCCTACTTAAATTTAAAATCAGTTATTGAAAATTTAAGACCAGATTTACTTTTGATTGAAAGTAGACCTGAACAATTAAAAAATGGTAATTTTGCAGATGGACCAGGTGAGATGCTTTATTCTCATTTAACAGCAAATAAGCTTGGTATTGTAGTAAAAGGTGTAGATTGGTGGTCAGATTCTGGTAAAAATGTTCTAAACTCAACTAATGCTACAAGAGATGAATACATAAATAAGAATATACTAAAAGAAATTCCTTCCCATAAAAAAGTGTTGATATTGATGGGTAATGCACATGTAACACTTGAAGAGCCGAAGCTTGAATAAGCGAGGTATAAAAAGGCATTTTTTCCAGAAACTGCAAAAATTAAACTGCTTAAAGTTCACAATAAGAAACTGGTGTATCCAAAGGGAATGACTTTTTATATTAAAAAGAGAATTAATTATGAAAAAAGTTGTATAGGTACTGTATACAAGACAGATACTTTCAAAAAACAAGCTTCTATAGTAATTCAAGAGCTTAATAGAGAAGTAAAAGTAATTGAACAGACAGGAGAAGAATAGACTGTGTATTTAAGAAAGATATGATAATTGGAGGAAAAGATATTATGTTTAATAATAAGGTAGATTTTAACATGAAACGTGTTGATAAATTTATAGTAAATTTTTTAATGGTAACTCTTAATATTTTTGCTATAATGGGTATGCTTGCAGTTTTTACCGTTCCTTTACTTATGGCATTACCAGAGTATTTAAAAAATTTAGCTCATATTTCAATAAAACATACTTCTTTTTTAGAGATAAATTTGATCCTGATTTTATCTATAATTGTTGAGTTAAAAAATATAGTTGGAAGAATTAAAAAAGATAAAGTATTTTTATATGAAAATGCTGATGGATTTGTAAAGATAGGAATCTATGTTTTTTTATTTGGTGTTGTACGTCAAATAAATTATATAGTAAATGGACATTATGGAACATTATTTAGATTTGATAATGATGGTAATCTTGACATAGATGTTTTTATATTTATAATAGTGGCATGTGTTTCTTTTGTTATCTCAGAAGTGCTGAGGAAGGCAGTAAAAATAAAAAATGAAAATGACTTAACTATTTAGATGTAGTGATGGTAAAAAATAAAATTTTTCTATAAAAATGAGTAAATTAAAGCAGGGAGATGGATAAATATGGACAATGAAAAAAGTATTATTAAATACAATTCTTTAGATTCAATTTATAAAGAGAACAATGGAGTTCTGACTTTTTTATATTTACTTCTTAATTTTTTATTAGTAATTGGAGTTTTGGGGTTAATTGGAATACCAGGACTTTTAATTTGGAATACCTTGGGTGTTACTACAAAGGTTATTGCTTTTGCTGAAATAAACTGTATAATAGCTGTATTAATAATATATGAGCTAAAAAATATGGTTGGCAGAATTATGGATAATAAAGTTTTTATTATCCACAATGTAAAGAGTTTTAATAGAGTAGGGGTTTATACTTTATTGTTAGGTATTGCAAATATGATAAATGATAAAATTAATGGAAATTTGAAAATAATATTTGTGTTTGATAAGTATGGTAATTTAAAGTTTGATATCTTTGCATTTATAATGTTGTCATGTACTTTTGTTGCTATTGCTGAACTTTTAAAAAAAGCAATAAAAGTAAAAAATGAAAATGACTTAACTATTTAGGTGGGATAAATTATGGCAATTATAGTTAACTTAGATGTAGTGATGGCAAAAAACAAAATTTCCCTTTCAGAACTTGCAAATAGGGTAGGAATTACTAATGCCAATTTGTCAATACTCAAGAATAACAAAGCAAAGGCAATAAGATTTTCAACACTTGAGGCAATTTGTCGTGAACTCAGCTGTCAACCTGCAGATTTATTAGAATATAAAAAAAAATAATTTAATACTCTTATAAAACTATTTAATAATAAGGTGTAAAATGCTAATATAATATATGGAAAATCATTAAAAAGTTTTACTATATAAATGAGTAAATTAGAGCAGGAGGAAGGAATTTTAAAATGATTTTTATGCCATTCTTGCCTGTATTTAATTTCCAAATTATTCAGGCTCTTATTGCAGACAAATAGATTTATTGTATTTTACAGTTAAAAATACGATAAGGAGAATTTTAAAATGAATGGAAAAAATAAAACTTTATTAATTATTGCAATTATATTTATGGCATTTAATCTGCGATCACCTATTACTGGAGTTGGTTCACTTATCAGTATAATAAAAACACAGTTAAATCTTTCTGCAAGTTCATCAGGAATTATTACAACCATTCCTTTGATTGCATTTGCTGTTGTATCACCTTTTGTAAGTAAGCTAAGTCAAGAATATGGTTCAGGACACCTTATGTTCTATGCGCTAATTTTTTTGGCAGCTGGAATTATGATTCGTTCTTTTGCAGGAACAGCAGGTTTATTTATTGGAACAGCCATTATTGGTATAGGAATAGCAGTGGGTAATGTAATGATTCCAAGTATTATAAAATCTGAGTTTCCCTTAAAGATTGGAATGATAACAGGTATTTTTACCACCTCAATGTCTATTTTTGCAGGTATATCTTCTGGAATTAGTGTACCACTTTCAGAAGATGTAGGGTTAGGTTGGAAAAATGCGTTGGCAATTTGGCTTGTACTTGTAATTGTTACTATGCTAATCTGGCTTTTTCAGTGGAATTTACAATTGAAAGGTAAAAATCAATTGACAAATGATAGTCTTAAGAAAAATGTGTACAAGTCATCTATTGCCTGGTATGTTGCTCTGTATATGGGAATACAATCATTTTTGTATTATTGTTTTGTAGCCTGGCTTCCTACGATTTTACAGGCAAAAGGAATTAATGTTGAGACTGGGGGATATTATGCTTCAGCTTATCAAATAATTGCGATTCCAGCATCCTTTGTTGTTCCTTTACTAGCAGTAAGAAGGAAAAATCAGAAGCTAGTAACAGGTATCATTTCCTGCATTTATGCAGTTAGTATATTCATGTTCTTGATTGCAAATAGTACTATGATTATTGTAGCTTCTGTTCTTTTATGCGGATTATGTTCAGGAGGCTGCATTAGCCTTGCAATGTCATTTATTGGACTTAGAAGCAGCGGGGCAGGGGAGGCAGCAAAATTATCAGGAATGGCACAATCATTAGGTTATACCCTAGCAGCTATCGGACCTTTTATACTTGGAAGTATATTTGATTTATTTCATTCCTGGAATATACCACTTATGGGGTTAATTATTATGGCAATATGCCTTCTTATTGTAGGAAATAAAGCAGGAGAAGATGTAACGATATAGTTATAAAAATGAGAAACGAGCATAGATTGTGTTTGCTGCACAAAAATCCATGCTCATTTCCTATATGACTAATCCAGTTTATTTACCAAATAAGCTATATTTTCAGAAAATCTTTTTACTGTTCGCATTCCTTCTTCATCCTTTAAAGCTTCACCAGGTTTTTGTCCGAAGACTACATTCCAGTATGTTGATCCTGGTATAATCATGTCATTGTAGAGATAGAACATAAGCATTTCCTGTATTGATGATGTCTGGCCAGCACGCCTTGCAACAGCGATAGGTCCCCCTACCATTCTGGATAAGAAATTTCCACCTTTCATAGATGCCATAGCGATTCTTTGAAGTGCTGTCATGAGTTCTGCTCTTGCAGTTCCCCAATAAACAGGTGATGCTACGATGAGTCCCTTAGCACCTTTTATTTTTTCAATTATTTCATCAAATCCGTCATTATAGCCTCCTTGAGGGTTCATGGAATCTTTTAAGGTCATTCCAGCTAAGGACACAACTTCAGCTGAAACTCCATTTTGTTCTATGACTTTTGCACATTCTTTGAGAACTTGCATAGTGTTGCCTTCTGGATTTGGACTTCCGCTTAACAATATTACTTTTTTCATATGTAATATCTCCTTTCAATTTTATAATATAATTATTATTACATAATCATAGTCCTAAATAAAGACAATATCAATATTTCATTGTAAAAGAAAAGAACTATCAATATCGATTTGAAAAATCGGTATTGAAATAGTTCTAAGTTTACAAAAAACTTTTGTTTTAATCTTTATAATTTGGAGATTTTCCATTTAAAATTTTATTAACTTCATCGTCAGTTAAGTTATAATTAAAAAATGTTTTATAAAAATTCTTTGTCTCTTGTTTTATATCAATATTTTGGAATTTATCGGGATGCAATGTTTTAGCTGCCCATTGAATTTGAAGAGCTTCCTCTGCACCATATCTATCCCACAAAAATGCACCAGTAGGGTTAATATATACCTTTTTATTTTTAACAGCATTTATTTGGCTCCAAGCTGGATCACTAGTAAGTCTATTTATTTCAGAAATACCACTTTTTTTATCGTCTGTTGTATTACTTCCAACTATTATAACATCAGGATTCCATTTAAGAACTTGTTCCATAGAGGCAGATTTCATATTTCCATTTATATCTGAATGAGCAACATTAACTCCACCTGCAGCCTTTATCCATGAATCAATTATAGTATTACGCCCATCAACTGTAAGAGGGGAGAAAGAAATAATATGTAATACTTTTGGCTTTTCACTTTCATTCATTTTAGAGGTTACATCTGTAACCATTTTTAATTTTTTGTCTAGATATGAATTATAAGTTTCAGCTTTTTTTATAGAATCTCCACCTAAGACTTTACCTGTAAGTATTACTACTTTTTTCATACTGTCGAAATCTTTATAATTAAGTTGAACAGCAGGTATTTCAACTTCCTTCAATTTTGCTTTCATTTTAGGGTCTGTTGGCATAAAGATGATATCTGGTTTTGTTTTTAAAAGCATTTCTGTATTTACTGTAGTATTGGTAAAAGCAGTGGCAGTTTTACTCATATGTGGATTCACTTTAAAAAGCCATGGCACTGTTTGAGGAGTAGAAATACTTGCAACTATTTTATTTCCAGCACCAAGCATAGTTACCATTTCATTATGAGCTGGCCATGAATCGGCTATTCTATCAATCTTACTTGGTATTTTTACTTTTTGACCTGCAGTGTCTGTAATGACAATTCCCTGATCTTTTTCAGTATTTTTACTTGAATCAGAACCTGTTGAACTTTGACCACAAGCTGTTAGAGCTAAAAGAGTTAATGAAATGGAAAAAATCAGTACTATTGATCTCTTTACGTTTTTTAACATTTTTACACCTTCTTATATAATTTTTTTAAAATTTAAATATTTTGAACTAATTAATCATAGGTATGCAAGATTTTATCGTATCTCTATTTGAGCTAGTCGTAGTAATAATTTTTACATTGATGCCATATGCTTTTTTTAGCATGTCTTCTGTTACAACTGCATCTGCATTACCTACTGTAAATACATTATTTCTTTGCATAAATGCTACTTTTGTGGAACATAAAAAAGCATGATTAGGATAATGTGAAGTCATAATAACTGCTAGTCCCCTTTTAGAAAGCTTATTTATCTGTTGTAATACTTTTATTTGATTTCCAAAATCCAAATTAGAAGTTGGTTCATCCATTATAAGCATTTTAGGCTGTTGAGCGAGGGCTCTGGCAATCAAAACCATTTGCCTTTCTCCACCACTTATTTCTGTGTATATTTTATCCTTTAAATAGGATATATTTAAGGAATCTATAGCTTCCTCAGCAATATTTTTATCTTCTTTAGTAGGAGAAGAAAACATTGAAAGGTGGGCAGTTCTGCCCATTAATACTACATCAAAAACTTTATATGGAAAGGGAGGAGTATGAGCCTGAGGTACATATCCAATATTTTTAGCCAATTGTTTTCTAGACCAGTTATGTATATTTTCTCCATCTAAGAGTATTTCCCCATCTTTAAGCTTTAAAAAACCCAATATAGTCTTAAAAAAGGTAGTTTTACCTACACCATTTGGACCCAATAGACACAATATTTCTCCTGAACTCACACTCATGGATATATTTTTTACAATAACTTTTGTACTATAACCACAACTAACATTTTTTATTTCTAATTTCATTGCCATCCTCTCCTTCCCTTAATTAAAAGAAAGATAAAAAAGGGTGCTCCAATTAGTGATGTGAGAATTCCAAGGGGAATTTCTGCAGAAAAAGCACAGCGTGCCACATCATCAACTAACAAAAGAAATGTACCTCCAATGAATATAGATGCAGGTAATAATCTTTTAAAGTTGGGCCCTACAATTATTCTAGCTACGTGAGGTATTACAAGTCCTATCCATCCAATCATACCACCAATTGATACAGCTGAAGCTGTAATTAAAGTTGAACAAAGGATAATAATTATCCTTAATTTTGAAACATCAATGCCCAAAGACTTTGATTCTTCATCTCCAAAGGAAAGAACATTAAGTTTCCATCGAAATAGGATTAAAGGTACGATTCCTATAATAAATGCTGGTAATATTATTTTTATATCTTTCATAGTGATAGAAGATAACCCACCCATAAGATAAAAAGTTATAGCTGGAAGTTTTTCATAGGGATCAGCCACATATTTTGTTATAGAAATAAGGGATGAAAACATAGCTGAAATGACCATACCAGCAAGTACAAGAATTAATATTCCATTAGTGCCTCTTGCTATAATCACACTTATTAAATATGTTAATGCTACTGCTGCAAGTCCAAATAAAAATGCTGAAAGTTGTATGCCAAAGGGATTAAATGACATAAGAATACCGAAAGCTGCACCAAATCCAGCACCAGCAGAAGCACCAAGTATATCTGGTGATACCATAGGATTTCTAAATAAACCTTGATAGGTAGCTCCAGCAACAGACAAACCTGATCCAATCAATAGTGCCGATAAAATTCTTGGAATTCTAACATTAAAAATAACTGTTTCCATAGTGGAAGGTTTTCCTATATTTAAATGAAAAATTTTTGATAATACCGAATTGAAGAATTCTGGTAAAGGTATTGGATATCTTCCAATAACTAGTGAAATTAAAATGGCTGCTATAGGTAAAAAAGCACAAATAACCATAATACAGGTTGTTTTTCTTTTTTCAAATTTTGTTTTAGATTTTTCTAGTGAATTATCTAAAATAGTTTTTTCTAGCATATAATTATCGCCTCTTTAACTGCAATTTAATTACTTTACTAATATAGAATAAAAGTGCTTGGACATTTTATGGTCTTGTAAATTTTTATTTTAAGCTAAACGGTTTGTTTTACCTTTAATGGTTATTTAATACTATGTATCGTAAAATTTGAATATTAATATTATATTACATTTTTGTTAGATATTCAATTAAAAGTACCATTAAGTAACATAAAGTAATTAAATTATGTCATTTTAATTATTTTATACTACTTAATGCACTGTATAATTTCAAAAGCGAAGAAAATTTTACAATTATATTAAGAAACAACCATTACCATGAACACATCCTCATCTAATTTTTAATATTATAAGCTTTACATGATCAAACTTTATAGTTAATCAAAGTAATATTATGCTAGTTGTTTGACTAAATTTGTTTACATTTGACAAATAGTATTAAATGCAGGAAATAAGCTGGAAACGGTGCAAATATTTATCAAATTATGTTATTATTAATACAAGAAGTGTATTATATAGCTCACTCTTGTAAAGGTTATCAAAAAGGAGGACGCAAAATGAAAAGTATTAAAACTAAGTTAATGTTGGCCATGGGATTGTTACTTGCAATTATATGTATTGGTCTTGGAATAATTTCATATTATACTTCGTCAAAGGCTTTAATTGGCAATGTAAATGAAGTTCTACCTCAAATAGCAAAAGAGTCTGCAAAAACTGTTCACAGCAGAGTGGAAAGTCAGTTGAATGCTTTGGAGGCTATAGCTAGCGAAACACAGATAAGTGATATGAGTAATTCATGGGAGAATAAAAAGGTTATATTAGATGCAGAATTAAAAAGAAGCGGACATATTGAAATGAATATTGTAGATAAAGATGGAAATGCTATAAATACTAATGGTAAAACAGCTAATATTAAAAATAGAGATTACTTTAAAAAGGCTCTGGCAGGCGAAAAAAACGTATCTGATCCTATTTTAAGTAAAACACAAAATACTATGGTTATAATATATGCTGCACCTATAAAAAATGGAAATCAAATTGTGGGTGTAATTACTGCAGTAAGGAATGGCAAGACATTAAATGATATAACAAAAGATATTACCTTTGGGAAAAGTGGACAAGCATTTATGATAAATAAGCAAGGTACGGTAGTTGCCAACGTAAATGAGCAAGTGGTTTTAAAGGGAGACAATATTAATGAAGATGTTAAAAAAGATGCCAAATTAAAGCCCTTTGCAGATATTCAAAAAAAAATGATGAACGGTGAAGCTGGAGTTGGAGAATATACCTATGGTGGCGTAATCAAATATTTAGGATATGCACCTGTTAATGGCACTAATTGGTCCATTGGAATTACTTCACCAAAAGCCGAAGTATTAAGTGGTACAAATACTTTAAGATTATGGACTAGTACAGCATCTATAGTTTTTATAATTTTAGGATTAGCTTTTGTATTTATTCTCGCAAGCAAGATTATAAAGAATATTATTGCAGGAATTAAATATTTGGAGGTAATATCTTCTGGTGATTTGAGTTCAGAAATAAGTCCTAAATATTTAGAACTTAAGGATGAAACTGGTACCTTAGCAAGAGCTATAAAGGTGATGCAGGAATCAATTATAAGTATGATAAAGACTATTAGAACAAACTCTTCAGAAATTAACAGCCATGCGGACAATTTATCTTCCATATCAGAAGAAATAGCATCTTCATCAAGTGATATAGCAACGTCAATGCAGGATGTGGCAAAGGGTGCAAGTTCCCAGGCAGAAAATTTAGTAAACATTACAGATATACTAAATAAATTTGGAAGCGAACTAGTTGAAATCATTAATTCTATAAAAGAAGTTGATTCTAATGCAAAGGGTATAAATACTATGTCGGCAAAAAGTAATACTGAAATGGAACAACTTGCCCAGTCTATGAATAAGTTAAGTGATTCTTTTAATGATTTTATATCGAAGACTACTACCCTTGGTCAAAATATAAAACAGATAGATGAAATAACAAGTTTAATTAATAGCATAGCAGAGCAGACCAATCTTCTTGCATTGAATGCAGCAATTGAAGCAGCAAGGGCAGGAGATGCAGGTAAAGGTTTTTCAGTAGTTGCGGAAGAAATTAGGGAATTGGCAGAGCAAACAACGGAATCTTCAAAGAATATAAGCACATTAATAAATAGTGTATCGGATGATTCAAACATAATGGTAAAATCATCAGGGGAAATAAAAAATCAGCTGAATTCACAAATTTCAATTGTAAATACTACAATTGATTCATTTAAGCTCATAGTTAATGAAATAACCCAAATGGGTTCCAAAATTAATACAGTTAACGGTTTAACAGCAAATATTGACAATGAAAAGTCTGCTATACTTGGCAAGATTGAAGAAATATCTTCTGTTGCAGAAGAAGTTTCAGCTTCATCTGAGGAGATAGCAGCATCGTCTGAGGAAATGAATGCATCAACTGAGGAAGTAGCAGCAACGGCACACACTTTGGCAGATATGACCAATGATATGAAAAAAGAAGTTACTAAATTTAAACTTTAAAAAATATGATAGTAAAAAAACAGTAGTAACCCTAAGGATACTAACTGTTTTTTACAATTACTTATCTATTAAATTCTTTTCAAACTCCTCTACCATTTTTTTAGTCATTAAGCCGCCAACCAGTCCGCCATTATGACCATTTAATTTTGAAGTCTTGTTTCCCTTATAGCTGTCGTTAAATTCCATGCCAAATTCGTTTGAATACTTTGTTTTTAATTTATCCAGTTTTGGTTTTGATTCTGGGACTAAAGGTCTTCTACTCATAAAGTAACACCTCCATTTCAATATTAGTTTTATACTTTTATGAAAAGATATACTTAGTAAATTGTTCATTATAAAGTATCTCATAGAGTTTCTAAGCAAAAAATCAATTTATACTTCAGATATTTTTTACAATCTTCAGCTCGGTTAAATATTTTGATAAGGCTAAGCAAAAAAATTAAAAAATACTGAGAACTTTTGAAAACTCGTACCTCAAACAATTCAAAAGTTCTAGATTTTTTGAAATTTTTTTACTAAGACTTATATACAAAACATTTAAATGAGCTTCATTATTGTAAAAATATGCCTGCATATAATTTGATTTTTAAGGTAGAAAGCTTATGATTGTATTTCTGAATTAAGCATGAATTTATAATTTAAATTATTCTAGGTAAGTAAATATAGTGAAACAATTTATTCATTTATTTGACAGCTAATTTAATCTCATAGTAAAATGTAAATAATATAATAAATTTTAGAAGAACTTATGTATGTATTGTCAGATATGAGGAGATGAAATAATGCATATATTTTTACTTAGATTATACAAAAGGGGACAAGTATTATGGACAAAAAATTTATCAAAGTAACTATGGCTTTAACCTGTGCCATTATAGCATCATCTTTCCACAATGTTTTTGCAGACAGTGGAAAGTATTACAATATTTCTAGAATATATGGTGTTAACAGGTATGAAACCTCTGCAAATATAAGCAGACAATTTGATTCAAAGGAAGTAAAAAATGTGATATTGGCATCAGGAAAAGATTTTCCGGATGCTCTTGCAGGTTCTGTACTTTCAAAAAAATTAAATGCACCTATTTTACTTATGGATGATGTTAATGATCCTTCCCAGGAAGATCCTTTAATCTATATAGAAAATCATGTATCTAAAGATGGAACTATATATGTTTTAGGAGGAGATGCATCTGTAAGTCCGCAGGTCATAAACTGTTTGAATCAATTAGGTTTTAAAAATATAAAAAGACTTGGAGGAAAAAATAGATTTGAAACTAACAATTTCATAGTTGATGAAATAAATCCTTCAAAAGGTACTCCTGTAGTGCTTGTAAATGGATTAAATTTTCCAGATGCGCTTAGTATATCAACTGCAGCAGCTTCTAAAGGATATCCTATATTTATGAGTTTATCTAATTCTGTTCCAGATAGCATAATTCAGAAGATAACTTCTATAAATCCATCTAAGATCTATATAATTGGTGGAACAGGTGTATTAGATAGTCAGGTTGAAGACCAACTTAAGAATGCTATGACTTATATAAAAAGTGATGATTTAGTTAGAATTAGCGGCAGCAATAGGTATGAAACCTCAATTAAAATAGCTAACTATTTTAATATGGATTCCAAAAGCGTAATTTTAGCTAATGGTGAAAATTTTCCAGATGCTTTATCTGGTAGTGCACTTGCTTCAAAATTAAATGCACCTATAATTTTAACTGATGGAGTAAATGCAAATGTACAAAAAAAATATATAGATGATTCAAAATACACAAATATGTATATTTTGGGTGGACAAGGTTCTGTAAATTCTTCTATAGAAAATAGTTTTAACGGCATTAAATTAGATCTTGATGGAGATTTTCAAGGGAATAAAATAATTGATTTTAAAACTGCTGATGTAAATAATGATGGAAAACCTGAGAATGTTATATTAGCCTGTAAAGGTGATGATTTAAGTCCAATATTATATGTGCAGGATACTTCAGATGGAAAAGTAATTGATTCCAAGACTATTAAAGACTTTTCATCTGGAAGAGGTGATATCGTACTTGCAGATATAAATGGAGATGGAATCACAGATATTACAGCAGTAGTTGAAAATGGGGGAAATAGTAGTATACAAACTTGTGATATAGAAACTTTAAAAGATAATAAGTTTTTTGAACTTGGAAAATATGGTGCTGAAAATTCTTTAAATCCTTTTCCTGAGAGTGATCTTTCTTTTAACCTTGATGGATATGATACATTTAAAATGTATTCAAAATCTCTTGATAAGACTTGTTCTGTGGATCTGACAGGAGATGAAGGCATACAAAATATTAAAAAGGATGGAGAAAGTGTAGATCCATACATAGGTCATGGACCAAGATTTACAGTGTCTGACATAGATGGTGATGGAGTATATGAATTAAAGGTTTATGAAGATATATCAGGAAGCTGTCATGCAGATGTAATCGGATGGGCAAAAGGATCTTATAAATACAAGGATTCATCTTTGAAACTTATGAATATTGATATGGGAAGTTATTATCCTGTAAAGTAAAAAATAGCATGTAAAAACATCCTTTTTATGAGGATGTTTTTTTATATGCATGCAATTAATTACTTTCCAAATGTGTATAATTGAAGCTTCCGTGATCTACTTTTCCAGTAATATCAATTCATTATTGTACACTTTAAAATTAAATTATGTTAAAATGATTTTATATATTATATATTTAGACATTTGAAAAAAATAGGATAGTATACTGACTGGTTATTTTTTTAAAATGCCTTACGCCTATGGAGTTGTTAAAATGACGCAAAAAACTGTTTTAAAGCAAAATCCTCAATTGAAAATTAAACCACCTTCTATGTATAAAGTCATTGTACACAATGATGACTATACTACAATGGAATTTGTAGTTGAAGTTTTAATGAAAATATTTGAAAAAAGTGCTGTAGAAGCTACCAAAATAATGTATGATGTACATAGAAGAGGTATAGGAGTAGCAGGTGTATATGTTTATGATATTGCTGCTACCAAAATAATGCAAGCTGTAAAGATGGCGGAGAACAGTGGGTTTCCACTAAAATTTAGTATGGAAGAGGAATAATTATGAAACTAGATAGAATAGTAAATGAAATTATGACTGCAGCTTACAATGAAGCAAAATATTGTAAGCATGAATATTTTACACCAGAACATTTATTATACGCTGCTTTATTTTTCCCAGAGGGAATGGAAATAGTAGAAGGATGCGGCGGAAGTGTACAGGATATAAAAAATGATTTGCTGCAGTATTTTAGTGATAATATAGAAATTACAGAAAAAAAAGAGCCGCTGGAAACTGTAAGCTTGCAAAATATATTAACTTCTGCAGGCGAACATGTTTTAGCAGCTGAAAAGGAAATAATAAAATTAGGAGATATTTTTATATCAATATATGACGAAGAGCAGAGTTTTGCCAGCTTTTTTCTAAAAAAACAAGGGATAAAGAGAATAGATATATTAAATTATATAACTCATGGAACTCCAGCAAATATGTTTAATTATAATATTGAAGATGATGCTATATACTCATCGGACGAACAGGATATGCCCTTATTTTTTCAAATAGAAGACTTCTCAGTAGAACTTACTGAAAAGGCAAGAAATGGTGAAATAGATCCTTTAATTGGCAGAGATGATATACTTAGTAGAACAATTCAGGTGCTTTCAAGAAGAACCAAAAATAATCCAATTCATGTGGGAGATCCAGGGGTTGGAAAGACAGCTATCACAGAAGGACTGGCGAGCCTGATTGCAGATGGTAAAGTGCCTAAAAATTTAAAAAACAGTAAAATATATTCCTTGGATATGGGTTCTATTTTGGCAGGTACTAAGTACAGGGGAGATTTCGAAGAAAGAATAAAAAATATATTGAAGAAAATAGAAAAGGAAGATAAGGCTATAGTATATATAGATGAAATACACACTATAATAGGAGCAGGATCTGTATCTGGTGGGTCCCTTGATGCCGCAAATATTTTAAAGCCTTTTTTGACTAGTGGGAGAATTAGATTTATAGGTTCTACTACTTATGATGAATACAAAAAGATATTTGAAAAGGATAGAGCTCTTGCCAGAAGATTTCAAAAAATAGAAGTACCGGAGCCTACTGCAGAAGATACTTATAATATACTTTTAGGTATAAAAGGGCAGTATGAAAAATTTCACAATGTGGTTTATGAAGATGAAGCTTTAAAAGCAGCAGTAGATTTATCAATAAAATATATAAATGATAGATATTTGCCAGACAAAGCTATAGACGTAATAGATGAAACAGGTGCCTATGCAAGGCTTCATGGAAAAGATGAAGAACAAATAGTTATTGAAAAAAAACACATAGAAAAGACAATTTCATCTATGGCAAAAATACCAGAGAGAACTTTGTCACAGGATGAGACAAAAGTTCTTAAGGATTTAGATAATATTCTTAAAGAAAAGATATTCGGGCAGGATGAAGCTGTGAAGGCTGTAGTAAGGGCAATTAAAAGGTCTAGAGCTGGATTTAACGAAGATAATAAAACTGTGGCAAACCTCCTTTTTGTAGGACCAACAGGTGTAGGAAAAACGGAAATAAGTAAACAGCTTTCAAATGCTTTAAATGTTCCACTAATAAGGTTTGATATGAGTGAGTATCAGGAAAAGCATACAGTGGCAAGGCTTATTGGCTCGCCGCCAGGATATGTAGGATATGAAGAAGGTGGACTTTTAACAGACACTATAAGGAAAACTCCTTACTGTGTGCTGCTTTTAGATGAAATAGAGAAGGCACATCCAGATGTACTTAATATAATGCTGCAGCTTATGGATTATGCTACTCTTACAGATAATACTGGAAGAAAAACTGATTTTAAAAATGTAATACTTATAATGACTTCAAATGCAGGAGCTAGGTATTTAGGAAAATCACTTATGGGGTTTGGAAATAGAATTGTAAAAGACGATGCAATTTCCCAGGAGGTAAATAGAGTATTTTCTCCAGAATTCAGAAATAGATTGGATGAAATAATATTTTTTAATGGAATGAATGAACAGATGGCATATCGTGTAGCACAAAAAGCCATGGGTGAATTTGAAAAACAACTTTTAACTAAGAATATAAAGATAACAGTTACAGATAATTGCTATAAATGGTTAGCACAAAAAGGTGTGTCATTAGAATATGGTGCAAGAGAGATCATGAGGATAGTACAGCAGGAAATAAAGCCTTATTTTGTAGATAAAGTGCTCTTTGACAATAAAATTAAAGATACCGTTAGTGTCATAGATATAGAAAATGACAGCATAAAGATTAAGGTAGAAGGACAATAAGTTAAATATTAGAGGGGATCTATGACGGAAGGATGAGTTAAAGTGAAAAAAGTAAGCAAGATTATTGTAATTAGTTTGCTGGCTTTTATTGTAATGACTGCGGGTATGTTTTCTGCAAAAGTTATGGCAAGCGGGACTTCAGACACCGATAACAAGCCAGTTCATGGTAAAGTTATTAAAATACATGCAAGTGGAGACAAGAATTCCCAAAGGTTTTCCAATGCAGATGTAAAAATTATATCAGGAAGTCTTAAAGGCAAAGTGATTACAGTTCAAAATTTTGCAGGTGGGCAAATCAAAGATGAAGGAAGCAGTACACAGAGCTTTGCAAAAGTAGGGGATGAAGTATTAGTCAATATACAATATGACTCAAAAAATAATGTGAAAAAAGCTTATATTTATGAAATAGTAAGGTATAAAAGTCTATATGGATTGGCTGCATTCCTGATTATATTACTTATAGCTATAGGTGGCTTAAAAGGATTTAAATCGGTAATAACTTTAGCCATAACTGGAATCGTGGTAATAAAAGTGCTTATACCACTTATACTACAGGGATTTAACCCAATGATAGTATCTATTGCAGTATGTATTTTTGTAACCATAGTGAATCTGCTTATAATAAGTGGTAAAAATGAAAAAACACTTGCTGCTATTATAGGAACCTCTGGTGGGGTACTTATTGCAGGGGCTATAGCGTTCTTTTCAAATTCTATAATGAGATTAAATGGACTTACTGATGATCAAATGCAGTCTATTATATATACTTCACAAAATGCCAATTTCAATTTTTCAGGTTTGCTGTTTGCGGGAATAATCATGGGAGCACTTGGGGCAGTTATGGATGTAAGTATGTCTATAGCGTCCTCTATAATGGAGATAAAAGAGGTAAAACCTGATATGACTATGAAGGAACTTGTGAAATCGGGTATGAATGTGGGAAAAGATATTATGGGTACTATGGCCAATACTTTGATACTTGCTTATGTAGGAGGGGCCATGTACATAATAATTATGATTTCATCTTACTCTTATAGTACATCTATTTCTACAGCTTTGGATCAGGATATTATTGCTTCTGAAGTTTTAAAAGCTCTAGCAGGAAGTATAGGCCTTATATTTGCAGTACCTGTAACAGCAGTTATAACTGCGTTTTTAATTAAACTGAACAAAGGTAAGGAAAAGTAACATTTTTTCATCTAAAACAATATTATAATACAGTGAAACAATTTGAAAATATGGAGATGAACATTAATGGAAACTGTTATAAATTTTTATGTTGTTTTAGATGAGAATGGAGAAAATAAGGAAGAACTGAAAAGTCAAATAACTTCAGATAATCCTATATTTACAAATATACAAAGTGGGGATACTATAATTCCTAAAGAAGGCAGCGAAGAATATATGGTTTTAAAAACCGTAAGAAATTTTGCAAAAGAAGAACTAGATATATATATAAGAAGAATAAAAAGTAAAGATGAAGTAATGGATGAAATAGAAGAACTGGCTAATAAGACTGTAAAATCAGTACTAGATTCTATTAAAGATACATTTGATTTTGATAAAAAAGAGTAATTTAAAAAGGAGCTGTTGCACTAAAAATTAGTGCGCAGCTCTTTTTGCTAGCAAGAGGTGGACTAGTTGTAAATAATGTATTACTTTTTTGCCACTACGGCAAACTTATTGGACTTATCTTTTTTAGATCCATTAGTAAAAGAAGAATTTAGACCAGCTAAATCCAATTTCTTATTAAAATCGAGATGAATCCATAAATCACTTACCCCCAAATCAATTAGTACATCAACATCCCAGCTTGGACGTCTTTTTTCCGTAATGTAACATTCCTCAGAAATGTCATTTCTCTCCCTTTGTTGTTCAATCGTCTGGGTTGTAGGAACAAGTTTTTCTCCTCTCGCATCAGATTCTTTGAATGTTTTTCCGTAATTGGCATCTATATTAACCATTATTCCTCCCGGTTTCAGAACACGGTGAATATGATAATACATCTTCTTAGCGTCTTCTACAATCCATGTTACATTTCTGGTAATGATAAAATCAAAAGTGTTATCCGGAAATGTCAAGTTTTGAGCATCCATTTGTAAAAACACAATATCTTTCATCCCTTTTTCCTCTGCATTTTTCTTAGCTTGTACTAGCATTTCAGAGGAAAAATCGACTGCTGTTACTTGACATCCAAGCTTATTTAAAATAAGTGCAAAAAATCCAGCTCCAGTTCCAACATCCAATACTTCTAAATCTTTTTTGTTATCTGGCAAAATCTCTAATAAAAACTTTTCATAAGCATTTCTCATTGGAGACTCATACTCATTCATTCGCAGACCGCTAAACTCAGGTGCCCTGCCTGACCAGTATTTATTTGACCTCTTACTTAAATTTCCCATATAGACCTCCCAAAATACATATTTTTGTCTTCATATTATATAAATCAATCAGGTTTTTGTGCGCTTAATATTCTGCTAAGTTCTGAATCACTTAAATTGTAATTAAAAAAGGTTTTGTAAAAAGATTTTGCTTCACCTGTAACATCCAAATCCTTAAATCTTTCAGGATACAATGTTTTAGCCATCCAAGGAAGATATAACGCTGTTTCTGATCCTAAACTTGACCATTTAAATATACCTTGAGGTATTACAAATACCTTTCCACTTTGAACTGCTTTTATCTGTGTAAATCTTGGATCTTTCATTAACTTTGCTTTGTCATTTTCGTTCCAATCTACAAATATAACATCAGGATTCCACTTCAATATTTGTTCAAAAGATACATCTTTGTAACCATTAATATCTTTTTCCGCAACATTGATACCACCCACCATGTTTATCTCTTCATTTTGAATGATATTTTTTCCCCACGTACTAAGTACTTTACCGCTAACTGAAAGAGTCAACACCTTTTGTTTCTGATTATTAGGTATTTGCTTTGTAACTGAAGTTATTTTGTTTATATTTTGTACTACAAATTCTTTGTACTTAGCTGCTCTTTGTATTCCCTCTTTACCAAGTACCTTTCCTGCAAGAGTAACTGCATCAATCATGTCATAGATACTGTTCTTGGTATAATCAATCATAATAGCAGGAATGCCAGCTACTTTATTTTTATCAACACTCTTATCAGTTTTCCTTAAGAAAAGTACATCCGGCTTGTTTATTAATAATTGTTCTTGATTAACTCCAGATGTACTGAAGGGGTAATTAATATTTTTAAGTTTAGGAAATATTTTTAAAGCCCAAGGATAATTCTTGATGGAATCTGCAGAAACTACAATTTTGTCACCACCACCAACAGTGAGAAGTACATTAATAAAGCCAGGCCAAGATGTACCTATTTTGTTAACCTTTACAGGCAATTTGACAACGTTCCCATCCATGTCTGTAATAGTTTGATAGTCTGTTTTCTTAACTGTCTCTTTACTTTGTGTTGTAGTGGCAGATTGATTATTTGTATTCATACAACCTGTAAAAGATGAAACAATGAGGGTAATTAAAATAACCGATATAATTTTCCTTTTCATAACTATTTTCATTCCTTTCGCTTAACTTAATGCACAATACTGGATAATTCATTTCAATTTATTGTAACATCATATTTCAATGCTGTAAATAATTTTTGTATGTTTATGAAATGTTTAATTTGTTTTTACATGTTTGTGATATATTCTATTTGCTTTTGTATGTTTAAGTAGATGATAAAAAAGAAAGCCCAAAAAGAGCTTTTAGCACTTCTTAAAAAAATAAATTAACTGGAAAAGTATGATGAAATGATGAAATACATGGCTTCTACAAAAATAGAAATAAATTTAGATAAAGGTGTAAAAACTAACTATAAAAGATTTAAGGAACTGCTGTGTAAAATAATAAATTAGATTTCAAGGAGAAAAGTATGGATGAAGATTATAAAAATCTCAAGATTGCAGAAAAGGGTGCACGTATTAGCATTATAGCTTACATAATTTTATCGATGCTTAAATTGACTTTAGGATATTTTTATCAATCTAAAGCACTTACTGCTGATGGAGTCAATAATTCCACGGATATAATTGCGTCACTGGCTATTATTATAGGACTCAAAATATCTGGAAAACCAGCAGACGATAATCATGCCTATGGTCATTTAAGAGCACAGACTATATCCTCACTTGTTGCTTCTATCATAATGATAGGCGTAGGTTTAGATGTAATTTACAATGCAGTGTATTCTACTATTTTCTTAAAGAATAAGGCACCAGACATGATTTCAGCAGTGGTCGCCATTATTTGTTCAATACTTATATATGCAGTTTATGTATATAATAAAAGAGTAGCACTTAGAATTAAAAGTTCTGCACTGATGGCTTCTGCAAAAGATAATCTCTCAGATGCTTGGGTAAGTATGGGCACTGCAGCTGGAATCATAGCTTCTCAATTTGGATTCCCCTGGATAGATCCACTGGCAGCAGTTCTAGTAGGAATTTTAATTTGTAAGACAGGTGGGGAAATCTTTAAGGAAGCAGCACATAATTTAACAGATGGTTTTGACAGCAAACAGTTAGATAGTATAGTTTCTAAAATAAAGGAAATTGATGGCGTGAGATGTGTTAAAGGGACGAAAGCACGTGTTCATGGTAATAATATTTTGCTTGACATTGTAATAGGGGTTAATTCTAAGCTCACTGTAGTTAAAAGCCATGAAATCACGGAAGAAATAGAAGAAATGTTAAATAGAGAGTTTAAAATCAAACATGCAATTATACATGTAGAACCGGATTCAAAATAATGTTATTATTTTGAATCCCTATTTACTATAAAAATTCCTATACATACAAGCACAAGAGCTGCAATGTTTTCAACATTAAAGATACTTTCACCTAAAAATATAGAAGATAGAATGGTACCTGCTACAGGAATTACAAAATTAAACATGGAAATAAATCCAACCTTATTATATTTTAATAGCACTGTCCAAATTGAAAATGCAGCAGCTGACAGTATTGCTAAATATAATAAAATAGCAGTAGAGCCAATTGTGAAGCTTGTCACATAGCCTTTATTGAAAAATCCAAGAGCTAAAAGAGCTAAACCTCCTATAAGGAGTTGATACCCTGTTACAAGCACTGAATCTATATTTTTACAGATTTGTTTTCCATAAATTGAAGATGCAGAAAATACAAAGGCAGATAATATGATAAAACCTTCACCTGTGAATTTAAAGCTAAAACTTAAAAGTTCACTGCTGAAATTTACAATTAGCACCCCAATAAAACCAAGTATACAGCCTATAGCTTTTTTAGTATTTATCCTATCATTTTTATACAAAAAATGGGCCAGTACTACACTGAAGAATGTACCAGTGGAATTCATTATAGAGCCTTTTGAACCTGTTGTATTAGCAAGTCCAATATAGAAAAATATGTATTCAAGAGTAGTTTGAGTCAAACCAAGTAGGATAATCTGTTTGACATTTTTTTTAGTTATTGAAAATATGTTTTTAGAAGAAAATAGAGCTACTATCAAAACAATTAATCCTGCAAGTATGAATCTGTAGCCGGCAAAAGACAATTCTGAAAATATATCTTTTGAGCCTATCTTAAAAAGGGCATACCCACTTTTAACTCCAGGGTAGGCACTTCCCCATAGTATGCAGCAAAAAGATGCAAGTAGTATTACTATTTTCTTATTTGTAAAAAAACTTTTGTTGTCCAATTCTGTCAATTCCTTTCTTTAAGCAATAATTATATTATACATTTTTTAAAAATTAAGTGAAGGTAAAATTTTGGATATAGGTTAAATAAATGTTGAGTTACAATTATACTTAATTTATAATTGTACTGTGATATTTGGGAATATTTTAAAAGAGTTTTATAGGTTGACTTCACTAATCTAAATATATTGTACAAGGATGGTTAGTTTTGCTGGAAATAAGTGAGTTATATAAAGTAAAAGGCGATATTGTAATAAATAATATAACATTTAAAGTTACAAAGGGTAATTTGATAAATATAGAGTGTAGTGATCAAATAAGTGATTTATTGATTGATCTTATTTTAGACAAAGAGGTGCCTACTAAGGGGAAGATATATATTCACGGAGAAGGTAACAAAACTTATATAAGAAGAAATATGAAACACATAGGCGTTGTATTTAGAAAAGAAGGCTTTTATGAAAATATGACTGTAAAATCCTATATGAAATTTTATAAAAATATGGCCAATTCTAAAGTTAATTATAAGGAAATAGTGCTGAAACTTGCTCTTATAGATATTGAAAATACTAAAATAAATAAGCTTACTTATTCTCAAAAAAGGAGACTTAGCTTTGCAAGGGAATTGCTTAAAGAACCTAAGTTTCTAATATTTCAAGAACCTATACTTAATATGGACAGATATGATGCAAAACTTATAATACAAAATATGGATCAATTAATTTCAGATGGTGCAATTGTAGTCAATACTTCTGTATCTTTTAAGGATATACTACTCCTTGGTGGAAAATCCTATAGCATAGATGAAAATGGATTAAAAGAAATACAGGGAGAGGAAAGCAGCAAGGAAGAATCAGATAGCGGAGATGAGACAGTATATAAAATTGAAAAGATTCCTGCTAAAATTGATGAAAGAATGATTCTCTTTGATCCTATGGAAATAGATTATGTAGAAAGTGAACAGGGTGTAAGTAACTTAAACATAAAAGGAGAAAAGTTTCCATGTATGCTGCCACTTACAGAGCTGGAAAAAAGGCTAAAGCATTTCGGATTTTTTAGATGTCATAGATCTTATTTGGTAAATCTTCAAAGAGTACGTGAAGTTGTGATGTGGACAAGAAATAGTTATAGTTTAAGTCTCGATGATAAAACTAAAAGTTCTATTCCACTTTCAAAAGGGAGAATGAAAGAGCTAAAAGATATCCTAAATATATGATATTTTTAACTCAAAATGTGAAAATTCAGCTCTAAAAAAGCAGGATTCATAAGTTGTATTACTCTTTTCATGTTGATTTTATGGTTTAATAGCAGCATTTGTATAATAATTAACCATAGTAAAACTGAAAGGAGTTTTTAGCTATGGAAAATATTATTTCTATTAAAAGTCTTAGAAAAGATTTTGGGGAAAATACAGCAATTAAAGATTTAACTCTGGATGTTAAAGAAGGAGAAATATTTGGATTTTTAGGACCAAGTGGAGCTGGAAAAACTACTACAATTAAGATACTTACATGCCAATTACTGCCAACAGGCGGTGATGTGAAAATATTTAATAAAAGTTTGCGTTCACAAAAAAAAGATATTTTTAAAAATATAGGAGTGCTTTCAGATAACAGTGGGTTATATGAAAGACTTACAGTTGAAGATAATTTGATGCTATTTGCAAATATAAACGGAGTAAAAAAGAAAAATGTAGATGAAATACTTGAAAAAGTGAAAATGACAGAGTATAGAAAAAGGGATGTGAAGAAACTATCTAAAGGAATGAAACAAAGACTTATGATAGCAAGAGCAGTGATTCACAATCCTAAATTGTTATTTCTTGATGAACCTACGTCATCTTTAGATCCTGGCACGGCTTTAGAAGTTCACAAACTGCTTCTTGAGCTTAATAGAGAAGGGACAACCATATTTTTAACTACTCACAATATGTATGAAGCTGACAAGCTGTGTCATAGAGTAGCTTTTTTAAATGAAGGAGAGATAGTTGATATAGGAGCTCCTGGAAAATTAAAGTTAAAATATGCAAAAGACGATATCAAAGTTGTTTTAAGAGATAATGAAGAAGTAACCGTGAAGAATAATAGGGATGGAGCAATTAAAGTTAAAAACTGGATGGAAGATGGAAAGATTTTATCCATTCATTCAATGGAGCCAAATCTTGAAGAAATATTTTTAGATATTACAGGGAGGGAATTGTAATGGAATTTTCAATAAGAAGAGTAAATGCATTATTCAACAAGGAGTTAAAGGAACTGCCTAAAAATATAAATGTACTTTTTATGGCTGCACTTCCAGTAATATTTTGTGTTATATATTTAAAGATATTTAGAAATATAATGAATTCACAAGAAGGCAAAATATATATTTTAAATATAATACTTAATATGAACTTGGTTATGGTGGCTACACTTATAATGGCTATGTTAATAGCAGAGGAAAAGGAAAAAAATACATTGAGGACTCTTATGTTAACTTCGCTTTCTCCTGTAGAATTTTTAATTGGAAAGGCACTTATAACTATTTTCATTTCAGCGATTGTAAATATAGCTATATTTTTTATGTTGGGGATTCAACTGCAGTATTTGTTTATGTATTTTATTATAACGATTGTAGTTTTAATTAGTATGGTAGAAATTGGAGCTGTAATTGGAATTATATCTAAAAATCAAATGGCAACAGGGACTATTGGTACCCCTCTATGCATGTTTTTATTTATGATACCTGTGCTTTCAGGATTAAATAAAACTTTTTATAAAATTGCCACTTTGCTGCCAAACTACAATTCAATGATAATTCTTAAAAAAGTTTTTGATGGCAAAAATATACTTGGAAGCTCTGGTTATAATATATTTGTAATTTTTGCATGGATAGTAGGTTCATCTTTAGTCTTTGCTTATGTTTATAATAGAAATGGAATATAAATTACTTATAAGGACACTATAAGAAAAAATAAAACCCTTCAGGGCGTATTGTAAAGTTTATACGTTTAGTAATGAGATACATTGAATAATTAAAATAAGGACTTTAGGCATGATAAATAAAATGCAGAAGTCTTTATTTTATTGTTTATAGACGATATATGGATACAAAAATGAAAGTCTATACTATTGACAGAAAAATGATAATGTTGCTATAATTTAAATAGTTTAGTTTTGTTTTGATAGTTTCTGTTATATATAGATCATTAATATTTGTTTAAATTGTATTAAGTTATGTTTAGCTATAATAGGCCTATAAAATATTATTTTCTAATAAGAAGTAATTATAAATAACTCAACTTTCACAGTTTAAAAAAATTGCGACCTAAATGAATTCACAATTCACAGTTCACAATGCACAATTTCGGTAGATTTTTCTCCGCTGTGCTGCGAAAAATTTTAAATTTAAAGCTTATTGAAGCTTTGCTTCAATGGTGCTATATTTTAGATTTTCTGAAGTTTTAACGGAAGAAAATCATCCTTAATTGTGAACTGTGCATCGTGCATTGTGAATTAATTGCTTCGCAATTTTTATATATTAAGTCAAAATTTTATTTGAGAGAAAGTTAAGCAAGTAGCATGTAAGTAGAAAGGAAGGTGAATGATTTGAAATTAAATTTAATGCGCCTTTTAGCTGAATATCAGGAAGCTAATAAGGAAGCGGCTCTGATTACAGTTATTTCTTCAGAGAGTATAAATAATTGCAGAGTTGGTGCAATGATACTGGTTAATGCAGAAGGTGAAGTTCTGGCTGGCAGTTTAGGAAGTGAACTTATTGAAAAAAAGGCTGCTGATCAGGGAAAAATATGTATCAATAGGGGACTTTCAAGGAAGGTTTTACTTGATACTCTTGAAGGTAAAGTTGAGATTTTTATCAATAGTTTCTGCAATCATGATAGTTTGATAATAGCGGGGGCAGGCACAGTTTCACATAACATTTATAAATTTGCAAGGATGCTTGGCTATCGAGTTACAATAGCCGATAACAGACCAGATATGTTGTCTAAAGAAAGATTTTCTGAAGCTTATGAACTCCTTTTAGGTGATATTGTTGAAAACCTTAAATTGTGTTCTATAACAGAAGATACAAGCATTGTGATAGCAACACACCATCATGAATTTGATGAGAAGTCACTGCAAGCTGTTATTTCTTCTCCAGCACGTTATATAGGAGTTTTAGGTAATAGCCGCAGGGTAGCAGGTTATTTCAAAAATTTGAAAACGATTAATATTACGGACGAGATTATAAAAAAGGTTCATTCGCCTATAGGACTTGATCTTGGTGGAAAAAGAACGGCTGAGATTGCTTTAGCAGTGATGGCTGAAATTCAAGCTGTAAAATATCAGCGTTCTGGTGGTCCTATTAGTCAAAAATAGGTATATATTTTGATATAAAACATTTTAAAGGGAGTGTTAATATGGATAATCATTTTGAAGAAGATGTAAAAAAGGCACGTGAATTTCATGGCCATTTATGCAGCGGTATTATTTTAGGTGTAAGAATTGCTCGTGCAGGATTGAACTATTTGGGAATTGAAGAACCTGCAAAAAATAAAGATTTTATAGTATTTGTAGAAACAGATAGATGTTTAACAGATGCTGTCCAAGCTGTAACAGGATGTTCGTTGGGAAAAAGAAGGTTGAAGTGGATAGATTATGGTAAAATGGGTGCCAGTTTTATTGATATGAATACACAAAAGGGTATAAGAATTGTTGTAAATGCTAAGAAAAATCCTTCCCCAGATGAGGATGCACTTTCATTTTGGGAACAGTTTACTGATGAACAATTATTTAAATTTGAGCCTGTTAAGATAGATATAAAAAAAGAAGATTTGCCAGGAAGGCCTACTAAGAGTGTAAAATGTGAAATTTGCCATGAAAAAGTTATGGATGGCAGAGATGTCATTAAAGATGGAAAGGTATTATGCAAGGCTTGTGCAAACGGTTCTTATTATAAAAAAATTTAGATAGGGGGGAAAACGTGTGTGGCAGATATATGATGATCTTATTAATGAAATCCCCGATGATCTAACAGTACTTGAATGTATGGTTGGGGCTTCATGGACTCTTGTACGTTCAGAAAAGGGACTAGGTATTGTTAAGACTATTAAAGGTGGTAAGCAAGGAACTAAACTTACCAATATTTCTGGAATGCAGCTTAAAAGACTTGCTGAATATTCAAAGTCATGGAATATGCTTGAAGCATCACTTGGAATGGCGGCGATTAATGCAGCATTTAATAATTCTTCACAAATTAAAGATATCACTGGTGAGCCAGTGCCTAAATCCGATGATGCAGAAAAGTATAATGCTTTTAAAATTTTAGAGCCAAGTATGAGAGGTAAAAAAGTGTCAGTTATTGGCCATTTTCCGGGTATTGAGAAGCTTAATAAAATGTGTGAATTATCTATACTTGAAAGAGAACCACAGGTAGGGGATTATCCTGACTCAGCTTGTGAGTATTTGCTTCCAGAGCAAGACTTCGTATTCATTACAGGAACAGCATTTACAAATAAAACAATGCCTAGATTGATTCAGCTGTCTAAAAGAGCTGAAATTGTTTTAGTAGGACCAAGCGTACCAGTTTCTAAGGTATTATTTAATTATGGAGTCAAACTCATAGCAAGCTTCATTGTAATTGAGCAGCAACTTATTTGGAAGGCAGTTCAGGAAGGTAAAAAAATGAACATATTTAAAAGTGGAGGCAGAATGATATGCATTCGTTCACAAATAAATTAATGCTGGCCATTAAAATACATTGTCAACAGTAAACATATTTGAAAGGGGTAAATGCAAAATGATAAGAAAAAGGAAATCTAAAATTTTTCCCATGATGATGATTTTTTTATTAATTTGTTCGGTATTTTTTAGTTTGACAGGCTGTGGAAAAAAAGCAGAAACGCCAAAAGCTGCTACACAAACAATTACTGATGATGCAGGAAGAAAAGTTACGATTCCTAAGAAAATTAATAAGTGTTATTATACTAGTCCTATTGGTATGATTATGGTATATTCCCTTGCACCAGACAAGATGGCTGGATTGTCAATGAAACTTACGGACAGTGAGAAAAAATACATACCTTCAAAATATACATCACTTCCACTTTTGGGTGGTTTACAGATGAATGGTAATATTAATACAGAACAATTGGCAAAAGTTAAACCAGATGTAATATTTTCAATTGGTCCTGATGATATTAACAAAGCATCAGTAAGTACTGCAGATAAATTACAGCAACAGATTAATATTCCGGTTGTTGTAATTAATAGCAGTTTTGAAAAAATAGATAAAGCTTATGCACTTATGGGAAAAATACTTGGAGTGGAGGACAAGGCAAAAGAGCTTACAAATTATTGTACTGATACTGTTAAAGAGGTTACAGAAGCAACTAAAAATATACCTAAAGAGAAAAGGGCTAATGTTTATTATGCTGAAGGACCAAAAGGTCTTACAACAGAGCCATCCGGTTCAAGTCATGCTTTGGTACTGGATATGGTTAATGGAAATAATGTTGCTAAGGTCAAAGCAAAGCCAGGAAGCGGTATGAGCGATGTTTCAATGGAACAGGTTTTGTCATGGAATCCCGATGTAATACTTTCATGGGGAAAGGATGATGGAGGTGCTTCTGATTTAATTAAGACTAGTGAGGAGTGGAAAAATATTAATGCAGTAAAGAATGGTAAAATATATGAAATACCTAGTCTACCATTCAATTGGTTTGATCGTCCACCTTCTGTAAATAGGTATTTAGGTTTGAGATGGTTAGCTGCAACTTTATATCCAGATGTTTATAAAGTTGATATGGTTAAGGAAGTAGAAAAGTTCTATTCTCTTTTTTATCATACTAATATATCTGATAATGATGCAAAAGCTTTACTAAATAATTCTGTTAAATAGGTAATAATTAAGAAAGGAGTTATAGTTTATGAGAGCTGATAGTGTTACATTTAGTCCTATAGGAATTGTAAAATCTAAAATAACAGATACCAAAATTATGCCGTTAAGTGGAGTTGATGCCAAAATAGAAGTATTCCCGGAGTTTTTAGAAGCACTGGAGCGTATTGATGAGAGTTCACATTTATGGATTTTGTCATGGCTTCATAAAGCACCGCGAAATTTAATGAAGGTTGTGCCTAAGAAAGTTAATCCATTATCAGATGAATTTGGTGTGTTTGCAATTAGATGTCCCGCTAGACCTAATCCAATTGCATTGAGTTTGGTTAAGCTGGAGAAGGTTGAAGGAAACGTTCTTTATGTTACTGGTCTTGATGTTATTAATGAGACACCTGTTCTTGATATTAAGCCTTACTTTAAGAATGATATAGTATTGTCTCATCGGGAGCCAGACTTAAATCGTAAAAATACAATGTTACAGGAGAGTGAAGGTGAATAATATGTTAGATTTGAATAATAGTAAGACTAAGGCGGAGGTTCTGAGTATACTGTTTCAAAAATGTCTCCCACAGCGGCAAATTGAAACTGTTCCTACATCAGAGGCTGTTTATAGAATACCTGCAAAAAACATATATTCCTGCAACACACTGCCTACTTATAGAGCTTCAATGATGGATGGTGTAGCGGTGTCCTCCAGTTTTTTTAAAGATGGCATGCCTGATACTTCTCATTGGATAGATGGAAGGGAATACTCAAGAGCAGATACAGGTGATGATTTTGATGATCCTTATGATGCAGTAATACCGATTGAAAAGGTTTCTTTTGATGTACAGGGGAGACTTAAGTTTCAAGAGAAAATTGAAGTTAAAGAAGGAATGTGCGTAAAAAAAAGAGGCAGTACTATTAAAGAAGGCGATTGTGTATTAAAAGCTGGAATGCCAATACGTCCCAGTGATTTAGCAGCCTTGGTTATAGGTGGAATTGTCCAGGTTCCAGTTCTAAAAAAGCCAGTAGTAGCTTTTATTCCAACAGGCAGTGAACTTGTGGCTGCCGGTACAGAACCACAAAGAGGTCAAAATATTGATTCTAATAGTATTATGGCCAAGCATATGATTATTGAGATGGGAGCTGAACCTCTATGTTATCCGATTGTAAAAGATAATCTTGAAAGTATTGGAATTGCTTTAGAGAAGTCATTAAAACAAGCGGATATCATTATAATGAATGGAGGATCTTCTAAAGGTGGAGAGGATTTTACTACAAAGGTGTTTAAAAACAAAGGGGAGGTTTTATTACACTGGGTTAAGGCAGGTCCTGGCAGACCAATAAGTCTGGCGGTTATCAATAAAAAACCTGTTATTAATTTGCCTGGACCTGCTTTAGCAGCATATTATGGGTTAGATTGGTGTATTAGAAGCATAGTTAATAAGTATTTAGGGATACCTATGATAAGACGTCAAAAGGTTACTGCTGTTCTTACCGAAGATATGCCTTGTCCGAAGCCAATTTCATTTTTGTGTAAGATGGATATAGGAAAAAAGACGGATGGGACATATATAGCTACTCCTGTTCCTTTTAAAACCTCCTCTATTGGTATGTGTTTGGGAACAAATGGACAGTTTATTTCAGAAATTGGTGAAGGAGACTATAAAAAAGGAGATGCTATTGAAATAGAGTTACTTTGTAGTGAAGAATTCATATTTTAAAAAGACATACAAACAAAGCATCAGATGAAGTCAAAACTTCATCTGATGCCAAGAGCTCTGTTTATCAAAAAATCTACTTATAAACTGTTACAGACATGGTTTTAAAAACCACATATAGCTCAGTTCCTTTTTCAATCCCCATTTCAATTAAAGATTTTGTAGTTATAAGTGCTTTTATGGGGATACCAATGTTAACAACTACCATTGCACTGTCATCATTATTGATAATGCTAATTACATTGCCTTTAAGGAGATTTCTTGCACTGCTTTCAAATGTCCCCTTAGCTAATATAATATTTTCAGGGCGAATGGAAATTTTAACATTTCCCTCAAGTTTAGAGTTAACACAGATGCTGACAGATCCAATATTTGCAAAGGTTTCACCATTTTTATTACTTAAGGTTGCCTCATATATATTTTCATAACCATTAGATTTTAGAAGGTAGGCTTCAAACTGAGTGTCAGATATACGAATATACCTTCCTATATGGTGTGCTTGAAGCTCTCCGCGTTTAATCATCTCATATATAGTACCTTTTGTTAACTTAAGTTTTTGTGCAATCTCTTCTGGTTTATATAAAGTTTCTTCATTCATTCAACTCACCTGCTTTTGTATTTTATTTATTATATTATAGCATTATATAGAAAAAAATTTTTATGCTACAATATATTAGAACGAAATGTATATGCATTGTAGATTTTTTAAGAGGGGTAGAATATGAATAAGACAATTGGATTATTTGCTCATGTAGATGCAGGAAAAACTACTTTAGCTGAGCAGATTTTGTATCATACAAAGAGTATTAAAAATTTAGGAAGAGTAGACCATAAGGATTCATTTTTAGATAATAATGACATAGAGAAGAATAGGGGAATTACCATATTTTCCGATGAAGCTGTATTTAAGTATAAGTCTTCTACTTATTATTTGGTAGATACACCTGGACATGCCGATTTTTCATCCGAAATGGAAAGAACCATTGAAATAATGGATTATGCCATTGTTATCATAAGTGCAGTTGAAGGTGTTCAGGCACAGACTGAAATAGTGTGGCAGCTTTTGAAAAAGCATGGGATACCTACATTTTTCTTTATAAATAAAGTAGATAGGGTTGGAGCAAATGTAGAAGGTATACTTAAAGATATTAGAGTAAACTTAACAGAAGATGTATGTTTTATTTCTGAATCTGTACAGTTAGATAAAATCAGTAAAGAGATTATGGAGTTTGCAGCAGAACGGAGTGATAAACTTCTTGAAAAATATATAGAAGAAGATTTCACAAATCAATTATGGCTGGATTCTATAAGAGACATGATATCTAAAAGTAAATTATTTCCTTGCATGAGTGGGTCTGCCCTTCAAGATAAGGGAATAGATGATTTTCTAGAAAAATTAGATGTGCTTACTTTTACAAAATATAATGATAGAGAAAAATTTCAAGGAATTGTGTATAAAATACGCCATGACAAGCAAAAAAATAAAATTACTTATATAAAAATACTAGAAGGTACTTTAAAAGTTAGAGATGAAATTGCAGTGAATACATCTCAGGATTGTTTTGAAAAAGTAACACAAATTAGAATCTGTAATGGTGACAAATTTAAAACAGTAGATGAAGCATCAGCAGGAGAACTTGCTGCAGTATCAGGCTTATCAAATTCAATTGTAGGGTGTGGACTTGGAAATTGCTATAGAAAAGTTAATTATGAGATGGTTCCAGCGTTAAAATCAAGAGTAATATTTGACAAAAGTTTAAACGAAAAAGATGTATTAGCTTGTTTTAAAATTTTAGAAGAAGAAGATCCTGCGCTTAAAGTAAGTTGGAATGAAAAGCTAGGGGAAATACAGGTAAATATTATGGGAACAATTCAGCTGGAAGTGCTTAAAGAACTAGTAAAGGAAAGATTTGATTTACCTATAGATTTTGGACCTTGTGAAATTTTATATAAAGAAACTATAGTAGAAACGTTTTATGGCTGTGGACACTTTGAACCTTTAAGACATTATGCAGAAGTATACCTTAAATTGGAGCCAGGAGAGAGAAATAGTGGTATTTCATTTTACAATGAGTGCAGCACAGATGATTTAGACATAAATTATCAGAAACTGATAGGCAAACATATCTATGAAAGAGATCATCACGGTATTTTAACAGGCTTTCCTATAACTGATATAAAAATTACACTTATTACAGGAAGATCCCATGTTAAGCATACCTGCGGCGGAGATTTTAGAGAGGCAACTTTTAGGGCACTTAGACAGGGACTTGAAGGTGTGAAAAACATACTTTTAGAGCCCTATTATAGATTTAAGATTAAGGTAAGTTCAGATTATATGGGAAGAGTTTTATCCGATATACAAAAGTTAAAAGGCTCTTTTGAAAATCCCGATAATTTAAATGGTGAAGTTATTATAACAGGCAGAGGGCCAGTATCTACATTTATGAATTATGCTGTGGATTTTATCTCTTTTACAAAAGGAAGAGGTAAAATTAATTTTGTATTAGATGGATATGATATTTGCCATAATGAAGGAGAAGTCATTGAAAAAATGGGCTATGATAAAAATGCAGATATTGAATATACATCTACTTCGGTATTTTGTTCTAAAGGAGAGCCCTTTTTAGTAAAGGGAGATAGAGCAAGAGAATATATGCACTGCTTAAAGTAGATTTTAGTTTTTAGAAAATCATTTGAAGGGGTATTAATTTGTAATTGTAAATTATGACAAATTAAATAAATAATGAGATGAAGTTCTTAAAGTAAGGGGAAATAAATGAGTAATTTAAGTTATCATTGTAAGTGGAGAATAGAATTAGCAAAACAGATTTGTGAAAAGGTAAAAATTATAGAAGGTGTTAAAGCAATAGTTATTGGTGGTTCAGTCGCAAGAGGTTACGCTGATGAATATTCAGATTTAGAAATACCTATATTTTGGGATAAGCTCCCCAATGAGAATACCCGAAAGCTTATAGTTAAAGAACTGAATGCAGAATATTTCTATCCGTACAATTATGAATCAAATGAGGACAATGTAGTTGTCAATGAATTTAGGATCGATTTATGGCACCTTACTGTTGAGAATGAAGAAGATACTATTAAAGGTGTTCTAGTAGATTTAAAAACAGATTTTGGGTATAGTAATGCTATGGATACTATAAGAACTTGCATACCACTGTTTGGTGAAGAAATAGTATATTTTTGGAAGGATAGAGCAAAAGGCTATCTAAAGGAGCTTACAATAAAGAATATTAAAGAAAGTCTGCAATCAATTGATAGTACTCAAGCTGAACTTTATATCCAAAGGCAAAATTCAACATTAATATATGAGCATATTGCAAATTTACAAAAGAATATATTCTTAATACTTCTTGCTTTAAATAAACTATACTTTCCTACATTTAAATGGATGTATAAATCACTTGAGACTTTTAAAATTAAACCTGAAAATATTGAACAAAGATTTAGAGATATTTTTACCTATCCACCAAAGGAGGCATATGAGAATACTTTAGTTATTATAATGGAGACCCTAGATATAATAAATGAAGTATATCCAGAACTTAATGCAAGTGTAGTTCTAAGTAAACTAAAATCTGATCGAATACCTCATGACAATCCGGTAAATATTTGGGTTTAACTATCTTTAACGACATAATATTTTTATATTGTTTATTAAATTGCAACTTTAAAGTTAAATGGAGGTTAAATATGATAGATTATAGTGAACAAAATAAAAAGGCTTGTGAGCATAATGCATATGATTTTTGGGTAAATACATCAGGAAAACCATCCGATAGAGCTAAGAAAGATTTAGAAGATCCCATAAGAGTGCTAAAAAGATATGCAGGCTATTTTGATACTTATGAAGGTATTAAAATTGCCAATATTTGTGGTTCATGTGGTAAAAAAGCAATCCCATTAGCAATTTTGGGTTCAAAAGTTACAATCTTTGATATTTCAGAAGATAATAAAAAGTATGCACTTGAAGTTGCAGATGAAGCCAATGTGGATATTGATTTTATAGTTGGTGATGTATTGAAAATTGATATGACAAAATATGAAAAATATTTTGATGTGGTCTTTATGGAAGGAGGAATCCTGCATTATTTTCATGATATCAACCAATTTATGAAAATAATGCAGCAGCTTTTAAAAACAAATGGAAAAATGATTTGTAGTGATTTTCACCCATTTCAAAAGATATCAGATATACTAGGGTTAGAGCAGCCAACAATGAGTTATTTTTCAACAGATGTATTTGAAGGTGAAATGGCTCATGCAAGATTTTTTCCAGATGAGATTCGCAGACAAATGCCATTATGTAGTTATAGAAAATATACCATTAGCGAAATCATTAATGCAGTTATAGAAAATGGATTTACTCTTAATAGATTTGATGAACATCCATCTTGGATAAATGAGGATGTACCTGGAGAGTTTACAATTATAGCAAAGAAGGATTAGGTGTAATATGAGAGGTTATAATATGATAAATGATATTAACGTAAAGTTTGCTGCACTTGATGATTTATATTCTTGGATGAAATTTATTAGACTAGTAAGTTGGAATTTCCCAGGGCTTGAAACTGAAGAATTGCTTATGGATTATCAAGAGACCGTTATCAAAAATATAAACAGAAATAGTGCAATTTGTGCTAAGAATCGTGGAAAAGTAGTTGGAGTATTATTATTTTCAGTTAAACGTAGTATGCTTTGTTGTATGGCTGTTCATCCTAACTATAGGAGAAATGGAATTGCAACTAAAATGATAGATTTAATGCTGGCTCAATTACCTAACAATTGTGATATAGTTGTTATGACTTTTCGGGAAGGGGATGAAAAGGGGATTGCCCCTCGTGCATTGTATAAAAAGGTTGGATTTACTGAAGATGAGTTCTGTTATGATTTTGGCTACCCACAACAGAAATTTATTTTACACAGAAAATGAGTGGAATGTATTGTTGCGACGATTCAAAATATTCTTATATTGTAAATTCGGCTTTTATACAATGCTTTGCGGACAAATTGAAATACATAAAAGTAAATAATGTGAAAGGAAAAGTTATATAATATGCTTGAATTAATACGGCGAAATGCAATATATGTAGATGGGTATAAAGAATATTGTCAAGAATTTTGGGATCATGACATCCGTTATTTTCGGCCGACAAATCCTGCGTTGATTGATGAAACCTGGTTTGAAAGAACTAAAAGCTGGTATGATAAAAAAGAGTTGGGATTGATTTGTAATCAACCTGTAAGTTTTCATTACTGGGCGGTGGATGGGGCTAATTTTGTTAGTGAATTCCAATTGCGGACAGAACTGTCGGAGAAAGTAATTACCGGAATTGGAAGTATAGGCTATTCTGTTCGTATAACTGAGCAGGGAAAAGGTTATGGAACAGAAATATTAAGGCAAGGACTTATTATAGCAAGAGGCCATCAGCTTGAAAAAGTTTTACTGACGATCAACGATCAAAACACATTGTCGGCACATATATGTGAAAAACTTGGTGATGTGTTAATGGATAGAATACCTGCTTATAATAAAGATGAAGGCAACCATATCATGTGAAGGTATTGGATTTATCTGTAATTGCATGAGCATAATATAAATAATTTATGATGAAGAAAAGAGTATTTATATAACGAACAGGAGTATGTATGTGGAAGAGAAAGATATAGTATTTAAAACCAATCAAAGTTGCTTTATTTATAGGGTTGCGGCAATTATCATCAAAGACAACAGATTACTTATGGCAAAACATGAAGATTATCCATGTTATTATACAGTTGGGGGAAAAGTTAGAATAAATGAAACCTCGGAGGAAGCCGTTGTCCGTGAGGCTTATGAGGAAACAGGAATTGAATTTGAAATTGATAGACTTTCCTTTATCCAAGAAAGATTTTTTGAAATAGCAGGAGAACATCATCATGAAATTGTTTTTTATTTCTTAATGAAAGAAAATACTAATATAGATTTACATTGTAGAAATTTTACAGACCAAGGTTCCAAAGAAAGTCTGCATTGGTTGCCTATTGAAAGTTTAAATAAGACTTATATAATTCCAGAGTTTTTTAAAACTAAATTATTAGGCAGTATAGTTGGTATTGAGCATATTGTTACCAAAGAATAATATTGATGATTTTATACATAGCTTTTAGTTCGAAATCTAAGAAATTTGTGATATAAATGGGCATTTGAAAGACAAGCCACTTCTGCATAAGCATTTTTAAAATTGATATTTAGCATACTACCAATATAATTAGTAATATTTATGCTCTTTCTTAGAGGGAGTTCAATACCAGACTACTAGTATATTCATCGTGAAATGCAGAAAAGTACTATAGTTTACATTATGTTATTAAGCATTAATTAAATAAGTTAAAAAACTCTCGTATTGCAGGGGTAATCCATTGGTTATTTTTATGAATTACGTTTATATATGTGGTTGGAATACTATTTATAATATTTAACTTATATAGTTTGTGAGCAGCCAGTTCTTCCCTAACAGCTATTTCAGGTAAAAAGGAAATTCCTAAATCTGATTGAACAAAGCGTTTTATGACCTCTGTATTTTCAGATTCAAATATGATAGAAGGCATAATATTATTTTTAGTAAATAATTTCGTTAATAATCCACGGTAGCTGCATTGGGGTTCGGTGGCAATAAACGGAATTCCTTCTAATTCTTTTATAGAAAGAAGGTTTTTGCTACATAACACATTTTTAGCAGAACAGATAAAGTAAATTGGATTTTCTATATGGACTGCTGTATAAGTATCTTTTGGCGGAATTTCAAAATCCATATAAAGCCCAATATCAGCTGATCCGTCATTCACCATTTCAAGTACTTGTAATTTGGATGCTGTTGTTGCTGAAATAGTGACACTAGGAAATGCTTCATTATATTGTTTTATCAATCGAGGTAGCATATTGGCACAGAGAGAACTGATTCCAGCAATTCGGAGCATTCCAGAAGGAGAAGAATTTTGAACGATTGCATGCTTTGCCTCATCAGACAAAGACAATATTCTGTGTGTATATTCTAATAAAATATGACCGGAATTAGTAAGCCGAATATTATTGCCAATCCTGTCAAAAAGAGAAACACCTAATTCTGTTTCTAATTGTTTTATGTGAAAGGTAATAGTGGATTGCGCATATCCAAGGACAAGAGCTGCTTTGCTAAAACTTTTTAACTCTGCAATTATCTTAAAACTAATTAAATTTTTAAATTCCATAAATCTCCCTTTATAGCATATCAATATTTTTAATGAGTTAAATTCAAAACATCAATTTAACAAATAACATAACTTATGTTACATTAGATTTATATAAAAAGCAACAGTAAAGGAGAAAGTATAATGAGAAAGATATTGATATTGTTAGGAAGCCCGCGTAAAAACGGAAATACTGCAGCATTGGCAGAAGCTTTTTCAAATGGAGCAAAAGAGAGCGGTCATGAAGTAACAACTTATTGGTTAGGTGATGCTACAATAAATCCATGTAAGGCATGTGATTACTGCCAAAGGAACAATGGGAAATGTATTCAAAAAGACAGCATGACAGAACTATATAAACTTTTACAGAACCACGATACAATAGTAATTGCATCTCCGGTTTATTATTTAGGATTTCCGGGGAGCATAAAAAATGTAATAGACAGAACCTATGCGGAAAGTGTACGAGGCAGAAAAATTAAGTACTCCATTTTACTTACAGCAGCCTGTAAGGAGGATAGCTGGGTTACAAATATTTTAACTGATTATTATAAGGAACTGACTAAATATATTGGAGTAGAAAATTTGGGAATAGTAAGTGGGCGTGGAGTCGAAAAACCAGCTGAAGTAAAAGATACTAAGTGGATTGAAGAAGCTTTTCAATTAGGAAAGAGGATTTAAAACCTTGAAAACTTTCCATTGGATTGCATACATATAAATTAGAATTGGATTTCTATATTATAATATTTCTAATAAAAGGGAGGAAAATAGTTATGAAAAAAGCTATCATATTATATTGTTCTTTTACCGGAAATACCAAGAAGGTAGCTAAAGCTATTGAAGTTGGTTTGACCAAAGGAGGAATGCAGACATCGATCATGAAATTTCAGGATGCTGAGCAAATAGATTATTTTGATTATGATCTTGTTTGCGTCGGTTCACCATCCTATAACTGGAGCGTTCCTCAGCCCGTTAACGAATTCCTCAAGAAAAAGTTCACGTATTACAAAAGAATCGGAAAGGTTAAACCGAGCAGTCCCCGTGTTGGAAAAAACGCACTTGTCTTCTGTACATATTCGGGACCTCATACCGGGATAGACGAAGCGATACCAACTGGACTTTATATGGGTCAGTTTTTTGACCATATTGGTTTTGACGTTTTGGACAAATGGTATATACTCAGTGAGTTTATCACTTCTCTTGAGAACAGCACACTGGGACGCATGGGAGATATCAGAGGACTACCGACGGAAGAAAAACTAAAAGAAATTCAGGAAAATGCGAGGAAATTAGCTCAGAGGCTTGCCGGATAAAGCAATAAAAACCTGCTAACTCAAATCGAACTGAATCATCCTCATGTATTAACATTTCTAAATTTAATGGTAAAACCAATTCATAATATCCATGTAAGATTTATATTTTTTATAGATGTATTTCTTATTTTACTCAATGCCATAAAATGAACTGTTGTAAATGCAATAGTTATAACAATAATGATCCATCGCTCCACAAAACAGGTCACACAAGCTAAGTACCAAAATGAGCTTTTTAAACTAAAAGAATTTAAAAGCAAAGTAATTCTATTGACTTATATGGGTTAATAGATGTAGTAGTATATTATAAAAGAAAATAATATTGGTTTTCGCGTAAAAACGTGGGAGGTCAAGGAGTAGTTATCCTTGGCCATTATATTTATAAAATTCCTATTTGCAGTAAGCTTGACCTGTATTCGAATTGATGAACACATATGAGTTAGATATAATAATCATATGGAGGAGATAAGAAATCTCAATTATAGAGAATAAAAACTTTGAATAGGAGAGATAAGTTATGAATGATAAGGATAAAGCAGCTTATAGCAAAGAAGAATTAGTACGACAGATATTAGAAAAAGATAGGGATCTAAAGGAAAGCAATATTGATGAAGAATTGATACATGAACTTATTAGTGGAAAAATATCGAAAAATATAAATGAAGCAGATGATGAAAATGCAACATTGGGACAACAAATTGCAGATAAAATAGCTACATTTGGCGGCAGTTGGACGTTTATAATAAGCTTTTGTGTGGTGTTAGCAGTTTGGATCATAGGAAATGCTATTATTCTAAGTAATAGAGCATTTGATCCATATCCATTTGTATTTTTAAATCTTGTGTTATCGTGTCTTGCTGCTATACAAGCACCTATAATTATGATGTCACAAAACCGTCAATCAGAAAAAGACAGATTAACGGCTGGAAATAATTATCTTATAAACTTAAAATCTGAAATTATAGTAGAAGATTTGCACTACAAAATTGATATGTTAATGGATCAGCAGGCGGAGAATACGAAAACTATAGAAATGTTATTAAAGACAATAGAAGAATTAAAAAGTATGAAGTAAGTCGCAATCTTGAAATTTATGCGACGTAACTATTGAATACGAAAATACGAACTATGGCCTTTGCTACGAAAATAAAAGTTAGTAGCATCTGTACATTGACAATTTGATAGGATTTAGGGTTAAAATGTGCATAGCAAAGCTAAGGCAAGCATCGCCTGTCAAAAAAAGAGATGAATATAAGATGTAGTAATTAATTATTCAGTTGGAGCTTCAATGTGGAAGCCTAATTTTTGCAGTTCAAAAATATAACGAGAAATACGTTTTTGTTCACAATTTTTTCTACGCTGATCAAAATTAGAGTCATCATAAACTGTACCTGATTTTAGCATCGTATAGATAATTACAAGCAGCTTTCGGGCTAAAGCAATAGTGGATTTTTTGGCACCTT
>NZ_LROS01000018.1 GCF_001675165.1 Clostridium ragsdalei P11
AGTTGGGAAGGGATAAACGCTGAAAGCATCTAAGTGTGAAGCCCACCTCAAGATAAGATTTCCCATAGCGTAAGCTAGTAAGACCCCTCGAAGAACACGAGGAGATAGGTCAGAGGTGTAAGCAGGGCAACTTGTTAAGCTGACTGATACTAATAGGTCGAGGGCTTGACCAAATAAAAACGAAAGAAAAGTTTACTGTGCAATTTTGAGAGGACAGAGTAATTTGAACTCTTAAAAGATAATAGAAAAGAAAATTGATAGAAATGGCAATTTTCGATAATAATCTGGTGGTAATGACGTGAAGGTAACACCCCTTTCCATACCGAACAGGAAGGTTAAGCTTCACAGTGCCGATGGTACTGCAGGGGAGGCCCTGTGGGAGAATAGGTCGCTGCCAGGTAAAAAAATTATTGTTCCGTGGTAGCTCAATGGTTGAGCATTCGGCTGTTAACCGAAGGGTTGGAGGTTCGAGCCCTCTCCACGGAGCCATTTTTATTTTTTGAATTAAAAGCAATAAATTTGAATATACATAAAAGCAGATTAGTTTAACTAATCTGCTTTATTTTAATGCATCTATTATTAAGATTTTTTGTTGTAGGATAAAATTAAAACCGTACTTAAAATAAGTATACTTCCTATAATATCAAATATACCAAAAGGAGTGTGAAGCCATAGTATTGACACTGTAGTTGCAGACATAGGTTCTAAACAAGAAAGTAAACTCGTTTCTGAAGCTTTAATGTACCTTGTACTATCCAAATACCAATAGAAGGAAACAAGGGTTCCAAAAACAACCACAAAAGTAATTCCTAAAATTGAATCAGTAGAATATTCTCCTTGTATTCTCCAAAAAGGATGAACGAAGCTAAAGAATATTCCACCTAAAAGCATTCCCCAACCAATTACAATATCACACCCCCATCTTTTAATAATATATGCAGGTTGAACTACATAAAATGCAGCAGCAAATGCTGATAAAACTCCCCAGAATAAAGCTAAGTTGGAAATAGCTAGGCTATGTATATTACCTCTAGTAATGAGGAAGAACGTACCTAATAAAGCCAGCAGAATTGATAATGTTTCCCTTAAGGAAGGAAGTTCTTTAGATTTAAAGGACACATAACATACAATTATTACTGGACTAAGATATTGAAGTATTGTAGCTGTAGCAGCATTACCATATTTAATCGATGCAAAATAGCCATATTGTACGCCTATTAATCCTATGATACTAAAGAGAATAATGTTTCTTCTACCATATTTAGATTTCCATATATTAAAGATATTTTTGCCATTCTTTAAGTATAGAAATATAAGTAGGAGTGATCCTGACAGTAAAAGACGAATATCTACAAGCCATTCTGGACTAATATCTTTTTTTTGAAAAAGATATTGAGCTACAGGTCCTGAAACGCCCCAGAGTATAGAAGCAGATACTACTAGTAGTATTCCTTTCATTCTTGAATTGTTTTTTAGTGTAATTTGAGCATTCATTGCAATTCCTTTCTGTGATTATTAATCTAGTTTATTTATTTTAGTTCCATTACTAGTGAGTATGATTGTTCCACTTACATCGGTTCTATATATTTGTATATTTTTCTTTTTAAGTTTATTTATTGTCTTTTTATGTGGATGTCCATATTTATTATTTTTTCCGCAGCTTATTACTGCTATTTTAGGATTAACTTTATCCAGAAATTGTTGTGAAGTGGAGCTTGAACTACCATGATGACCAACTTTTAATACATCAGCTGATAGATCATAATTTTTATCTATCATTTCCATTTCACTTGTTTTTTCTGCATCCCCTGTAAAAAGAAATTTGGTATTTCCATAAGTTAGTTTTAATACTACTGAATAATTATTTGTATCTGGATAACTCTTACTATTAGGTGCAAGTATTTCTGCAGTTGTATTTTTACCTAAGTCTAACTGTAATCCAGGAGTTGGAGTATCTATTTTCATATTTTTATTTTTTAATTGTTGAATCATATACTCAAAAGTTTTTGTATTAACTATTTTTTTAGGAGTATAAAACTTATCAACAGTGTATTTTTTTATTACATTTCCCATGCCACCTATGTGATCTTCATCAGGATGGGTTGCAATTACAAAGTCAAGTTTTTTAATATTTTGTTTACTTAAATAAGACATTAATTTGTCTCTACTTTCATTTGGACCAGCATCTATTAAAAGGTTTTTCCCATTTACTTGTATTAATTCACTATCTCCTTGTCCTACATCTATATAATGAACTTTAAGTCCACTGTAGTTGGAAGTAGTATTTGAATTTGTATTACTTGTACATCCTGACATTAGAAATATGAAAATAAATACAATTGATAGTATATTAAAGTATTTTTTTATAAATTTCATTCAGTGTCCTCCTTTATCCGATTGCTACCATCGCTAACCCCCCATCGCACTCTGTGAAATCGACTATCACTAAATCAAAGATTTGGAATATCTGCTTTTTCTTCAAAGTGGGGATAAGCACTTAGAAGGCGTTATCCTTTAGGGAGAATTGTTATCCAGGGACATAGCTGCTCATTACTCTGGGAGTATTAGAGAAGGTAGTCATCGGATGAATCCTATATTAATTTTCTAAATAAATATGTTTACTTATTTCTGATTTTATGTTATCTGCTAAAGATTCCCTCTCTTCTCTCGAAAGAGAATCTGTATAGATGGGCTTACATATAGTTACATTTACATTTGCAGATTTTATCATAGAATGTGCATTTCCCTCTCTTAGTTTATAACTTCCATCTATAGCAATTGGAACTATAGGTACTTTAGATTTTAAAGCCAGTTTTAAACTTCCCTTTTTAAATTCTCCTATTCTAGGGCCTTTACTTCTGGTGCCTTCAGGAAATATTACCATACTATGTCCATTATTTAATAGTTCACTACCTTTATTTATAGACTTTATGGATTCTCTTATATCCTCCCTATTTATAAAAATACAATTAATTTGCTTCATCCAGTAAGAAACTAATTTGAACTTTGTTAGTTCTTTTTTAGCTATAAATCCTACAGTCCTATCTAAAGAAGATAGTATTATAGGTATATCTAAAAAACCTTGATGGTTTGAAACAAAAAGGCAGGGAACCTGTGGGATGTTTTCTGTACCGGTTACTTTTACAGATGCATTTATAAGCTTTAATATAAAATCAGACCATTTTTTCACAGATATATATATATAATTTTCAGCTTCTTTTTCAGAACCACTTTTTCTAATTCTGTCTAATTTTAATTTTTTAACTAATGAATAGACCATATACAAGAAAAAAACTACATAAAATAAAAAAGTTTTTAACATAAAATTATTCCTCCTTGAAAATTCTAATTATGAGTTCATGATAATACAACATTTATTATAACATATACAGTACTTTAAATTAGTATGGAGCCAATATTTGATTTAAAAATCCTATTGCACACTATAAAAGATCTATAATGAATACGTTATATAAAATAGCGTCAAAAATAACAAATAAATATTTGCTTATCAATAATAAAAGTGATACAATATAAGCATATTTATTATAGAAATAGTCCTAATAAGCCATAAATATACTTATAAATATTCAAAAATAGTACATAAATATAAATTGCAAAAAATAGGCGCAAAATTCATATATGAAATATAATGTATAAAATAATTCAAAAAGCCATTTTAAAAGATAGGTCCAATATTAATCCGAGGAGATGAATTAAATGAAAAAAAGTTCCTATGAATATAAATTAAATAATGTAGATAGTCCCAATTTTTATAAAAATATATTTCCCTATGATGAAATTCCAAAAATAAATTTTAATGGAGTACAAATACCTAAAGATTTACCTGAAAAAATATATATTACGGACACTACATTTAGAGATGGTCAGCAGTCAATGCCTCCTTATACTACAGAGCAGATAATTAGAATTTTTGATTACCTTCATGATTTGGATAACAATTCGGGAATAATAAAACAGACGGAATTTTTTTTATACACAGAGAAAGATAGGAAAGCTGCCCAGGTATGTATGGAAAGAGGATATGAATTCCCGGAGGTTACTTCATGGATAAGGGCTAATAAAGAAGATTTTAAGTTGGTAAAACAAATGGGAATTAAAGAAACGGGAATGCTTATGTCTTGTTCAGATTATCATATATTTAAAAAGTTGAGAAAGACTAGAAAAGAAACTATGGATATGTATTTAGGTATAGTTAAAGAAGCGTTGGATAATGGAATTCGTCCAAGATGCCATCTAGAAGATATAACTAGGGCTGATTTTTATGGATTTGTAGTTCCACTTGTAAATAAATTAATGGAATTATCGAAACAGTCAGGCATTCCTATAAAGATAAGAGCCTGTGATACTCTTGGATTGGGAGTATCCTATAGTGGCGTGGAATTACCAAGAAGCGTACAGGCTATTATGCATGGACTTAGGAACAATTGTGGTGTTCCTTCAGAATGTATAGAATGGCATGGACACAATGATTTTTATGCAGTAGTGAATAATTCGACAACAGCTTGGCTATATGGTGCATCAGCTGTAAATACCTCATTTTTAGGAATTGGGGAGAGAACAGGAAATTGTCCACTAGAAGCTATGATATTTGAATATGCGCAGATAAAAGGAAATACTAAAAATATGAAACTTGAGGTTATAACCGAATTATCAGAGTATTTTAAAAAAGAAATGGAATATTCAGTTCCACCTAGAACCCCTTTTGTGGGAAAAGAATTTAATGTAACTAGAGCTGGAATACATGCAGATGGAATATTAAAAGATGAAGAAATCTATAATATATTTGATACAGATAAAATTTTAGGAAGACCAGTTGTAGTAGCTGTAAATCAATATTCCGGTCACGCTGGAATTGCAGCCTGGATTAATACCTATTATAGATTAAAAAATGAAGAAAAAGTTGATAAATGGGATACTAGAATTGCTAAAATTAAAGAATGGGTGGATGAACAATATAAAGCAGGAAGAACTAGCATAATAGGAAATGATGAATTAGAATTATTAGTTGATAAGATGCTGCCAGATATTTCACAAAAAAAAGAGGAAAGAGCCAGTTAGAGTAGGTATAAAATTTAGAATAATAGATAACAATGGAGGATAAAAAATGACACATAAAGTTACTCTTATTAAAGGTGATGGTATAGGACCAGAAATCTGTGAAGCTGCAAAAAAAGTTATAGATAAGAGTGGGGCAGATATTGACTGGGAAATATTTGAGGCGGGAGCCTCAGTTCTAGATAAATATGGAACACCAATACCGGATAATATTATAGAAAGTATAAGGAAAAATAAAGTAGCACTTAAAGCACCAGTTACGACCCCTGTGGGAAAAGGATTTAAAAGTGTAAATGTAACTCTTAGAAAAAATTTAAATCTATATGCAAATATAAGACCTATAAAAACTTATGCTGGAGTAAAATGTAGATACGATAATGTGGATCTTGTAATATTTAGAGAAAATACAGAAGATCTGTATGCAGGGATTGAACATATGATAAACGATGAAATAGCGGAAAGCGTTAAAATAATATCTAAAAAAGCAAGTGAAAGGATAGTAGAGGCAGCTTTTCAGTATGCAATTAAAAATGGAAGAAAGAAAGTTACCGCAGTTCACAAGGCTAATATAATGAAACTTTCAGATGGGCTTTTTTTAAGAACAGCTGAAAAAGTAGCAGAAAAATATAAAAACATTGAATTTGAAAGTGTAATAGTAGATGCTATGAGTATGAAACTTGTACTTAATCCAGAGAACTATGATGTACTTGTTATGCCTAATTTGTATGGAGATATTTTATCAGATATGGCATCAGGCCTTATAGGTGGGCTTGGATTAGTGCCAGGAGCCAATATAGGAGAAGATGCAGCAGTGTTTGAAGCTGCCCATGGCTCGGCTCCAGATATTGCAGGACAGAACAAAGCAAATCCAACAGCTATAATACTTTCAGGAGTTATGATGCTTAACTATTTAGGTGAAACAGAAGCGGCAAATAAAATAGAGCTAGCTGTAGAAGCTGTACTTAGAGAAGGTAAATATTTAACAGAGGATTTAGGAGGGAATACCACTACAAGCGGATTTACTGAAGCTATTATAGAGAAAATTGAAAATTGTAATTAAGTATACTTAATTCGATTCTTTTAGAGAACAAAGTACAAAGTTAAAATGTCAAATAAGGATAATTTTCTTCCTAACGTCAGAAAATATTAAAATTATATATTTCCTGAGGTACGAGGAAAATCATCTTTATTTGTTCTTTGCTATTTGAACTTTGTTATTTTCAAAAGCTTTCCTTCCTAATTTTTTTATATTAAGTGAAAGTTTTATATGTGCAAAACTTTAGTACTTAATTATAAGATGATGACAATAGCAAATATGGGGCTGATATGCTAATTAATTAGTATGTCAGCCTCTTATTTATCAAGCTTTTGCAAGAGCCTGATCCAAATCGTATATAATGTCATCAATATTTTCTACACCTATTGAAAGCCTTATAAGATCTGGAGTAACTCCAGCAGCTTTTTGCTGTTCTTCATTTAACTCTGCATGAGTTGTACTTGCAGGGTGAATTACTAGTGATTTTGCATCTGCTACATTTGCAAGTAAGGAGAACAATTTGACGCTGTTTATAAATTTCTTTCCTGCTTCAAGTCCGCCTTTTATTCCAAAGGTAAATATTGAACCTGCTCCTTTTGGAAGGTATTTCTTAGCTAATTCTTTGTATGGGCTTCCATCAAGTTCAGGGTAATTTATCCATGAAACTTTTGGATGTTTGCTTAAAAATTCAACTACTTTTCGTGTGTTTTCTACATGTCTCTCTACTCTAAGAGAAAGTGATTCAAGTCCAAGTAAGAAATAGAAAGCGCTTTGTGGACTTAGTGTTGCTCCTGTATTTCTTAAAAGTTGTACTCTGGCTTTTGTAGCAAATGCTGTAGGGCCAAGGTCTGCATATACAAGTCCGTTGTAGCTTTCATCAGGTGTTGTAAAATCAGGGAATTTTCCGCTTGCTGCCCAGTCAAATTTTCCTCCATCTACTATAATTCCACCAATTGTAGTTCCATGTCCACCTATAAATTTAGTTGCAGAATGAACAACTACATCTGCACCATATTCTATTGGTCTTACAAGGTATGGAGTTCCGAAAGTATTATCTAGAATAAGTGGTATTTTATTTTCATGAGCTATATTTGCCACAGCTTCTATATCTAAAACATTTATTCTAGGATTTCCTATTGTCTCAGCATAAACTGCTTTAGTTTTATCTGTAATAGCTTTTCTGATATTTTCAGGATCATCAGGATCTACAAATGTTACATCAATTCCTAATTTCTTTAAAGTAACTGAAAATAATTCGTAAGTGCCGCCGTAAAGTGTGCTAGCTGAAACTATATTATCTCCTGCACTTGCCACATTTAATACAGCGTAAAGTATTGCTGCAAGTCCCGAAGATGTAGCAAGACCTGCACTGCCGCCTTCAAGGGCTGCTACCCTTTGTTCAAATACATCTTCTGTTGGGTTCATTATTCTGGCATAAACATTTCCAGGTTTTTTAAGCTGGAAAAAGTCTGCTGCTTCATCGGCATCTTTAAATACAAAGGATGTAGTCTGGTAGATTGGAACTGCTCTTGCACCTGTAGTTGGGTCAGGCACCTGGCCTGCATGTACTTGTAATGTTTCAAATGATAATTTTCTTTCTTCACTCATTGTTTATTCCTCCTAATACTTTTTTTAATATTTTGGACGAAACTTCTATAACCTGGCAGAATAAAAAAATCTTCTTGTAAGATAAGCTACAAGAAGATTCTATCTTCATGCTTCTCATCTTTCAGGTTTACACCTGCTGGAATTAGCACCGTTGAATGAAAATGATCATTCAGGTTGCCGGGCATCATAGGGCCAGTCCCTCTGCCACTCTGGATAAGAAGTTCCGTATTCGATTGAGAAAATCATACCAGACATAGATAAGGTTTGTCAATAGAAAAATAAAAAAATATTTAGAAAATTTTGTCTGATGGCTACCTACTGTAACACTCCCACTTCTATCAAAGTGGGAGTGTTACAGTAGCTACGCCCCTAGATAATTCATCTAGACTTAGTGGGAGAAATAAAACTCTAAAGAGAAAGCGATTCACTTTAAATCAAAGATTTAAGTTCTCTGCTTGTCCCACTAAGTAAGATTCATTGATATTACGAATTATAGTAAAATAGTCATGTAAATAGTATTGACAATTGATAGTTAAAGTATTAATATTAAAGCACTTTTATCACGAGAGGTGGAGGGACTGGCCCAGTGAAACCCAACAACCGGCACTAAAGTGCATCGGTGCTAATTCCTGCAGAATAAAACGAATTCTGAAAGATAAGGAAAGTTGATTTTGTCAAATTTAAAGCTGCTTTTCTGATTGAAGGGCAGCTTTTTTAGTTAATAGTTAAAAATGAAGAATTAATAGTTAATGTTCTAAATCTGAGTAAATAACTATTAATTTTAAATAATATTAATGTATATTTATACAATTATACAATATTAAATAATTTAAATGTATTGTATAAAATTTGTTTAAAGTTTAAAATTTTATACAAGAAGTAATGGATTAAATAATTTGAACATGAAACTTGTATTTGAAAAAGGAGTGCAGCAAATGCTATTTAAAGATTTATTAAATAAGTTTAACAACAAATTTATTTTTTTTGATGGAGCCATGGGAACCATGCTTCAAAGAGCAGGACTTAAAGTAGGTGAACTTCCAGAAACATTAAATATAACAAATTCAGAGATTATAAGAAAAGTACATAGGGAATATTTAAATGCAGGATCAGATATCATAATAACAAATACTTTTGGTGCCAATGAACTTAAGTATAGTTCTTCTGATTATACAATAAAAGATGTAATTACAGCTGGAGTAAAAATTGCAAAGGAAGAGGCAAAGGATAAATTAGTAGCACTTGATATAGGACCTACAGGACAGGTTATGGAGCCTACAGGGAGTTTAAGTTTTGAATCTGCATATGAATTGTTTAAAAGTCAGGTTATTATAGGGGAAAAAGCGGGAGCAGATATAATTTTAATAGAAACTATGTCTGATTTGTACGAAGCAAAGGCAGCTATTCTTGCAGCAAAAGAAAATAGTTCTCTTCCAATATTTTGTACAATGACTTTCCAGCAGGATGGAAGAACTCTAATGGGAACAGATCCCAAAACTATGGTATTTGTGCTTGAATCGTTGGGGGTGGATGCCCTTGGAGTGAATTGTTCTTTGGGACCGGAAGAATTGCAAGATATTGTAGATGAAATCTTAAAGTATTCTTCTATACCCGTTATAGTTCAGCCTAATGCAGGACTCCCAAAGTATGATGGTGAAAATACGATTTATGATATAACTTCAGATGAGTTTGCAGAAAACGTAGTTATTATGGCAAAAAAAGGAGTTAGGTTTTTTGGAGGATGCTGCGGAACAAGTCCTGAATTTATAAAAACTATGGTAGAAAGTTTGAAAAATACAGTACCTTTAGAGATAAAAGAAAAAAATTATACCGCAGTGTGTTCAGCCAGGGATACTGTGTTTTTAGGTAATAGGATAAAATTTATAGGAGAGAGAATTAATCCTACAGGTAGAGATATTTATAAGAAAGAGCTTAAAGAAAGAAAAGTGAATTTTATACAGAAAGAAGCGGTGCAGCAAAAAGAAGAAGGGGCACATATACTTGGACTTAATGTAGGACTTCCTGAGATTAATGAAGTTCAAGCTATGAAAGAAGCAGTAAAGGCAATACAAAAAGTAGTACAATTGCCTATAGATATAGATAGCCCAAATCCTAAAGTTTTAGAGGCTGGGGTTAGAGTTTATAATGGTAAACCTATAATAAATTCAGTAAATGGTAGAAAAAAGTGCATGGAAGAAGTATTTCCAATAGTAAAGAAGTATGGAGGCTGTGTTATAGCGCTTACTATAGACGAAAATGGAATACCTGATACTGCAGAGGGGAGGGTAAAGATTGCAGAGAAGATAATCAAAACTGCCGAAAACTATGGCATCAAGAGAAAGAATATAATAGTAGATTGTCTTACGTTAACTGCATCTGCCCAGCAAGAAGAAGTCCTTGAGACAATAAAAGCCATAAAGATTTTAAAGGAACAATTTGGAGTAAAGACTACCCTTGGAGTAAGCAATATATCCTATGGATTACCTAGAAGATGTATATTAAATAGGACTTTTCTTGCACTTGCCCTTCAGGCAGGACTCGACTTGCCAATAATAAATACAGCAGATAAAGGCGTGAAAGATATTATTTCAGCTTTTGAAGTCTTAACAAATATAGATAAAGAAGCGAAGGAATACGTAAAAAAATATAGCAGTAAATCTGAAGGTGAAAAAGCAAAATGGGGAAGTGATATTCCTAATTCAGGTGAAAATGATAAAAACCTAAAACAGGCGATTATTGATGGAATGGAAGAGGAAGCAGTAGAGCTAACTTGTAAGCTTTTGAAGAGTAAGAAGTCAGTAGATATAGTAAATTCCCATATAATTCCGGCGTTAGATGAGGTGGGCGTACAATATGAGAACAAGAATATATTTTTACCACAGTTAATACAATCAGCTGAAACTGTAAAACAATCTTTTGAAATAATAAAGAAAGATATGCTTAAAAGTGGCGAAAATAAGATATCCAGGGGAAAAATAGTACTTGCTACTGTTAAAGGAGATATACATGATATAGGAAAAAATATAGTTAAAGTACTTTTGGAGAATTATGGATTTGAAGTTATAGATTTGGGAAGAGATGTAGATATTAGCGAAGTAGTAAATGCTATAATAAAAAATAATGTAAAGTTAGTAGGGCTCAGTGCACTTATGACAACTACCGTAAGCAATATGAAAAAGACTATAGATGCTATAAGAGATAAGGGGCTTCAATGTAAAGTTGTAGTAGGTGGAGCAGTATTAAATCAAAATTATGCAGATATGATAGGTGCAGATTATTATGCTAAAGATGCTAGAGAAACTGTAAAGATAGCAGAAGAATTATTTTCAGTTTAGAATAAAAATAATTTTTATGGAATATTTGATGTGTTTAATATACAATAATATGTAAGAGAGACAATATAAAAATAGGTTTTGGGAGATATAAAAATGGGTGAGAAGATTAATAAAAAAGATGTTAAGTATGTACCAGAAATAAGAGGAGTACTTAGAGGACATATGATAAATTTTCCTGGTGTAATAAGAGAGGCCAGCGGCATAATAGTTTTTGGAAAGAGGATAAAATCTTTTGCATTTACTACGGATATAGCAGTTATAAAAAATATAGATGCAGATGCTATTTTAGCAGTTTATCCTTTTACACCCCAATCAGTTATAACAGAGTCATTAGTTACAGCTTCTGATGTACCTATATTTTGCGGTGTAGGGGGTGGACTTACTACAGGAAAAAGAGTTGTAAACTTAGCATTAAATGCTGAATTTACTGGAGCTATGGGGGTAGTCTTAAATAGTCCTACACCTAATGAAATTGTAAGAGCTGTTAGAGAGGCTATCGACATTCCTATTATAGTTACAGTAGTATCTGAAAGAGATGATATTCAAAAGAGAATGGAATCGGGAACTTCCATATTAAATGTATCTGCAGGTAAGAATAGTGCTTCTCTTGTGAGAAAAATAAGAGAAAAATATAAGGACATTCCTATTATAGCTACAGGGGGAAGGACTAAGGAAAGTATAGAGGAAACTATAGAAGCAGGTGCAAATGCTATTTCCTATAGTCCTCCTTCTACGGCAGAATTGTTTAAGGGAACTATGGAAAAGTACAGGAATATGTAATAAACAGAGTTCTTGGCATCAGATGGAGTTTTGACTCCACCTAATGCTTATTAACAGGATTCTTAGTGCTTCAGCACTTAGAAGGCGTTATCCTTTAGGAAAAATCGTTATCCAGGGACGTAGCTGCTCTTTACTCCAACTTGGAGAAGTGGGAGTATTAGAGCAGGTAGTCATCGGATAAACAGGGGCTGCTTCACTAGTTAACTAGTATGTCAGCCCTCTTATTTTTAATTAGCTTAACTTTTGCAGTTTAAAAATATATAAGAATACAATAAAATACTATGAAAAAGCAAAAAAGGTATTGAATAAATATAAAAATAAATGTATAATTATTTATATATTTAACCTAAGGAGTTAAAAATAATAATTATAGAAAAGGGGAAAAAAATGAAGAAGTTAAAAAAGACAATAATTGTAATGTTGACAATTGTTTTTGCAGCTGCTTTATTTGCAGGATGCGGGAGCAGTAACAGTAATAGTGGAGATGGACAAAAAGGACAGAATGCTTTAGAGAGGGTAAAAAAAGCAGGAGTTCTAAAGGTAGGTCTTGAAGATTCTTTTCCACCAATGGAATTTAGAGATAACCAAAACGTACTTAAAGGTTTTGATATAGATATGGCAAATGCCATAGGCAAAAAGCTGGGAGTAAAGACTCAATTTGTATGTACTGAATTTAATGGAATAATTTTAGCACTTAACTCTGGAAAATTTGATGTTATAATATCAGGACTTAGTATTGACGAAAAGAGAAAAAAGCAAATAGATTTTTCAGAGCCTTATATACAAAATGCACAAATTATAGTTACTAAAACTGGAAATGAAGCAATTAAGACTTCAAAAGATTTAGCTGGAAAGAAAGTAGGAGTAGGACTTGGTACAACTAGTGAAAAAGTTGTTCAAACGTTACAAGGCATAAAAGAAGTTAAAAAATATGATAAGACTACAGAAGAACTTCAGGATTTATTAATAGGAAGAATTGATGCTGTTATAGTAGATGAACCAGTTGGAAAATATTATATATCTAGCCCTGACAAGAAAGGAAAATATACAGTACTTAATGAAAAACTTACCAATGAGCCTATGGGAATAGGATTTAAAAAGGGAGACAAGGAACTTGAAACATCAGTACAAAAAGCATTAGATGAGTTAAAAAAAGATGGAACAATGTCTAAAATCTCTACTAAATGGTTTGGAGAAGATATATATAAATAGTATATGCAAAAAGAAAGTGGGTAAGGTAAGTGAACATAGAATTTATTAAAAATATATTACCTATTTTATTAAAGGGTAGTGTAATGACAATTGAACTTACAGTAATCACCTTGATATTAGGAACTATGCTTGGAGTATTTTTGGCACTTTTGAAATTGTCTAAAAATATTGTATTAAAATTAGTATCAAGTTTTTATACATGGATATTTAGAGGAACGCCTTTACTTTTGCAGCTATTTTTCTTCTACTATGGATTACCTTTTATTGGAATAGAGCTTACTCCTTTTACTGCAGCTATATTAGGACTTGGATTAAACTGTGGTGCATATATGGCTGAGATAATAAGAGGTGGAATACAATCCATAAACAAAGGACAGTTTGAAGCAGCAAAAGCTCTTGGATTTAGTTATGTAGAGACTATGAGAAAAATTATTTTACCACAAACTTGGAAGATAATAATACCACCAGTAGGAAATGAATTTATATCCATATTAAAGGATACTTCATTGGTATCTACTATAGCTATGGTTGAACTTATGAGGTCGGCTCAGCAGATATATGCAAGTAGCTTTGATCCAATATCTGTATTTTTAACTGCAGCAATATTGTATCTTATAATGACAACTGTATTTACAACTGTATTTGGAATATTCGAAAGAAGATTGGCCATTTACAGTTAGAAATTAGAGTAATTTTAAGTGGAGGTTTGATTTATGGAAAATGCTATTTTAAATAATGGCGAAAATTTAGATAAAAATGAATATATGATAGAAGCATCTAATTTAACTAAGAGTTTTAATAATCTTTTAGTTTTTAAAGATTTAAATGTGAAAGTAAAGAAAGGTGAGGTCCTTGTAGTTATAGGGGCCTCAGGATCAGGGAAAAGTACACTTTTAAGATGTCTAAATCATCTGGAGGAATTGGATAGTGGAACTATAGTTATAGAAGGGGATAAGCTAAACCCTAAGGACAAAAAAATGCTTCGAAAAATAACTACAAAGATGGGAATGGTTTTCCAAAATTTTAATTTGTTTCCACATATGACAGCTGTTCAAAATGTTATGGAAGCTCCACTAGTTGTAAAAAGAGAAAAAAAGTCAGAGGTTTTACAAAGAGCTAAGCAACTTTTAAGTAAGGTGGGACTTGCAGATAAGATGGAATATTATCCATCTAAACTCTCAGGTGGACAGCAGCAGAGGGTTGCTATTGCGAGGGCTCTTGCAATGAATCCGGATATAATGTTGTTTGATGAACCAACATCAGCCTTAGATCCTGAACTTGTGGGAGAAGTTTTGAATGTAATGAAGGATCTGGCTAAGGAAGGTATGACAATGGTAGTAGTAACTCACGAAATGGGGTTTGCCAGAGAAGTAGCTGATAGGGTTATATTTATGGATGGAGGAAAGATAGTTGAAGAGGGGACTCCAGAGGAAGTATTTTCACATCCGAAAGAAGATAGAACTAAGGAATTTTTAAATAAAGTTTTAAAATAAAAAGCCAGTATTTTAGCTGTGATTTTAATTACTTTTATTTGTTTAAGCTGTTTATTAAAATTTAAATATATATGGAGGGCGAATTCATGAAAGATAAAGTTGTGTTAGCATATTCAGGAGGATTAGATACATCAATTATTATTCCTTGGTTAAAGGAAAATTATGACTTAGAGGTTATTGCAGCTTGTATAAATGTAGGACAAGATGATGACATGGAAGAAGTAAAAAAGAAAGCCATTAGAACAGGGGCCTCTAAAGTATATATTGAAGATTTGAAAGAAGAATTTGTAAAAGACTATTTATTTAAGGCAGTAAAGGCCAATATATTGTATGAGGATGCGTATTTTTTAGGTACATCTCTTGCAAGACCACTTATGGCTAAGAGATTAGTTGAAATAGCTCATGCAGAAGGAGCAAAATATATAGCTCACGGATGTACAGGAAAGGGAAATGATCAGGTACGTTTTGAGGTTGGAGTAGCAAGTTTTGATCCTACAATAAAGATAATAGCACCTTGGAGAATATGGGACATAAAGTCCAGAGAAGATGCTATAGATTATGCAAATTCAAAGGGAGTAGATGTTCCTGTAACTAAGGAAAAAATATATTCAAATGATAAAAACATTTGGCATGTAAGTCATGAAGGTGGGGATTTGGAAGATCCAAGAAATGAGCATAAAACAAGTATGTACTTTATGACTACTACACCTGAAAAAGCAAAAGATGAAGACACATATATAGAACTTTATTTTGAAAAAGGGGAGCCTAAAAAATTAAATGGAAAAGAATTAAGCCCTTTAGATATGATGGAACAGCTAAACAAAATAGGTGGAGAAAATGGCATTGGAATAGTTGATATGGTAGAGAACAGATTGGTTGGCATGAAATCAAGAGGTGTATATGAAACTCCTGGTGGAGCATTATTATATGCTGCACACACTGCTCTTGAAAGATTAACTATAGACAAGGATACTTTTCACTATAAACAATTAGTATCTCAAAGATATGGTGAGCTTGTATATGATGGACTTTGGTTTGGAAGTCTTAGAGAGGCACTGGATGCTTTTGTTGAGTCTACTCAGGAAAATGTAACAGGAACCGTAAAATTAAAGTTATATAAAGGAAATATAATGCCAGCAAGTATAGATGCCTTACATCCTCTATTTAATGAAAGTATATCTTCTTTTGGTGCAAGTGATTTATATGACCATAAAGATGCAGATGGATTTATTAAAATCTTCAGTTTACCTTCTAAAATAAGAGCTGCGGTAAAAAAGGAAAAGGAAAATTAATATGAAACTCTGGGGAGGAAGATTTAAAAAATCTGAAAGCAAGCTTATGGAGGATTTTAATAGTTCTCTTAGCTTTGACAAACTTCTTTACAGTGAAGATATAGAGGGAAGCATGGCTCATGTAAAAATGCTTTCCAAATGCAATATATTGTCTAAAGAAGAAGGAGAATCCATATTAAAAGGACTGCAATCTATTTTAAGTGACATTGAAGATGGAAAACTTAAAATAGAAGGAGATTATGAGGATATACACACTTTTGTAGAAGTGAATTTAATAGAGCGAGTAGGACAGGTAGGAAAGAAACTGCATACTGCTAGAAGTAGAAATGACCAAGTAGCAGTGGATTTTAGATTATACTGTAAAAAAAGTGCATTAGAAGTTATAAAGAACATAGAGAAACTTCAAGATGTAATCAAAAATCTTGGAGAAAATAACAATATAATGATGCCTGGGTATACACACCTTCAAAGGGCACAAGTTGTAACTTTTAAGCATCACATAATGGCGTATTACAATATGTTAAAAAGAGATAAAGCAAGAATATTGAATGCAGTTGAAATTATGGATGAAAATCCACTTGGATGCTGTGCTCTTGCTGGAACAACTTATAATATAGATAGAAGTTTTACTGCAAAAGAATTGGGCTTTAAAAAGCCTGTAGATAACTTTTTAGACGGTGTAAGTGATAGGGATTATGTCCTGGAGTTATTATCGAATTTTTCTATAATAATGATGCACTTAAGCCGTTTAAGTGAAGAACTTATATTATGGAGCAGTAAAGAATTTGATTTTGTACAGATAGATGATGAATTTTCTACAGGAAGCAGCATAATGCCCCAGAAGAAGAATCCCGATGCTGCAGAACTCATAAGGGGCAAAACAGGGAGAGTATACGGTTCGCTCATGTCACTGCTTACCACAATGAAAGGCATTCCTCTTGCCTACAATAAGGATATGCAGGAAGATAAAGAACAGTTTTTTAACTCCTTAGATACTGTATTAAGCTGTCTTAAAGTTATGAGTGGTATGCTCTCCACATTAAAAATCAAAAAAGACAATACATTTAAAGCTGTTAAGAGAGGATTTTTAAATGCTACAGAAGCAGCTGATTACTTGGTTAATAAAGGAATGGCTTTTAGAGATGCTCACAAAGTAATTGGTGAAATTGTATTGTATTGTGAAGAAGGAGATAAGGCTATAGAAGATGTTTCTGTAGATGAACTGAAAAAGTTTAGCTCTCTTTTTTCAGATGATGTATATGAGTTTATAAACTATGAAAATACATTAAATAGAGGAATTAAGAAAAATCTCAGATAGTATGTAAAATTAAGGCGTAAGTAGAAGACTTTTATAATTGTTTTCTACTTACGCTTATAATTAGGCATTTTCAAAGAAATAACTAGTCAGTATGCTAGCCTATTTTTTATCATACTGCGTCGGTAGAACCCTTAGATAGGATTCACTATCTGCGGAACCTGCCTCCTTGTCTGATAAAAAATATTCGTCGCATCTTTGACTTGTTATTTTCTTTCAAATGCCTTATTTGACTTCTTTTGTATCCCCAGTGCTTCTTTCATTTCCGAAAAACGAAAGTGCATACAACCCTCCTAGTCCTACAAGAGCGTATATTACTCTAGTAGCTGTGGACATTGTTCCAAATAGTGACGCTACAAGATCAAATCTAAAAAAACCAATTAGTCCCCAATTTAACGCACCTATTACAACTAATGCTAGTGCAATTATATCTAATGTCCTCATAATTACATCTCCTTTTTATTTTTATACAAAAATATTATTTGCATATTTTATAAAATTTATGAGTTTAAATAAAAAGAAAATGAAAAAAGAAGGTAAGTAGTAAGCTATTCACCTAAAACATCGATATCAATGCTTCTATCTACAGGTTGAAATAAAGATATTATTGTATCAGTTCTTTGAACTCCATCTACAGATTGAATTTTATTCATAAGTAGATTTTGTAAGTCAGTGATATTTTTACATAGAACCTTTACAAATATAGAATAATCTCCTGTTGTATAATGGATTTCCACGATTTCTTTTATTTGTTTTAATTCATCTAGTGAATTATTAAAAGACTTAGCTTTATCCAAATAAATGCCTATAAAGCCACATACGTCAAATCCAATTTTTGAATTGTCGATTATAAGCTTAGTACCTTTTATTATGTCCATGTCCTCCATTTTTTTAACTCTAACATGTATGGTTCCACCGCTTACATGGCATTGCCTAGCTATTTCTAGAAAAGGAGTCCTTGAATCCTTCAAAAGAATTTCAAGAATTTGAAGGTCTAAGTCATCTAAACCATTAATTTTTAAGCTCAATTTATATTCCTCCTTTTAAAGTTATCCGTATTTTTTATGAAAACTTTAAATTAGTATGTGTACAATAACATTATAACAGAAATTTTGATAAATTAATAATTGTAAACCTTATCATTAATAAATAATTTATGAATTTCTAATTTTAGGTATAACGAAATGATAAATTTATAAAAAATTATAATATTAATTAATGATATTGCAAAATACATGAAAAAGTATTATTATATTGGTAATGAAACTAGAGAAAAAATATTCATTGAGAGTTTATATAAATTGTTTAGGGAGGCCACATATATGAAAACATATGTATTAGAAGATGAAAAGGAATTAAAACTTTTGGATGAAACTATGGAAAAAGTTAGAAGAGAAAAATTACCTACTATACTTGGTATACAACAAGCTATATTGAGGGCAGTAGATGATTATATGTATAAAAATGGAGTAGTTAGACTTTTACCTAACATGCTGGCACCTATAACAGATCCACTTTGTCACAGCGTAGAAGAGTGTGCAATTACTTATCAAGGACAAGAATTTAACTTAACAAAGTCCATGATATTTCATAAACAAATAGCTCTTTCAAATCCAAACTTACAAAAAATTTATATTGTATCTCCAAATGTAAGATTGGAGCTGCCAGAAAGAGGAGATAAAAGACATTTATTTGAGTTTACTCAAGTTGATTTTGAATTTAAAGATGGTACAATGGACACAGTATTTGAATTTATGGAAGGTCTTATAAAATATGCATTTGACTATATAAAAGAAGAATGTAAGGACAAGTTTGAAAAATTAGGAATAGGAACATCTCACTTAGATATAACAGGTCCTTTTGAGAGACATACAACTCAAGAGTTAAAAGCAAAATATGGAGATGATTTTGAAGCTATAGCTTCAAAAAAAGCGACACAACCATTCTGGTTAATAAACCATAAGAGAGAATTCTACGATGCTGAGGATTTGGATAACAGGGGTACGTATAGAAACTATGATTTAATATGGCCTATGGGTTATGTAGAAGGATTAAGTGGTGGAGAGAGAGAATATAAATATGATAGAATAATTACAAGAATGAGAGAAGCTAAAACGGATGAGAGTTTACTTAGAAACTACATTGAGCTTGCGAAAAGAGGAGAGCTCCCTAAAACAGCAGGAGCTGGTTTCGGAGTTGAAAGAATGACTAGATTTGTATGTCAACAACAAGAAATTGATGATGTGACTGTATTTAGCAGAAAACCAGGAAAAGAAAAATATATATTCTAAAAAAGAGGCTGTCTAAAATGGACAGCCTCTTTAGTTATTTTTTTAGAAATTTTACTGTCATGTAGGTTTTCAGACAAATAAATAGAAAAGGTATTGATATAAGTTAGAAAGTATATAATAATATATATAGACAAACTAAGGGGGGAGAGCAAATGCCTTTATGGTTACAAGTACTATTACAGGTAGCATTTATTGCAATAATATTTTTATTTGTATATAATCAATTAAAAATACGTATTTTATACAAGTTTCATCCAAACAGATGGATAATTCTTTTATTGTCTATAGCAGCTTTTTTCTTGCCTACAATAATAGCAGCCTATTTTAGATATAATTTAAATGGGAGTGTATGGCAATACATATCTTCTGCTGTATTTTTAGTTTTATTTTTATGGTTTGTGGATTTAAGAAGCGGCGCCATATATGATGTAAAAGGTTCACAAAAAGAAAAGAACATAAAGATAAAGCCTAAGGCTAAACCAAATAGAGCAAAACATAATAAAAACAAAAAGTAAGTTTTTTATACAAATTAAAAGTCTACTTATAGGTAGGCTTTTAATTTGTATAAAAAAAATCCACATGGGGGAGCATGTGGATAAATAGGGGATATCTATTAACCTTTTAATACATGTTCATAATATCATAGATTTTTACATAAATCAATATTTTTTATTTATAAATGCTATTTTTCGACACTAATTATGAAACAGTACGTATGAATTAAGAAACGTATATTTTACTTAAATATATTATCGGAAGTAGTAAGAATTGTAATAAAAACGTTGACAAAACACAAATAACTGATATATAATAAAAATACAAGGTATACATATACTAACATGTATATACAAGTTGTTACCTTATTAAAAAATATATAGCTTATATCTGTAATTTTTTTAGTAAATAAATTACAGCTTATATTTACCAGATTATTATTTAGTTTTAAACTTCCATTTCTGAGACCCCCATCTCTAGATAATAAAGTGATTACTTGAGCTATCACTTGGGAAGAAGAGGCAAATATGCATCTGGATCATAGAGTCCTAAGTGTACTTGAAATTAAATTTTATGTATGCTCAGGACTCTGTTTATTAATGACTTAATTTTTAAAAGCCTATAATATTGACAATGACGTTTTATAATTCTAATATTATAATTATGTTAAAATTGTTTTATATGGATTAGATGAAATTTAATAAGGAGTAGTAAATAATGAAAAACTCTATATATTGTAAAATAGCTGATGATATACGTGATAAAATTATTAGTGGCGAACTTAAAACAGGGGATGATTTGCCTTCTGAAACAGCTTTATGCAGTGAATATAGTACAAGCAGGATGACGGTTAGAAAGGGACTTTCCATTTTATCCAATGATGGATACATATATTCTATACCAGGAAAAGGATATTTTGTTCAAAAGCCTAATTACAACAAATATACTATTTTTTATAGTGAGAGAAACAATTTGATAAATGATGTGGATCGCATAAAACTTCTATCTGTAGATGTTGTTTTGCCTGATGATAAACTTGCAACTAATCTTCGTATAAGTAAAAATAGAAAGATAATAAGAATTAGAAGATTGTTTTATACACAAGGAGATGCCATGGCTTATGATTTAAAATATCTGATATACCAAAAGGGAGTTCCAATTATAGAAAATGAGCTTGAAAATGCTACTTTCCCAGAAATGATGTCCAATAGGGCTTCTCTTTATAGTTTGAATAAGGAAATTGTAATGTATGCTAAAATGCCGAGAGAAGAGATTAAAGAACTTTTAAAAATGTATGATGAGGTTGCACTATTTGTTGTAGAGCAAAAATTAAATGATGTTAAAGACAAGCCAATTGGGTTTGGAATAACTTACTTTAGAGGAGATTATATTAAGTTACACGGGGTTAGTCAATAAAAGTAGGATTTAATTATTACAGAGTTTTCAGAATGAAATAAATATTAGAAAAAGGGCTGGTGCACTAATTAATTAGTATATCAGCCCTTTTAACACGTATACATGTTTTTAAACAGTCTACAGTTGATAGTGGAAAATTGAAACTTATAAAAATGTGCTAGATAAACTAATTTTAGAGCTATAGAGCCTAAAATAATTTAAGTTGAACAATTACAAATTTTGTTATAAAATTTAAGAGTAAACGTTTTGAAACGTTAATCTATCTTATATTTAATGAATATGGAGGTATGTAAATGAAAGAATTATACAAAGAGATGGTAAAACTTTTACAGAAAGAAGAAAGTTTTGTAGTAGCGACTATATTCGATAAAACTGGTTCGGCACCGCGTACTGCTGGTGCAAAGATGGTAGTTAGAAATGACGGTTCAATTATTGGAACTATAGGGGGAGGGCGTTTAGAAGCTAATGCTATAGATCTTGCTAAAAAGTCACTGGCTTTAAAACAAACTGTAATACAGTCTTTTGACTTAACTCACAATGATGTAGCTTCTATGGATATGATTTGTGGTGGCAAAGGTGAGGTTTTAATAGACTTTATAGATGCTCAGAATGAAAATAATCGAATGATTTATGAAACAGTAGTAAAAATTCAGAAAAAGAGGGAAAAAGCATGGTTTATTACAGTGCTAGATAATGTCTCTGGTACTTCTAATTTGAGATGCCAACAATGCATAGTAAAACCAGATAAAACTCTTATTGGTAAAATTGATTGTGATCCAAATATCTTAGAGAAACTGATAGCTGGACCAGCAAAAATATCAATACATGCTGAAGTAATAGATAATCAGCGTTTTTTGGTAGAACCTTTACGTCCTGAAGGAACAGTTTATATTTTTGGGGCAGGTCATGTATCTCAAAGAATTGCACCTTTAAGTGAGACAGTTGGTTTTAGAACAGTAGTATTAGATGATCGTGAAGAGTATGCTAATCGAAGAAGATTTTCAGAGCCTACAGAACTTATGACCATTGATTCATTTAACAAATTACCAAATTTACATATTGATGAAGATAGTTATTTAGTGATTGTGACTAGGGGACATCTTTATGATAAAGTTGTTCTAGAGCAGGTACTTCGCAGCAATGCCAAGTATATTGGCATGATAGGAAGTAAGAGTAAGCGAGATAAGATTTTTACTCAATTACTTAATCAGGGATATACAAAAGAAGAAATTAAAAGTGTTTACTCACCAATAGGTACAAGTATAGGAGCAGAAACACCAGAAGAAATTGCAGTAAGTATTGTGGGAGAACTGATTAAAGTAAGATCAGAAGGTGAAAAGATAGATAAGGGTAATAATTCAGATATTTGTTGTAACTAAGTATGATTAAGATTAAAAAATAGAATAGTATAGTGATTCAAACAAAAAATAAAACTTCTAGTGTACTAAGTATACTGGAAGTTTTTTGTTATAAAGAAGAATTGTAAAATAAAAAGATGTAAATAATATAAGTTTTGCCTTGACAATTTCAGTTTACATATGTAGACTGAAATTGTAGATCTACACTTGTAAACTAAAAATGGAGGAGTAAGTATGAAAGAAATGCCAAAAATCTCAGCAGCTGAGTGGGAAGTAATGAAGCTTCTCTGGAAACAAAATCCCTTAACATCTGAAAAAATAATTAATTCTTTAACAGTTAAAATGAATTGGTCGGCACAAACAGTAAAAACATTTATAACAAGGCTTTCAAAAAAAGAAGCAATAGGATTTAAAAAAGTAGGCAGAATATATAATTATTATCCATTAATATCTGAAGATGAATGTGTAAGGGCTGAAAATCAATCTTTTCTTGAAAAGGTATATGACGGGGCTGTAAGTATGCTCTTTACCAAGTTTTTAGAGGAAGAATCTCTATCAGAAAAAGAGATTCAAGAGTTAGAACAGATTCTTAAAAATAAAAAACAAGGAAAGTAGGGTTTAAGCTTTTGAAACTAAAAATAGGGGGATATTAAATATGGATATTTTGATTAGAAGCTTTTTATGGGTTTTTCGTGCTTCCATAACAGCAAGCATTGCAGGATTATTAATAATTTTAATTTTAAAGTTATTTGATAAACACATTTCAGTAAGACTTCAACATGCTTTATGGATCATAGTTGTTATAAGATTAATAATACCAGTGGAGTTTCAAAGTAATTTAAGCTTACTTAATTTGTTACATGAAAATCATCAAAATAGTTCAAATATTGAAAATAAAAGTACAATAAAAAGTATGACTTACGCTGCATCTGATTTTTTAAGAGAAGGAAAAATCCAATATAGCTATACTTCTAAGAATCAAATATCCAAGATAAACCAATCTCCATCAAAAATGGTTTATAGTAGAGAAAATACAATAAAAGAATATATAACTTCCTGTATTTTAGGTATAGCTTCTTTTATATGGATAGTAGGAGTTTTCAGTATAGCTGCATTTTTATTAGCAGTTAGACTGCAATTCAAAAGGAAAATTATAAATTTGGAAGAAGTAAGAGATTTGGAAAGTATAAAATTACTGAATGAGTGTAAAAACAAAGCAAATATAACTAGGGATATACCTGTTTATATTTGTGATAATTTTAAAAGTCCATGCACATTAGGAATAATAAAACCCAAAGTTTATATTCCTAAGTGTGTATGTACTAAAAATAATTTAAAACAATTATATTATATACTTTTACACGAATTAATTCACTATAAAAGGATGGATTTAGCCTATAATTTTTTTGCTGTTCTTGCCGTTATACTGCATTGGTTTAATCCTATTGTGTGGTTTTGTATGAAGAAAATGAAACTTCAAAGGGAATGTGCTTGTGATACTTATGTGCTTGAGATTATTGGGGAAGAGAAGGCTGAAGACTATGGAATGACGTTAATTAATTTTTCAAAATTAGTGTCAAGCAATAAGATCCCACGATTAGCAGTTTTTTTTGAAACGAAAAATCAAATTAAAAGGAGAATAGAAATGATAAAAAATTTTAAAAAAGGTTCCTATAAAATGTCAGCTATTGCAGTAATATGCTGTGTAGTAGCCTCAGGAGCTATACTTACAACTGCTGTAAATGCTAAAAGTATGAAAGCAGATAAAACTACTGCAGTGGTTAGTAGCAATAAATCATCAGTAAAAAATCAAAATAATAAATTTCTTATTGATGCACCAATTAAATATTATGATAACTTAAAAAAGGCAGAAGAAGTTACAGGTTTTAAAGTTAAAGTACCCAATTATATTCCGACAAAATACGTATTAGCAAGTATTCATGTTATAAAAGTTTCTGATACAGACAATTCTTTAGAAGTGTCTTTTTCAAAAAAGGATGGTGTTTTTAATTTTGAAGCTTCCAAAGTTGACATGGAACAATGTTTAAAACAGATTGCAGAAGATCAAAGCAAAGGAAAAGTTGAAGTTAATAAAGAAGCAATGAATTTGGAAGGAATAAACGGATATAATATTACAATAAAAAGTACATTGCCTATGGGTTATAATTATAAAATAATAGATAAATGTTTTATATGGCAAAATGAAGGCGTGTGGTATAGTATAGGATACAGTATAGAAACTCAACGTAAAGAAAATAAAAGCTTAACTGTAGGTATTCCTATAGATGATGTAGGAAAAATTGCAACTTCTATAAAATATGATCAAGATGTTAAAAATGTAAGTTATTCCATACCGAAAGATGTTTCTACTGAAGTTGCAACTTTACCAATATATGAAAAACAAGATTTGAAAAAAGCTAAGGAACTTTTAGAATTTAATCCAAAATTTCCATTAAGTATTAATAAGAATATAACTATAAAAGGTTCAGCAGTAGGAATTTCAGGAGACTCTGATATAAAAAATAAAAAAATGGGTTATGAATTGAATACATTTTATAATTTAAAAAATGGATTCTTGACATTTACACAGGGGAAAAGTTCAAAAGCATATGATGATATGAGTAAAAAAGCTAATACGATAAAAATTGATGGTAAAGAAGTTCTTAAATATGAGACTTATGAAAAATCAGAAGCAAATAAACAAATAAAGGAAGATACTTATGTTTGGAAAGAAAATGGATTTTATTGTGAAGTTTTAATAATGGCAAATATAGCAAACCAGGATGAAATAGTTAAAGGATTTGTTGATTCAAAACCAATAGACTAAATTTAATTATGAGCATGTCAAGAATATTTTAAAAAAGAATATTTTTGACATGCTGTTTTTTTGGTTAGTGATAAACTAAAAAGCTATTTAATTGTTGACGGATTTAGGTCTATTTCAAAAGGACCAACTGAGGAGAAAGTATATTGAATGTGATTTAATTTTAACTTGTCTCCTATTTCATTTTTTAGTTGATAAAAGACTTTAATATTACCATTATTTTGGCTAATGTTACTCTCACCATCTCCATCAGTAACGCTTTCAAATAAAATATTTAAAGTTTGTAATCTTGAATTGCTGTCATTTATATAATTGTAAATTAATTCTATACTGTTATTTGATAAACGGTTTATACTAATAATTTTGAATTTAAATCCCTTATAGTTAACTATTTTGTTTAAAATGCTTTTGCCTGATTTGGGAACATCTAATTCTAAGTTAAAATCAGAAGTTTCATTGTTATAATTATTAAGATCATTATTAATAGCATTAAAATTAATACTATCAGTATGATAAACTACATTTGAAACAGTTAACTTTAACTTTTTGCCAGTGAATTTGCTTAAATCAAATAAAGATTCATTTCCTTGATCTAAATAATTAATATTGTTATGTCCATATACTGCGTTATTATATTCATCAGAAATTATAATATGGGAATCTTGTATAGAATTATTATTTATTAATTTTGCACTAATTGGTTCTTCTAATCCTAATTTTTTACTTTCTTCAAAGGTTCCTCGATTAACTTTATCTATCATTTTAGATTTAAAATCTGGTAAGGTATCTGTAAAATAATAATCTACTTTTAAAATATTTCTCTCTCTTTTTAATGAAGTCACGTTTAGTGTAGTTATTCCATTAGTTGCAGTATATAAAATTTTTAATTTAGCAGCTTCTTTAAAATCAGAACTTTTTAGTTTAAAAGTTGCTTTAGTAAACTTTTTATCATTATCTACAATACTTAAAGTATAACTATTAGCTTTTTTTACTTTACCATTGTATTCTGCTCTGTATGAACCTATGCGATTATCTGGCATCATGGCAAGATTGTTGCTTCTACGAAGTTTGTAGAAATTACCATGATTGTCTTTAATAGTGTAATAAGATCGCTTAAGTTCTTCTGGTTCGATGGTTAAAGTAACTATAATTTTGCTTTTGTCTACATACATATTAGCTAAAGTTATATTATCTTGTTGAATACTGTTTTTAAGAATTTTTGGCTTATCTGAAGAAACTTTTACTTCTCCAATACCAGATATGACAGTGAGTTTTTCTATCATATTAGCTAAAACATTCTTTTGTGATATGAGTATAGGAATAATTATCAGAAAGATGACTGCTGCTGCAATAAAATTTCTTTTACTCTTAGATTTCTTAGGATTTATTTTACTAATGATATCTTTACAGATTTTTTTCTTTTCAATTTCGTTGAGGTCATTACTACTAAATTCATTTTCATTTATATTAACATCATTTAAAAGTTTTAAAACATCATCTTCATTTAAATTTAAATTCATTTTGATACCTCCACTTCACCCGAAATATTTAATTTTCTTATAATCGAGTTTTTAGTACGCCATAGCCTATTGTAGATAGCTCCTTTTGATAAATTAAAATTTTTACACAAGCTGTCCATATCTTGATCCAAAATGTATTTTCGTATAAACAGTTCTCTGTCCAGCGTATGCTCATATTGTAAAAGCTTTATCAATTCTTCTTTTTTTTTCTTTCAATATATATTCATTTTCAACATCAGTGTTAGAGAGTAACATTTGTTCTTCTATTTGAAGGTTGTCCTGTTTAGCTAAGCTTCTTTTATAATCTATAGCCTTATATTTGCTTACAGCTAAAAGCCAATTTTTAAATGAAGATTTTTCAGGATTATATAAGTGGCTTTTATTCCATATTAAAAGATATACATCATTAATACATTCTTTTGCATTTTCGTAATTATCGTTTCCAAGTACATTTAGTACAATTTTAAAAACTAAATTGCAGTAAGTATTAATTATGTATTCTAAGGCTGCAGGATTTTTTCCCTTAAGTTCTAATAAAAAGTTTTTATCGTTAATTTTCATTTTTAACTCCTTTCGTCTTATCTTATCACTAATTAATACGGATAATATAGTTAGTATTTCACAATATTTATTTTGACATTTTGGGTGAAAGGAGAATGCCTATTAATTTGTCGAATTCACGTTATCATAAGTGATTTGTTAAGTAAGTAGACAAGTTACAAAAAATATAATATACTTTATATTGAGAAAAAGGAAAAAATACTAAACGACCTACTATATAAAGTTAAAAAATATACAAAGTTATGTTCTCGATATAAATAAAAATTATATTTTTTCTATGAGGTGATTTCTATGAGTTTTAATCCAGTATCGAGTAAAAAATTATATCTTCAGATTTACAATCAGATTCTTTCACAAATTCAGTTGGGGATATTTAAGATAGGAGACAAATTACCGCCAGAAAGAGAGTTGTGTACGCAATTCAATGTAAGCCGTGCACCTGTCAGGCAGGCTCTAAGTGCTTTAGAATTGAACGGATATATTTATTCCCGTCAGGGTGAAGGTGTTTTTGTCATGAGTACCCAGCCAAATATCGGTGACAATAAGTCAAATGTGATGATGGAATCGGTGACTCCGGAAGAGATTGTTGAAGCAAGGATGAATATTGAGCCTATAATTTCTAAATTTGCAGCTGAAAGAGCTACAGATGAGGAAATTAGGAACATAAAGAAGATTGAAAATAAATTCGAAGAAGAAGCAAATGAGGGCATTTACAATCCGGAAACAGATGAAAAATTGCACAGTGAGATAGCAAAGGCTTCTCATAATGATTTGTTTATCAAATTTATAAATGATATAAACAATGTGATGAGAGATCAGAAAATGTGGGTTTTCCTTCGTGATAGAACCGTTACTAAACCAGAATACAGGGATATTAATGTAAGTGAACACAAGGAGATTGTCAAATCCATTGAAAGTGGAAATGGTGAAGAGGCAATGGAAAAAATGACTAAACACATGAATAACCTGTACGACAGGTACTGGAAGGAATAAGAGATAATATAATGGGAGTTGTTGCACTAAGTAACTTAACATACAATATGTTGTTTTATAAATTAAAAACCAATGCAACATGTTGTAGAGTTTATTCTTGGTTCAACAACTCCTAGTTTTTTTGTTTGATATTATGTTAACAAAGATAATCCTGAACAACTTATATTTTCATTGTCTTATCGGAATACCATTATTTATAATATTCTTCGCAATACCATGTAATCTCTTCAACATTTTTCTATAGAGAATGTTATGTACCTCTCTCTTAATTCTTAGGAAGTGCTCATTAACTAAGAAACCTGGAATCATGCCAGCATATCTGAGCTTTTCTAACTTTATTTATCTAAGTTTTGCTCATATAAGAATAGAAAAATTTTCACATAAAACGATTTCACAGAAATCAAGATATAGTGTGGTGTCAGTAACGTTTTATTTTTCTGAAATTTAAGAAAAGAGAAAAAATTTTTAAATTTATTGTTGACAAAAGTTGAATCCAAAGTATAATAAAATCATAGGATACTTAGTAGACAAGTATACAATATAATAAATATTAACGAGGTGATTGATATGAAAGATATAAGTGTTGAAGAATTGAAACAAAAAGCTATTGAACTTAGGAAAACAGCCCTTACTATGATTTATGAAGCAGGATCTGGGCACCCAGGTGGCTCCCTATCTTCAGCTGATATAGTAGCAGCACTTTATTTTAAGGAAATGAATATTGACCCTAAAAATCCTAATTGGGAGGATCGTGACAGATTTATTTTATCTAAAGGTCATGTTTGTCCAATTCAGTATGCTGCATTAGCATTACAGGGATTTTTTCCGTATGAAACTATACACACATTAAGACAGTATGGATCAATCCTTCAAGGACATCCAAACATGAATAAGTGTCCAGGCATAGACATCTCTACTGGTTCTCTAGGCCAAGGTCTCTCTGTAGGAGTTGGTATGGCGATTGCTGGTAAGCGAGATGAAAAAGATTACAGGGTATTTGTTATAGTAGGAGATGGAGAAAGCCAGGAAGGGCAGATATGGGAAGCAGTTGAAACTGCAGTTAAATATCAATTAGATAATTTAGTTGTATTTGTTGATGATAATGGACTTCAATGTGATGGTGCTTGTAAAGATATTATGCCAACTCAAGATATAGAAAAGAAATTTAATGCATTTGATTTTGAAACAAGAAGAATTAATGGACATTCTATGGAAGAAATAGTTGAAACTTTAGACTATATAAGAGAAGTAAAGAATGGAAAACCTAAATGTATTGTAATGAATACTGTAAAGGGTAAAGGAGTATCATTTATGGAAAATGTAGCTTCATGGCATGGAGTTGCCCCTAATGATGAAGAATATAAACAAGCTATGGAAGAATTAGAAGGAGGTTTAAAGTAATGAGTATGATGAAAAAAGCAACAAGACAAGCTTTTGGAGATGAAATATTAGCATTAGGAAAAAAGAATAAAAACATATATGTTGTTGATATAGATATTGGTAAATCCTGCAAAACTGGAGAATTCTCAAAGCAGTTACCTAATCAACATATAAATGTTGGTATAGCTGAACAAAATGCTTGTGGAGTTGCTGCAGGGCTTGCGACAACTGGGAAAATACCATTTGTAAGTACATATGCTATATTTGGCTCTTTAAGAATGGGTGAGCAGATAAGACAAGAGGTTTGTTATCCAAATCTAAATGTTAAAATTGCTTGTTCTCATGGTGGACTTACTCCTGCTAATGATGGTGCTAGTCATCAATGTATAGAGGATATGGGAGTTCTTAGAACTTTGCCAAACATGACAGTAGTTATGGGTGCTGATTATTATTCTACTAAAAAGCTAGTACAACAAGCAGCAGAAATTTATGGACCTGTATATCTTCGTTTTACAAGAGATGCTATTCCAGTAATATATGATGAAAATGAAGAGTTTACAATAGGCAAAGCAAAGAAGATAAAAGACGGAAAAGATATAGCTATTATTGCTAATGGAGATACTGTATATCTAGCATTAGAAGCATCTAAAAAATTAGAAAAGGAAGGAATTTCTGTAAAGCTATTAGATATGCATACAATTAAGCCTTTAGATAGAGAAGCAGTAGTTGAATGTTTGAATGTTGGAAAGATAATTACGGTTGAGGACCATAACATTATAAATGGTCTAGGGAGTGCAGTATGTGAAGTAGTTGCCGAAGAAGGAAAAGGTAAAGTAGTAAGAATAGGGGTTCAAGATCAGTTTGGACAGTCTGCACCTTATGAAAAGCTTATGGAAATTAACGGAATTACTATAACTAATATAGTAAAAACAGCTAAGGAAATGCTAAAGTAATAAAAAATTGTAAAGATGTAATTATACATTAAATAAATTGTGAGGAGAGATAATTTATGTTTAAATTAAATGGAAGAGTAGCAATAGTAACAGGAGCTGGTTCACCAAAAGGAATAGGACGTACTATAGCATTGACACTTGCAAAGCAGGGAGCTGCAGTTGTTATAGCAGATTTGAATACTGAAGGTGTAAAGGATACTGTAAAAGTTGTTAAAGAAGCCGGTGGAAAAGCGCTAGGAGTAACATTGGATGTTACAAGCAAGGAATCAAACGAAGCTATGGTGGAAAAGGTGCTTAAAGAATATGGAAGAATAGATATCCTTATAAACAATGCAGGTATCTCACAGAAGGTTACTGTTGAAGATATGACATTAGATGATATGAAGAGAATATTTAATGTAAACGTGTTCGGATTATTCTTGTGTACTCAGGCTGTAATGAAAGTGATGAAGAAACAGAAATACGGCAGAATAATAAGTCTTTCTTCAGTATCAGGCAAAAGAGGTGGCGGAATATTTGGTGGTGCACACTATTCAGCATCAAAGGCTGCAGTATTAGGATTCTCAAAGAACCTTGCTCGTGAAGTAGCACTTGATGGAATAACAGTAAACAGTGTTGCTCCAGGACTTATTAACACAGAAATATGGAAATCACTTCCCAAAGAACAGGCTGACGCAATTATTGGGAATATACCTATAGGAAGACCAGGAGAAACACAGGAAATTGCATCAACAATTGCTTTCCTTGCTTCAGAAGAAGCTTCATACATAACAGGTGAGGATATAGACATCAATGGTGGACAACATATGGATTAACCCATAAAATTCCTTACTATATTATAGTATAGGATATCTGGTTGAGTGCTAAGATATCCTATATTATAAACGAGATATTCTTAATAGCTTTTTGATAAATTTACATTTTTATATCAAAATAATGAAATTAATTTCCACAACTATAATTTAAATACAGTAGTAATCGTTTACGAATTATCTTAAAATTGTATCAAATTCATATTTTGAAATAAGCGAGATTGGCCTAGGATAGAAGTGAAGATATATATACTTAATTGATTAATGAAGAATGAAGATATTTGATGAAAAATTAGAAAATGCTATAAATTTATTTGGAGGTAGTATTATGGATGTAAAACAGATTGAGGCTTCAACGGTCAAAAAAGTCACATTAAGACTAATTCCGTTTCTGTTTATATGTTTCGCAATAGCAATAATGGATAGGGTAAACATTGGATTTGCTGCATTAACAATGAACGCAGAGCTTGGTTTTTCCAGTGCTGTTTATGGATTTGGTGCTGGAATATTCTTCATCGGATACTTTATATTTGAGGTACCAGGAAGTGCAATAATGACTAAATGGGGAGCAAGAAAATGGATTGCAAGGATAATGATTTCTTGGGCATTCATTGCAGGGGCTATGTCTCTTATAAAAACTCCGGTACAATTCTATATAATTAGATTTCTTTTAGGAGCAGCGGAAGCTAGTTTCTATCCATGCATGGTATGGTATTTAAGTAATTTCTATCAAAGTAAGAATCATGCTAAAGCTATAGCTGGATTCATGCTTGCAATACCAGCAGCCAATGCAATAGGTTCTCCAATAGCGACTGTATTGTTAGGTACAAATGTGTTTGGGTTAGCAGGATGGCAGAGTCTGTTTGTATTGGAAGGTATACCATGTCTGATCTTAGGTATAATATGTCTATTCTATCTTGATGATAAAATCGAAGACGTAAAGTGGCTGACAAAGGAAGAATTAAATTGGCTTATAGATGTTACAACAAAGGAAAGACTTCATAAAGAGAAAGCAAAACGCTATACATTCATGGATGCTTTAAAGGATAGGGATGTGCTGGTAATGTCCTTAGGTTATTTTTGCTGGATGACAGGTTACTATGGAATAAATATGTTCCTTCCGACTATTACTAAAGGAATATCTGCATCATTTAAGCTCAGCACTATGGGGTTAGGATGGCTTGTAGGAGCGATGTACCTTTGTGCTATGGTTGTTATGTATCTGGTTGGTAACCATTCTGACAAGACTAATGAAAGACGTCTTCATGTTTTTGGATGTTTAGTAATAAGTGCAGCTGCAATGGTAGCAAGTGCTTATGTTGCAAAATTCAGTGTAATAGGAGCTTTCGTGTTATTAACTATCTCTGTATGTGGAGCATTTGGTTCATATTCACCATTCTGGGCAATTCCACCTTCATTCTTAACTGGTGCTGCTTCAGCAGGTGCTATAGCCCTTATAAACAGTATAGGTAACCTTGGAGGATTCTTTGGACCTTATATTGTTGGATACATCAAAGATATAACAGGCTCCTTCAATGCAAGTATGATATTTCTTGCAGTTGTGTTAGCCTTAGGTGGTATTATTATTGGATTTTTAATTAAGATTTCAGGTGAAGTTGTAGTCCTTGATGAAGAGGAGAAAAATAGTTTAATATAAATATTAAATGGTAAAATGAGATTCCGGCAGCTGGATTAAAATGGTTGCTGGAATTACTAAAAGTTTGAGTGAATTATATTCAAATAAAAGAGAGTGATATGAGAATGAAAAGATTAGGTGTTTTAACAAGTGGAGGAGATTCTCCAGGAATGAATGCTGCTATTAGAGCGGTAGTTAAATCAGCAAATCATTATGGTATAGAAGTTTTAGGAATAAAGCATGGGTACACAGGTTTGATAAAGGGTGAGGTAATACCGCTAGGTGATCATGAGGTTGATAGAATCGCAGAAAATGGTGGAACAATACTGAAAACTGCCAGATGTCCTGAATTTATGGAAGAGCAGGGAAGGCAAATGGCTGTGGAAACCATAAAAAAGCTTGGTGTAGAAGGATTAGTTGTAATTGGAGGAGATGGTTCTTTCAATGGAGCAGAAAAACTCAGCGAGCTGGGAGTTAATGTTGTAGGACTTCCTGGAACAATAGACAATGACTTAGCTTATACCGAGTACTCTATAGGATTTGATACAACTTTAAACACTGTTATGGATTGTATAGGTAAAATAAAAGATACGGACTCGTCTCATGAAAAAACAACAATTGTAGAGGTTATGGGAAGATACTGTGGAGATCTGGCGTTGTATTCTGCTTTAGCTGGCGGTGGCGAGATAATATCTACTCCTGAAAGAAAATTGGATTTAGATACTATATGTTCAAAATTGCAGGATAACATAAACAAAGGTAAACTTGATAACATAATAATAATAACCGAAAGAATGTATGACATAGAAAAACTTGGAAAATGCATACAGGAAAAGCTGAATATTACTATAAGAAGTACAGTCTTAGGATATATACAGAGAGGTGGGGAACCATCAGTTTTTGATAGGATTCTAGCAAGCAAAATGGGTGTCAGGGCTGTAGAACTGCTAATACTTGGAGAGAGATGCAGAGCTGTAGGAATCAGAAACAACAAAATAATAGATGTGGACTTTAGAAAAGTAAATTGTGTAGATTCAGGAAAAGATAAGGAATATGATCTTTTAAATCAACTCTTATAAAATTATATTGTTAGGAAGGAGATATTGATACGGCATTAGTTACTACTGTTCTATTTTTTCTTCATTATGACTTATTTAAATATTAATGAATAATATAAAAAAATTGCGAAGCAAAGCTTTTGAAAATAACAGAGTTCAAATAACAAAGAACAGATAAAGATGATTTCCATCGTACCTCAGGAAATCTATAATTTTAATATTTTCTGACATTAGGAAGAAAATTATCCTTATTTGATATTTGCACTTTGCACTTTGTTCTTTAAAAAAATTGCTTCGCAATTTTTTTAAACCTTGAACCAACTACTTTACCAAATTAACTGCATCCTGTAGTGGAACCGCAGTCAAGACATACCATGCAGGTGCCGTTCCTTACCATTCGAGTGCTTGAACAAGTAGGACATACTGCACCATAAACTTTTTCACCATCTATTTTTTTTATTTTTGTTTCATTTACATTAGTTTTTATGGTGTTTAATTCAGGTGAAGAGTTGCCTAAAACTAAGCTGTCTTTATCGTAGTTTTCAGGTTTAACTTGACATCTTGAATAATCCCCCAATTCTATATCAATTACCTTGCTTATAAGGTCTGAAATTGAGGATACATATTTTATATAAGGATGCTTCTGAACAAATCCATAAGGCTCATACTTTTGTCCCCTGAGCATTCGTGATATATCCTGAGGCGGAACATGGTATTGCAGCATAACGGATATTGCTTTAGACAGGGAATTTAAAAGTCCCATTATTATGGTACCCTCTCTATCTGTAGTTATATATATTTCAGATATTTCTCCATTAGAATTTCTGTTTACTGTAGTGTATATTTTAACGTCATCTATTTGAGCAGGATGGGTAGTTCCTGTGCGAATTCCAATGATTTTATCTCGCTTTGAATATTTTATTCCTTTTTGTAATTCCTTCACTTTTGATAAAAGTTGGTTATATGTAAAATCTTCTATCTTTATATCATTGGAATCTGATAAAGTGGTATTTAAAGGCTGAGCGGCTTTAGAAGAATCCCTATAAAGGGTGATACCTTTAACACCTAATTTCCAGGAAGTCAGAACTACATCTTTAAAATCTTGTACTGAAGCAGTTTTAGGTAAATTTACAGTTTTAGATACAGAACCTGATATAAGAGGGGTCAAAGAAGCTACCATCTTTACATGTCCCATAGGATCAATATATCTTTCACCGCTGCCGCATTTATTTGAAGTATCAAATATACTTAGGTGTTCATCTTTTAAATGAGGTGCACCTTCTATTTTGCCATCCAGTATTTTTTCATAAGTATAGTCATTTTCAGATACATTTTCCTTTTCAAGTACATAAGATAGTATGTCTTCTATTTGTTCAGGGGTATAGCCTAGGTTTTTAAGAGCAATGGTTATTACGGGATTTATAATAGTCATAAATCCTCCTCCGGATAACTTCTTATAAACAATGTGACTGAAAAATGGTTCTATTGAAGTAGCTCCACAGTCCATGGCGAAGGATATGGTTCCTGTAGGTGCTATAACTGAAACTTGGGCATTTCTGTATCCAAATTTGATACCACTTTTAAGTGCATTTATCCAGCAATCTTTTAAAGTCTTTCCTATGTAAGAAAGTCCTTCCTTTTTTAGAACGCTGTGTTTTACTTTTAACGGAACATAATTTAGATCTTCAAATTCATTTGAAAAGTTATTCCCTAGAATTGCTTGGAGAGACTCTATATCTACAGAGGCTGCTCTGGCATGATTTCTTAAAACTTTCATCATATAGGGCTTATTTATTTCAAACTTTTTAAAGGCACCTATTTCTTTTGCCATAAGAGAAGATACGTAATAAGACTCACCTGTAAGTATTCCAACAAGTGATGCAGCTAAAGTTCTAGCTTCATCTGAATTGTAAGGATAACCCATAACCATAAATAACGAAGCTATATTTGATATACCAAGTCCTGTAGTTCTAAAAAGGTAAGTTTTTCTAGCTATATCTTCTGTAGGAAATTGTCCCCAGTGTATTGAAGATTCAAGAATAAGCTGAACAAGATCTATTATGTGCAAATATCCTTCTATGTCAAAAGTATTATTGGTTATATTGTAGAACTTGTATATATTTATAGAAGCAAGGTTACAGGAAGTATCATCCAAAAAAGCATATTCTCCGCAGGGGTTTGTAGAATTTATCCTGTTATAAGGAGCATTTAGTTTTCCATCTTCACCTGCAGGACAGGTATGCCAGGCGTTAAATGTAGTGCTGAATTGAGGTGCAGGATCAGCACATTTCCAGGCAGAATTGTTAAAGGCATCCCATATGTTTTTTACTTTTTCTACCTTATTAAGTTTTGAGTCAACCCTACCAATAAGTTCAATAGTATCATCCGGGTTTTCCCTTAATTTATTTACTTTGTTCATAAATTCATCGGAGAATCTTACTGAATTATTACTGTTTTGGCCAGATACAGTTTCGTAAGCTTCACCATCGATATCTGTATCATATCCCATTTTACCAAGAGCTCTTACTTTATCTTCTTCTTTGGATTTCCAGTTTATAAAGTCCATTATTTCGGGATGGTCTACATCAAGGCATACCATTTTTGCAGCTCTTCTTGTAGTACCACCAGATTTAATAGCTCCTGCATTTTTATCCAATGCTTTTAAAAAACTCATAAGTCCGGAAGAAGAACCTCCACCAGATAATTTTTCACCTTTTGCTCTTATAGTAGAAAAATTAGTGCCAGTTCCAGAACCTCCTTTAAATAATTTTGTCTCTGTGACAAATTGATTTGATATGGAATGTGATCCTAAAAGTTTATCTTCAATAGAAAGTATAAAGCAAGCAGAAGCCTGGGTTCTTGTATAATTATCTTTAGATTCTACTACTTTATTGAGGTTTTCATCGAAGTAGTAATTTCCCTGTTTAGCACCACATATATCATAAGATAGTTTAAGACCTGTATTAAACCATTGAGGAGAATTAGGAGCACACATCTGATTTAAAAGAGCATATGCACATTCATCATAAAAAATAGAAGACTCCTCTTCTGTTTTTATAAGTCCTTCATCTTTTAGTGATTCACACCAGAAATTTACCATCCTGTGAGTTACAGATTTCATACTATTTTCATAACCATTGTCTCCAGGAACTCCAGCTTTTCTAAAGTATTTAGAAGCTATTATATCGCAAGCATTTTGAGAATAATTTTCAGGGAATTCTAGATTCTTCATATCAACTAATACTTTTCCTGTTTTATGATCTTTTAAGAACACGTCAACTTTTTTCCATTTAAATAAATCATATACTGTTTTATTATTGTTTTGTTTAAGAGATTTTGTAAAGTATCTTTTAAACAAGTCTTTTACACAGTCCAATTGATCTACCTCCTAAAAATATTTAAGAATTTTATTTAAGCTAATAATAGAAAAATTATTTATTATGTATAGCTGCTTAAATAAAAAATACCATATATAGTGTAAATAAGATTGCATAAATACCATATATAGTGTATTTATATTATATGATATATTTTACAAAAACTCAATTCATGATATGTATTATATTTTAGCATATTTTTAAAATAATATAGTTTTTTTTCTTCATATGTTTTTATTTTGCAATTATAATGATTTATAATTTAAATATAGATTTTCAAAATATTAAATCCTTAAGGAGAGTAAATTATATGATAAGAAAATTTGAACATTACATACCAGATATAGATAAAAGCTGTTTTGTAGTAGATAATGCAGAAGTTATAGGGAAAGTTAAACTTTGTGAAGATGTAAACATATGGTTTGGGGCTGTGCTCAGAGGTGATGTAAGTAATATATATGTAGGAAAAGGAAGTAACATACAGGATAACTGCACTGTTCATACTGGTGAAAAAAGCCCAGCAGAGATAGGAGAATATGTTACTGTTGGTCATAATGCAGTGATACATGGAGCTAAAATTGGAGATAATTCTTTAATTGGTATGGGTTCTATAATTTTAGATAATGCGGAAATTGGCTCTGAGAGCATCATAGGAGCAGGAAGTTTGGTAACTAAAAATAAAAAAATACCTTCAGGGGTGTTATGCATGGGTTCACCTGCAAAGGTAATTAGGAGACTTACTTTGGAAGAAAAGAAGTCTCTTAGACGGTCAGCAGAAGACTACATTGAAAGGGCTAAAAATTATAGTGAATATTAGAAAACAATATATTAATCACATATTTATAAAGTTTGCATAAAAATAATATAGTAATAATATTTAGGGGAATTCATATGCCAATATTTAAACTGAATTCCAGAGGCACTCAGGTTATGAAAATACAAGCTGTGCTGAGGAAAATAGGATACAATTTAAATACCATAGATGGGATATATGGCAGAGAAACAGAGGAAGCAGTTAAAAATTTTGAAAAAAATAATGGATTAGTTCCTGATGGCATAATAGGTCCTAATACGTATAGGGCTTTACGAAATTTTATACTTGGTTATGATACGTATATCGTAAAGCCTGGGGATACATTGTATAATATAGCCCAAAAATATAGAACTCAAGTTTACAAAATAACAGTAGCTAATCCACAAGTACAGGCATTGGGGTTGATTCCGCGAACAATGCTTAAGGTACCTTATAATATAGACGTAGTTGATACAAATATAAATTACACTTATGATATATTGGAACAAGACTTAGTTGGGCTAGAAGCTAGATATCCTTTTATAATTATAGGAAATGCAGGACAAAGTGTGCTTGGAAGGAAGATTTACTATGTGAGACTTGGAGTGGGTCCTAATGAGGTATCTTATAATGGATCTCATCATAGTTTGGAATGGATTACTACCCCACTTTTAATGAAGTTTATAGAAAATTTTGCAAAAGCTTATGCAGAGGGCAGGAATATAAGAGGTTATAATCCAGCTGATATATGGAGGAGAAGTAGTATATATATAGTTCCAATGGTAAATCCAGATGGTGTAGATTTAGTTTTAAATGGATTACAGAGAAGTAATCCATTTTATAATGAACTTATAAGGTGGAATAAAGGAAAAACTGATTTTTCTAAGGATTGGCAAGCTAACAATAGAGGAGTAGATATTAATCATAACTATAATGCAGGGTGGGAGCTTTCAAAAGCTGCAGAGCCTAGTTATGGTGTATATGGTCCAGGGCCTACCAGGTATTCAGGGTCTTATCCTGAATCAGAACCTGAAACTAGGTCTATGGTAGCATTTACAAATAGTCATAATTTTAGACTAGTTTTGGCATATCACAGTCAGGGTGAGGTTATTTACTGGCAGTACAATGCACTTACACCTCCAGAATCAAGGAGGATAGGAGAATTGTTTGCCAGGGTAAGTGGATATAGATTAGAACAGACTTCAGGAATAACATCTTATTCAGGATATAAGGATTGGTTCATAAAAAGCCATGGCAGACCTGGATTTACTATAGAAGTTGGAAAAGGTACTAATCCACTTCCAATAACCCAATTTTCCAAAATATATAATGATAATGAAGAAATTCTTTTGCTAGCCTCAGTTATATAAATAAGTGCTTATTTATATATATCTACTAAAAGACCGCTTATATCGTCTATAGTAGCTGCTACGTTTAAGTTATCTTTTTGTTCACTCATGAGCATATTAGTTAGATCCTCTAATTTACTATCTATAGTATCTACAGTTATGAAATATTGAGTTTGCCAGAAGCTTATATCTTTTTTTATGCTATACATGTAACTTAAGACGGATTCAAGGTATTCTTTTATCATTTTTTTATAAGATCTTACATCTGAATAGCATTTTGTTATGGCAAGCCTGTTTCCTTTCTTTTTTATACTATCAAACATATTTTTAAGTTCTTGCTCTGACTTTTTCTCCATTTGGGAATTAAAACTCTGGGAAAAGTCTTTTTTAACAGATATATTTTTATTGCTTGAAGAAGGTTTAGAAGTTACTCCAATTCTAGAAATTTCCATAATAATCCTCCACATTTTTATTTATCTGAGATAGTGATACTATTAAATACTCAATTTCCGCACATATAAAATTTTTTTAATTAATAGTTAAGAATGAAGAATTAATAGTTAATGTGGATTTTTTTCCGTTACACTACAAAAAATCTTTGATTAAGCTTTTCACCACTCGTTTCGCTAAAGCGAAACATTGCTGATTTATATAAATTTAAAGATTTTTTGCGACAGCTAAAAATCATCCTTCACTATTAATTTTTCATTATTAATTCTTAACTTGTGAAAGTCGAGTTATATATTTATTATATATAATATTTTGTGAAAAATATAGTTAATTGTATTGAAAATTAAATTAAAATACATATTTTTTGATTTTAAAAATATATCAACATATATTATCCTGTAGAGTATTATTTTGTAACAACAATAATTATTTAATGTGTATAAGATTGCGGTGAATTCAAAAAATAGAATGAAAGGCAGGGGATTTTATGTGGTACAAAAAAAGTATTGAAGAAATAACAAAAGAATTGGGTACAGATGTAATAAATGGATTAACATCTGAGGAAGCTTCAATTAGAATAAAAAAATATGGAGAAAATAAGTTAATTGAAAAAAAGAAGAAATCAATTTTAAAGCTTTTACTTGAACAAGTAAATGATGTACTTATATATATATTGGTTGCAGCGGCAGTGGTTTCAGCGGCACTTGGTGAAATAAGTGATGCAATCATAATAATGGTTGTAGTTGTATTAAATGCAGTAATAGGCTTAATTCAAGAATCAAAAGCTGAAAAAGCATTGGATTCTCTAAAAAAACTTTCAGTACCTAAAGCATTGGTTAAAAGAAATGGAGAAGTTATAGAGATTTCTTCTGAAAATATAGTAGTAGGAGATATAATCATATTAGATGCGGGTAAGTACGTTCCTTGTGATTTAAGACTGGTTGAAACCGGAAATTTGAAAATAGAGGAATCTGCATTAACAGGAGAATCTGTGCCTTCTGATAAGTATGTAGAAGATATTTTAGAAGATCAGGATATAGCTCTTGGAGATCAAAAAAATATGGCATTTATGTCCACCCTAGCCACTTATGGAAGAGGTGTAGGTGTGGCTGTGGCAACTGGCATGAATACTGAAATAGGTAAAATAGCCAAAATGTTAGATAATGATGAAAAAAATTTAACTCCACTGCAGAGAAAATTAAGCCAGCTTGGCAAAATGCTTGGCTTTGTAGTTATTATTATATGCGTACTTATGTTTATAACATCATTGATTCAAAAGAGAGATTTATTTGAGATGTTTTTAACGTCTATAAGTTTAGCTGTGGCTGCTATTCCGGAAGGTCTGCCAGCTATGGTTACTATAGTGCTTGCAGTAGGAGTACAGAGGATGATAGGTAAAAATGCAATAATTAGGAAACTTCCAGCTATAGAAACACTCGGTTCTGTAAATATAATATGTTCAGATAAGACAGGGACTTTGACTCAGAATAAGATGACTGTTACAAAGTTTTATGCAGACAATATTTTAAATAACATTTCGGCTGTTGATTTAAAAAATAATATACATAAAGAACTTGTAGAAAACATGGTACTTTGTAATGATGCTACCTATTCGGAAAGTTCTAAGACTGGAGATCCTACTGAAATTGCACTTTTAGAAATGGGGGTTAAATTCAATATATTTAAATCTAATGAAAGCAAGGAACACAGTAGGGTAAATGAAATACCGTTTGATTCAGATAGAAAGCTTATGACTACTTTAAATAAATATGGGAATGAGTATCGTATAATTACGAAAGGTGCAGTAGATAACTTAATTAAAATTTGTGAACATATATATTTAAAGGGAGAGGTTGCCCCTTTTACAGAAGAATTAAAGTCAAATGTAATTAATGCTGCAAATTCTATGTCAAATGAAGCACTTAGGGTTTTGTCAGTTGCTTTTAAAGTTATAAATTCACCTAAAATTCAAATTGATTCAATGGAAAGTGAATTGACCTTTGTGGGTCTTGTGGGAATGATAGACTCTCCTAGAGAAAATGTAAAAAAATCTATAGATGAGTGTAAAAAATCTGGTATAGGGGTAGTTATGATAACCGGAGACCATAAAAATACGGCTTTTGCTATAGCAAAAGAACTTGGTATAGCAGATCATGAATCTCAGGCTATATTAGGAGCTGAATTTGATAAATTATCAGAAAAAGATATACATGATAGAATCGATAATTTAAAAGTTTTTGCAAGGGTGTCTCCAGAACATAAAGTAAATATAGTAAAGGCATTGAAGAAAAAAGGGAATATAGTATCTATGACAGGAGATGGTGTAAATGATGCACCTTCATTAAAAACTGCAGATATAGGTGTAGCTATGGGAATTACGGGAACAGATGTGGCAAAAGGTGCTGCAGATATGGTGCTTACAGATGATAACTTTTCAACTATAGTGGAAGCTGTAAAACAAGGAAGAAATATATATAATAATATAAGAAAATCTATAGTATTTCTTCTTGCATGTAATATAGGAGAAATAATAGCATTGTTTATGGCAATAGTTTTGGGGTGGCCTACAATTTTAAGACCAATTCATCTACTTTGGGTAAATCTTATAACGGATAGTCTTCCAGCGTTGGCTCTTGGAGTAGATCCTGATGATCCTGATATAATGAAAGAAAAACCTAGAGATCCACGTAAAGGATTATTTTCAGGCAAGAGTGGGATATTTTTGGGAGTGAATGGTGTTCTGATAGGAGTACTTACTTTAGCTGCTTTTTATATAGGAACTAAGCTGTATACTAATTCACTTATACACGCGCAGACTATGGCTTTTGTAGTGTTAAGTGTATCACAGCTATTTTATACTTTAAGTATTAGACATCATGAAAAATCTATGTTTGAGGTTGGAATTTTCAGTAATAAGTATTTAATAGGTGCAATAGTTGTCGGTATAATAATGCAAAGTATAGTTATTACAGTGCCATTCTTATCTTCAGTATTTAAAGTGTTTAAACTTACAATAAATGATTGGATATTTGTATTAGCACTTTCTTTGGTACCTCTTTTAGTGAATGAAATTATAAAGCTTGTTTATAGAAAATGTAAAGTTTCTAAGTAAAAAATCAACTTATACTCTGGATATTTCTTACAACCTTCAGCTCATTAAATATTTTGATAAGTCTAAGTAAAAAATTCTAAAAAAGCTAATAACTTTTGAAAACTCGTACCTCAAACAATTCAAAAGTTCTAAGTTTTTACGAATTTTTTACTAAGATTTATATACAAAATATTTAAAAGAGTTTCATTATTGTAAAAATATGCTTGCGTATAAGTTGATTTTTCGTTTATAAACCTTGTATATAGTGATTCTAATTGAAATTTTGACTTATACATAAAATATACTAACAAAATGGAAATCACACTTAAAAACTTTTTTTATAAGTCTTGGTGAGGTATTTTAGAAAATCTTAGAAGCTTATATATGTCTGAGGTACGAGTTTATATAAGCTTCTTTAGATTTTCAAAATACCGAGCTTTAGACTTATAAAAAGTTTTTAGTGTGATGGAATTTGTTAGTATATGGTTGGTATAAGTTAACTTTCTATTTAGAAGTTCCATATTATTTGTTGTTTTTAAGCTTTGTTCCGTTTTCGTCTTGTAGGATAAGGTGTCTTTTCATGAGTCCACCTAAAGCATTTTTAAAATAATTTTTACTTTCATGAAAGGTATTTCTTATATCTTCTGGAGAGCTTTTATCATTATATGGCATGAAACCATTATGATTTTCCAAATAATCTAATATACACTCTTCTAAGGATAATCTTTCATTTTTAGGTACGCTTCTAGGAGTGAGTCCTAGTTTGCCATCTTCGTATATTTTTTTTATTCTTAACTTAAGTTCATCCCCGGGATAAATATCCGTAAAATATTCATTATTCAATATAACCCCTCGGTAAAGATTGTCTACGGCAACCATAGCACTGTTATTGGTTTGAAATCCATAAATAGTCCCTTTTACTTCACTGCCAAGTGTGTACTTTTCATCTTTTTCATTGTTCTCAAGATCTAAGGTAAGCAGATATTTGTCTATGTCTGTAGTAGCTGCAATTCTATTGGTTTTATCTACATATAGATAAAATAAATAGTATTTTTCTGGAGTCAGCTTATATTTTTGTTCTGCTAAAGGTACAAGTACATCTCTTTCCAAGCCTATATCTACGAAACTCCCGAAACTAGTATTAGCTACAACTTTTAAATAGGCAAGTTCACCTATTTCTGCCTTAGGTTTTTTTAAAGTGGATATTATTCTGTCTTTTGAATCCTTATATATGAATGCATTGACTTCATCGCCAATGGAAAGGGTATCCTCAGTAATATCGCTTTTAGGAAGAAGTATATCATCTTTAGTTCTACCTGTTCCTGCATCTAAGTAGTATCCGAAATTTGCTTCCCTGGTTATTCTTAGTTTGTTAAATTTCCCTATTAGTATCAACTATATGTTCACTCCTCTGTAATGTTTAAAATACTTCTACTTCAAACATATTATATAATAATATCATAGTTACTGCCAGTTAAGTTAGTATTTAAAGTAGGATTTATAAGAAGAACTTTACCAAAATATATTTACATCCAACTGTAGTTGGCTTTTTTGAAATGGAGTATTGGATTTTCTCTAGAATATTTTCTCTCAAAATCTTCTTTTTTATTAATATTATTGAATTTGAATAATACATAATAATTACTTGTTAGTGTTATGTTAATTCTACGTTAAATATATTTAAGAAATGTAAACTTTCGACAATAAGATTTAAAAATATACTATAATTAATAAAGAATATTAGGTCGAAAATGGATTTAAATCTAAGTTAGGTAATTCTGTAAATTAATTAAATATTAAAAAGGAACATGCTAATTGTTTATTAATCTAAGTTTAATATAAAGGGGAGTGCATTATGATAATTAATTCTGAGAAAAGTTTTTTTCAAAAAATTAAGACGTTTGACAAAGTTATGATTGAAACTATTAAAACTAATAAGGACATATTTGAATTTGAAGACGAGCAGTATGCAATTTATTCAAATGGTGTATTTGTACAAACTCTGATTAATGACAGAATATTATATCGCATCTTTATTGATGAATGTAGAAATGATGCTTCTGTACACTATGATTTGTTTAAATGTTTACATAATTAGTATTTGTGTAACTTGCTTTTGATAAAATTTCTATGCAACTTTGAAGCAAAATTTAATATAAAAATAGGGTATTGTAACTTAATTTTATAACTAATTTTAAGTACAATGCCCTATTTTTCACTTGTTTTAATGTTAGTACACAAAAAGAATAAATAAATTCATATTAAACAAAAATAATCTACCTGTTAACATTTATTTTTAACTTCTGTACTACTGTAGATTTGATTTTAAATTTTGATCTAATACCTATCAGGTACTTGCTACCAGGAATGTAACTTATTGCACAACAAATAATAGGAGTTATTATTATAGTTACTAAAAGTTTTATTAATGGACTATATAGATAGTGAGTTGAAGGTATCTTTTCTGACCATTTTTGAATAACAATAATATGGAGCATATATGCTGGAAAAGAATATTTTCCTACAAATGATAGTAAAATACTAATTTTTTTGCTGACAGTATCTATGTATAGAGACAGCATATAGAAGAAAATTATTGCTGTAGTTACATATACTATATATAAAGCATGGTCAAATTTTATAAATGGCAGTGGATTACCTATAAAATCTTTTATATCATCATAATAAAAATATGATAAAAGTATAGTGTATCCACCAATAAGTGCATATTTGTATTTTTTTATCATAACTTTTAAATTTGTATAATTAAAAATCATATATGCTCCAACTACAAAATAAAAAATCCATAGTAGAGGTGTTATATTTATAAAACTTTGCTGCAATTTAGATGGGGTTCCAAATAATAATTTTCCAATTGTAGAAGTAACATAATTGTTGTTTTTCAGTATTAAGTAGTATAGTACAAAAGAAAATATAAAAAACGATTTTTTTATGAAAGTGCTTGTACTATTTAATTTCTTTATAAATAGAAAGATTAAGGGTATATATAGATATAATCTGATTATCATGCCCATATACCATAAATGGTAGGCAGAATTACCAGTAACTATTTGTCCTATAAAGTTGGTAAAACCATAAGTGCTGTGATTTAAAATTAAATCATTTATAAGGGAACAAAAAATATAAGGTAAAATTAAAAATTTTAATTTTTTGATATAGAAATTTAATACATCCATACGATCATAATATACATAAATGAGGCATATGGCAGTTAATGCTACAAACATAGGTACAGCAGTTTTACCTATTGAATAAATAAGCTTTGAAATAAGTCTATTTTCTAGAGAAATATCTTTTATAAAAGAATAACCGCCAAAAGTGTGTTGTATTACTACTAAAATAAAGGCGATTCCTCTCATTATGTCTAATTCTGCTAATCTATCTTTAGTCATATTTTCCTCCTCCTAAGTAAAAAATATCCTTGTACAGTTTACACTTATCTAAATGAAAAGGCAATTTCTTATGATTTAAGATTAAACTCATAAATAGCTTTAAATTTGCTTTACATCACTTATAATATAAAGTATATAATAAAAGTTAAAAGATTATTAGGGAGGAAAATATAATGTCATCAATGGATTTTGTAAGAGTATCTGCAGCATGTCCTTTAACAAATGTAGCAGATATAGAATTTAACTTAAATAATATAAAGCTTTGTATAGGTAGGGCTTTAGAACAAAAAGCAAAGCTTGTAGTCTTTCCGGAGCTTTGTATAACCTCATATACTTGTGCAGATCTTTTTGAACAGCAGCTACTTTTGGAGAAATCCGTAGAAGCTCTAAAAAATCTGTGTGATTACTCAAAAGACATAGACATACTAATAGCTGTAGGGGCACCTCTTACATATAATTGTTGTCTTTATAATTGTGCATACATAATATTTCGGGGCAGTATTCTAGGTATTGTTCCCAAAAGTTATATTCCAAATTATGAGGAGTTTTATGAAAAAAGATGGTTTACAGAGGGACTAAAGGTTATAGATGAAAAAGTTAACTTTTATTTTCAGGAAGATATTCCATTTGGAACAAACTTGATATTTACCTGTGGTAATTTTAAATTTGGAATTGAAATATGTGAAGATCTATGGACAGTAGTACCTCCAAGCAGTTATTTATGTCTTATGGGTGCAAATATTATAGGAAACCTCTCTGCATCTAATGAAGTTGTAAGTAAATCCACTTATAGGAGAAACTTAATATCATCTCAAAGTGCCAGATGCATGTGTTCTTATATATATTCATCTTGTGGAGTATTTGAATCTTCTACAGATTTAGTGTTTAGTGGGGATATGTGTATTTCTGAAAATGGAGCAATTCTAAAATCTGGTGAAAGGTTTAAAAGAGAAAATCAAGTTATTACTACAATTGTAGATTTAGGACGATTAGCTGGGCAGCGTTTAAGAAATGTAAGCTTTAGGGACAGCGTAAAGTTATTTTTGGAGAAACCTATAGAAGTGAAATTTCAATTTGAAACTATGGATTATGGAAAATTTGATAGAGCTGTTGACAAACATCCTTTTGTACCCTCAGGTAAAGATGAAAGGGAACTTAGATGTAGGGAAATATTTAATATACAAACTTCTGCCCTTGCTAAAAGGGTAAGTCATACTAATTTAAAAAGAGCGGTTATAGGTATATCGGGTGGACTTGATTCTACCTTGGCCTTGCTTGTTACAGTGAAAACCTTTGATATGTTAAAGATATCGAGAGACAATATAATAACTGTTACTATGCCAGGGTTTGGTACTACAGATAGAACTTATAATAATGCAGTAGATTTGTGTAAAAGTTTAGGAACGGAACTTAGAGAAATAAATATAGTAGATGCATGTCTCCAACATTTTAAAGATATATCCCATGACAGAGAAATACACGATGTAACTTATGAGAATGTTCAGGCAAGAGAGAGGACGCAGATTATAATGGACATAGCAAATAAGGAAGGGGGACTTGTAATTGGGACAGGTGATCTTTCTGAGCTTGCACTTGGATGGTGCACTTACAACGGCGATCATATGTCTATGTATAGTGTGAATTGTTCCATACCTAAAACGCTGGTAAGATATTTAGTAAGATATGTAGCAGATAAAGAGGTATCAAAAAATATATCGGATATTTTGATAGACATACTTGATACCCCAGTAAGTCCAGAACTTTTGCCTAAAGATAAAAATGGAAAGATAGTCCAGAAAACAGAAGACATAGTGGGTCCATATGAGCTTCATGACTTTTTCTTGTATTATTTTGTTAGACATAGTTATTCACCGGAAAAGATATTGTTTTTGGCAAAACAAGCTTTTAAAAATGATTATACTAATGATGTTATTTGTAAATGGCTAAAAGTATTTACAAAAAGATTTTTCACTCAACAATTCAAGAGATCTGCAATTCCAGATGGACCTAAGGTAGGTACTGTAAGTTTATCTCCTAGAGGAGATTGGAGAATGCCTTCAGATGCCAGCTTTAATTTATGGATGCAAAAATAAAATTTATATAAAATCAGATTTATTGATGAATAGATATAGTATACTATTTATAATATTAAAGATAGAAAAATTTTGATAGGGGGTTGGAATTTACATGTTTAATATTATTTTATGGACTGTAATTGGTTTAGTAGCCCTATTTGTAGACATGGTAACTAGTGCTTTCTTATTTGTATGGTTTACTATAGGAGCAATTGCTGCCATTGTAGCAGGAATGTTAAAATATTCCTTTATAGTTCAACTTATAGTGTTTTTAGTAGTTAGCATAGTGCTTACAGTTGTTTGTTATCCAATAGTTAAAAAAAATATTAAAAAATCTATAAAGCCTACTTTGCTTAGGGAAAAAACTTATGTGGGAAAAAAGATTACTATAGATAAGAAAATGGTAAAAAATAATGGAATAAAGGTTGATGGGGTGTACTGGAATATAAAGAACGAAGGATATACTATTAAGGATGGAGATACCGTAAAGATAATTGGAATGGAAGGAAATAAAGTTATTATAAAAAAGGAGATGTAAATATATGATAAGTAAAATTTTTATTTTGATTGTACTTGTAGTTATTATTGCAGTTATAGTTTCTTCTATGAAGGTAGTAAATACTGGTTATGTAACTATTATAGAGAGATTTGGACAATTTCATAGGGTATTGGAACCAGGATGGCATTTTCTAATTCCTTTTGCTGATTTTGCAAGAAGAAAAGTTTCAAATAAGCAGCAGATACTGGATATTGAACCTCAAAGTGTTATAACTAAAGACAATGTAAAGATATCTATTGACAATGTTATTTTTTATAAGATATTAAGTGCTAAGGATGCTGTGTATAATATAGAGGATTACAAAGCAGGTATAGTTTTTTCAACAATAACCAATATGAGAAATATTGTAGGAGATATGACTTTAGATGAAGTACTGTCGGGAAGGGATAAAATAAATGCAGAGCTTTTAAAAGTAGTAGATGATATAACAGATGCCTACGGCATAAAAATATTGTCTGTAGAAATTAAAAACATTATTCCACCGGCTGAGATTCAGCAAGCCATGGAAAAACAGATGAAGGCAGAACGTGATAAAAGGGCTGTTATACTTCAGGCAGAAGGTCAAAAACAGAGTGATATAGCAAGAGCCGAAGGTGAAAAGCAAGCCAAGATACTGCAAGCCGAAGCTGAAAAGGAAGCAAATATAAGAAGGGCTGAAGGATTGAGACAATCTCAAATGCTGGAGGCAGAAGGTAAAGCAAAGGCAATAGAATCTGTAGCAGAAGCACAGTCTAAGGCAATTCATCTTGTTAATAGGGCTATAATTGATTCAGGTACAGATGAAAAGGTAATAGCACTTAAACAAGTAGAAGCATTGAAAGAAATGGCTAAAAATCCGGCAAATAAATTGATATTGCCAAATGAGTCCATTTCTTCTCTTGGCAATATAGCAGCAATAGCAGATATGCTTCAGAAGAAGTAATTTTTATAAGAGTTACAGCTTAAAATTTGACCTATTCTCCGGATATTTTTACAACCTTCAGCTCGTTAAATATTTTGATAAGTCTAAGTAAAAAATTCTAGAAAAGCTAAGAACTTTTGAAAACTCGTACCTCAAACAATTCAAAAGTCCTAAGTTTTTACGAATTTTTTCTAAGACTTATTTGCAAAATATTTGAAAGAGCTTCATTATTGTAAGAATATCTCTGCGAATAGGTTCAAATTTAAGATGAGAATCCTTATAGGCTTTCTAATCGAGATTTGTCATTATATTTTATGTATAAGTTTAAACTTCAATTGGAAATCTTATATAGATATCTGAAATCAAAAGCAGTTAGTAACTTTAGTTAAGAGTTAAAAAATTGTAGTTTGAGAGGTTATATACTTTTAAATTGAAATTGATAATTGAAATATGGGGGAAGTTTGTGTGAAAAAGGTTTTAATAGTAGAAGATGAAGCTTCTATAAGAGGATTTTTAAAAATAAATTTTAAAAGAAACAAGTTTATAGTGATAGAAGCAAGTACGGGAGAAAGAGCTTTAGAAAAGGCAAGAACTGAACATCCAATAGTTACAATATTAGATGTAATGCTTCCTGGAATGGATGGATTCAAGACTTGTGAAATACTTAGAAGAGAATTTCCTAAAATGGGTATAATAATGCTTACAGCCAGAAGTCAGGATATGGATAAGATAATGGGTTTTGGATTTGGAGCAGATGACTATGTAATAAAACCTTTCAATCCCCAAGAGTTAATAGCTAGAGTAAATGCACTTTTGAGGAGAATAGGAATACAAAGTGATAGTAAAAATGAAGTGCTTGTATCGGGTGAATTTAAAATAGACGAAGGAGCCATGAAAGTCTATAGAAGTGAACAGGAATTAGAACTTACCCCAAAAGAATATATGTTGATGAAAATATTTATAGAAAATCAAGGAAAAGCTTTAAATAGGAATGAACTCCTAAATCTTGTCTGGGGGTATAGTTATCCTGGAGATGCAAAAATAGTTGACGTAAATATTAGAAGGCTTAGAGAGAAGATAGAAGAAAATTCTTCAAAACCAAAATATATTGAGACTGTTTGGGGAGTAGGGTATAGATGGAGAAAAGAATAATATGTTAAATGGAATAAAGGAAAGAATGATATGTTAAATGGAATAAAGGAAAGAATGATAGGAAGCTATCTATTTATAATAATTTTTACTGTAGTGATAATTGAATCTTTTTTGATATTCTCCATTAGCAGATACTATTATAAAAATATGGAGAATATGGTTTCTAATCAAATAAAAGTTTCTGTAGATTTTTATAATAGCTATCTAGCTTCTTCCAGTTTAAAAAAAAATATAAGTGACAATGCAGATATATTTTGGAAAAATACTTCTGCAGAAGTTCAAGTAATAGATGTTTCAGGAAGAATGCTTATGGATTCTATAGGAAACTTTATACCTGGTAAAGTGAAAGGGGAAGACATAAAAAATGCTTTAAATGGAGATTTAGGCATTTCTATAGAAACAGATAAAAAAACTAGTGAAAAAGTGTTGTATGTATCTAAAGCTTTAAAATCCAATGGAAAAGTTGAAGGAGTACTTAGATTTGCTACTTCTCTTTCAGAAGTGGACACGATAATAAAAAAAATATCTTTTATGCTCATATTTATAGGAATTGCAGTAATAGTAATGGCAGGAATTGTAAGCGTGTTCATTTCAAATAGTATAACAAGACCGGTAAGAGAGGTCACAGCTATGGCAAGAAAAATGGCGAGTGGAAGATTTAATGAGAGAATTGAAAAAAAGAGAGATGATGAGATAGGGGAACTATTTGATGCACTAAATTTTATGGCAGATGAGATATTAAAAAATGAGAAGCTAAAGAACGAATTTGTAGCCTCCGTATCCCATGAACTCAGAACCCCACTTACATCTATAAAGGGATGGGCTTCTACTATGAGAACTGGAGATTTCAGTGATAGGGAAGAATTACAAACTGGACTTGAGATAATAGAAAATGAAAGTGATAGGTTAACTAAAATGGTAGAAGAACTTTTAGACTTTTCTAAATTTATATCTGGTAAAATTACACTGAAAAAAGATTATGTAGATATAAAAAGTACTATAGAATATATAAAAAAGCAATTTTCTCTAAGGGCATGGCGACAAAATATAAACTTTTCTGTAAAAGTTCAGGATAATATGCCTTTGGTTTTACTGGATGAAAATAGAATTAAACAGGTGCTTAACAATTTGCTGGACAATGCATTTAAATTTACGCAAGAAGGAGGAAAGGTAACTTTAAAGGCTTTTATGAGAGATGAAAACTTAATTGTGATAGTAGGTGATACTGGAATTGGGATACCTGAAGATGAACTCCCAAAAGTCACTGAGAAGTTTTTTAAAGGCAAAAGTGATAAGTGCAGCAACGGAATAGGACTATCAATATGCAAAGAAATAGTTTTACTTCATGGAGGAAAAATTGAAATAACAAGTGAATTGGTTAAGGGAACTGAAATAACTTTGACCATTCCAGTAGAAGACAACTAGAATTTTAGAAAAGGTGATATTTTTGAAAAAACTTACTGCACTTATTGGTATTTTAGTTGTATGTATAGTATTTGTAGTGTATAAAAATATAAATTCTTCTCTTAATCCCAACATTGTTCCCGTAAAGAATATAAATTTACCTATTGCAGGAACATGGATTTTAGATAGATATGTATTTACAGGGGATTCTTCTATTTCTGAGGACAAGGCTAAAAGTATGCTAGGTGAAAAGGCTGAATTCAGTGATAAGGGAGTATACTTTGATAATTTGACATGTAAAAATCCTAGTTTTAAAGTAAAAGTTTTAGATAGTCAGGATTATTTTCAAAGTAATTTTAAAATTGACCCCTCTTCCATAGGAATAAATGAAAAGTACATAAAAGTGGTTACTGTGTCTTCTGAAGATAATTTTTTTGATGAATTCATTCAGATAAATAGAAACGTAATGTTAAAGTTTACAGATGGAATAATATTTTTTTTCGTTAAGGATGGCACACAAATAAACAATTCTGAATTTAAAAATATAGATAAAAATAATTCTAAGATTATAATTCCCAAGAGTCAAAAAGAGACAAATTCTAAATCTGGATTGCTTTTAGGACTTAAGTGTATTGATGAGTCGGGACTAGGGTGTAATTATAGAACTTTGTGGATAAGTTCCTCATATGGGAAGATTATGCCTATTGTGAATATAAAAGATTTAGTAATTCCAAGGAAAAGTGGATTTTGGAAGGTTGGAGTAAAAAAAGTATGGGAAAAAGGTGTGAAAAAGGATATTGTTTGGGGCGAAACCCTTGGAAACAACAAAACTTCAAGAATTAAGTATCGTAATATTTCTGGGATTAGCAGCGAAATATTATTTGTAGGTGAAGAATATATTTCTATGGATGACAAAAAAGTTTATAATGATGATGATGGTGACCAAAGATTTGAAAATGGAGATTTTAGTGTACTTCCTCTAGATAATTTCAATGGAAATAGGATGGATTTTTCTAAAGCTTTTGGGGATGATGCAGGGAGTAGATTAAAATATAGTGCAGATTTATATTTAAAAAAGATGAACTTAAGTAAAAATAAAATAGATGAAAATAAGCTGCAAACTAATTGGTCTGTAGATAGGAGAAGCGGCAGGTGGATGCTAAGAGGGAGAATTCCTTATGGTAATTTTGATGTAATGTATGCAGCGCCTACAATTTTAACTGATTATGATGATTTATATCCATCATTTGATGTAATAAAAAAAGAGATACCAGATGCAGTGGATGCGTATACTTCTCCAAATAGGGACTTTATAGTTGTTTTAACTGAAACTGAGTTAAAAATCTACTCTTTAAATAATAAAAAAATAGGCAAACTAGACAGGGAGTTTGACTTGAAAAATGGAGAAACAGCAGTTATGTCTCAATGGTCATTGGGAAGTTATGTAGATGAATGGAATAAATTAATTAAGAATATGAAGAAAAATTAATATTACAGGTGTGTGATTATTATGAGCATAAGGTTTATATATGGAAGGGCAGGAAGTGGAAAAAGTTATTATTGCCTTCAGAGCATAAAAAAGAGAATAGAAGAAAATGAAAATAGAAATCTCATATTTTTGGTACCTGAACAATTTTCTTTTCAAGCAGAGAAAAATTTATTAAAATCAGTAGGACAAAAGGGAATGTTAAAAGCTCAGGTACTGAGTTTTAAGAGAGCTGCAGAAAGAGTGTTTGGTGAAGTAGGTGGTGGTACAAGAAAGCATGTAAATGATTCAGGAAAAGCTATACTTCTCTATGAAATAATAGAGAGGAATAAAAAGAAATTAAAGGTATTTGGTAAATCTACTAAAAAACAAGGTTTTGTAAATATGATTTCAGATATGATAACTGAATTAAAAAAGTATAACATATCAATTAAACTCTTACAAGATAGTCTAGATAGAATAGAAAATATAAATCTGAAAAACAAGTTAGAAGATATAATAATAATTTACTCGGAGTTTCAGGAGAGGCTTCATAAGAATTATATAGATTCTGAGGATATACTATCCCTGCTATATGAAAAACTTGATAGATCTAATTTTTTTAACAATGCGGAAGTATGGATTGATGAATTTTATAGTTTTACGCCTCAGGAATATAAAGTACTGGAAAAGATTATATGTAAATCATATAGGACAAATATAACCTTATGTACAGATATTTTAAGTGAGAATTCTTCTCTTGAAAGTATGGACTTATTTTTACCTACCAAAGTTACCGAAAAAAAACTTTTAGAAATAGCTAAAAATAATAATATAGCCTATGACAAACCAAAATCATTAAAATCCAATTCTTATGGCAGATTTAAAGATAATGCAGAGATTGGACATCTAGAACAATATATTTTTTCATATCCTTACAAAACTTATAAAAGATCAAATTCAAGCATAAGGGTATTTAAGGCCTTAAATAAATATACTGAAGTGGAAAATAGTGCTCGGGACATATTAAAAATGTGCAGGGATGAAGGTTTTAGATTTAGAGATATTTCAGTTGTAACGGGAGATTTGGATGGATATGAAAATATTATAAAAGCTGTGTTCAATCAATATAATATACCTTATTTTATAGATAAAAAAAGAGAAATTGATGATAGTCCTATTATAATTTTAATAATTTCAGCCGTAGAAATACTTTCAAAAAATTGGTCCTATGAATCTGTATTTAGATATTTAAAAACAGGACTTTTGAATTTAGAATTTGATGAGATAGATATGCTAGAAAATTATGTGCTTGCTAATGGAATAAGAGGAAAAAAATGGACTGATCCAAAACCGTGGAATTATAGAATAAACTATGGAAATTTTGATGAAGAAATATCTGAAGAAGAGGCAGAATATTTAAAAAATATAAACTGTATAAGGGATAAAGTTAGGGAACCTATTTTAAAGCTTTCGGAAGATATAAAAGGTAAGAAGACAGGACAACAGATGTGTGAAGGACTATATAATTTTTTGCTCAATTTAGAGGTGCCAGAAAAAGTGGAGGCACTTATAAAGGAGTTTAGAAATACTTCTAAATTAGATAAGGCAAATGAGTATAGCCAAATATGGAATATAGTAGTAGACATATTAGATCAAATAGCAGTTGTTATAGGGGATGAATCCATTGGAATGGGGCTATTTAGTGAAGTGCTTGCAAATGGCTTTTCCCAATATGAAATAGGAGTAATACCTGCATCATTAGATCAAGTTTTAGTCAGTAGTGTAACTAGGTTAAGAAGTCATGATGTAAGAATACTTTATATTGTTGGAGTTAATGATGGAATATTTCCAGCATCTATATCTGCAGATGGAGTATTTACAGATGAAGACAGGGATGAACTGAGGAAAAGAGGAATGGAACTTGCAAAAGATACTAGAAGCAGGGCTTTTGAAGAACAACTTTTAGTATATGGAATACTTACTAAAGCAGATAAATATTTAACACTGAGCTATTCAATGAGTGATGAAGAAGGAAAAAGTAAAAGACAATCTATTGTCATATCTATTATAAAGAAATTATTTCCTAAGATTCAAGAAGAGAGTAATTTAAAAGGTATTTTGGGAGAGAGAGCAGGGATAGAAGCTGTAAATGGACCTAAAGATACATTTAGTGAATTGATTTCAAATATAAGAAGAAGTATAGAAGATAACAATTCTGTAGATCCACTTTGGATTAATGTATATAGATGGTATAAAAATAATACTAGTTGGAGTAAGAAAGTTGAAACTGTTTTAAAAGGATTTTCCTATAATAATTACATTGAAATTTTAGACAAAAGTAAAGTTAGAAGACTTTATGGAAGCCACTTGAATATAAGTGTTTCAAGACTAGAGAAATTTTCAGAGTGCCCTTTTGCATATTTTGTACAGTACGGACTTAAAGTTGAAGATAGAAAAATGTATAATTTAAGTTCTCCGGATTTGGGAAGCTTTATGCATGATATACTTAAAAAGTTTTCCATACAGTTAAAAGAAAAAAATTTAACCTGGAATGATATAGATAAGAATTGGTGTGAGGAAAATGTAAAAATTGTAGTAGATAGTACTTTAAGTGGTATACCAGGGTCTATATTGAACAGTTCAAAGAAGTATAAACATATTACAGATAATTTAAAAAAGATACTTACAAGGTCAGTATGGCTTATAGCAGAACATATGAAAAGAGGTAAATTTGTACCAAGGGCTTACGAACTTTCTTTTGGAGATTCTGGAGATATACCTCCTATTTCAATAAAACTTCACTCTGGAGAAGAAGTTAGTCTCATAGGAAGAGTGGATAGAATAGATTTATTAGAGCAGGATTCAGTTGTATATCTTAGAATAATAGACTACAAATCTGGTAGAAAGGAATTTAAGCTGTCAGATATATATTATGGTTTTCAAATGCAGCTTTTAATATATTTGGATGCCATACTTGCGGAACTGGATGAAAAATTTAATAAAGAAGGTATACCGGGAGGAATATTATATTTTAAATTGGATGATCCCATAATAAAAACAGAAGGGAATATAAGTGACTCTGAGATAGAGAAGAGGATACTTAAGAGTCTTAGGATGAACGGATTGCTTTTAAATGATCCTGAGATAATAAGGCAAATGGATAGCGAAATGGAAAAAACCTCAGATATTATATGTGCTTCCATAAAGAAAGATGGTAACCTTTCAAAGGTTCAATCATCTCTAGCAACTAGGGAGCAATTTGAATTACTAAGGAAATATGTAAGAAGCACAATAGTAGACTTAAGTGAAAAGATACTAAAAGGGGATATAGAGGCAGTTCCATATAAAAATAAAAGCAAGACAGGATGTAGTTATTGTATTTATTCTGCTATTTGCCAATTTGATACATCTATAAAAGGAAATGAATATAAGATAATTAGAGATAAAAAAGATGAAGAAGTTTGGAAGGATATTGAAGAAAGAGTTGGAAAGTAAAATTTCGAAGGAATAGTTGCAAAATTTGAAGAATTATATGGAACTATTTACTAGAATAATGGTACAGATATATATATGATAGTAGTACAGATATGTGTATATTTTACAGTTACAAAAGATATTGTAAAAAATATATAAAGTATAATTGACAGGCCAAATGACTTATTATATAATAAATTTGTAAAAACGTTATCAAAGCATTTTAAATATTTATAAAAGATCTGAAGTATACGTAAGCTTTAGTTTTGAACCTACGTTATATAAACGGAAGTTCAATATTTAGATGTGTACATGAAGCCTACTTATAATTGAAAGTTTAGGAAGATGGAGACATCTGTGAGAACATCCACCTATTTTTGGATAGGTGTCAAAGTAAGGTTAAACGGTATTTTGGATAAAATAAAAGTAATCGTGAAGATTATGATTTCTAAAGAGAGGTTGAGAGATCTCTCTTTTTATGTTCAACATAATGTATCTGTATTTCGTTTTAATCCATTTTAAAAGCATATTTAAAAAGTGCTTGAAAAAATGGAACTATTCTTTTAAATTGCAATAAAATCTCAATAAAGTATTTAAAAAAATTAAACAAAAGTAACCTTAGTAACCTTGACTTTAAATTCTGAATATTTTAAAATGAAATTGTAATCGGTAAAAGTAATTTATAGGCAAATTTAATATATAAAGTTATTGGGGGGTTAAACAATGGATAAAAAAGTTTTAACTGTTTGTCCTTACTGCGGTGCTGGTTGTAAGTTATACTTGCATGTAAAGGATGGCAAGATAATTAAAGCAGAGCCTGCTAATGGTAGGACAAATGAAGGGTCCTTGTGTTTAAAAGGACGATTTGGCTGGGATTTTCTAAATGATCCTAAAATATTGACATCTAGAATTAAACATCCAATGATAAGAAAAAATGGAGAGTTAGAAGAGGTAAGTTGGGATGAAGCTATTAGTTTTACGGCTTCAAAATTGTCACAAATAAAAGAGAAATATGGACCTGATTCTATAATGGGAACAGGATGTGCTAGGGGTTCTGGAAATGAAGCAAACTACGTAATGCAAAAGTTTATGAGGGCGGTTATTGGAACCAATAACGTAGATCACTGTGCCAGAGTTTGACATGCTCCTTCTGTAGCCGGTCTGGCTTACGTTTTAGGAAATGGTGCTATGTCAAATGGTATACATGAAATAGATGATACAGATTTACTACTTATTTTTGGATATAATGGAGCAGCTTCGCATCCAATAGTTGCTAAGAGAATAGTTAGGGCAAAACAAAAAGGTGCAAAGGTAATAGTTGTAGATCCACGTATAACAGAGTCTGGTAGGATAGCAGATTTATGGCTCCCTATAAAAAATGGAACAAATATGGTTCTTGTAAATACTTTTGCCAATATACTTATAAACAAGCAATTTTATGACAAACAATATGTAGAAGATCATACTGTTGGTTTTGAAGAATATAAATCTATAGTTGAGGATTATACGCCTGAATATGCAGAAAAAGTTACTGGTATACCTGCAGAGGATATAGTAGAAGCTATGAAAATGTACTCCAGTGCTAAAAATGCTATGATATTGTACGGTATGGGAGTATGTCAGTTTGCTCAAGCTGTAGATGTAGTAAAAGGGTTAGCTTCAATAGCTTTATTAACTGGTAATTTTGGAAGACCTAATGTAGGCATAGGACCTGTAAGAGGCCAGAACAATGTGCAAGGTGCCTGCGATATGGGAGCACTTCCTAATGTATACCCAGGTTATCAAAGTGTAACTGACGATGCAATTAGAGAAAAATTTGAAAAAGCTTGGGGAGTTAAACTTTCAAACAAAGTTGGTTATCACCTGACACGAGTTCCTGAATTAACGCTTAAAGAGGATAAAATAAAAGCATATTATATAATGGGCGAAGATCCAGCTCAAAGTGATCCTGATTCTAATGAAATGAGGGAAACACTTGATAAAATGGAACTTGTAATAGTTCAAGATATATTTATGAATAAAACTGCACTCCATGCAGATGTAATTTTACCTTCTACGTCTTGGGGAGAACATGAAGGAGTCTTCAGTTCTGCTGATAGAGGATTCCAGAGATTTAGAAAAGCTGTAGAACCTAAGGGCGATGTTAAACCAGATTGGGAGATAATTTCAGAAATTGCATGTGCTATGGGTTATGATATGCATTATAACAATACTGAGGAAATATGGGATGAACTTATAAATTTATGCCCAAATTTCAAAGGAGCAACTTATAAGAGATTGGATGAATTAGGAGGAATTCAATGGCCTTGTCCATCTGAAGATCATCCAGGAACTTCTTATCTCTACAAAGGAAATAAATTTAATACACCTACTGGAAAAGCAAATTTATTTGCAGCAGAATGGAGACCTCCTATAGAGAAGACAGATGAAGAATATCCACTTGTTCTTTCTACAGTTAGAGAAGTAGGGCATTACTCCGTAAGAACAATGACAGGAAACTGTAGGGCACTCCAGCAGTTAGCTGATGAACCAGGATATGTACAAATTAATCCAGTGGATGCAAAGGCTAAAAAAATAATAGATGGTGAGCTTATGAGAGTAAGTTCACGAAGAGGTTCTGTAGTTGCCCGTGCACTTGTTACTGAAAGGGCAAATAAAGGAGCAGTTTATATGACCTATCAATGGTGGGTAGGTGCATGTAATGAGCTTACAGCTAATAATTTAGATCCAGTATCAAAAACTCCTGAATTAAAGTATTGTGCAGTGAAGGTAGAAGCTATAGAAGATCAGAAAGAAGCTGAAAAGTTTATAAAAGATCAATATGCTTCAATAAAGAAAAAGATGAATGTTTAATATAAAGATGGCTAAAAAGACCTTGATTAAAAGGTCTTTTAGCCAAAAGCTTTAAATCAATAGGAGTTGATAGACTGTGATAGACGTACATGAAGCATTCAATATAGTAATGAATAATACAAAACTGCTTAAAAGTGAAGATATGTCCCTGATAAATTCTCTTAACAGGGTATTGGCAGAGGATATAAGCTCAAAAGATAATCTTCCCCCATTTGACAAATCCTGTATGGATGGGTATGCTTTAAAAAGTGAAGATACTAAGGAAAAAATGTCAAAATTTCAAATTAAGGGAAGCATAAAGGCGGGAGATTTTTCTGATATAGTATTAAAAAATGGTGAAGCCATAAAAATAATGACAGGAGCTCCAGTACCAAAAGGTGCAGATGCAATTATTCAAATAGAAAAAGTAAAAGTAGAAGGAAAAGAACTTCATGTATTGGAAAAGGTATCTCCTGGAACCAACATATTTAAAACTGGTGAGGAGATAAAAATTGGTGATGTTGCTTTAAAAAAGGGAAAAATCGTAAGACCTGCAGAAATAGGGTTATTGGCATCACTAGGTTATACTAAAATAAAATGCTACAAAGTCCCTAAAATTATAATAATAAATACAGGGGATGAACTTATAAATATAGATCAAAACTTAATGCAAGGTAAAATAAGAAATTGTAATGAATACACATTAATTGCCCTTATTAAAAATTTAAATGCAGAAGTTAAATCGTATGGGATAATAAGAGATGATAAGAATAAAATTTTTAATGCTATAAAAACTGCATTTGAAGAGGGAGATATAATCATAACTACTGGAGGAGCATCTGTGGGTGATTACGATTTTATAGAAGATGTTCTTAAGGAAATAGGAACAGATATAAAATTTACTTCGGTAGCTATTAAACCAGGAAAACCAGTTGTTTTTGCAACTTTTAAAGATAAATTATTCTTTGGACTTCCAGGAAATCCACTTTCAGTAATAAATTCATTTGAAAGTTTTGTAGCACCATCTATTAAAAAAATGATTGGAAGAGATGATGCATTTCCTGAAGAATTTCCTGTAACTTTAAAAGATGATTTTAAGTCAGGAAAAGAAAGAGACTGTTATATGTATGTAGATATAAAAAAGGAAGATAACCATTATTATGCTTATGATGTAGGAAGACAAGATTCCAATGGCCTTTTTACACTTACTAAGTCAAATGGCGTGGTTATCATGAAAAAGGGAACTAGTATAGCAAAAGCTGGAGATATTTTAAATGGAAAATTTATATTCAAATAAGAGGTCAGTAATTTCTATTATTTCATCTAGTTCAAATTCAGGTAAGACTACCTTAATAGAAGGAATAATAAGAATTTTAAAAAGCAGAGGATATAAGGTTGGTGCAATAAAGAATGATGCTCATAAGTTACAGATAGATTATCCAGGAAAAGACAGCTTTAGATTTACAGAGGCAGGTGCAGACAATGTTGTTATTGCATCGGATAATACAGTGGCTATGATAAAAAAAGTAAGTGGACCAAAAAGTATAGAAGAATTGCTGTTGCTTTTTCAGGATGTAGATATTGTAATAGTGGAAGGTTTTAAGGGCAACGAATTTCCTAAAATAGAAGTATACAGGAAAAATGCAAGTAAATGTTTACTCTACAAAAATTCTGAATATAATTTTCAAAATTTTGTAGCTATTGTAACCAATGAAAATTTAATAACTGATATTCCTGTATTTGATATAAATGATACAAAAAAAGTAGCTGATTTTATTGAAAGCAACTTTATAGGAGGTAACAAAAATGGAGAAAACCATGGAACTTCATGTAGTCAAATATGACAAAGAATGTAAAAAGACAGTGGAGGAATCAACTATTTGCGAATATCCTTTAAATGTATTTGTAAATGGTGAACATTTGACAGTGCTCTTATGTACTCCTGAAAAGCTTAAGGAATTAACAATAGGTTTCTTGGTCTTTAAAGGTATTATAAAATCTCTAGATGAAATAAAATCTTTAGAGATAGATGAAAAAAGTGGAGCGTCCAGGGTAATCTTGAAAAATAGACAATTTAATAAAGAGTTGTATTCAAAGCAAGTACTTCCTACAACATTTAATGAAAATGAAAAAAGTAAATTCTTTTCATATATTATTGATTCCATGAAAATTAGTCTAATCAATAATGATAATGTTTACATACATGTTGATAAAATCTATGGCTTAATGATGGACAATCTTGGATATTCCAAGACTTTTAAACTCACTGGAGGAGCACATTGTGCAGCTCTTTGTGATGAAGATAAAGTAATATCTATTTGTGAGGATGTGGCCAGACACAATGCTGTAGACAAGCTTATAGGTGAGGCATTTATAAAAAATATTTGTTTAAAAGATAAAATAATATTTGTGAGTAGCAGGGTATCTTTTGAAATGGTATATAAAATTGCTAGACTTGGGGTACCTATAATAATATCTAAATCTGCACCTACAAATCTTTCTATAGAATTTGCAAAAGCTTTAAATGTTACATTAATTGGATTTGTAAGGGGAGAAAGAATGAATGTATATACAAATCCACAGAGAATAATATAGTAATTTCTGATAATACATTTTTGAATATAATCTTAAAAAATTAGTCATATAGTTATATAAAAATAATATAATATTTAATGTTGATAATTAGTTCTTAATTAAATAGGACTAAATTTATATTTTAATTTTTAAATAAGGTAATTAAAATAATTTTAAATTAAATATGTTATATGTTTTAAAATTATTTCTTAAGCATAGAGGCTCAAATCTTTGATTTAGAGCTAATATCTTATTCCTTCTAATATTTTAAGGGGGAAATCAATTATAATATTCAAATGGGAGGGTGAAGTATTTAATGTTAACTAAACAGCAAAATGAAGACCTGTCTGGACAAGATGTAATTGAAAAATATCCTAAAGAGCAGAGATTTACTCTTGCTATACTACAGGATATACAGAGAAAGTACAAATATATACCCAGAGAAGCACTGGAGAATTTAGCTAAGTATTTGGACACGCCTGTAAGTAGACTGTATGGTATGGCTACTTTTTATAAGGCATTGAGCCTTACTCCAAAAGGGGAAAACATAATAACTGTATGTGATGGAACCGCTTGCCATGTTGCTGGTTCTATGGTTGTAATGGATGAACTTGAAAAGGCAATAGGAATTAAACCAGGTGAAACTACAGAAGATCTTAAATTTTCAATAAATACAGTTAACTGTATAGGATGCTGTGCAATAGCTCCTGTCATGATGATAAATGACAAATATTTTGGAAATTTAACACCTAAACTGGTTGAAGAAATTCTTAGTGAGTATAGGAGTGAAAGCCATGAGTGATAAAAAAATTGTCAATATATGTTGTGGAACAGGTTGCTTAGCTAAAGGCAGCAAGGAAGTATATGAAGAAATGAAGGCACAAATAGCTAAATTAGGGGCAAATGCAGAAGTAAATGTTAAATTAAAAGCAACAGGTTGCGATGGATTGTGTGAGAAAGGTCCTGTACTGAAAATATATCCAGATGACATTGCATATTTTAAAGTTAAAGTAGAAGATGTAGAAGACGTAGTAAAAAAGACATTGATGAATGGGGAAATAATTGAAAAATTATTATATTTTGAAACTGCTACAAAACAGAGATTAAGAAATCATAAAGAAAGTGAATTTTGTAAAAGACAATACAAAATTGCTCTCAGAAATGTTGGTGAAATAGATCCAATAAGTTTGGAAGATTATGTTGAAAGAGGCGGATATAAAGCTCTTAAAAAAGCAATAAGCAGCATGAAACCTGAAGATGTGCTTGAAGAAATAACAAAATCAGGTCTTAGAGGAAGAGGTGGAGCAGGATTCCCAACAGGACGTAAATGGAAAACTGCTGCAGATATTGATACATCACCTATATATGTAGTATGCAATGGTGATGAGGGAGATCCTGGAGCATTTATGGATAGAAGTATAATGGAGGGAGATCCTAACAGTGTTATAGAAGGTATGACATTGTGTGCCTATGCAGTAGGAGGTACAAACGGCTTTGCTTATATAAGAGATGAATATGGACTTGCTGTAGAAAATATGCAGAAAGCTATTAATAAAGCAAAAGATGAAAATTTATTAGGTAATAATATATTAGGAACTGACTTTTCCTTCGATATACAGATAGTAAGAGGTGGAGGAGCTTTTGTATGTGGTGAGTCTACTGCACTTATGTCATCTATAGAAGGTATGGTAGGAGAACCTAGAGCTAAATATATACACACTACAGAAAAAGGATTGTGGGGACAACCTACTGTTTTAAATAATGTAGAAACTTGGGCCAATGTACCTATAATAATTGAAAAAGGTGGAGATTGGTATCATGCTATAGGAACTATGGAGAAGAGTAAGGGAACAAAAGTATTCTCATTAGTTGGAAAAGTTAAGAATACTGGACTTGTAGAAGTACCTATGGGAACTACTCTTAGAGAAATAATATATGATATTGGCGGTGGAGTATTAAACGACAGAAAGTTTAAGGCAGTTCAAATAGGTGGACCTTCAGGAGGATGTTTACCATCTGAATATTTAGACTTGCCAGTAGATTATGATACTTTGGTTAAAGCGGATTCTATGATGGGTTCCGGCGGAATGATCGTAATGGATGATAGAACCTGTATGGTAGATGTAACTAGATATTACTTGAGTTTCTTAGCTGAAGAATCTTGTGGAAAGTGTGTACCTTGTAGAGAAGGCGTAAAGAGAATGCTTGAAATACTCACTGATATATGCAATGGTGATGGAAAAGAAGGAGACATAGAAGAGCTTCTTGAAATATGTTCCATGACAAGCAAGGCATCTCTGTGCAGTCTTGGTAAGAGTGCTCCAAATCCAGTAAAAGCAGCTATAAGATATTTTAGAGATGAATTTGAAGAACATATAAAGAATAAGAGATGTAGAGCAGGAGTTTGTAAGAAACTTACTACATTTGGTATAGATCAAGATAAATGTAAGGGATGCGATATGTGTAAAAAGAATTGTCCAGCTGATTGTATAACAGGGGAAATTAAGAAACCACATACAATAGATGCTGATAAGTGCTTGAGATGCGGTAACTGCATGAACATCTGTAAGTTTGATGCTGTTAAGGTTTTATAGGGAGGTGAATGTAGATATGAAAATTACAATAGATGGAAAAGCTTGTGAAGCTGAAAAAGGAGAATTCATATTACAAATAGCAAGAAGAAATAATATATATATACCTACACTGTGCCACAGTGATGCATTGCCTGGGCTTGCTAGCTGTAGACTGTGTATAGTTAAAGTAGTAGATAGGGGACGTGCAAAGATAGTAACTTCCTGTATATTCCCTGTAAGTAAGGAAGTAGAAGTTATAACTAATGACGATGAAATAAAGAGAATGAGAAAAAACATAGTTATGCTTTTAAAAGTAAGATGCCCTGAAAATAAAGAAGTAAATGAATTAGCTAAAGCCTTTGGAGTAGAGGAAAAGAGAGTAAAGAGGTTCAAATTGGATCCAGAACAAAATTGTGTTTTGTGCGGACTTTGTGCAAAAGCTTGCAAGGAATTAGGTACTGGAGCAATCTCAACAGTTAATAGGGGTATGTATAAAGAAGTAGCAACTCCATATCACGAATCTTCACCAGAATGTATAGGATGTGCTTCCTGTGCAAATGTTTGTCCAACTAATGCAATAAAAGTTGTGGATAAAGATGGAGAAAGAGAAATATGGGGCAAAAAATTCAAGATGGTTAAATGTGATTTGTGCGGAGAATATTTTGCTACAGAAGAACACGTAAAATATGCTTACAATAGGCTTGGAAAAGAGCAGCCAGAAAAGCTTATGTGCAGCAGCTGCAAGAAGAAAGTTACAGCCAAAGATGTCAAAAATATTTTTGAGAACGTGTGAAAATTAAAAGAGGGGTGGTAATTTAAATGAAACCAGAGTTTAATTCTTTTGTAATAGCCGATCCTGACAAGTGCATAGGCTGTAGATCTTGTGAGATTGCCTGTGCTGCAAAACATAGAGAAGATACTCAAGGAAAAACTATTGGAACTATGAATAATAAAGTTACTCCAAGGTTATTCTTTGTTAAAAATAAAGGAAATGTAATGCCGGTACAATGCAGACATTGTGAGGATGCACCATGTCTAAATGCCTGCCCAGTTAATGCTATAGTTGAAAAAGATGGAAGTATCATTATAAATGAAAGTGCATGTATAGGGTGTCAGACCTGTACAATAGTATGTCCGGTAGGTGCTGTAAGTTTACTTCCTAGAACTCAAGGTAAAGTAGTTACAGGAGGAATTCAGGTTAAAGTAAGAGCAGCAGCTTATAAATGTGATTTATGTAAGGAAGAGGGAGGAGAACCTGCCTGCGTCAAAGAATGTCCAAAAGAGGCCTTAAGGTTAGTAGATCCTAGAGAAGATAAAAAAGATCGTAGTGTGAAAGCTGCTATGGAACTGTTAAATATAAACGCAAATCTCTAATTTATAAGTTATAAAAATCCGGAAAAGAAAGGAATGTTAAATATGCCAACTAGTACTTCTATGATAAATATAGATGAAGAATTATGTACAGGCTGCAGACGATGTGCGGATGTCTGCCCTGTAGATGCTATAGAAGGTGAACAGGGTAAACCTCAGAAGATAAATACTGAAAAGTGTGTTATGTGCGGACAATGCATTCAAGTTTGTAAAGGCTATCAATCTGTATACGATGATATTCCTACTCCAGTTAGCAAAAGGTTATTTGATAGAGGATTGTTAAAGGAAGTAGATGAACCATTATTTGCAGCATATAATAAAGGTCAGGCAAAGAGAGTTAAAGAAATTTTACAAAACAAAGATGTATTTAAAATTGTGCAATGTGCACCTGCTGTAAGAGTTGCTATAGGAGAGGATTTTGGAATGCCTCTTGGAACTTTAAGTGAAGGAAAAATGGCAGCTGCACTCAGAAAATTAGGATTTGACAAAGTATATGATACAAACTTTGGTGCAGATCTTACTATAATGGAAGAAGGTAGTGAGTTACTAAAAAGAGTAGCTGAAGGTGGAGTTTTGCCAATGTTTACTTCTTGTTGTCCAGCATGGGTAAAATATGCAGAACAAACATATCCAGAACTTTTACCTCATCTTTCAAGTTGTAAGTCTCCAAATCAGATGGCTGGAGCTATATTTAAAACTTATGGAGCAGAGATAAATAAGGTTAATCCGGCTAAAATTTATAATGTATCTGTTATGCCATGTACATGCAAGGAATTTGAAAGTGAAAGAGAAGAAATGCATGACAGTGGACACAGAGATGTAGATGCAGTTATAACTACAAGGGAATTAGCACAACTGTTCAAAGATGCTGATATAGATTTTAATACTATTGAAGAAGAACAGTTTGATACTCCTCTTGGTATGTATACTGGTGCAGGAACTATATTTGGTGCTACAGGTGGAGTTATGGAAGCAGCACTTAGAACTGGATATGAACTTTATACTAAAAAAACTATTCCAAGTATAGATCTTACTATGGTAAGAGGTGGAGAAGGTTTTAGAACTGCTGAAGTAGATTTAGGAGATATTAGACTAAAAGTAGGAGTAGTTTCCGGCTTAAAAAATGTAAAAGATGTTATGGAATCAGTAAAGGCAGGTAAATGTGATTTACACTTTATAGAGGTTATGACTTGTCCTCAAGGATGTATAAGTGGTGGAGGACAACCTAAGGTTATACTTGATTCAGATAAAGAAGAAGCTTATAATAATAGGAAAAAGGGACTATATAATCATGACGCTAATCTTACTTATAGAAAATCACATGAAAATCCAGAAATAAAGAAAATATATGATGAGTTCTTAGACAAACCATTAGGAGCTAAGTCTCATGAATTATTGCACACTAAATATATCTCAAGAAAAAAGGAGAGTTAATAAAATGAAGAATTGCCTCGTAGTAGCAGATCCTAATAAATGCATAGGATGTAGGACTTGTGAAGCAGCTTGTGGTATTGCACATTCAGGAGGGGACTTTTTTAATACAAATGTATCCAAAATTAATTTTAATCCTCGCTTAAATGTGATAAAAACTGCTAAAGTAAGTGCTCCTGTTCAATGCAGACAATGCGAAGATGCACCTTGTGGTAAAGCTTGTCCAGTTAACGCTATTTCAAATGAAAATGGTTATGTTAGTGTAGATAAAGATGTATGTGTTGGATGTAAAATCTGCATGTTAGCTTGTCCTTTTGGAGCTATTGAATTAGCTTCTCAATATAAGGATGGAGAAGTTGTAGACCAAAAGGGACTTAAGATGAGTGAGGAAGGTAATCCTACTGTAAATGGAAAAGGAAGAGTGGTAGCAAATAAGTGTGATCTTTGCCAGGATAGGGATGGAGGACCTGCTTGCATAGAAGTTTGTCCTACAAAATCTCTCAAATTAGTTACTTATGATGACAATAATAATATAGTTGAAAAAAAAGATGACGACGAACGTGAAGTAGGCTAAAGATTATATAAAATTATAAATAAAAGTTAGGAGCTTTCATCATAGCATATGGTGAAAGCTCTTAGCTTTTTATTGTATATAACTTAACTCAATTTCTTAAATATCAAAGTACAAAGATTAAAGAACAAATAAGGATAAGTTTCTTCCTAACGTCAGAAAATATTAAAATTATAGATTTCCTGAGGTACAAGGGAAATCATCTTTATCTGTTCTTTGCTATTTGAAATTTGTTCTTTTTAAAAAATTTGCTTTTCATTATTTTTTATTAAATCAAAATTTCATATGTGTGAAAGTTGAGTAATTTGGATAAGCAAAAAATACTCCAGCATAGGGGTCTAACTATGCTGGAGTATTTTTACTTAGATTTTAGGCTTTTAGGTTTAGGGCTATTAAAATGTTTTTTCAAACATATATTCACATTTATATTAAAGCAATTTTTGTGCCAATTGTTGTCCTATTGAAACAAGACACTTTATATTTATATAATATCATAATGACACAAAAAGTCAATATCATTATGATATTATATAAATATTTATCATAATGATACAATAATTTTTTATGATTATTCTCAAAATGTGATATACTAAAACTAAATAGAAGATTTACATATTGAGGAGGTTATAGAATGGAAGATATGAGTTTTCTAGATGATGTAGGTAGTATGTGCAGGATTGATATGGACAGTATATTGGAATATGATATATCATCTTTTATACTTAAAGCTATTTTTGATTGCTGTTACGATGGTCTCATAATTACAGATGAAAACCTTTTAATAAAAAAAGTGAATATAACAACTGTTAAAATACTGGGAGTAAAAGAAGAAACTTTATATTTAACTTATTTAAATGAAATATTAAAGGATGAAATATTAAAAACTGTAGTACTTACTGGAGAAAACAAGTGGTCACAAGATTGCAGTTTTTATATAGATGGAAAAAGGATAAGATGTGTTGTAAATTTGGTGCCTGTAAAATTAAGAGGACGAATTATAGGATTGGTACTTGCTATTAGAGATACTAAAAATTTGCATAAAATGGTAAACAACTTAGTGGGTTATAAGGCCTCATTTACTTTTGATGATGTTATTACAAAAAATGAAAGGGAGAAAACTGTTATAAAGTTAGCTAAAAGAGCAGCTAAAACAAATTGCAATATACTCATAGAAGGTGAAAGCGGCACGGGAAAAGAAGTATTTGCGCAATCTATTCATAATTACAGCAGTAGAAGTAAGGGGCCTTTTGTAGCTGTAAACTGCGCTGCAATACCTAGAGAATTAGTAGAAAGTGAACTTTTCGGATATGAAAAAGGTGCTTTTACTGGTGCGTCAAAAGGAGGAAATCCAGGAAAATTTGAATTAGCAGATGGAGGTACAATATTTTTAGATGAAATAGGAGAACTTCCACTTGATATTCAATCAAAACTTTTGAGGGTATTAGATAACCTTAAGATAGTTAGAGTTGGAGGAAACTATGAAAAATCTATTGATGTAAGAGTAATTGCGGCAACAAATAGAGTACTTAAAGATGAGGTTGAAAACAAAAATTTTAGAGGAGACCTTTATTATAGACTTAATGTCATGAATATTCATCTTGTTCCTCTAAGAGATAGAAAGGAGGATATAGAACTTTTAGCTCAGTATTTTGTGAGTCAGCTTAATATTAAGAATCCATGTGATCCCAAATATATAGACCCTTCTTACATAGAAAAGCTGAAAAGATATAATTTTGAGGGAAATACAAGAGAACTTAGAAATGTAGTTGAAAGATCCTATTATCTTTGTGAGGATACAATGATAACTTCAAAGTACCTTATTGGTAGGGGTGGAAAAGCTGAAGCACCAATAAGTAATGATTTATCAAAAGAGGTTTTACCTTTGGAAGTAGTAGAAGAACGGTGTATTCGAAATGCACTTCAATATTGTAAGGGAAATGTCATGAAGGCGTCTGAATTATTACAAATAGGTAAGGCGACTATATACAGAAAAATAACTAAGTATTGTATAGATTTGAATTTATACAATGATAAATCTGAAAATTAATTTAACTTTAAAATTAAAGTATAGTTATAATACTAATAAATATAATAAAAAAGCGAAAAATAACATGTAAACAATTAAAAATATTGCTAAATATCTTAATTGTATAATACTAGTGATTAAAAAATTAATAGAGGGGAATATGTATGTTTTTAGGTAAAGTTGTTGGAAAGGTTGTTTCTACCCAAAAAAGTGAAAAGCTTATAGGAAACAAATTATTAATAGTAAAAAAAATAGATGAAAAAGAAAATTTAATAGGTGATCATTTTGTTGCTGTAGATACTGTAGGTGCAGGTGCTAATGACACTGTAATTGTGGTTACAGGAAGTGGATCAAGAAATTCTAGTGATTCTCAAAATGATATACCAATAGATGCTTCTATCGTAGGTATTGTAGATTCTATTGAATGGGATGAACGTTAGATGATAAATATAATTAAAAATTAAGAGTTAAGAATTAATAGTTAATGTCTCATAGGCCCCCTCATAAAGCTGGAATAATTAACTCAGTTAATTTAAAATTAATTTAGAGTTTTGAGAGGGGGTTTTTATGAATTTCATAAGAAAATATACAGAAGAAGAAAGAGTGAAAATGGTA
>NZ_LROS01000019.1 GCF_001675165.1 Clostridium ragsdalei P11
ATATATTAAATATCAAGGGAGATTTAGTCACCTGCAGCCAGAACATATCCAAAAGCTTCAACAATTTGCAAATCAACGTTTGAAGGAAGTTGGAGTAGAAAATACTATATCCCAAACAATAGAATAACATTTTTCAAATTGAGGGTATACTATACGTCTTGATTTCGCAAGGTCTTCAACAGCACTCAATTGTTGTGTAACCCCGGGCCAATATAACGGATCCGGGGTTATTTAACTAAGTAAATATATTTAATGTTAAGATATGTATTATTTTACATTAAATATAATTAAATATATATTTAAAGGGGGAGAAATGTATGTCTGATTTTAACAAAACTGAGTTTATAGCTAAAAATCAAAATGCATATGGGTCAATTTTAGGTAACCGTTGGGTTCAATTGATTTCTGCTTGTTTAGCTATGGTAATGATTGCCAATCTTCAATATGCATGGACTTTGTTTACTACTCCGTTAGTTAAGTCGTTACACTCGTCTCTAGTTGCTGTTCAGTACGCTTTTACTTTGTTTATAATGTTTGAAACCTTTGTTCAACCAATAGGTGGATTATTGCTTGATAAGTTTGGCACAAAACTGATGTTTGGTCTTGCAGGTATACTGATTGGTGGCGGATGGACTATGCTTGGTCAAGCAACTTCTGTTGCTAGTTTGTATTTCTTCTATGCTATGGCAGGTGTTGGAGCTGCAATTATTTATGGTGGATCTGTTAGTGTTGCAGTTCGTTGGTTCCCAGATAAACGAGGCCTTGCATCAGGTTTAATAGCAGGAGCTTTCGGAATAGGATCAATGCCTTTTGTTCCTGTAATTCAGAAAGTTTTAGATGCTAGTGGTGTTGCACAAGCTTTTGGTTTTACAGGTATACTTCAAGGTGTTATCGTTGTAATTATTGCATTCATTTTACGCTATCCTGTTGGTTCAAAAATGCCTAGCCAAAAAGCAAAGGCTGCTAAAGCAGATCCATCAAAAATTGGATTTAGCCCTAGTGAAGTGTTAAAAACTCCACATTTCTGGCTTATATGGACAATGTTCTTATCTATCAGTGTTGGTGGACTTATCATTACAGCAAACACAAAACCTTTTGGTAAACAATTAGGAATGGCTTCCTCAATTATTGTACTTGCAGTTATGATGAACAGCCTTGCAAATGGTGTAGGAAGAGTTTTTTGGGGATCAGTTTCAGATAAGTTAGGTCGTACAAGAACAATGTGTTTGTCCTTTGGTTTGAATGCAGTCTTCCTATTCTTGTTACCTATCTTAGGAAGCAAAAATAGTGTGTTGTATATAATTCTTTTGATGTGCGTAATGTTCACATGGGGTCAACTATTTAGTTTATTCCCATCATTAAATGCTGATATGTTTGGTTCAACTTATGCTGCTACTAACTACGGATTTATATATAGTGGTAAAGGATTTGCTTCTATTTTAGGTGGCGGTTTAGGAGCTGCTCTCGCTGCTCACTACAGTTGGTCTGTTGTATTTACAGTTGCAGCGTTGTTTTCACTGTATGCATGCATAATGTCTGTAATTTTACCTAAGATACCAAAGCCTACAAGGAAACAAATTAAAGATACAACTCCTATAGCTCCATAATATTTGGTATACAGCTACTAATCATTACATTTTAGCTAATTAAATTTCTCTCTAACAGAGGAAATATTTTGCCGAATACTTCCTCTGTTTCTTGTAGTATATCACAATATGGAAGTTATTACAATAGTATTTGGTATACCAAATACTATTGTAATATATAAATATTATATTAAATAGGAGGTAATTGACAATGTTGAAAAGATTAGACGATAACAATTTTCAAGGCTTCATAGAGGATAGTTTTTATTCTGCAATAGGTTTTTATTGCCCTTCTACACAAAACCAGGATAATCCTAAAAAACTAATCTTTATTATTTTTCTTCATTAATATTGCACGATTAATTATTGAATAGCCGTACTTTTTTCGTATACTATCAATGGCATTTTCTATTTTGTCAACTTTATCCGCAGATCTCATACAACTTTCTTCACGTTTGATTTTTTTCATATTAAAAATTGATATTTGCTGTATACTAGTATCTCCACTAAATCCACTAAGACTTATCCCTAATAATCGTATTGGCAATTGTAGGTCCCAATTTTTCTCAAGAAGTTTAATTCCTGTAGAATAAATTTCCTTAACTAAATAAGTTGCAGGTACAGTTGTTTGCCGAGTAATAGTTTGAAAATTAGAATATTTGATGCTAATTTGTATTGTATGGCCTTTTTTTTCGTATTTACGTGCAGTCATTCCAACTTCATCGGAAAGTTTCATCAAAATAATTTTTGCACGTTCCATGTCTGAAATATCTTCACCTAATGTAGTAGACTTACTAATTGATTTTATATCTTTTTTAAAATGTGGTTTTATAGGAGAGATGTCTATACCATTTGCAAGTTGATGAATCTCAGCACCTATTTTGCCAAGCTTTTTTATAAGATGTTGTCTACTAAAAAGTGCAAGATCACCAATAGTCTTAATTCCCATTCTTTGAAGCTTTTGTGCAGTTTGTCTACCAACTCCATACATAGATTCAATAGGAAGTGGCCATAGCTTTACTTTAATGTCCTGCCTCCAAAGTTCTGTAATGCCTGAAGGCTTTTTCATATCAGAAGCCATTTTTGATAAGAACTTATTTTGAGATATACCTATAGAACATTTTAAATCTAGTTCATGGTTAATGTGCTTCATAATTCTTTTAGCTGACTCAAATGGCTTCCCAAAGATTCCTTCGCAGCCTGTCATATCAAGCCAGGCTTCGTCAATACTATTCTGCTCAATAGAAGGAGTGTACTGCGAAAGTATACTCATAACTTCTCTGGATTTTTGCTTATAAAATTGATGATCTGGGGGAATAATAGCCATATCCGGGCAGAGTTTTAAAGCTTGATGTAGAAGCATAGTTGTTTTAACCCCAAATTTTCGTGCTTCATAATTTGCAGTTAAAATAATACCTGCTCGATTTTTAGGATCCCCAGCTACTGCAGCAGGCTTATTTATGATTTCAGGATGGCGTGTTGCCTCACAACTTATGAAAAAAGCATTCATATCTACAAGAAAAATAACTTTCTGCATATTTACACCTGTACTTTACCACTTTATATATTTGCATAAAAATATCTAATACCTTCTATATATTCCTACTAACCTACCAATTATTTTACAATCATTCACTATAATAGGAGACATACTTTTGTTTTCAGGCTGTAACCTTATATGGCCTTTTTCTTTAAAAAATCTCTTTAAAGTAGCTTCATTATCAATTAAAGCTGCTACTATATCTCCGTTTTCAGCAAAATTAGTCTGTTCTATTATAGACATATCTCCATCCAATATACCTGCATCTATCATACTTTCTCCTTGTACTTTGAGTATAAATAATTGATTTTTATTTTTTACATACTCTATTGGAAGGGGAAATACATCTTCTATATTTTCTACTGCTAAAATAGGCATTCCTGCTGTTATAGTTCCTACAATAGGTATATCTATTAGTTCTTTTTTAGTAGTTTTAGGAACGGATTTCTTAATAATCTCTATGGTTCTAGATTTTGAAGAATCCCTTTTTATAAATCCCTTTTTTTCTAATTTTTCTAGATGACTATGAACAGTAGAAGTAGATTTTAAGCCTACACCTGCACATATTTCTCTAACAGAAGGGGGATATCCTTTCTCCCTAATTTGAGTCTTAATAAATTCATATATTTGAAACTGTCTATCTCGATTGTGTTCTGTCATTAAAAACACCCCTCTAATTTACTTATGTGAATTATATCATATAAGTTGACAAATATCAAACTTATGTTCTATACTGATTTTATTAATATACATATTTATATAAAATTTAAAGGAGTACTATGTATGAATAGAGAATACTGCATATTTGATGAAAAAAAGCCCTGCAATAATTGCGGCGAATGTGAAATCTGCGATTTAGATTCAAACAAGAAGTGTGACAACTGCGGCAAATGCCTTGAAATGGAAGGGTACGATATGAAGGCCATAAAAATTGACCAAATTATAGATGATAAAGAGGAAGTAAAAGAGTATCAGGATGAAGATTTAGAAAACAGCACAGAAAATAATGATGACTCTCATTCTCAATTAGATGATGATGAAAATTCACAAGCAGATCTAAAAGACGACGAAATTGATGTTCAATTCATTGATGACATAGATGGATTAAAAGAAATTTTAGACGATAGAGAAAAATATCAAGATATAACTCATGAAGACTATCCTGGCCTTATAAGAATTAAAAAGAAAAAAGAAACTAAGTAAGAAGTACGTCTGTTCTTTGAAAGAGTAGGGAACAGACGTACTTCTTTATTCTTCTTCATTGCTTAAAGGATTTGAATTCACTGCTTCTCTCAATTGTTCATCATCTACATGAGTATAAATTTGAGTAGTAGATACATTTTCGTGGCCCAATATTTTTTGAAGGCTTCTAATATCTACATTTCCGTATTTGTACATAAGAGTTGCAGCTGTGTGTCTCAATTTATGTGGCGTATATTTGTTGCTATCAAGGCCTGCATTTTTTAAATATTTCTTGAGCATCATTTCTACAGACCTTTTATTTATTCTGGTGTGATTTTTACTTATAAAAAGGGCATCTTTATCTTTTATTTTATCACAATCCTTATTTCTAATTTCAAGATAATTATTTAAAGCCATTAGGCAGGCCTTGTTTAAATATATAGTTCTCTCTTTATTTCCTTTTCCAACTACAGTTAATGTGTCTTCCTTAATTTTTGATATATTTATGCTGCAAAGTTCTGAAAGTCTCATTCCACAGTTTAAGAAAAAGGTTATGATGCAATAATCTCTTTCTTTAAATTTACCATCTATAGAATTTAAAAGGACTTTGCTTTCCTTCAAACTTAAATAAATAGGGTTCCTCTTATCTATTTTAGGAGATTCTAGTTCTAAAGCTGGATTTGTATCTACTAGTTTAGCTTTGCTAAAAAGATACTTAAAAAATGATTTTAAGCAGGCTACTTTTCTAGCTCTGGCATAATTGCCATTATTTCTATAGTTTTCGGCAAAGGATATAAATGCATATAAATCGCTTAAAGTTATTTTACGTATAAAATCCGTATTTATATCACTTATATCTATATTTTCAAATTCATAATTTTCCTTAATAATTCCTCTGTAAATTTTTAAAAATCTAAAAAACATGGTCAAATCAACCTGATATCCATCCTGTGTATTTTTTGATTTACCTCGAATAGTTCCAAGGTAATTTAAAAAGTCATTCAGACATTGTGGAAGCTTAGGATTATAAATATTGCTTAAATTATACTGCATACGTCCATTCCCCTCTCTAAAATTAAGTGTAACTTCGCTAAATGGTTATTTAACGAAGTTAATATTCTATAAAACTAAGTCAAAATCCTCCTTATATGCCCTTATATTGTATGAATAATTTGTTAATTATATTTTATTCTTATATTTTATGATGATTAATGTCACAAGTTTTCTTTAAATTACGTGCTATTTCATGCTGCATGCTTTCTATGTATTAATTTGTAAAAATATATCCTATGCATTAAATTTATATTTCAATTGATAATATTCTCAATTTATATTTCAAATTTTGAAAAAGAATATTTCAAATTAAAATAATTCATTTTTTATTTAGGAATGTATGTATCTTATTGTATGAAAAATTAAATTTTTATCAAATTGAAATATTTCCACAATATGGGCATAACTTTGTGGATTCATTTTTCTACTTTATTCTTTCCTATTTATTGCCATTAATCTTTCTGCGTAATATTTGCAGAATTATGATTTATTTTCAGATATTATATTCCCTCTTATCTATAAAATTAGAAAATAGAAATACTCTCAACTTGTATTTTATAGTCGAAAACTTTTTTAAAAATATTTTTTTCAGTACAATCCGCATATTAATCAAGTGATTCTTAGACTCAGCTGGAAGATTAGAGTGTTGCGGATGGTAGCCATCGGATAACTTACAAAATAGCCTTTTTATAAGTTCATCTTTTAATTTACATAATATTTATTCCGCAAAGTAAAAAAATAATATTTTATAAGAATTGAATAAATTAAAGGAATTATGGCAAAATATACAAATGTAAATATTTAATCATAAAAGATTGGAGGAATCGCTGCTTATAAATTTCTATTTACTACTCCCCTATTAAAAGCAGCAACTTATATATGAAACTAGGTATTCCTAAAGGATTATTGTATTGTAAATATCACACTTTTATAGAAACGTTCTTTAAAGAACTTGGAGCTGAAATAGTAACATCCCAAGATACAGATAAATATATACTTAACCTTGGAACAAAATATTGTGTAGACGAAGCATGCCTCCCAATAAAAATATTTCATGGTCATGTAGCTTCAATAAAGGATAAATGTGACATCATGCTTATTCCTAGAATAATGCAAATACAAAAAAGAGAATTTATATGTCCAAAATTTTGTGGTCTTCCAGAAATGATAATAAATGACATTCCCAATATGCCCCTATCGTTAAACTACCCTATATATGCTTTTTCTAAGGTAAAACGTAGAAACTGGTTATTAAAATCTGGCTTGATATTTACTAAAAACATTTTTAAAATAAATGCTGCCTATAAAAAAGCTTTAAGTGCCCAAGAGAATCATAAGTTATTACTAGATACCAGTGGTTTTCCTATAAAAACTGCATTAGTAAGTCACCCTTACAACTTATATGACACTTTTATCAATATGAATATAGTAAAAAAATTAAACAAACTTGGTATGGGCATAGTTACAGAGGAAAGTATAAATGAAAGCATAATAAACAGTGAGGTAGACCATCTATTTAAAAAACCATTTTGGCATTTTGCTAGAAATTCTTATGGTTTTTCCATTTATGCAGCAGAAAATAAAAAAGTAGATGGCATAATATACATCTCTTCTTTTGCCTGTGGAATAGATTCCGTAGTAATTGAACTTATTAAAAATAGGTTAAAAGATTTTCCTATGCTCATATTAAAAATAGATGAACAAACTGGAGAAGCAGGCTTTAATACTAGATTAGAAGCCTTTTCAGATATGCTTAAAAGGAGGTGTGCAAATTTATGAAAGTAACCTTCCCCCACCTTGGCAATACCTGTTTTGCAGTAAAGGCTGTATTTGATGGACTTGGAGTTGATTATATAATTCCACCATTGAGCAACAGGAAAGCCTTAGAAATTGGATCATTTTATTCTCCAGAGGAAATGTGCCTTCCTTTTAAAATAATGATAGGAAATTATATAGAAAGTATAAAACAAGGTGCAGATACAATATTAATAGTTGGAAGCTGCGGTCCCTGCAGATTTGGAGAATATTGCGAACTCCAAATGAATCTATTGAAAAAATTAGGCTATAACTTAAATTTTATAGTTCTAGATTATCCAAAAGATATAGGATTGAAAGAACTTATGAGAAGACTGCTTTCTATTGGATCAGTTAGCAAGAAAAATGCCATAGAAAAGTTAAAAGTAGTACATCAAGGACTTAAAATAATAAACCTAATGGATAATATAGATAAAAAGGTAAAGTTATTATCAGGTTATGAAATAAAAAAAGGACAATGCAAAAATATATTAAAAGATTGCAAATTAAAAGCTTTTAAAACTACTTCACCAGAAGAAATGATATTTACTATAAAAAAACATATGGAACAGTTAAGCAAAGTACCAATCTCTAAAAATAAAAAGCCTTTAAAAATTGCTATAATCGGTGAAATATATACTATAATAGAACCTTTCTCAAATCTTTTTATAGAAGAAAAGCTTATGAATTATGGGGTATCTACAGCTAGATATCTTTCTCCAAGTTGGTGGATTAAAGACATGGCTCTATCTCCATTAAAGTTGAATTCACTTAGTTTGAGAAGGAATTCTAAAAAATATTTGCCTTATTATATAGGTGGTCATGCAAGGGAATGTATAGGAGAAGCTGTTTTAGCAGATAAAAACGGGTTTGATGGTGCTATACAGATTTTCCCTATGGGATGTATGCCTGAAATTGTATCAAAATCCATACTTCCAACTATATCAAAGGATAGAAATTTCCCTATACTTACATTAATAGTAGATGAAATGACCGGTGAAGCTGGATATATAACAAGAATAGAAGCATTTTTAGATTTACTTGAAAGGAGAAAAAAAAATGTATTATATGGGAGTTGACGTAGGCTCAGTTAGCACAGATATTGTAATAGTTGATGAAAATATGAACTTACTTGAATCACTTTATTTGAGGACAAAAGGAAGGCCTATAAGTGCAATTCAAGAAGGATTTAAATTACTGAAAAATAAATATAGAGACACGGACATAAGCGCAGTTGGAACCACTGGAAGTGGAAGACAAATTGCTGCTTCTATTATAGGTGCTGATATAATTAAAAACGAAATAACTTCTCATGCCGTTGCTGCCTTAAACCTAGATAAAGATGTTAAAACCATAATAGAAATAGGCGGTCAGGATTCTAAAATAATACTTTTGCAAAATGGCATTGTGCTAGATTTTGCAATGAATACAGTATGTGCAGCAGGAACAGGTTCCTTTCTAGACCGTCAAGCTGAAAGATTAGATATCCCTATTGAACAATTTGGAGAATATGCTTTAAAGTCTACTTCTCCTGTAAGAATAGCAGGGAGATGTGCCGTATTTGCTGAATCAGATATGATACACAAACAACAATTAGGTTATAGTAACTCTGATATAATAAAAGGCCTTTGCAATGCTCTTGTAAGAAATTATTTAACTAATGTGGCCAAAGGCAAAGATATAAAATCCAAAATATTTTTTCAAGGAGGAGTTGCTGCAAATATAGGAATGAAGACTGCTTTTGAAGAAATACTGAATAAAGAAGTAGTAATACCTCAAAATTTTAAAGTAATGGGTGCCATTGGTGCAGCTATTTTAGCAAAGGAAACCTTGGGAAAAGGTAATAAAATCACTAACTTTAATGGATTTAATTTAGCAAATGCTAGTTTTACATCTAAAAGCTTTGAGTGTGGAGGATGCCCTAATAGATGTGAAGTTGTAAAAATATCGGGTACCAAAAAAATTATAGGTTTTTTTGGTGGAAGATGTGAAAAATGGAATAAAACTATTTCTGCATAAATGCAGAAATAGTTTTATTCCATAAAATAAGGCATTTGAAAGAAAATAACAAGTCAAAGATACGACGAATATTTTTTATCCGATGACTACCCACTCTAATACTTACACTTTTCCAAGTGTGAGCAAAGAGTGGCTATGTCCCTGGATAACAATTTCTAAGCATCAGATGAAGTTTTAAACTTCATCTGATGCTTAGAAATTTGTTTATCAGACCCGCAGATAGTGAATCCTATCTAAGGGTTCTACCAACGCAGTATGATAAAAAATAGGCTAGCATACTGACTAGTTATTTCTTTGAAAATGCCTAAGTATATGAAAATTAATTCCACATATCTTTAGTTATATATTCCATATGTTTTTTCCTATTTTGAGTTTCTTCTAGATCTATAGTTATTTCATCTCCATATACATCAAGTACATATCCCTCTTTTGCCTCAATGGGTAAATTTATTCGTTTTATATCCATCATAGTTTTATCTTCTTTTTCACAAACGGCATAAGGTCCCTCAAACCTATCTATTATAACTTTCATAAAAATAATCCCCCATTTCATAGTATTATGCATTACCATTATATTACTATTATACTACCTATTTTTTAACTTTAAAGTGTTTATTTTAAAAATTTTTAGTTGCCTTTTCCTGTATTTTTCTAACAATGACCGCAGAAATTTTGCCTGGCAATAGCTTACAAAATAAAACAGCTATTTTATTAAAAAATCCTGGTATTATAATAGATTTATTTTTCATAAATCCTATATAAGCTATCTCAGCAGTTTTTTCAGCACTCATAGCAGTTTTCATATCTTTTTTACCTGCATTTTTAGAAAATCCAGTTTTAGTAGCTCCCGGGCACAGAGTACATACTTTTATGCCATATGGCTTTAGCTCATTTTCAAGGGCTTGAGAAAAGGATAGTACATATGCTTTAGAGGCATAATATACTGCAGTATAAGGTCCTGGTTCATAAGAACCCGTAGATGCCACATTTAATATACTCCCCTTTTTTAACTTTATCATCTCTTTTGAAAATAATTTCGTTAAATAAGTAATAGCTTCAATGTTTAACCCTATCATTTCTTCATCTTTGTCTATATCAATTTCATGAAAAAGTCCACAGTAACCTGTACCTGCATTATTAACAAGAGTAGTTACCCTTATGCCTAGTTGTTGTACTTTCAAAAATAGATCTTTTACAGATTCTTTTTTTGAAAGATCTTCTTTTATTATATGTACATTAATATTATATTTTTTTATTAAATTTTTTGCTATTTCTACTAATTTGTTTTCACTTCTAGCTACAAGTATTAAATTATACCCATCCTTAGAAAATAGTTTTGCAAGCTCAAGTCCTATTCCGTTTGAAGCTCCTGTAATTAGAACAGTCTTTTCATTAGTTAAAGTCATAATAAATCTCCATTGTATTTATTGCTAGTTTATATTTTTCATTTTAAGTAGTTTTGTTTCTATTTGCAACTGGTGTTTGTTATTATTTTTAGTTTACTTTATTTTTTATTTACATAATATTTATTATTTTAACAATTTATATTACATTACATCTTTCTTTAAATAAAAGTCATAATTATCACATTAATTGATAATTATGACTTTTAAGTCTTCTCTTAATTATATTTTTGTTATTAACATTGTTTATACTGTGGTTCTTCTTGCTGTATGAACTTTTGTCTTCCTTGAAGTATTTGAAGAGCGTCATCCAAATTTGTTGCTATTTGGTGAAAATCTTTTTTAGCACTTTTGTCCTGTGTCTCCAGTTCAAATGTCTTCATAGTTGCAGCCGCACTTTGAATTCCTGCTATTGCTTGCTGCATTTGAGTTCCAACTGTCATTTATTATCACCTCCTTTAAATTATCCTTTAGGTTTAAATATTAAAGCCCCTATAAATCCAAAAATCACAGCAGCAGAAATACCAGCACTGGTAATCTCAAAAATTCCTGTTAGCACACCTATTATTCCATATTCATCTGCTTCCATCATGGCTCCTTTAACCAACGAATTTCCAAAACTACTTATTGGTACAGAAGCACCGGCACCAGCAAATTTTACTAAAGGATCATATAATCCTAGCCCTCCAAGGATAGCTCCTACTACTACAAGAGTAGTTGTTGTATGTGCCGGTGTGAGCTTAAATACGTCCATCATTATCTGACCTATTACACATATTCCTCCACCTACTAAAAATGCCCAAAGAAATTTTTCCATATGAATGCACCTCTTTTCTATGCTTCTATAGATACTGCATGAGCTACAGATGGTATACTTTCTTTTTGTTGATATGACATAGGTGACATAAGGGCTCCTGTTGCCACTACCAATATTTTATTTAACTTTTTTTTCTTCATTTCCTTAAAAAAATGTCCATAGGTTACTGTAGCAGAACATGCACATCCGCTGCCACCTGAAAATACAGGTTGATCTTTGTTATATATTAGCTTTCCACAGTCTTTAAATACTCCTTCTTGAAACTTAAATCCATCCTTTTTTAAAATTTCTTCTGCTATGTCATGGCCTATTTTCCCTAAATCTCCTGTGGCTATTATGTCATAATAAGAAGGATCTCTATTTAAATCTCTAAAATGAGCTTCTATTGTATCTACTGCCGCTGCTGCCATAGCAGCACCCATATTAAATGGATCAGAAATTCCCATGTCTACTACTTTACCTATAGTAGCTGATGTAACTTTAGGTCCAGTACCTTTTCCAACTACTGCAGCTCCTGCTCCTGTTACCGTCCATTGAGCTGTAGGTGGCTTCTGTCCTCCATACTCTGTAGGGTATCTAAACTGTTTTTCTGTAGCAGCATTATGGCTGGATGTTCCACAAAGAACGTATTCTGCTGCACCATTATCTATGAGCAACGACGATATAGCTAACCCTTCCATAGAACTTGAACAAGCTCCAAATATACCTAAATACGGTATGCTTAAAGTTCTAGCAGCAAAACTACTGATAACTATCTGATTCATAAGATCTCCACTTATGAAAAAATTTATACTTTCTTTTTTTACTTTTGCATTTTTTATAGCAATCTGACAAGCTTCCTCCAATAACTTTTTTTCAGATTTTTCAAAACTATCCTGACCAAGCCATATATCTTCATGAAGCAAGTCAAAATCTTTAGCTAAAGCACCTTTTGCTTCAAACGGTCCTCCTACTGCACCACATCCAAGTATAGTCGGTTTAGATTCAAATACCCATGATTGATGACCTTGAATCATTTACATCCCACCTAACCATTTAATAATTACTTTTATAGTACCAACTACAAAAGCAGAAAAAACTCCAAAAGTTATTACAGGACCTGCAATTTTAAACATATTTCCTCCTACACCAAGAACGAATCCTTCGCTTCTATGTTCTATAGCAGCAGATGCAATGGAATTTGCAAAACCAGTAACAGGAATAGATGTTCCTGCCCCAGCCCATTGTGCAATATGATCAAACACTCCAAACCCTGTAAGTAATACAGCAATTATTATTAAAACTGCAGATGTCGGATTACCAGCGTTGGCTTCTGTAAATTTAAAATACTTTATAAATATAATTTGAAGTCCCTGACCAAAAGCACAAATACTTCCGCCAACCAAAAATGCCTTCAGACTATTTTTAAGAACATTTCTTTTTATCTCTTTTGTTTTAGCCAAGTTTTGATACTCCTGTTGTACAGGAGTCAGCTTTTTATTTTTTTTATTAGACATTTTATCACCTTCTATTTCAATAAATAGGGTTTTAACTTTATTAATACATTCTTTAAAATATCAGAGTCCTTTTTATACATATCTTTTACCTTTTTATCCTGAGTTTCAAGTGCAAATGACATCAAATCTGCCTGAGCCTTTTCCAGATTGGCATAGAGAATTTTTCTAACATTTGATTGGGGAGTTTGAATTAAATCATCAAATAAATCTATGTAGAGCTCGCCTTTTGAATTAACCTGACCTATAAATACATTATCCAAAGATACACCTTTAGATTCTAACTGTACATCAAGCCATCCTTGATTTAGTCCTAAATTGCTCAAAGATTCATTTATTACATTTCCGTCCAATATTACAGTCTGCGGTGCTCCTTCTTGACATACTTCTATCTGAAGATCATTTGGGGTAAGTGGCCTTTTATCTGATTTCATCAGTATATTTATATCTCCTGTAGACTCCATCATGGCAAATTCCACATCTGCTAAATTAAATACATTTTTTGAGCGAAGTTCCCTTAATAAGTCTTCACCGCTGCATCCAATTTTACTTAAATTTTCTTCCATTACTTTTCCTTCTTTTACAACTACAACTCCTTCACCCTTTAGCAAATTGCATATAAACTTACTTTTCATAGAAGCATATTCTAAAATTAATGGGAGTAACATCCATACAGCTATAGCCAGAATACCAATTACCCAGTTATATATAACATTTGTACACGTTAGTGCTATTAAAACCGCTATTACACTATAGTTTATAAAATTAAAAGGGGTTATCCTCCTGGGATGCTTTTTCCCAACTATTGTTATAAAAAATAAGGTAACAAAAAATAGTACCGTAGATTTTAACAAAATTATAATCCAAATTTTCATATATTATTCCCCCAAATCAGTTCTGTTTATATTGAGGCTCTTCATATTCTAAATATTTCAATCTATCATTTAGATTCTTTGTAACACCATCTACAGCATCCAGTGCCTCTTTGTACACATTCTTTACTTTTTTATCCTGTTCTTGAAGAGAATATACTCTCAAAGTACTTTCAGCACCTTTAAGAACAGCCAGTGTCTGTTTTACTTGAGATCCTACAGTCAATTTATTAAGCCCTCCCTCACATTTCTTATAAAATTGCTAACCAACTTTTCTAATATAGTTTTACCCTGTTTAAATAGAATTATTACACATAATTTATGTACACTTATATTTAAATTTTTTAAATAAAAAAAGGCCCAAAAAATAATAATATTTTTAAAGGCCTTTTTTTATTTAGTACATATAACTAATACGCTATTTCTGTCTTTATAACTTTAATGTCTTCTTCACCTTTATTGCAAAGTTTAATATTAAAAGGATCACCATTAACCAAAGTGGTTACAGCTAATGTATCTTTATTGTTAAGATACACCTTCATATCACTAATATAAGCTTCCACTTTTTCACCCAAAATATAAAATACATATGTAATTTGTTTTATATCTTTTTCTCTATTAATATGTTCACCTGGATTAAGTTTTTCTTCATACATTTTTTTACCTTCAAAAATGTATGTTTCTATTTTTCCCTGGCATCCAGGAGCCATCATTAAGTTAAAATCTGTTACCTTTCCAAAACTTTTAGTATTCCAATCGCCCATAAAATTATCCTGTTCAAAAGGCTTTAAATCTTTTTCATAGTGTCCCTCATGATGAAGAGTTAAATTCCCGTCTATACTCATTATGATTCTAGCAATTCCAGGTAAATGAGTGAATACAGATTCTTCATCTATAACCTTTGCAGAACTTAATCTCCATTTAAAATTTCTTTCAGCATATTTTGCTTCATAAGGATATATTAAAAGCTCTGTAGTAGTCCCTCCCGACCATCTGCTTGTCTTATATTCATCCGACCTTATAATTTTTACTGTATTCATCATATTACGCATCTCCTCATACATATAGATTTAATTCTAGATAAAGTATATCACAACAAATTTTATTTTAATTTCTATTCCAAAATAAACAGGAAGTAAATGTGCCTACTATTATTATCCCTAGTATGGTTTCCATAATTACCATAAAACGCACTATAATAGAATTAGGCAAAATATCACCATATCCCAGTGTGGTTATAGTTACAGCACTAAAATATATAAAATTCTCTATTGGATATTTGAAGTTTCCACAAACCACTGATTTAAGTACTAGAGGACTATTGTCCAAAAATGATATAGAATTTTCAACAAGCTTTGAAAAATAAAAGCTTAGTGGATAATAATAGTATTCTTCTTTGAAAAATTTACTTTTAAGCATAGTATAATCATTTACCCACATATATTTAGTATCCACTTTTCTTAACTGATTTGCTTGACTTTTTTTATAACACTTAAAGCTTTTATAGATTTCATTTTCATTTACTGTATAAAAGCATATTTTTAATTTACAACTGCTAAATTTACTATTAACCCTATCTTCTCCCATATCTTCTACACTTATATGGGTTACGCCCTTATCTTTTAACAATGTACTATAATAATTGGCCCATAATTTTCCTAAAGATTTATCAAAGGAAAATACCTTTATAGAAGAACCTGAATCGTCTACAATTTCTAAATTTGCAAAAGGTCTTTTGTATTCATCAGAATTTATTAAATCTTCCACAGTGCTTTTCAATTCTTTGCTTTTAATTTTAATGTTTAGATTTTTTTTAAATACATCTACTTTTGTAGTCATATTTACATCTTTTTGAAATACAAAAAAATCTCCCCTAGAATTATTTGCAATGCTCCAATAGATAAGCCCAAATAGAAATAATACAGTTACATAGGAAAATGCCAATACAGACAAAATGGTTTTCTTTTTAATTTTATATATACTAATAAACTTCTTCATAAACATACCTCTATCTATTGTATATATATTTATACTTTTTGAAAAAGTTTATTATCACATTTTCCTATTAATTTTTCACCCTAGTCTAACTGTTTCTAACCTTCACCTTAGTCCCTTCTTTTGAGTCTATTATATCTATTCCCATGGATTTAAGTTCATCCCTAATAACATCTGCCTTATGCCAATCCTTGTTGTTTCTTGCATCATTTCTTTCACATATGAGTCTTTTGATATCTTCTGAATCCAACTTTTCTAAATTATGATTGCTTAGCTTTAAAAGATCCAGTGAAAAAACAGTATCAAAACTTTCTATAAGTAAGCTTTTTTCCTTACTTGTCAATTCATTATCTTTTATAACTTCAAATAACACAGTAAATGCATTTGGTATATTCAAATCATCACTTATCTTTTCCTGAAATTTATTTTTATACTTATTAACAAGTTTCTCATCTGCCCTTTCATTTTCTTTTACATTTGAAACTATATCTGCAACTTTCTCCTTTAATTTTTTATAAGCTAACTGTGCCTGCCTTAATGCATCAAAACTAAACATAAGTTGTTTTCTATACCTAGATTGAAGACAAAAGTATCTATAATCCATAGGTGAGAAGCCCTCCTTTTCAATTTTAGAAAGAGTTAAAAAATCACCTTTTGATTTAGACATTTTGCCATCAGATAATACTAAAAATTCTCCATGCATCCAATAATTCACCCATTTGTGTCCAAGTACTGCTTCTGATTCAGCTATTTCATTTGTATGATGTACTGGAATATGATCTACTCCGCCGCAGTGTATATCTATTTTATCTCCTAAGTATTTTATTGACATAGCAGAACATTCTATATGCCAGCCAGGAAAGCCTTTTCCCCAAGGGGAATTCCACTGCATTATTTGATCTTTAAATTTAGAATTTGTAAACCAAAGTACAAAATCCAGCGGATTTTTCTTATTCTCATCCACATCTATTCTAGCTCCTGCCTCTAATTCTTCCATACTTAAATTAGCTAGTTTATTATAATCTTTAAATTTATCAATTTCATAATACACATTTCCATTTGATGTGTAGGTATATCCCTTTTCCTCCAGTGTCTTAATTATATCTATCATGTCTTGAATATGATCTGTGGCCTTACAAACTATATCAGGTTTTCTTATATTAAGTTTATGACAATCCTTAAAAAAAGCATTCTCATAAAATTTAGCAATCTCCCATACAGTTTTATTTTCACGTTCAGCCCCTATTTGCATCTTATCTTCACCTGTATCTGCATCAGATTGCAAATGTCCTACATCAGTTATATTCATAACATGCTTAACTTTGTAGTGACCATATTCAAAAGCTTTCTTTAATATATCTTCAAAAATATATGTTCTTAAATTCCCTATATGAGCATAATTATAAACTGTAGGACCGCAGGTATAAATTCCAACTTTTCCTTCATTTACAGGAACAAATTTTTCTTTTTTTCTACTCATTGTATTATAAACGTAAAAATTCATAGTATATCTCCCCTTACTAGGCATAAACTGTTAAAATTGTGTTATAAATAAATATTATCACAATTTTAATATAATTCAATAATCTCACATGTCCTATTTTACATAATCCCTTATATAATTGTGAAAATCCCAAAGATGCAAAAACCTTTCTGAACTACTATATCCTGATTGGAAAAGTTTCATCCTCATTTTACTGGATATATTAAATTCTGTGCTTCTAACTCCTAATGTTGGAATAAATACAGTTCTAACTGCATATTTATCCTTCACATACACTTCTTCATTTTTATCTACCATAGTCCCAAATATATCAAATAAGTAAGAAATAAAATCCATCTTTTTTGATTCTCCATAGCTTATATCCTCTTCCGCTAATTTAAATCCTATTGTAGGGAACTCCGGGACTTCCTCTGTATCAAATATCCATATTGGAAAATTACTGAGTATGCCCCCATCAACTATATAGCTGCATTCGCCTTTATAATAAAATTTTACCGGTTTAAAATAAAGGGGGATACTTATACTCATTCTAACTGCTTCTGCTATTTCAAACTTCATAGGATCTATACCGTATTCTTTTAAATCATCTGGTAATATTATCATTCTCTTTTTAGTTATATCTGATGCTACTATTTTAAGAGGTGACTTTCCATCTACACTTATATCTCCAAAAGTTCTTTTTCCCTTTTTAGATATGAGTTCTTCAATATATTTTTTTACAGCATCTGAAGAATATATTCCCTTATCTTTAAAAAGTGTAAAAGACTTTTTAATTAAAGAAAGTTCTCTTATCCATTTTTTTTTAAAGAATATATCTCTGTCTAGATTCATAGCTATGTTTTTCAACTCTTCTCCACTATACCCTACTGCTAAAAGTGAAGCTATTACCGCTCCAGCAGAAGTTCCTGCAAACTTGTTCCACTTATATCCCATTTTTTCAAAACAACATACTGCTCCTATAAGTCCTATTCCCTTCATTCCTCCACCTTCAAATACAGCATTTGCTATCATAAAACCACCTCAATATATAAATATGTAAATTTTCATATATTGGATACTTAAAAATCAATTATAGAATATTATTCAAAATAAGTGGGAAGCTATAATTATAATTATTGATGTTATATTAAAAGAAGGGAGATTGTCAAAATGCGAATTGAAATTTACTATAAAGGCATTAAAAACGCCAATGAAGCTGTAAAAAAACTTAAAAGTGAAGGATTTAGCCATACTGCTGTGGATTTAAATGACAATTATATAGACCCCTTAAGCTCTAATTCAGATTTTGGTATAAATTTTTCAAATGTAATAAATTCCTCAGGAGTTTCCTATACTTCATCCGGAAGGACTCTTCCATCTACAAGTCCTATGATAAGTGGTTTCGGTAGTTTTAGAGACCTTGAAAACACATCTTATAAAGTAATTGTAAATTCTAATTCTTTAGATAATGAAAAATTGAAAGAAACCATAAAAAAAACTGGTGGAAAAATCAAAAATTATATTTCAAATAATGAAAGTAAAATTGGAGATAATAGTTTACTTTAATTTTAAGTAAACATAATAATTTTTACGTTAATTAAAAACCTCACATAAGTATCTTAAAATTTTATAACTCATTATGTGAGGTTCTCTTTTTAAATTTTCTGATTATCATTCTGTGGAATTTTATCTTTGTCCTTATTTATTTCCCCTGCAACAGATTGTCTTAATTGTTCTATTTGAGCAGTAGTCAAATCAGGCAATATTTTTAATATTTCTTCTTCAAATTTTTTTTGTTTGTTAGAAATAGTACTTTTTATGTTTGAATTTATCCTAAAATATTCATCTACAACCCTCCACACTTCCCTGGCAACTTGCAGCCATCCATTATATCTATTAATACGTATTTTTTGTATAACCTCCTCTTTTCTTTTCTCAACTAATACTACAATGGCATCTCCAATAGCTTTAATTACTGCAACTAACACCCCTACTATGACAGTTATAGCTATAGGAACAATTCCATTAATAATACTCTGTAACATTTACAAGTTCCCCCTTAAATTTACTTCAAATGTCTGTTACCAATTAGTTTATTAATGTAATACACGTAATGTTCCTATTATTGTATACGTAAACATATATATTGATAAAAAATAGACTAGCATACTGACTTGTTATTTCTTTGAAAATGCCTTATAGCAAGAGCTGCAGCTCCAATAGCCCCAGAATCTTCTCCTAAAAGTGCAGAAAGTATCTTAGTGTTTTCACTTATAGATTGAAAACATCTTTTTTTCACAACCTGTTTTACTTTACTTAAAACTATACTTCCACCCTTGGAGACCCCTCCTCCTATTACAACTACTTCCGGATCAAAGCAAGTGACTACATTTGCCACACATATTCCAAGATAATTTAAAGCTATGTCTAATATATTTTTAGATACTCCATCTCCAAGTTCTGCCTCTTTAAACACTTCTTTTGAAGTTATATTCTTATATTTAGAAAGAGAAGTACATTCTCCTGTTTTTACTGCTTTTTTTGCTTCTCGTGCTATAGCAGTACCGGATGCAAGTACCTCTGCACATCCATAATTTCCGCAGTTACATAGGGGACCTTCTTTTTCTAAAGTCATATGCCCTACTTCCAGTGCATTTTTAGTATTACCTCTATATATTCTACCATTTAATATAGCTCCTCCCCCTATTCCTGTAGAAACTGTTATGAATACCATGTTTTCACTGTCCTTGCCTGAACCAAACATATATTCCCCTAGTGCCGCTGCATTTGCATCATTATCTAAATATACGGGAATCTTAAAATTATCCTTTATAGGTTTTACAATATTAAAATTTCTAAAAGGCAAATTTGGGGTGCATATTATCTCGCCTTTATCTATATTAAGCGGACCTGGAGATCCGATTCCCACGCCTACTATTGCTTTTCTGTCAACTTTACACTCCTCAATTACCTTCTCAATAATCTCTATCATTCTATTTAATATGAAGTTTTCCCCTTTTTCCGCTTCCGTTGGCAAAGTAGCCTTACATATTACTTGTCCCATGAAGTTTACAACAGCAGCACAAATTTTGGTACCACCTAAGTCAATTCCCACTACATATTTATCTTTCAAGTTATCTTCTCTCCTCTCCATATAATATCTCCATCAAAATATAATATATCACATATTTATATCATTAACTAATTTTTATAAAAAGGTATATATCTACATAAAGTTACTCAAAATAACTTAAATTAGAGTTATTAAGTTGGATTAATATACACATATTATAGATATGTATTTTTTATATATTTTGGAGGAAGTATTATGTTAGAAAAATTTGTAGATGTTTTAATTGGTAAACCACTGCCAAATGAACAAACATCACATGAAAAATATAATATTTTGTTTGGATTAGCAATTATGGCTAGTGATGCTATTTCATCAGTTGCATATGCAGCAGAAGAAATTTTAGTCGTATTAATAGGCGTATTAGGTTTAGTTGCCTACAACTGGCTTGGATGGGTTTCATTAATGATTATAGGCTTATTGTTTATTCTCACCATATCATATGTTCAAATTATCAGAGCATACCCTCAAGGTGGAGGCGCCTATATAGTTGCCAAAGAAAATTTAGGGATAAGACCAGGATTAGTTGCTGCATCTGCATTATTAATAGATTATATATTGACGGTTGCAGTAAGTGCTAGTGCTGGAGTTTCAGCAATAATCTCAGCTTTTCCTACTTTAGGAATTCATAAGATTTCACTAGTAGTGGGATTAATTATCATACTTACTATCTTAAATTTAAGAGGTGTTAGTGAATCATCTAAAATATTTAGTATACCTACTTATCTCTTTATACTGGGTATGATAACTATGATTATATATGGTTTTATAAAATACTCTATATATGGTGCAGCTGCACCTATGATAAATACTTCTATTAAGGCAACGGGAACATTAAGTATATTTTTAATTCTTAGGGCTTTTTCTTCAGGTTGTTCAGCGCTAACGGGATTAGAAGCAGTAAGTAATGCAGTTCCTAATTTTAAAGAACCTAGCCAAAAAAATGCTAAAATGGTTATGATATTATTATCAAGTTTAATATTGTTTATCTTTGGTGGCACTTCACTGCTTGCTAGATTTTATCATGCTGTACCAACAAAAAATGTTACAGTTCTATCCCAAATAGCACTTGGTGTATTTGGCAGAAACTTTATGTACTATTTTATACAGATTACTACATCCATAATATTAATAATGGCATGTAATACAGCTTTTACAGGATTTCCTATGCTAATGTACGTTGTTGCTAGAGATGGATTTGCACCAAGACAATTCACTATGAAAGGTAAGAGATTAAGCTTCTCAATAGGCATTGAAGTATTATCCTTTATTGCAGGAATATTAGTACTTATATTTAAAGCAGATGTTCATAGCCTAATCCCTCTATATTCAGTAGGTGTTTTCTTGTCCTTTACTTTAGCACAAACGGGAATGGTGCTGCATTGGAAGAGTAGTACTGAACCTGGATGGAAAAAGCGTGCTTTAATTAATGGTATAGGTGCCATAGTAACTATAATTACAACGCTTATAATTATATATGAAAAAGCATTAGCTGGTGCATGGATAGTTATTGCTTTAATTCCTATACTAGTTATTATTATGGCATCTATAAAGAGACATTATGATAAAGTGGCAGAACAGCTGAGGGCATCAAAAGAAGATATATTAAATATAGAGTTAGGTAAAAAATTTACACATATTTGCATAATTCCTATTGCAAGTTTAAATAAAGCAACGTTAAACGCTTTACAATATGCTAGGAGCATAACACCAGATGTAATAGCTTTAAATGTATCTATTGATAAAACTTCTACAGAAAAACTAAAAACTAAATGGGCTGAGTTAAATACAGATATATTACTAGTAACTAAGTATTCTCCTTATAGACAAATAATAACTCCATTACTTAAGTATATAGAGATCATATCAAATGCAGCTTCTGAGGATGAGAAAGTAACTATAATATTGCCACAATTTATAACACATAAGTGGTGGGGAAATTTTCTTCATAATCATACAGGATTTTTGCTTAGAGAAAACTTACTGAGAAATAAAAATATTGTAGTATCAACTTATCCTTATCATTTAAATGATGAAGAATTAGATTAACTTTAAGTGCCTGGCACCTAATGGGAACATTTTTATCCCACGGTGACAGGCACCATTATATAAAAAGTGCTTTCACGATTTCGTGAAAGCACTTTTTACAGAGACTATATATGACAACTATGCCTCTACACTTTTTAATTTATCTTTATGATCTGTATGATCTTTATGATTTATAATGGATTGGTAATACTTTTCACCTTTTTCTTTATCATATACATGCTGCCAATTAGCAACAAATATGCTAGCTAGAGAGTTTCCAACAACATTTACTACTGTTCTTCCCATATCTAAAAGACGGTCAATTCCAGCTATAAAAGCAAGACCTTCTATTGGAATACCACAAGTTCCAAGTGTAGCTAACAGTACTACAAAAGAAGCTCCTGGGACACCTGCTATTCCCTTTGAAGTTATCATAAGTACTATTACTAAGCTTATTTGAGCTCCAATGGAAAGATGCATACCATATAACTGTGCTATAAATATAGCTGCCATAGATTCATAAAGCGTGGAACCATCAAGGTTAAAAGTATAACCTGTAGGAACTACAAAAGATACAGTAGCACTTGGACATCCGTACTTCTCCATTTTTGACATCAACCTTGGAAGTACTGTTTCTGAACTAGCTGTACTAAAAGCAAGCAAAAGCTCATCTTTTAATATTCTTATTAGTCTAAATATACTATTTCCAACCAATTTTGCTGCTATTCCCATAAATACAAGTATAAAGAAAGCCATACCTGCATAAACTAATATCATTAGCTTTCCCAATGGAATGAGTGATTTAAGGCCAAAATTACATACAGTACAACCAATTAATGCAAATACACCTATAGGTGCAGTCTTCATAATCTGGTTAGTTACCCAGAACATTGTATTTGCTACACCTTGGAAAAAGTCCAATATAGGTTTTCCTTTTTCTCCAATAGATGCAACTCCAAGTCCAAACATAACAGAGAAGAATATAATTGGAAGCATATCTCCTTTACTTAAAGAATCCATAATATTCGTAGGGAAAATATTTATTATAGTATCTACAAATCCCTTATTAGTAGCCTTTTTTGCAGTATCAACGTAACTAGCAATGTTTGTCTTAGTCAAGCTGCTCATATTTACACCCGTACCCGGATGGAATATGTTTGAAAATAAGAGTCCAACAATTAATGCAATAGTAGTCATTATTTCAAAATATATTATAGTCTTTAATGCAAGAGCTCCTACCTTCTTCATATCACCTACTCCTGCAACACCTACTATAAGACATGATACTACAATAGGTATAACTATCATTTTAATCAGCCTTAAAAATATAGTTCCAAAAGGTTGAAGATATTTAGGTAGATTTGGATTACCATAAAAAATAGCACCAACTATAACTCCAAGTATAAGACCAATTAAAATTTGGGTGGCTAGTCCACCTTTAAGCTTTCTTTTCTTCTTTTCCATTTTAATCCCCTTCCCATATTTAAATAATTACATTGTTACTTTGTAAACGATTAATATATGCACATATTTCCAACACCTCAATATTACAACTTAACATACAAAAAACTATATTATTATACTGAAATATATAAAAATTTTTTATCAATTTTATAAATAAAGAATATATTTGAATATACTAACTTAAATTTCAAACTAATTAAAATATATAATTAATAATATTTTTGTAGAAGTTTGTCAATCTTATTTATTTAATTTATAATATATGGGGCTTTGTTTTTATAATATAATTAAAATGAGGTGTGTTTACTTGAGAAATACTACATCTGCCTTAAAAGAAGATTTATTTATTTTAATATTAATAATAGTTTCAATACCAATAGTTGGAGAATTTAAATTTTTTCCACTAAATAGTACTTTTCGTGTTAGCTTCAGTCCTGTACTATTTTTGTTTTTCCTATTTTGGGTTAAAAGGCTTCCCATACCTCTATATGGAATTGTAGCTGGTATATCTACCGTTATATTTAGAGTTGTTCTCGACTGCGTACTTCAAAGTGGATTTGAATTTCATCAAGCTTTTTTGATAAATTCTCCTGCATTTTTTTACTATTTAGTTTTTTCATGTTTATTTTATCTAACAAAAATAAATAACTTACACAATAATCCTCTTTTGATGGGTACTTTAGCTGCCTGTATAGACATACTTTCCTCAACTTGTGAACTTGTAGTGAGGTTTTTAGTACTTAGAAATTCTATTTCAGTTTATGCCTTTGGTTTGGTTTCCGTAATTGCAATTATACGATCTTTTTTTGTACTCGGGTTTTTCAACATAATACAATTAAATGAAATAAGAACAGCCGCTAACCAACAAAAAGAGCAAAATAGATATATGCTGTTGCTTATTTCAAACTTGTATGCAGAATCTGTACAATTAAAGAAATCCTTAACGTTTGCGGAAAGTATTACGAGAGACTGTTATAATTTATATGAATCTCTAAAAAACAATTATTCAAAATTAAATGAAGATGAATTGTCACAAAGTTTATTAAAAATTGCAGGTCAAGTGCATGAAATCAAAAAGGACAACCAAAGAATATATTTTGGACTTTCTAAAATGATTTTATCTGAAAATTCTAAGGACTATATGAATATTGAGGAGATTGGCAATATAATAATAGATACAAATAAAAAATATTGTGTGGCTCTTGGAAAAAACATTGATTTTTCAATAAATATAGCATCTGGCCACATTCCTGATCTTCATATTTATACTGTACTGTCACTTATAAATAACTTAGTATCAAATTCTGTAGAATCCATAGAAAATGCCGGTACTATAAAAATCTATATAAGCAAAATAGAAGACTTAATTAAATTTCAGGTCTCTGATAATGGCATAGGAATACCTGAAAAGAAAAAGGATCTCATTTTTAAACCCGGCTATACAACAAAATATAATAAGCTAGGAAAGCCGTCAACAGGAATAGGTCTTTCTTATGTAAAACAAACAGTTACAAATTTGAAAGGAAGAATCCTGCTTGAAAGCACATATAGTTCAGGTGAAACTACTTTTACTATTGAGCTTCCAATTAAAAGTTTGATAAAGGAAGGATGATACAACCATGAAATTTTTTATTGTAGACGATGATGAAGCTATTCGTTCAATGTTATCTGAAATAATTGAAGACTACAATTTGGGAGAAGTTGTTGGTGAAGCAGCAAATGGTGTTCCCATATCAACTAGCTTTCTATGTAATAAAAAAATAGATATACTTATAATTGATCTTTTAATGCCAATTAAAGATGGTCTTCAAACTATAAGCGAACTTGACCCTTCTTTTAAAGGTAAATCAATAATGCTATCCCAAGTAGAGAGCAAAGAAATGATAGGAAAAGCTTATTCTTTAGGCGTACAGTACTATATTACAAAACCAATAAACAGACTTGAAGTAATTGGCGTTATAAAAAAGGTAATTGAACAAATAAAGATTGAAAAGTCCATAAATTATATTCAAGACACCTTAAACTTTTTAAAAACGGATACACTTGATAATAAAAATAGTTCAAAATCAAATAAAGGTATTTTAGAATACAGTGAATTTATATTAAACCAATTAGGTATAATTGCTGAAAGCGGTAGTAAAGATCTACTGTCCATTGTAGAATACTTATATACGCGTGGAAACAAAAAAACTATTGAAAAGGATTTCCCATCTTTAAAGGAAATATTTATTAAAACCTCTGAAAAAAAACTTGGACAAAGTTCTTCTTCAATTGATATAAAAAAAGAGATAAAAGCGTCAGAGCAAAGAGTTAGGAGGGCCGTACTTCAGTCACTAAATTATATAGCCTCCCTTGGGCTTACAGACTATTCCAACCCAAAGTTTGAAGAATATGCTGCTGAGTTTTTCGATTTTACAGAAGTGAGAAAAAAAATGCTAGAATTAAAAAATAATACTCCCCTTAGTCAACCTATACATATAAACGTTAAAAAGTTTATCAAGGTTTTATACATAAAATCAAAAAACTATAAAAGCAATGATATATAAAAAATAGTATCAGAATTTTTACTAAAATTCTGATACTATTGTTCTATTTTTACTAAGTACTCTATTTCTTAGGGGCTAAAATCATAAACATATTATTCCCTTCTAATTTAGGTGCTCTTTCCACTACTGAGTTTTCATCTAATTTACTTAAAAATGTGTCGAAAACTTTCCTACCTAAACTTGTATAATTATTTTGTCTCCCCCTAAACCTTATAGAAACCTTCACTTTATTTCCTTTGGTCAAAAATTTTCTCGCATTATTTGCCTTGATTTCTATATCATTTTCCTCAATAGTAGCACTTAATCTAACTTCCTTTAATTCTACAATTTTTTGATTCTTTTTAGCTTGTTTTGCTTTTTTAGATTGCTCATAAAGAAATTTACTATAATTCATTATCTTACATACAGGCGGTTTAGCCTGCGGCGAAACTGCTACTAAATCCATACCCTGCTCTCTTGCCATATTTAATGCATCTCTGGTATTTACAATTTCGCTTTCTTTTTCTCCTACCAATCTAACCTTTTCTGCCCTAATTTCTTCATTTAAGTTATTTTTTTTATTAATAGTATACACCTCCACAAATTAAAGTTTACCTATTTACTATTATATATAAGCATTCAATCTTGTGCAACCACAAAATATGGTTATTCATCTCATTTTCTCAATATTTTTCAATTATAATAATAAATATGCTTTTTAGTTTTCCCAATCTATATACTTCCTATTACTGCTTTAATCAGTCTTGTAAATTTTTCACTTGCATAGAGGGAATTTTTTATAACTTCTTCATGATTTAAGGGTTGTTTCAATATTCCTGCTGCCATATTAGTTATGCAAGATATTCCAATAGTTCTCATATCACTGTGATTTGCCACAATCACCTCAGGAACTGTGGACATTCCCACTGCATCCCCTCCTAATACACTTAACATTTTTATTTCAGCTGGCGTTTCATAGCTTGGCCCACTCATGTAAGCATATACTCCTTCTTTAATAGATATGTGCAATTCACCTGCCACCTTTTTTACCATTTCTCTAAGATGACTATCATATGCATCAGACATATCTGGAAACCTAGGTCCAAATTTCTCAAAATTCTGTCCTATTAAAGGATTTTGTCCTGATAGATTTAGATGATCCCTTATAAGCATCAGATCTCCACTTTTATAACTTTTATTTATTCCCCCTGCAGCATTAGTTACTATTAGATTGTGAATTCCCAACATTTTCATAACTCTAATAGGAAAAGTCACTTCTTTCATTGAATATCCTTCATAATAATGAAATCTGCCCTGCATTGCAGCTACTACCTTACCTTGAAGCTTTCCTATAACAAGACAGCTTTTATGACCTTCCACTGTAGAAATAGGAAAGTTTGGTATTTCACTATAAGGATAAATTTTTTTGTCTTCAATTTCATCTGCAATATGTCCAAGACCCGATCCAAGTATAAGTGCTATCCCTGGCTTTACCTTTATACCAGAGCTTATATAACTTGCAGCTTCCTCTATATTTGAGTTTAAATCCGTACCATTTTGTTTAAACATTAAATGCATTTCACTTCCTCTCTGCTAAATTTTATTATAGCACAAAATTTTCAACTATTTTATAGATTTCATCCCATATATTTCTTTACAGTATTGTACTGTTTCATGAATAGTTCTAGGAAAAAAGTCTGCCTTTACATATTCACAAACCTGTTTATCCAATACTCCCCCTCCAATTAATATCTTAATCTCTTTTCCAAACTCTGTATTCCTTATAGATTGTATGCATTCCTTTAAATTTTCAAAGCAATTCGTCAAAAGACATGAAATGGCTACAACCTTAGGATGATATTCTTTAATTGCTTTAATAAATTTTTCAGTTGATACATCCGTTCCTAGATCAATTACTTTAAAATCATTACTGCTCATGGCAGTACATACTATGTTTTTACCTACATCATGTATATCTCCGTAAATAGTTCCCATAACAAATACTCCATGTTTAGCTGTGCCAGATGGCATTAAATCTTTAAGTATTTGTGAAACTTCTTTAAATATTTCTCCTGATATAATAAGTTCAGACATAAAGTATCTTTTTTCTTGAAATCTTTTTCCTACAATTTCAATACCCTTTTGCAAATAGCCTACAATATCCATTACAGGTATATTTGCTTTTATAAGAGCCTTTACTTCTTCAATGACTAAATCTTCATCAAGTTCTGCCATTGCGTCTATAAGTACCTTGCTCATAAAAAATATCCCCCTCATAATTTATACTTATGTATATAAACTACCATAAATACACCCATAAAGCATCATACAATATGAAGAAATTTTAACTTAAAAGTATACAATATGTATAAAACGTTTTTCTAATAACAAATTAGCACTTTTATTATGTCAAATAATAGGTTATTATGATATTGAGAGGTGTTTAATATGGGAATGAACCTACATACTTTCCTAGGCAAAATAAAAAATTATAATCCTAGGTTATATATTTCACAAACAGAAGGAATAACAATTAAATATGTTAAACTCCTTGAAGAAAATCAAACTTTATTTGAACCAGACCATTTATACGTATGTGAAACCTTTAATTTTAAAAAAATCCCACCGCAAAAAGGTGCTATAAATATACTTTGTATTAAAACTGACGATCTTCAATATAAACCAGATAAAAATTCCATAGTAAATTTAATAGTGTTGAATACTAATATGGATATATTTAAAACTTTCAATGAAATACAAAGCATCTTAATAAAGTATCAGGAATTTAGTATAGCTTCAACAAAACTATTAGATGCTTTAATAAGTGGAAAGGGGCTTGAATATATAGTAAATACGGGATGTGAGATTCTTAAAAACCCTATATGTATTCTAGATCTTAGCTTTAAGCTCATTGCATCTTCTAAAGATATTAAAGTAGAGGATCCTGTATGGATTGAACTTTTAACTAAAGGCTACTGTTCCTACAACTTTGTACCTATGTCAAATGTTCGAAATTTTATTGATGTAGTACATAAAAGCAGTTCTCCTATTTTTATAGGAAAAGATAAATTTAGAATTCCACGTATAATATCAAATATTAAAATTAACGATAAAGTAGTTGGATATGTAACTGCGTTGGAATGTCAAAAACCATTTTCTAGAAATGACATAGAATTTATCTTTCTTTTATGTAAAGTAGCTGCTTCTGAAATGCAAAAAAACGGTTCCCTGCAAAACATAAAAGGATTGAAATATGAAAATTTTATCATGGATTTACTCAATGGAAAAGAAACTGACACACGGGTTATTGAAGAAAGGTCAAAATTTTTAGATTTACATTTCAAACCTAATCTCTATATACTTGTAGTAAATGTACCTCAAAATAATTTTGTAACCATCCCTCTTCACAGGGTAAGAGATGCTATTGAATATATGCTAGTAGGAAGTAAGTCTGTCATATATGAAAATTCTGTTGTCATACTAATAAGCCAAAAAAATAAAATATCAGATATTGAGCACAGTTTTAGTAAAGTCATAGACTTCTTTAAAAAAAATAATATACATGGCGGTTTAAGTAGATGTTTTCATGATCTAGCTAATACTAGGAAATACTATGAGCAATCTTTAAAGGCTATTACACTTGGTATGGGACTGAAAATAAATAAGTTTCTTTTTTTCTATGAAGATTTAGCAATATTTCATTTATTGGAAACATGTTCTTCAAAAAGTGATTTGAAAAATTTTTGTCATGATTCAATATTTAACTTAATGAGATATGATAAATCCCACAATACCAAATATTTAAAGTGTCTTCGTTTTTATTTGTCAAATGAAAAAAATCAGTTAAAAACATCAAAAACTTTAAATATTTGCAGGAGTACTTTAGTCCATCGTATAGAAAAAATCCAGGAAATTATGGGTGTTAATTTAAATGATGTAAAAATTACATTTCATCTCAATTTAAGTTTTATTATACTTGAATATATTGATGAATTTAAATAAGTTGTTTATATTTATCAATATAAATTTTATATTATTGGGGGGATATTAAATGAACAATTACACAGTTACTTTTAAACATGAAAACCGCAAAATATCTGTCTGTGAAGGAACTACCCTTAAAGAAGCTATCACAGCTGAAGGATTAGATTTTGATTTTCCCTGCGGTGGAATGGGCACTTGTGGTAAATGTAGAATTAAAATATTAGATAAAAACTTAAAGGCTACAGAAAAGGAACTTAAATTTTTAGAAGGAAAAGAACTTAAAGAAGGTATACACCTTGCTTGTGAAACTAAGGTATACAGCGATATAACCGTTCAACTAAATCAAAAGAAAAATGAAGTCTATAATATACTACAATCATCTACAGAAAGGACTTTTACTATTAAACCTCTTATTGAAAAAGTTTACGTAGAAGTAGACTTGCCTTCTTTAGACAAGCAGAAATCTGATTTAAAACGTTTAAAAGAAAAATTAATGCAAAAAAAACCAAATTATAAAAATATTAAAATGAATATTTCTGTTCTAAGGGAACTGCCCGTGAAACTTCGTGAAGCAAACCACCATATAACTGCAGTTATCCACGGCAATGAGATTATTGGTATAGAAATGGGAAATACTGAAAAGAGTATGCTTGGTATAGCTTTTGATATTGGTACTACTACTATTGTAGCTTATCTAATGGATCTATATACTGGAAAGAAACTTGCTGTTTCTTCAGCAATGAACCCTCAAATAAAGTTTGGGGCAGACGTAATCTCACGTACAACTTTTGCCAATCAAAATGAAAATGGTGTTAAACTAATGCAATCTACTCTCTTGGATGTATTAAATAAATTAATTGAAGATAGTGTACATAAAGCAACCATGTTAAAGGAAAACATATATGCAATTACCATTGTGGGAAATACCTGCATGCACCATCTATTTCTAGGTCTTACTCCAAAATATATTGCATATATACCTTATGTTCCTGTAATAAGTGAAACACTAGAAGTAAAATCATCAGATCTTAACCTTCACATTAATCCATCAGGTAAGGTATTTGTGCTTCCAAATATCGCTGGGTTTGTAGGGGCAGATACTGTAGGTGTAATTTTAGCCTCAGAAATGGATAAAAGTAAGGATATAAAATTAGCTATCGACATAGGTACTAATGGCGAAATAGTCCTAGGATCTTCAAAGAAACTTGTCTCCTGTTCTGCAGCAGCAGGCCCCGCTTTTGAAGGAGCTCAAATAAGCAGCGGTATGAGAGGGGCAAAAGGTGCTATAGATCATGTAAGCTTTGGTGAATCTCTAAACTACACTGTTATAGGAAATGAAAAACCTGAAGGTATTTGCGGATCTGCTCTACTTGATATTGTGGCAGGACTTGTGAGACTTGGAATAATAAATAAAAGAGGAAAGCTTTTATCCCCTGACAACTTTACAAATCCAAATGCACTTCCATTTAGAAATAATATAGTAACTTATGAAGGTACAAATGCTTTCTTAATAGTTCCTCCGTCGGAAACAGCACATGGACGTGCTATTATGCTTACTCAAAATGATATAACTTCACTTCAGCTAGCAAAAGGAGCTATATCTGCAGGTATAAGCATACTTGTGAAAAAGTGTAATATAAATACATCCGATATAAAAGAAGTAATCTTAGCTGGTGCTTTTGGTAACTATATGGACCCACATAGTGCCTGTACAATAGGTTTAATTCCACCAGAGCTTGAAAATAAGATACAATTAGTAGGGAATGCTGCTGGTACAGGCTCAATGCTTGCCCTACTGTCAAATGACGAATATGAGCATTCTAATGCTATAGCTAGTAAAGTAACCTACATTGAATTAGGAGCACAAAAAGATTTTAACAGGGAATTTGCTCATGGAATGCAATTTCAAGATTATAAGTAGAATAAAAGAATTCACCAGTTAATTTAAACTGGTGAATTTTTTTATTTCTATCTGCCTGTAGCTGCAGAAATCATTGCTTTTACATTTTCAACTTTTGCATTTGGAGGTACACTACATCCACTTGCTAAAATAAATCCATCTCCCATATCTTTAACAAGTTTAGAAGCATAATCATACACTTCATCAGGAGTACCAAGAACAAGCTTCCCAGCAGGTACATCTCCTTTAATGCACATACGATCTCCAAGCTTTTCTTTTATTTTATAAATATCTGTTACACCATCTGTTTCAAATACAATCTTTCCCTTTGGAAAATCTTTAAAGTAGTCAAGGTCACGCTCCCAGTTTCCATCAATGTGGATGCTACATATTGTACCTTCTTCTATAACAGCATCTGCTGTCTCCTTAATATATTTCCATACAAAACGCTCCCATAACTTAGGAGAATAGAATTCACTAGCTCCACGTGCTGGAGAAAGGAAAAGTACATCTGGTTTAGTAGCTCTTATTTGCTTCCTTATTCCTTCAACTACTTCTGCCTGAATAACATCCAAAGTTTCCTCAACTTTATCGGGCATTCTAAATAAATCTCTCATAAATTTTGCCATAGAACGTCCACCACTTAAATATTCATTTACAGTTATAACTGCAGCAGGACTATATACTACAAATCCAGCATCTTTGACATTCTGATCGGCTTGTGGAGCATAAGCTGCATCTGCCATAATTTCATCAACATTAATTCCCAATCTATCTTTTAAGTAACTAGGCATAAAATTGTTCCAGCCTTTATTTATAATGGTATCATAATCCTCTGGCTTCATCATTTCTGCTTCATCAATTTGCCAAAGCATGTCATCTGCAAGCTCTCGTCCTGGAAGCTTAACTCTTGACATAAATTCTAATGGAAATAAAGGTCCTACAGAGTAGGATGAATTAACTCCATCCACATCTCCCAAATCTTTTAGAGAATCTATTATAACTTTATTCGATACTTTAACACTATCTTTTCCACAAATATCTGCCAACTTCAATCCCATATGTCTAGCGGCAAAAGAATCGTTCATAAGTATAACAGGTGTTCTATCTGTTTTTTCTAATGCTAATGTTTTTCTAAATCTATTTAAACGTTCATCATATAACTCTTTTGTAGTTTTCAACTTACTTAACCCCCATAGCTTTTTTACAGAAATCTACTGTCTGCTGTGCATCTTTGCAAACTAAATCTGCACCCATGTATTTTCCTGCATTTTCATCTACAGGACCACCTCCAACTAGAATCTTTAAATCCTTTCTAAGTCCTGCATCTTCTATTTCCTTTATACATTGTTTTACATTATCAAAGCAAGTAGTCAAAAGGCAAGATATTCCTATCACCTTAGGCTTGTATTGCTTTATAGCTTCAATATATTTTGATGTAGGTACATCAACTCCAAGGTCTTTTACGTCAAAGCCATTGCTTTTCATTACAGTAGTTACAATATTTTTTCCTATATCATGTATATCATCATAAATAGTTCCCATTACAAATATTCCGTTATTTGGTCCTGAAGCTTCTCCTAATCCTCCAATGATCTCTGATGCTTCATTAAACACTTCTGCCGACATTATAAGTTCAGATAAAAAATATTCTTTTTTTTCAAATCTGCTTCCTACAATTCCCATTCCTTCCTGTAAATCTGCTATTATATCTAATACTGGTGTTCCGTTTTCCTTTTGTGCTTTTACCTCTGCTAAAACAACATCTTCGTCCAAATCTGCCATTGCATCAACTAACTTTTTATTCATTTTCATATCCTCCCTTTTAATGCTAAAATAAATATAATATCTTTCAAGCACCTCATTATTTGTTAAAACAAATGCTTTGAAAGTTTTTTCTAATCTCTAAAATAAAAACATATCTATTTAAAATAAATCGGTTTCACTAGTTGTCCTATTCAATTATTATTAATAATCCTGCATACCACTACAACAGTTCTTATATTACTCATATAATCCCTCACGGAATGCTTTAATGAACTTTCTTGAGAACCTATCTTGTCCAAGTAATGTTTGTGATGCAAGTAAAGCACCCCTCATTTCCTTGTTTGTTGGATCCATAATGTATGAGTCCATTCCACGAGCCATAGTTTGAACCATAAATAATCTATTCAATACTTTTCTTGCTGGCAAGCTATAGGATATATTACTTAATCCACAGGTAGTATGTACTCCTGGATAGCTTTCCATTATTTTTTGTATTGCAGACAATACTTCTATTCCATTGTTTTGTCCTGCACTTATTGGTTTTATAAGTGGATCTATATATATATCATCAAGAGCTATTCCTTCTCCAGTAAGTTTTGTTATAAGAGAATCTGCTATCCTAAGCCTGTCTTCCTGTGTCTTTGGCATTCCTGTGTTGTCAATACAAAGTGCTATTATTTTGGAATTAAACTTTTTTACCAGTGGAAGTATTGTATTCCACCTTTCATCCTCTCCTGTTATCGAATTGATCATTGGTTTTCCATTTTTTACTTTTTTTAATCCAGCTTCTAGAGCTAGAGGGTTAGGACTATCTATACATAATGGAAGGTCTGTTGCCTGAAGAATATTTTCAACCAGCCATTCCATGGTTTCCACTTCAGTTTGCATAAATGTTCCACAGTTTACATCTATATAAGTTGCCCCTGCTTCTTCTTGTTTTTTTGCAATTTCCTGTATGTAGTTTCCATCTTTCTTTTCTACAGCTTCACGTATAAGCTTTCTGCTTGTATTTATTAATTCTCCTATAATTAACATACTTTAACCTCCTTTTATTTTTACATCATTTTCATAATTTCCTAATAAACAATTTAATTAAAACATTTACAATTTAACTTATAATAATTATTTCTTTTAACATTAAATAGCAAATAGCTGCTTACAAATCGTTATCCAGGGACGTAACTGCTCACAACGTACACTTGGAGAAGGAGTATTAGAGCAGGTAGTCATCGAATAAATCATTCATTAAAAAATATAAGTCCTACATAAGAAAGTGTATTTAAACCATTGTAATATGGAATTCCTGCACCTTTTTCAAGTGCCATAACATCAATTCCATAAGCCTCAACAGATGAAAGTGCTTTATCTGGGTACCTGCACTCTTTTCCATCAAGATAAGTACATCTTTTACACACTGTACAACATCCTGCATTTAGAGATAGAATATCCTCAAACTCATATTTGTCTTTTATGCTGTTAACAATGTTTCTAAATATTTTTTCATGAACATCTTTAGAAGAAGCCATACCCCTCCAGTCAAAAGAATTAGACAATTTATGAACTGTCTGTATTAAAAGTCCTTTTCTATACTGTTTAACTTTCTCCATTAATTCTGAGATAGGGCCAATAGCTGGTGGACCCATCCAGTTGGTGTCATAATTGCCACAAACATTTTTCTCACAGGCTTTTCTGTAATCTTCGTGAAATTTAATTTTTGATGTATCTATAACTGCCGCATAACTTGCATCTAACTCAAGTGCATCTTTGACCAAATCGTCAGAATTAATTTTCATATATTAGCTCCTCCTAAACTAGAAAATATTAAAATATATTTAATTTATGTAGCACAAAAGCTCTTCATCTAATTTTTTTAACACTACAGATTTTAAAGTTTCTTCATCAGTTCCAAAAACAATGGCTGTCATATTCACTGTAATATTTTTTATATCATAATCATTATTTTCAGAAAAGGTTTTAACGTTAATTTTCTTGCCTGTAGTAGCAACCCATAAATTAAACTCCTTTTCATCCTTTACAAAGATTTTAATATGACCTATAAAATACTTATTTTCTATAGCCCACTGTCTTAAACTTTCAATCCAATGTACAAAAGATTCCTGTAACTTATCTCCTTTAGCTTCTTTTTCAAGTTCAAAAGACTCTGTATATGAAAAAACAGCTGGTACTTCATTTAATTCTCCATATAAATCTTCTTCAGTTTCATCGCAATGATGATGGTGGTGATGTTCCTCACAATGGGAATGGTCATGTTCATAATTATTCATTGCTTTTAGCCACCTCTTTCCATATACTATCATTTATATTTTTATTTGCAGATACCTTATATAAAGTAGCCTTTGGATTAACTTCTTTTACAGAATGTTCTATATTTTTTAATTGCTTATCTGTAACTAGATCTATCTTATTTACAAGAATTGTATTTCCATCTGATATCTGTGATTTTATAAGTACCGGTGCTATTTCAGTAAGTTCTTCAAATCGTTCTGCATCAACTACACTTACAATCCGTATGCTTTCTATTCCCTTACCATATTTATTAAGTGTACCTAAAATCTTACCAGGATAAGCTAGTCCCGTAGTTTCAATAATTACCCATTCGGGATCAACTTTTTCACGAAGATCATTTAAAGTAATTACGAGATCAGATGAAAGCTGACAACAAATACACCCAGAAAATAATTCTTTTACACTTAATCCTTTACTTTTAAGCACTTTGTCATCAATACCAGTTTCTCCAACTTCATTTTCAATTATCACAAGATTTTGCTTATTAGGACTTTGCTTTTCAACTAAAAAATGTGCTAGTGATAATATTAAACTTGTTTTACCAGAGCCAAGAAATCCTCCAAAAATAATTAAATTCATTTAATTACACCATCCTTTTCATTGGAACTAGAGTTCAAATTATTTTTTTAAACTTCAGACCTACCATATATATGTTCCATTGATACCGTTTCATAGGGGTTAATTACTACAAATTCATCATTATTCCAAGGACCAGTTAAAAGCTTTTTAATATAGCTAATTGTTCCAGGAATTACTTCCTGTGTTAATTTTAAATCTGCTGCAATCTGATGAGTTATTTTTATAAAGTCTTCTGATTCATCAGTTTCTGTTTCAATAACTCCAAGTCTTTCATAATTTCCTAGCATTATTTTATATACCTTATCTGCTTTAGCTTTCCCAAATCTTTTTACTGTATCCTTGTACTCAGCCCATATGTTTCTTTCAGAATTCAGCCACCCTTTAGTGAGAAAATAAGTTTCCTTTTCTTTTGAAATATTTTTTCGTCTTTCACTAGAACCAAGTAATAAAGTAATACAATCATCTGCTCGTGGAAAAATAACTTTATAATCTAGTGATTTTAATCCAATGACGGCATTTCCGCAGTAACCAAAAGCTAAAAGCACCTGATCTACATTTGATATACTATCTAATTTTTTTTGTATACACTCTCTTAATTCTCCTGTATTAAGGTGCAGCCCTGATTCTATCCATAATATAGGATAATCACAATGAATTTCATTAATTACCCTTTCTAATTCCTCTTTAATAGTCCTGCATGCCACCACAACAGTTCTTATATTACTCATATAATCCCTCACGGAATGCTTTAATGAACTTTCTTGAGAACCTATCTTGTCCAAGTAATGTTTGTGATGCAAGTAAAGCACCCCTCATTTCCTTGTTTGTTGGATCCATAATGTATGAGTCCATTCCACGAGCCATAGTTTGAACCATAAATAATCTATTCAATACTTTTCTTGCTGGCAAGCTATAGGATATATTACTTAATCCACAGGTAGTATGTACTCCTGGATAGCTTTCCATTATTTTTTGTATTGCAGACAATACTTCTATTCCATTGTTTTGTCCTGCACTTATTGGTTTTATAAGTGGATCTATATATATATCATCAAGAGCTATTCCTTCTCCAGTAAGTTTTGTTATAAGAGAATCTGCTATCCTAAGCCTGTCTTCCTGTGTCTTTGGCATTCCTGTGTTGTCAATACAAAGTGCTATTATTTTGGAATTAAACTTTTTTACCAGTGGAAGTATTGTATTCCACCTTTCATCCTCTCCTGTTATCGAATTGATCATTGGTTTTCCATTTTTTACTTTTTTTAATCCAGCTTCTAGAGCTAGAGGGTTAGGACTATCTATACATAATGGAAGGTCTGTTGCCTGAAGAATATTTTCAACCAGCCATTCCATGGTTTCCACTTCAGTTTGCATAAATGTTCCACAGTTTACATCTATATAAGTTGCCCCTGCTTCTTCTTGTTTTTTTGCAATTTCCTGTATGTAGTTTCCATCTTTCTTTTCTACAGCTTCACGTATAAGCTTTCTGCTTGTATTTATTAATTCTCCTATAATTAACATACTTTAACCTCCTTTTATTTTTACATCATTTTCACAATTTTCTAATAAACAATTTAATTAAAACATTTACAATTTAGGTTATAATAATTATTTCTTTTAATATTAAATAGATGCTTACAAATCATTTATTAAATATAATATAGCACATATTTTTTTCAAATTCACCTTACATAATGCAGAATTTGACATTGTTAATTTATACACACTGTGTACATACTTAGTTTTCTAAGTAAAAATAATTCATCCATATTAAATATTTTATTAAATTTAGAGGAAGAATTTCTCTTTATGATTGCTTTTGAAATATTTATGAATTATTTTGAATGTTTTTGAACTAAAATGATTGTTTTTTAGAAAATTTTATATTATTATGTTTACATAAAATACATTTAATGATTAATAATAAATTTTATCTAGGAAAGAAGGTGAGCAATTTTGCTAACAGAACAGCGCCATAAGATAATATTAGAGAAATTAAAGCAAAATGGAATTGTAAAGGTTAACGATTTAGTAAACCTTTTAAATACATCTGAGTCTACTATAAGACATGTAAATAAAAAATCTTTGATAGTAGTAACTAATGGATTAAATCATATAAATGCTATTATTGAAAACAATATAAATGGATATATACTAGGAGGAAAAGTTAAAAATAGTACAAAAGCTGTTATAGGATGCGATGCACTTAAAAGTATTGAAAAATTTAGATTTGACAAATGCTTTTTAGGTATAAATGGCATTCATCTAAAATACGGATTTACTACTCCCGATTCTGAAGAAGCTATACTTAAAGAAAATGCCATTAAACATTCAGATCAAAGCTACATCCTTGCAGATGAGAGTAAATTTGGAGAAGTAAGCTTTGTAAAAGTAGGAAATTTAGATCAAGCTTCTATAATTACAGACTGTAAAATAGAAAATTATGAAAAATATATACAAAAAACTAAAGTAAAGGTTGTGACAGATTAATGATATATACAGTAACCTTAAATCCTTCAATAGACTATGTTATACAAACTGATAACTTAATTTTAGGTTCCATAAATAGAGTTGTAAATGAAAAAAAATATGCCGGTGGAAAAGGAATAAATGTGTCCAGAGTTCTAAACAATCTTGGATCATCAAGTAAAGCATTGGGATTCATAGGTGGATTTACTGGCAAATTTATAGAGGATTCTCTTAACGACTCTGGTATCCTTACAGATTTTATACAAGTTAATGAAGACACAAGAATAAATATAAAACTTAAATCCAATAAAGAAACTGAAATAAATGCTGCAGGGCCACATATAGATAGCTGCAATTTAAATGAATTATTCAAAAAAATAGAAAATTTAGGACATGAAGATTTTATAGTACTTGCAGGAAATGTACAAAAATCTATACCATCCAATATATATTCTATAATTCAAGAAAAATGTAAAAACAGTAAAGTTATAGTAGATACTACTGGAGATGCCCTTACTTCTACATTGAAATATAAACCATTTTTAATAAAACCTAATATACATGAACTTGGAGACATATTTGATGTAGAAATTAAAGATATGAAAAATTGTATTTATTATGCCAATAAATTAAAAGATATGGGTGCCCAAAACATAATAATTTCAATGGGAAAGCATGGTGCCCTGCTTTTATGCGATGAAGGTATTTACACTGCTTCTGCACCAAAGGGAGAAGTAAAAAATTCCGTAGGTGCTGGTGATTCCGTTGTAGCTGGTTTTCTTGCCCAATATACAAGAAATTTTAACATAGTTGAAAGTTTTAGATATGGTGCTGCTTCAGGAAGTGCAACTGCTTTTTCTAAAGACTTGTGCAAAAAAGAGGATGTTGAGAATTTACTTTCTGATGTACACATAGCTAAACTTTTTTAGTTGAAAGTTGATATTGGACAATTGACAGTTAAGGTTGATTTTTGGCTATCGCAAAAAATCTTTAAATTTATACAAATCAACTCCAGTGATGTTTTGCTTTAGCAAAACCAGCTTTCAAAAATTTAATTAAAGATTTTTTGTAGTGTAACGGAAAAAAATCCACCTTCACTGTCCACTATCAATTGTCAATTTTCAACTAATCAAATTGTTTCACAATTTTTTATATTAAATCAAAATTTTATATGTGCAAAAGTTGAAATATTAATTTACAATGGAGGTAAAATTATGAAAATCACTGAACTTTTAGAAGAAAGTACAATAAAGCTTAAATTAGACTCAAACACCAAATTAGAAGTAATAGACGAACTTATAAACATACTTGATTCAGCTGGAAAATTAAACAATAAAGAGGAATATAAAAAACAAATACTTAAAAGAGAATCTGAGTTTTCTACAGGAATAGGAGAAGGTATAGCAATTCCCCATGCAAAAACAGCATCTGTAAAAATTCCTTCCTTAGCTTTTGGAATAAAAAAGGAAGGATTAGACTACGAATCCTTAGATGGAACCGATGCCAAATTATTTTTTATGATAGCAGCAAGCGAAGGTGCTGATAATGAACATTTAGATACCCTTGCCAGATTATCCAGTATGCTTATGAATGAAGAATTCAAAAACAAACTTATAAATGCAAAGTCTAAAGATGAAGTATTAAATCTCATAGATAAACAGGAAGCTGAATATGTAAAATCTAAAAATCAAAGCACTGTATCTAAAGAAAACAATGTAAATGAATCCCCTAGTAAATTAGTATTAGCAGTTACAGCTTGTCCTACAGGCATAGCACATACATATATGGCAGCAGACGCTTTAAACAACAAAGCTAAAGATATGGAAATTGAAATTAAGGTAGAAACAAACGGATCTACTGGTGTGAAAAATAAGCTTACTGATGAAGACATCCAAAAGGCAGATGGCATAATTGTAGCTGCAGATAAGCAAGTTGAAATGACAAGATTTAATGGCAAAAAATTAATCCAGGTATCCGTATCTGATGCCATTAAAGATCCTGAAGGACTCATAAATAAAGCTTTGATGGATGATGTCCCTACATATCATTCAGATAAAAAAGTTGAAGGATCTAAATCAGATAAAAAGCAGCGAACAGGTTTTTATAAACATTTGATGAATGGTGTTTCAAATATGCTTCCCTTCGTCGTAGGTGGAGGTATACTTATAGCTATATCATTTATGTTTGGCATTAAAAGCTTTGATCCTAAAGATCCGTCTTTTAATGTTGTGGCCAAGCTATTGCACGATATAGGCGGTACTTACGCATTCCCTCTCATGGTACCTGTACTTGCTGGCTTTATTGGAATGAGTATAGCAGATAGACCTGGTTTTGCACCTGCTATGGTTGGCGGTTTTATAGCAGCTAATAATGGAGCTGGATTTCTAGGCGGATTAATTGCTGGATTTTTAGGTGGCTATGTTGTTATATTACTAAAGAAAGTCTTTTCTAGGCTGCCTGATTCACTTGAAGGTATAAAGCCTGTACTCTTATATCCGTTATTTGGAATATTAATTACTGGAGCTATAATGCTTTTGTTTATTGTAAATCCTGTAAAAGCTATAAATACAGCTCTAGAACAGTGGCTTGGATCAATGGGAACAGCCAATAAAGTTATTTTAGGAATTATATTAGGTGGAATGATGGCTGTAGATATGGGAGGCCCTGTAAATAAGGCAGCTTATACTTTTGGAATAGCCATGATAGCTGCAGGTAAATTTACCCCTCATGCTGCAATAATGGCAGGCGGAATGGTTCCTCCTCTTGGAATTGCTATTGCTACTACATTTTTTAAGCATAAATTTACAAGAGAAGAAAGGGATGCAGGCAAAACTTGTTATATAATGGGAGCTACTTTTATAACAGAAGGTGCTATACCCTTTGCAGCTTCAGATCCTGCAAGAGTAATTCCTGCATCTATAGTTGGAGCTTCTATTGCAGGAGGACTATCCATGATGTTCAATATAGGACTACCTGCTCCTCACGGCGGCATATTTGTAATACCAATAGTAAGCGGAAATCCACTTTTATATATATTTGCTATATTAGTAGGTTCTTTTGTAACTGCAGCCTTGCTTGGATTTATGAAAAAACCTTTGGATGAAAAATTATAATTATTATTTCTTATAAGAAATGTTCCTGGAAATCCCCCAGGAACATCTTCTATTTTTTAAAATTAAATATTCTAATTTAAATTACTTACCAAGAGTTGCTAAAATAACAGCTTCTATATTTTTTTGTTTTGCATTAGGTGGAACACTGCAGCCTGAGTTCATAATAAAGCCATCATGATCTTTAAATAATTCTACAAGATCCTTAGCATACTTGTAACAGTCTTCAGGTGTACCAACTGATGTAAATGCCGGAGGCACGTTGCCGGTAATACACATCTTGTCTCCAAGTATTTCCTTAATTTTGCGAATATCAGTTACATGATCAGGATCCCATATACACTGAGCTTTAGGAAATTCCCTAAAGTAAGGTAAAAATGCTTCCCAATTGCCATCCATATGGAACCAAGTTTTTACATTGTTTTCCTGCATTACAGGTACTAGCTTTTGATGATATGTGAAATAGAATTTTTCAAAAATCTTCGGCGATATAAAGTCACATCCGCAGCGGCTTCCACCTATGAATCCATATACACCAGGCATAGCTTTCATAGCTTTAACCGTATTTTTTAATTCTGCCTCTTCCATAACATCTAATGCCGCCCTAACTTTGTCAGGCATACGATATAAATCCCTAAAGAACTTGGACAATTTACGTGCACCACTTAAAGTTTCAAATGGTGCTATAGGTAATAATCCACCGGACATACCAACAGTTGTTTTTCCAAGAGATGCTATTCTTTTTTGAAGTTTTCCAGCATACTCCATATCCATTTGAGGAAGCTCTTCTGGATGATATCCAATTCTATTATAGAGTTCTTTCTTCATGTATTCCCAGCCTTTGTCTATAATTGTATCATAGTCTTCTTCCGTCATAGGTCCTTGTTCATCAATCTGCCATAATACATTATCACCTAATTCACGTCCAGGCACTTTCATCTTTGCAAACCACATAGCTGCAAAACTTTGCAGAAAAGTTTCCATAGGTATTCCTGTACATGTGGGAGCTGAATCCATTTCATCAAGTATAGGAAGCTCTGCAGCCTCTATAAGTTTTTCATCCACTAATTCAGGTCTTCTCCAATAATCAGCAATAGTCATTGTAGGATCTATAAAATTGTAATACATCTGTCCAGAAAGAAATATTGGAATTCTATCTGTTTTCCCCATATTAAGTGCAGCCATAACCCTTTTATTACGTATTTCAGTCATTTCTTGTGGTATCATTTTATTACACCCCCATAATTTTTACATTTCATATACAATTAGTTGTTCATTATTTTTCATTTCAATTGCCTCTATTACAATTTTAGTTGTTGACACATTTAATTTATTTTGAGTATAATTTATCTGAGTACTTTAACTGATATTATTAATTTAGAATAAGTCTGGCAGGATTTATACCAAATCGTATCAGTATGTACTCTTTTTTAATAACATTTGTATACAAACCAAATCCCTATCTCTTATATTATTTTCCACAAGTTGCAGAAAGCATTGCCTTTACATTTTCTACTTTAGCATTTGCAGGAAGCATACACCCTGCAGCCATAATAAATCCGTCAGGTCCAATTTCTTTCATAAGTCGCATACAGTAAGCATGTACATCATCTGCTGTACCTAACGTTAAAAGCGATGGAGAAACATCTCCCATAATGCACATATGACCATCTAAAACTTTTTTTGCCTTAAATATATCTGTTGTACTATCTGGCGAAAAGATGCACTTAGCTTTTGGGAGTTCCAAAAAGTAGTCTAGAAAACGATTCCAACACATATCTAAATGGAGATATGCAAATGATCCTTCATCCACTACTACTTCAACTATCTTTTTAAGATATGGCCACATAAATCTGTCAAATAATTTTAATGATAAAAAATCTCCATCTGCACGAGCTGCTCCAACAAACACTGTCAAAGGCTTAACCTCACGTATCTGTTGTCTTAAACTCTCCAAAGTATCTTCTAAAATTACATCAAGGGCAGCTTGTACTTTATCAGGTATCACAAGGAAGTTCTCTACCTGGAAGCTTAGTTGGTGAAAGGTACACAGTGCCCATCATAGGTGGAAAGTCTGCTCCACCTTGTATACAATCTACTACTCCAAGAGATTTTACCGCCTTCAAAATTAAAGAGTTTCCATATTCTACATTAGTAACCATATCCGATAATTTTCCACCTGCATATTTAACACAAAAGGCAGATGAATTCATAGAAAAAGGAGGTCTATCATTTTTTTGCAATGTTATGGCTGCCTTTATTCTATTTAATCGTTCACTATACAGTTCTTCTGCAGTTTTCATTTTATTATACCCCCATAGCTTTTTTACAGAAATCTACAGTTTGCTGTGCATCTTTACAAACTAAATCTGCACCCATATATTTTCCTGCATTTTCATCTACAGGTCCACCTCCAACAAGAATCTTTAAATCTTTTCTAAGTCCTGCATCTTCTATTTCTTTTATACACTGTTTTACATTATCAAAACATGTAGTCAAAAGACAGGATATTCCTATTACCTTTGGTTTATATTGTTTTATAGCCTCAATGTACTTTGATGTAGGTACATCAACGCCTAAATCCTTTACATCAAAACCATTGCTCTTCATTACTGTAGTTACTATATTCTTTCCTATATCGTGTATATCATCGTAAATAGTTCCCATTACAAATATACCCTTGCTTGATCCAGAGGACTCTCCTAATCCTCCAATGATCTCTGATGCTTCATTAAACACTTCTGCTGACATAATAAGTTCAGATAAAAAGTACTCCTTTTTCTCAAATCTGTCTCCTACAATTCCCATGCCTTCCTGTAAATCTGCTATTATATCTAATACCGGTGTTCCATTTTCCTTTTGTGCTTTTACCTCTGCTAAAACAACATCCTCATCCAAATCTGCCATTGCATTAACTAATTTTTTACTCATAACATTTCCCCCTTTAATATAAAGTAATTACTTGTCTAATAACAGAATAACATATATATTATGGGAATTCACCCTGCATAATGACTAAATATACCATGTTTATTTATACATTATGAGTATTTTGAATAATCATTATTTTTAATTAATTATCAATGAATCCTAATTAGTTGGAGTGTTACAGCAGACAAGCCATCATATAAAAATATGCTTCCTTGAAATAAACAGTTTTATTATTTTAACTATTCATCACAAAGGAAGCATATAGAAGTTTTAATTTTCTACTTTTTTTACTTTAATTTTTTCTTGCTTTAATTTCTTCTTGCATCTTTTCAAGACTATCAGGTGTAATTTTATAAAGTAACACAATAAAAATCAATCCTACTATCATAATAATTGCTGGAATTAATGCCATTCCATTCTTTATACCTGATACTAATTGGGATGTAGGCTTCATATTTGCAACATATCCTGCCCCCACAAGAACAGCTGTTATAATAACACTTCTTAAAAATATTGCAATTTTAATTGGGAAACTTATTAATGACATAATAAATCCTCGTGCATTTTTTCCAGTTTTCCATTCGCCATATTCCACAGTAGATGAATACATAGCAACACCTAATGCATCAGGAATTCCATATCCTAAATATGCTACAAACATCAATACCATAAATGACATATAATTCATTGGTAAAGCCCATACAATAAGTAATCCAATTATAAATATTGCAAGTGATAAAATATAAGTATTTCTTTCTCCAATTTTTTTAGCCAGCGGATTTGTGATAACAGCACCCAAAAGACATACTATACTAAGACCTGTAAAAAATACAGTAACTACTGCCAAATTATTAACAACATATTTAAAATAGTAAAATGCCATTCCAAAAATAATAAACCTTCCTAAATATCTTCCAAGTTCACCTAATAACAATCCTATAAGAGGTGGATTTACTACTATTTGTTTTAACATCTCACCTATAGACATTTTTTCTTCTGATTTACCTGTTTGAGTTGAAACTCCAGCATTTGCATAGTCTTTAGTCATAAAAAATAATATATAATAGCATCCCATCATAAGAATACCTGCAATTGCAACGGTAAAAGTATATCCATACGCAGGATTGCCGCTAGCTTTGCCTATCATCAATATTAAAGGCATACTTAACAAAGAGAAACAAATAGTACCTAATGAATTAAACATACCTCTGTTTGATGCCATAGCAATTCTTTCTTCCCTTACTTCTGTCATAGAAGAGTTCATTGCTACATGTCCTGCATAAAAAATATTCCAAATTAAATGACTTACTATAAATCCTATTGAAATTATAATTGCATTTACCCCTGCAGAACCTATCTTGGAAAACTGTAAAATATAAAATAGTACTGCAAAAGGAGGTCCTACTAATAGCCATGAACGATATTTCCCCCACTTCAGGTTGGTTTTTTCCAATATAACTCCTGCAGTAGGAACCCATACAAGATCAAATATACTTGTAATCATCAATACAGTGCCTGCTAGAGCCGCCGATATTTTTGCGTAATCAGTTAAGAATGCAGCAAAATAATAAATTTCCACATTTACAAATAACTGAAATCCAAAAGATGGTACCCCATAAAAATTAATAATAGATTTTTTCAATTTCTTTTCCATAATATTCTCCTTTCATAATATATTTTAGAAAAGTATAAACGTTAGTTGAATTTATACTTTACTTGCCTATTTCAGCTGAAATCATAGTATTTTGATGTAGACACATCAACACCTAAATCCTTTACATCAAACCCATTGCTCTTCATCACTCTAGTTACTATATTCTTTCCTATATCGTGTAATTCCCACTTCTTCCTGTAAATTTGCTATAATATCTAATACCGGCGTTCCATTTTCTTTTTGTGCATTTACCTCTGATAAAACCACATCTTCATCTAAGTCAGCCATTGCATTAACCAATTTTTCATTCATAACACCTCCCCCTTAATAAAATTAAACATTTTTGTTAACTTATACTAATAATAGCATACCATGTATATTTTCATAATTCAACTTATATAGTGTTAAATTTATCATATTTATTTATATATTATGAACATTTTTATTATATACTGTTTTCAGTAAATTATAAAAATACAATATATAATAAGAGGAACTATTAAAAATAGCCCCTTATTCAATCAATATCAATCCATAACAATTTATTTCATTTTTGCTTTTATTTTTCTCACCTTTCAATACCTCTATAGGGAAACCACTTTCCCTTACAGTTGCAAATACATCTATACCACAAGCTTCCATAGAAGGTCTGGCTTCCTGTGGATGTGCACAATGTTCCATATTGCATTTCTCACACAATCTGCAAGGCCCTGCACCAAATCCAAATGCCTTATAATAACCTGAAAGGAAAATTTCGTTTTCTAATTTATTTATAATTTTTGTAGTAGCTGCAAGATCTGACTTAGATTGTACAATCAATCCGGTACTATAACAATCAATTATATTTTGAGTTTCCTTATAAGAAGGGGTCTTCGGAGGACAACAATAACTTGTATTATAATTTTTACAACCATACCTACACTTTAATATTGTCCATGCCCCTGTTTTTATAGTATCTGTACTTATTATTTTAGCATTATAGGCCCCAAGTTCTTTTGCTTTTTCTACATATTTTATCATTTCACTTTTCATTTTAAATTTCCCCTTTCCCATAAATATGATTTTTACATATATATTATAACATTTCACAATTAATGTGGTTAATTTATCCTAATATATGATGCTGCCTTTTTGCATAAAATGCTTTTAAAAATTCATATTTAAAATTTTCATGTACATTCTTATGTATAAGTTAGTTCCATATTCTTAGCCATGTACTTTAAAATCATATAATAATTTAAAATTTACTTAGAATGTGATATTATACTTATATGACATTCTACTAATTTAAAAATTCATAAATCAATTTTAACAAAACTTAAATTATAAAAAGGAGAATTTATATGAAATACTATTCACTTATGGCTATCGGGCTGTATTTAATTATCTTACTTTCAATAGGCTATTATTCTTACAGGAAAACCCACGACATTTCAGACTATATGCTTGGGAGTAGAAGTCTAAGCCCTATGGTTACAGCATTATCTGCCGGTGCAAGCGATATGAGCGGTTGGATGCTTATGGGGCTTCCTGGTGCTGTATATACTACAGGTATTTCCAGTATGTGGCTTGGAATTGGTTTAACTATAGGAGCTTATTTCAATTATCTCTTATTAGCCCCACGTTTTAGAATTTATACAGAAGTCTCAAATGACTCTTTAACCGTGCCAGATTACTTACAAAACAGATTTAAGGACAATGCTAATATGCTTAGGCTTGTATCCGGAATAATAATTCTCGTTTTCTTCACTTTATACGTTTCTTCAGGTATCGTAGCCGGCGGAAAATTATTTAGGGACATCTTTGGATTTACATATACATCAGGAGTAATAGTTACACTGTCTATAGTTGTAATATATACATATTTTGGTGGTTTTTTAGCAGTAAGTCTCACTGACTTTTTCCAGGGAAGTCTTATGTTTGTAGTTCTCATCATGGTACCTGTAGTTGCATACATGAATATAGGGGTAGATCCTGGAACCTTTGTAAGTAAAGTAAAACATATTAATCCAGCACTATTTGACATACTTAGAGGAACAAGTTTCTCTACTATTATTGGATTTTTAGCCTGGGGACTTGGCTACTTTGGACAACCTCATATTATTGTACGTTTTATGGCAATAAAATCTGCAAAAGAGTTAAAATCTGCAAGGAGAATAGGTATAAGTTGGATGGCTATTGGCCTTTTAGGTGCAATAAGCAGTGGACTTATAGGTCTTGTATATTTTACAATGCACAATCAGCCTCTAAAAGATCCTGAAATGGTATTTTTGCGTCTTGGTGATATATTATTCCATCCATTTATTACAGGTATAATACTATCTGCAGTACTTGCTGCTATTATGAGTACTATTTCTTCCCAGCTTTTAGTTTGCTCTAGTTCTATTACAAAAGATTTTTACCTTACATTTTTAAATAAGGAAGCACCTGAACACACTCAGGTATTTATAGGAAGAATATCTGTACTTGTCGTTGCCGCTGTTGCAGTTTTATTTGCTTATGTTCCAAATAAAACTATCTTAAGTATAGTAGGACAGGCATGGGCAGGTTTTGGTTCTGCTTTTGGTCCAACCCTTTTAATAAGTCTCTACTGGAAGAGAATGACCAAATGGGGAGCTTTATCTGGAATGGTTGTAGGTGGATTAACTGTTATAATATGGATTGTATCAGGGTTATCTGCTCATTTATATGAGATGATTCCTGGCTTTACCTTATCTCTAATATCCATCATAGTTGTAAGTCTTTTGACTAAAAAACCTGATGAAGCTGTAAATAAAGAATTTAAATCTATGGAAGAAAAGTTGAACTTGATGTAATTATTTAAATAAGAGATACTTAACATCATAAAGTTGGGTATCTCTTATTTTATTACCATCATACTCATAATATAGTATTATTTATGTTGACATTGTTGGTCTATAATGATAGACTCAAAATATAGCAAGTCTATTACTATAGACCAAAAGGAGATATATCGTGGAACAGTTTAACCTTTGTGAAAGTGAATATCGTTTTGCAAGTATTGTTTGGGAAAATGAGCCCATTGGCTCTGGTAAGCTTGTAAAACTTTGCAAACAGATTCTTGGATGGAAAAAGTCTACAACATATACAGTTTTAAAAAAATTATGTTGCCGCAAAATATTGAAAAATGAAAATACAATAGTAACATCATTGATAAAACAAAAACAAGTACAAAAATTTGAAAGCGAGCAATTTATAAATAAGACCTTTAACGGTTCACTTCCTCAATTTATAACAGCATTTATGAATGATAAAAAATTAAGTAAAAAAGAGGCTGAAGAGCTTAAAAATCTAATCGACAGTTATGAGGAGGAGTAAAAATGGAACTTTTACTACAAAGCTTATTTGTTGATGTAGTCAATATGAGCCTTACAGCAAGTTATGTTATCTTATTTGTTCTTGCTGCCAGATTAATTTTAAAAAGAGCTCCTAAAATCTTTTCTTACGTCCTATGGATAGTTGTACTATTTCGTCTCATCTGTCCTTTTTCCTTTTCCTCTGCTTTCAGCTTTTTACAAGGAGCAAGTTTAGATTCAGGCAAAATGGAGTATATTTCTTCAAATATTGTAATGACTCCTCAACCACAGATTGATAGTGGAACAAAAATGGGAACTTCGTCCATTAACACCACTCTACCTGCTGCTATAAGTCATACCAGTGCCGATTCCATTCATATGGTTCTACTTGCCATCTCAGTTATTTGGTTTTTAGGTATACTTGTGCTAATTATTTACACTATAGTATCCTATGTGAGGTTGAATCATAAAGTTTATACTGCAGTACTTGTAAAAAATAACATATTTGAATGTGAAACTATTTTATCTCCCTTTGTACTTGGATTTATAAAACCTAAAATATATCTGCCTATAGGTCTTAACAAAGTAGAACAAAGCTATATTCTAAAGCATGAGCAAATCCATATAAAAAGATATGATTATATGATAAAACTTATTGCCTTTTTAGCCTTGTGCCTTCACTGGTTCAATCCTCTTGTATGGCTTAGTTTTATGCTCATGAGTAAAGACATGGAAATGTCCTGTGACGAGCAAGTTCTAAAAGAACTAGGTACAGATATAAAAAAAGATTACAGTTCGTCCCTATTATCTATGTCAATAAATAATAGGACTGTAAAAGGAATCCCCACTGCCTTTGGAGAAAATAATACAAAAACAAGAATTAAGAATGTCCTTAATTACAAAAAACCTGTTTTTTGGGTACTTTTAACTGCAGTAATTGCTGTTATATGTATCAGCATTGGACTTATGAGCAATCCAAAAAATATTCAAAGCTCTCAAAACAACTTTGCCACAAAAATATATAAATACCGAACTCCCTACACGGGGGATAACAGCAAAGTAGTTACTATAGTAAAAAATTTGCTTGTGCCAGAAATATTAACCTATAAAAAAGTACAACTTTTTACAGATAAGGAGCCCTATACTATACAGATAACTTATGAAACCACCCGCCAAGCCAGACGATATTTTTTAACAAAAGATAATCAAACTGTTTTTGATCAAAACGCTGCTTTAATTTTTGCTTTGATAGGTAACGTAAAACAAGTAAACTTCATCTTAAGTAATGACGGTGATTATGATCAAACAATCCAGCGAACTAGAACTTGGGCAAATAGCACTATGACTAAAGATGTATATGGAATCTCTTCTACCCTTGAAGGATTCATTACTTTATACAAAAATATCATGAATAAATTTATAACATATAATTCTCTTCCTACTTTACTTGAAAGTGGTAAAAAAACAAATATTAAAAATATGAATAATGCTTCACAAACATCCAATTATGATAAAGTAAAAGTAAATGACCAATTCTACTATATGTATAAAAAAGATGGAAAATATTATGTAGAAAAGCCTCACAAATTTATCAATGAACTCACAGAAGAAACATATAAAAAGATTTATACACTAACTGTCTACCAACACCGCTGTGAAAATATTAAACATGAACTACTTCTGGATTCAAGAAAATACTCCATGCAAAATACGCTTAATGACAGTTGTATTCTTGATGTCGATGGCTGCATTAACTCTGGTGGTGAAATAGCAAATAAATTTGTCTCTGATGCTAAAAAGGGTAAAAAGTCATCTCTTAAAATTGTTCACCCCACAGGAGCTGGTTATACAACCTTTACCAAAATAATTTATGACGGTAAAAGCTATTATGGAGTTGAGTATACTTTAATAAATTCATATGCAGGTAACCACAGCTGCTATTATGAATTTAACTATAAATATCTAAAAACATTTGACTTTTCAGGCTATAAATTTGCCTATTTGTTGCAAGATAATGATGTAACATTTGGGAATATAGATAAAAGTATATCCTCGAAAAATTCCAATGACTGGATAGACTTTTACTCTCTTTTTTCTTTTGTAAAATAAATATAGGGTCGTTACACTAAAGTCTAATGTAACAACCCCATTATTTAACTTTAATTCTTTTTAAATGTTGTAAATTTAATACTCATCCACCCAAAAATCAATCCAATGAAATTTGCTCCTGTAATCCAAATTGCTGCATTAAGCAGAGCAGGCATTCCTTTAATTGTCATATATGCTCCTGCACCATAGCCTATGAACATACATGAATAAGCATTAAATGACATAAGTGAAATATTCAAGGCAGGTATTTTTAGTGATATCATTAATAAAAATACTGTAATAAAAACTGAAACTACCGTAGCTGCCATAGCTGGCATAAATCCCGTAAATACATTGATAAGGACAAATGCTAAAATTGCAAGTACTGATCCGGTAATCATCGGTGGTATTGCCTTTGCAATAAGGTCTGGAGTTGCCCCTAAAGTAAAGTACCATGCCCAGCCTATAAACAAAGCCCAAACAGGAACTTTTATATACATAAAGAGACATGATACTGCTGCTAAAATTGCTACCGATACATCTAATGCTTCAATTTTTTTCATCTCTACTCCTCCTCCTATGTTTGTCCAAAGTATCCATTAAGGTTTGTAACTGTTACACCACTGCTTTCTAATGATTTTTTAACTGCAGTTGCCACCTCAAAGGCATTAGGTGAATCACCATGAATACATACTGTGCATCCATCAACATCAATTAGTTTTCCATCAATAGTATCGATCTTTTTCTCCTTTGCAACCTTAACGGCCCTATCAGCTACTTGCTGAGGTGAACGTGCTTTCTTAACTCTTTCAAGCATCCAGTTTCCATTTTCATCATAGCCAAGATCAATCAATACCTCTGGTGCTGTCTTTAAGCCTCTCTTTTCTGCACGTTTTAAAGCCTCGCATCCTGTATGAAGCATGATATAAAGATCTTTATTATATTCTTCAATGGTATCGAGAAAAGTATCAATATATTTCTCCTGCTCACCAACCATACGGTATAATATTCCATGAGGCTTTACATGCTGCATTTTAAGACCCTGCAATTTTAAAAATGCATCCATTGCTCCTAACTGGTATAACATGTCAGATCTAAGTTCTTCAACTGAAATATCCATCTGTCTTCTTCCAAATCCTTGCCTATCAGGAAGGCCTATATGTGCACCTATTGCTACTCCATACTTTTTTGCCCATTTTATGGTACGTTCCAAAACAAGTGGATCACCGGCATGAAAGCATGTTGCAATATTTGCAGATGTTACATAAGGCATAAGTGCTTCATCGTCTCCAAGAACATAACGTCCGAAGCTTTCACCCATATCAACATTAATATCTATCTTCATACTGCTTCACCTCCATTAAACTTCTAAAATAATCATAGGAGATCCTATATCCATTTCATCCCATTCAGCAACAAGAACTTTCTTTACTACCCCTGCTTTTTCTGTCTGGCAGCTCATTTCTGTTTTCATACAGTTAATAACTGCAAGCTCCTGTCCTTCTTCAACCTTGTCACCAACACTTACTACTACTCGAGCTACAAGCCCAGGCATATGTGCTTTTAATGTATATTCCATAATTTTATCCTCCATTTTCTTATTTTTTGTTTTTATTAACCAATCACTAAATCAACTGATTCAAACATTGCTTCTCTTTCTTTACGTGCTTTTATTGCATCTTCTACAGTAACCAGCTTAAGTTTTACTTTATCTCTTGCAGGTATCCCCTGGCCAATTTTCCAAAGGTCCGCATTAATAACATTTGCAACGCATACAAAACCACCTAATGTAGGTCCATCTGCAATAAGCAAAGAAGGGGTATTTCCAGTTACATTAACTGCGCCGCGCATATTGTAACCATGATCAACAATATTTGAAGGATGGCTTCCGCCTTTTCCACCATCCTCACGTGCCCAAAAATAATCTGGTACTTCTTGCAAACGATAAGCCGCTCTGTTTGCATTATGTGAGATTTTCATTGGTGTACTAAACAAATAATCCATTCCACTTTCCGTTACATAGTCAGGTACTGAATTAGGACCTGGAATAGTTCTTAATTCCCATTCATTCACGTATTCAGGTATATACTTAGGATTTAATTTTCTGCCAGCAATTCCTGAAGCATCTTTTTTGTTCACCTTTATAACGTCATCTTTTGCAAGCTTGCGTCCTTCAAAACCACCATAGCTTCCAAAAAGACAAGTTGATTTACTTCCAAGATATTCTGGGACATCAATTTCTCCTGCTATACACACATAAGTTCTGAAGCCAGCTTGTCCAAAGTGTGAAAATTTAAGTATATCACCTGCTTTAACTGCAATTGCTTCCCACATTGGTACAACACTTTCATTAATTGTAGGGCTCATGTCACTTCCTGTTATTGCAATAACTCCGTCTTCTACAATTTCAAACTGGCAATAACCACCGGCAATTTCTAGAGCTGCATCACCTTTTTTATTTCCTAAAATTAAGTTTCCAAGCTGTAATGCAAGGTTGTCCATTGCACCTGCAGCAGCCATTCCAAGTCCCATGTATCCAAGTCTTCCTGGCCAATCTTCTACCAAAACTTCAATTCCACCGTTTATAACTTTAATCATATTTTTACCTCCTTCTTATATTATTTATTAGAGCTTAGGTGCTATTTTGGAGCCTTGTTCCTGGCGCTTCGCAAATTCTTTGGCACCTTTAACAACTTCTGGTTTTGCAAGGAATTCCAGATAATCCTTAACAACAATCTCACTTTCCTTGATATCATATACGTAATCTGTTTTCTCATGAACATGATCATATATATCTAATATTTCTTTTTCTGAAACTTCTACAAATTTTATGCGATCCCCTGATGGACGATATAAAAATGGTCCGTCTTTAAATTGTGGATGTTTCATTGATAACTGGAATGTAGGAATAGTACGTCCAAATAATTGATATCCACCACCAGTTGCTGTAGTGTAAGTAAATAGGCAAGCTCCACCAATACCAACTGCTCCTTCTGGAGTCCATATACGGGGAGGATTGTATTTTGGTACAATCATTTTGCACCTTGGATCCATTGGCCAGAAAAATCCACCACCCGGCCAGAAACCGCATCCGCTGTTATACCAATAAGTATCTAATAACATATGTTTAATATCATCTACAGTGCATCCATTACATAGGGCCATATAATCAAGATTATATCCATCCTTGCAGTTTGGTGCATCAGGACGAATCTGTTTTAAATACATTTCAACTGCCTTTTTAGTCTGGCTATCCTCAAAAGCAATTGGTAATGTAATGATTCTTGAATCAATTACCATATCATCAACACCAGCAATAGATTCTTCTGCATCTTTAATTTTGTCAATAAGTTCTTGTGGGGAAATAATGGTAGGATCAAAATGTATCATATTTGCTCTTAAACTTGGCAATGTCTCAATTAATCCCTTGATATTCATTTTCTTAACCTTTGAATCTACTGCCAGAATTCTAAAGGAATCCAACAGTTCCACCCTCTGTTCATAACCATATTCTACTTGAATAAAGCCATCACCTGCCTGACGGAATAATATTTCAATTCTGTCGCCTTTAGCAGGAAGAGTATCAATAATAACATCATACTTGCTCATACTTTTTCCTCCCTTTTTACATTTAATTATTTGATTCAATTGTGTAATTTATAACAGAAAAGTAACTTACTTTTGTATACACTTACAAATTGCCTTTTCAAAAATATCTAATCCTGCTTCAAGCTGCCTATCTGTAATTACAAGTGGTGCTAAAAAGCGGATAACATTTCCATAAACACCTGAGTTTTCAATCATAAGTCCATTTTGGGCTGCTTCTTGAATAACTGCTGATACAATTTCAGGATTTGGATCTTTCTTTTCTTTATTTTTTATAAATTCTATTCCAACCATTCCGCCTAGTCCTCTTACATCTCCAACAATCCCATACTTTTCTTTCCATTCCATATAGCGTTTCATTACTTTCTTACCTATTTCCATAGAACGGTCAGCCAAATTATCTCTTTCCATAATTTCTATCACCTTTAATGCTGCTGCACATGCTACTGGATTTCCACAGAAGGTGCCTCCAATCGTTCCAGATCTTACTGCCTCCATAATCTCTTCCCTTGCTGTTATTGCACTTAATGGCATACCAGCTGCAATAGATTTTGCAGTTGTTATTATATCTGGAGCTGCTCCTACTTCCTTCCAATATTCAGAAGCAAACATTTTACCCGTACGGCAGAACCCACATTGTACCTCATCTGCAACAAGCACTATACCATATTCATCACAAATAGTCCTTACTGCTTTAACCCATTCAATTGGAGCTGGAATAAATCCGCCTTCACCCTGAAGTGGTTCTACTACTATAGCTGCTACGTACTCCGGTGGTGAAGCTTGATCAAATACTTTTTTAATACTTTCTATATAATAATTAATGGTTTCACTCTCTGGCATTCCTTCAGGTTTTCTATATAAATATGGGAATTCTGCACGGTATACACCGTCTGGAAAAGGTCCCATTCCATAGGCATAAGATTTTTTCGACGTCATTGCCATGGTCATAACTGTACGTCCATGAAATGCTCCTGAAAATACAATTATATTGGGTCTATTTGTAAAAGCTTTTGCTATTTTTACTGCATTTTCATCAGCCTCTGCTCCACTATTTGCGAAAAACGTTTTTTTCTTATTTCCCTTTACAGGAACAATGGAGTTCATTTTCTCTGCTAGCTTAACATATCCTTCGTGTGTAACAATATTAAACATACCGTGGAAATATTTTTCTGACTGTTCTTTCACAGCTTCAACCACTTCTGGATGGGAAAATCCAACGTTTAGTACGCCTACCCCACCAGTCCAGTCAAGAAAATAATTTTCATCAACATCCTCAATCACCGCACCTTCTGCCCTTTTTATTACAACAGGATATACACATTTAATTGCAGATGGTACTGCATCTTCTCTTCTTCGTATTACTTCTTCTGCTTTCGGTCCAGGGACTTTATCAGTTATTATTTTAGGTAATTGTTCCTTCAACATTTTTAGACCTCCTTAAATCGGTAATTAATTTTTTAAACATGGCATTTTGTATTTAATTATTTTATTATTAAATTATCAATTTCAAATCATGTAAACTGTTACAATTTTTTATGGCTATTTTTGCAAGAACTAAATTTGTAAAATTCAAATTAAAAATTAAAAGTATAATATTCACTTCTTTTTCATCAATATTGAATAATTAAATACTACAATATTTCATTTTGTATAACAATAGCATATGAACACAAACTTTATTTGTCTAATTTGTGCTGAATATACATAAGGCGCATGTATAAAGCTTTCCCATATCTCTTTTTCTTTGATCTCGTGTATTTTTTAAATAAAATATTATAAATGGCATGATAAATTATTAAAAAAACTAAATAACTATTTATGATTTGCTAATTTTATAAGGATATATTTGCGAATTATTGTTAGTTTTAATTATTATATGCCTAGTAAATTACTTTTTGGAGAAATATTCCACTAGAAATGTTCATTTTAACCTAATGTTTATCTTATATGACTTTTGCAATAAAATAATAAGAACTATCTCATCTATATTTTAATATTGATAAGATAGTTCTATATTTTATCATGCGCTTACAATCTCATATATTCTTTAATATAAAAGGCCATCTTTAAATTAAACTTATCCTCCGTTGAGGTTAAATCTTTTTTTAACAGGTAATGTATTTTCTTTATGCGGTAATTGATGGTATTACGATGGTTATATAGGAAATTTGCAGTTTCCTGAATGCTGCCATCAAAATCCAAATATACTTTCAGGGTTTTTAGCAGTTGGGTGTTATTCTTCCTATCATAATCTATTATGGGATCAAGCATCTCAAAATATATATTTCGTAGTAATTCTTTGTTAGATACGGAACTCAGTATGCGAAATATACCAAGGTCATCAAAATACACACAGTCCTTATTCGAAGCTTTAGCTGCTTTCAAAGCATAGGAAGCAGTAGAGTAGCTAAAATAAAGTTTTGATAATGAAGAAACTTTTTCGCCTATTCCTATTTGAGGTCTTAATACTGATGAGTTTGAAGTTATTTCATTATCAACTATTTCAAAATAGTTTTTCATAAGATTATTTAGCAATTTTTTTGGGCATTCCTGCAGAATCAAAATATAATAGTTATTTTTTAAAAATATGTGATATTTTATCGACAAAAGATTAATACAATTTTGTAATTTCAGCGGCGAATTAATATTAGTTATTTTAGCTGCATAATAAGAAGATTCTGTAGGATAGCCATTTGAATTTAAAAGAGGAATATAATTTTTAACATTTTGTGAATCGAATATTACATTGTAAAACAGCTTAGACAAAGTATTTTCTAGGTACTTATCCATAAATATCTTATTACAATAATCCTGCATAATATCAGAAATATGTATTTCCCAAGGCATTACAAAAAGAGGAAAATTTTCTGAATTACACAGTTCAATAACTTCTCTAGAAATATCCTTAATAAGAATATATTTATCAGTATTTATTAACAAACCGCTGCATTTTCGGTAAATTAATTCTCTAATTAATTCATAAAGCCAGCTTATTTTTGTTCCAGCTGACAAACCAGTAGTAATAACTAATTCATTTCCTCTTAGAAAATCTGCATTTTCTATATCTTCAGCAAGGTACACCCAGGTTATATCATTTATGAGGCCTTTTTCCCCTGCCATTAACCTGATCTTATATATTTCTTTTGAAGATGAATAAAATTCAGATAAAAGATAACTCATATTTTGACTCCCTTTTACAATTTTAAATTGATTTTTTAATAGTATATCATAAATTTTTTTATTTGTTTTGTACTCACAGCATAAAAAAATTAGGAAAATTTGTGTTTGTTTACTGTTGTCATAAAATTTAAAATATGCTATAGTTTAATCTAACAAGGACATGGCAATGTATCTGTTATAGTTATTTTTGCCATGTCCTTGTTTTTTATCTGCATAATTGTAAACGGCTATTATAGAACTGAATCAATAAAAACAATAATTTATTGAAAAGGAGTACTAATATGATAAAAAAAATTTTAATTGCAAATCGCGGTGAAATTGTAAACAGAATTATTCATACATGTAATAAACTTAAAATTGAAACTGTTGTTGTATATTCAGACGCTGATAAAAATGCTGATTACATTAACAAAGCCGCAGAAAGCTATAATATCGGCCCTTCCGCACCTGTTAAAAGTTACTTAAATATTGATGCACTTGTAGATGTTATTAAGAAATCAGGGGCAGATGCAGTACATCCCGGATATGGATTTTTATCAGAGGCAGCATCATTTGCTAATGCAGTTGCTAATGAAGGTGCAAAATGGATCGGACCTGACCCTTCAATTCTAGAAAACATCGAATCCAAATGTTATTGTCGTATTATTGCTAATAAATTAGGGGTTCCGGTTACGCCAGGAACAATTAAGCCGATTTCCAGTGTAAAAGAAATTTATGATACTGCACAAAAAGTTGGATTACCTATTTTACTTAAGTTGGACAAAGGCGGTGGAGGTAAGGGAATCGAAAAAATTACTTACTTTGAATCTGAAAAAGTTACGCAGGCTATTTTCGAAAGCATGCAGAGAATAGGAAATATGGCATTTGCAAGTGGAGATATTTATATTGAAAAAGCAGTACTATCTCCAAGACACATAGAAGTACAGTTTATAGCAGATGACTATGGAAATGTAGTCTGCTTAGGAGAAAGAGAATGTTCTATTCAGAGAAGATATCAGAAGATTATTGAAGAATCACCGTCAGCTGTAGTTACTGAAGAAGACAGAAAGAAACTTTGTTCATATACACAAAAGATTATCAAGGAGATGAAATATTCCGGAGCAGGTACCATTGAATATTTAAGAGGTGCTGATGGCAATTATTACTTTATGGAAATAAATGCAAGACTTCAAGTAGAACATCCTGTATCTGAATATGTTACAAATATGGATTTAGTAGAAAATCAGATTCGCATTGCAAACGGAGAAAAATTGCCCTTTAATCAGGAAGATATTAAACTAAAAGGTCACAGCATCGAATGCCGTATTTATGCAGAAGATCCAAAAACATTTAAACCTTCACCAGGTACAATTACAAGTTTATCATTTCCTGATACCTCAGATGGAACTGTTCGTATAGAACATGCTATTCATGAAGGATACAAGATTTCTCCATTTTATGATCCTATGCTTTGTAAACTTGTAGTTTGGGGAAAAGATAGAAATACCTGCATTGCCAATATGATAAAAGCATTAAAAAACTTTAAGCTAGAAGGAGTTTCTACAACCATAAATACTGATATCGCAATAATGCGAAATAAAAACTTTGTCTCCGGCAATTTTACCACAGCTTTCCTAGAAAATGAAAAGGTAAATATCGGATTAGAGAATTATGTAATAACTATTTCCCGTCAATTCGGTAGTCTGGGACGTCCCATTGCTAAAAAAATGGCTGAATTGTTAGGTGTTGAATATTACGACAGGGATATCGTAGAAGAAGCTGCAAAAAAAATGAATTTGCCTGTATCTACTATTGACAGTGGAGAAGAAATAGATAAAAACGAATATAAAAAAATGAAATTTCCACTAGGAACTAGTTCAGAAAAGATACAGGAACAAATATTTGAAGCTCAAAAGAAAATCATTTGTGATCTGGCAGATAAATCATCCTGTATATTTGTAGGAAGATGTTCTGATTATATTTTAAGAAACCATTCAAATCATTTCAGCATATTTATCTATGCTCCCTATGAGATACGAAAGGAAAATTGTATCAATATACTTCATATAAAGCCAGATGAAGCTGATAGGTTGATTAAAGAAGTCGATGAAGCACGTCAGCTATACAGCCTAAGTTATGCAAAATCATACAGTGATAATGTACTTTACAAGGATATTTTAATTAACAGCAGCCTATTCGGCGGAGTTGATGAAACAGCAAAAGTATTAGTTAATATGATTAGGAAGAAATTTAATCTTGCTTAATGAGAATGGAGGTATAGATTGTTTTAATTCAAATCTATACCTCATTTCATACTTTATACACACTCTTGTGATATATCACCTTCTATACTGCTTATGATTACAACTTGATCCGGCAAATCTTCAATTTCAATTTTAATTTCTGTAGATTCATCTACTATGCCTTTATTAAAATTTTTAAGATACTCATAAAGATTACAAGAATTAATGTTGCTGTTTTCATTTACATTCACAGTTAATTTGTTTACTCTTAAAAATTTTTTTGATTTACAACATTCCATTAAGCCCTGAGATATCTTACTCAATAATATTGTATTGTCCATATCTGTGTCCCTCCTCTAAATTTAATTTTCATACCACCCTTATGGCATTTCATCTATAATTTTAAATAAGTTCTTTACTTCAAATATTAATTTTGTATTCCCATCTTTTAAAATATAATTTGTCTATATTAAGTATATAATTTATATTTGCTAATATTCCTATTTATAAGTAATATTAGCAAATAAAAAAATACCTCTTTACCTTTAATATAGGGTTTCTAAGTGATAATTTAACTTATACTAGGAAACTTCTAGCATAAGCTAATGAATGAATCTTAGCAAAATTAGAATTAAGTTCGTCAAAAAGAATTTTAATATCTGATACTAATTCCCAT
>NZ_LROS01000020.1 GCF_001675165.1 Clostridium ragsdalei P11
CCCACGTGTTACTCACCCGTCCGCCGCTAATCCACTCCCGAAGGAGCTTCATCGCTCGACTTGCATGTGTTAAGCACGCCGCCAGCGTTCGTCCTGAGCCAGGATCAAACTCTTAATTTAAAAGTTTGTATTGACTCTTCTTATTACGAAATTACTTTTTTAGCTGCTCTCGCAGCTCAAAAGAATTGCTGGTTTATTCTAAATAAGTTGTACTTATATCTTCCTCTGTTTAATTTTCAAGGATCATTTTGCCGCCTCACTTCGACAGCTTTTATAGTATATCATCTGAGTTTTAATCTGTCAACATATTTTTTTATTTCTTATAAAATATATAAAACATATTGGCTTAAATCTTTTTTCTCAAGACAACGAAGATTATTATACCACAGGTTAAAGTTCTATAATCCATAATAACTTAAAAATTTTAAGTTTATGTCACTAATACTTCTATATTCTATTTATTTCTACATTTTTTATATAAAGATACACATGGATATGTTTATGTAATTTATACTTACAAACTCCTGCTTTTAAAGACCAAACCTTACTTTTTTATTATTATCCTCTTGGATTAATCTTATTAAAAGTTAAATGATCTTGCCACTTTCCATTTATAAATATGTACTTTTCATTCAATCCAATTTCCTTAAACCCACAACTTAAAAGAACTTTCTGAGATCTTATATTATCTACTAATGTAGAAGCTTCTATTCTATGAAGGTCCATTTCATTAAAGGCATACTCAAGAGTTAATTTTAACGCCTCCTTCATATATCCCTTCCCCTGCTCATCTTCATCTATAGAATATCCTACAAATGCGCTTTTAAACACTCCCATAACTATATTAGATATCTGTATCTTTCCTATAAACGTTTTATCTTTATATATTCCAAGATTCACACTTTTGCCACTCAAAAATTCCCTGTAACTTTCAATTAAAATCCTCTTTTGAATATCTAAAGTATAAAAATTTTTTTCACGGTCAGGCTCAAATTTACTCAGATAATCTTTATTCTTTATATAATAATTTAGTACACTTTCTGCATTTTCTGGCGTTAGTACTGAAATATTTATCTTACTACCTTTTATATGTAATCCCCTATTAATGCTTATGTTTTTAAATTTATCTAGTTGTAATCCAAATAATATTTCATTCTTATATCCAGAATCAGACTTAATACTATTTGCTATTATACCTTCAAGTTCAAATCCTAGATCTGTAAATGCAGCTATATTTATATCTTCATCTGCTAATATATTTATTTTATTTAAATTAGCATTTTTAAAAAGTATTTCTATAAATATACTAAGTGAATTTTTAAGCAACCTGTAACTAGACTCCCCCCACTTATAAAATTTTATTCTAAGTATACAGCATTTATTTTTAGAGGAAATTTCAATTATGAATACCCGTCCTAAAGTTATGCCACAGTTATCCCTTATTATATATTCACTATTACTCCCACTAACTAAACTAATAGTTACAAGTTGTTCTTTAAGCATTTCTATCTCTCCCAATTAAATCAATACTATAGAAATTCCAATTTAAAAATTAATTCTTATATTTTTGTATATACTAATTTAAAATTAAACTTTCTTAATTAATTATAACATAAAAAATGGCTATTATTTTATCAGCAAAAATGCTTTTTCTTCCTTAATACTAGTTGTAATAATCTTTCCATTAAATAAAAGCTCCAACCTAACAGGCTGAAGCTTTATTTAATATTATCCTAATATTATAAAGTTAACTGGTCTATAGTGATTCTAATTGAAATTTTAACTTATACATAAAATATACTAACAAAATTCAAATGACACTTAAAAACCTTTTTTATAAATCTTAGTAAGGTATTTTAGAAAATCTTAGAAGCTTATATATGTCTGAGGTACGAGCTTATATAAACTTCTTTAGATTTTCTAAATATCGAACTTTAGATTTATAAAAAGTTTTTAGTGTGGTGAAATTTGTTAGTATAAGTAAATTTTCTACTTAAAACCATATATGATATTTACTTTAATTCATGAATGAATAAACCACTTCTAAGTTTAGGTTCAAACCAGGTGGACTTAGGAGGCATTACTTTTCCCGCATCAGCAATTCCCATTAAGTCATCTAATGTAGTTGGATACATGGAAAAAGCAACTCCTTCTCTCTCCTTGTCTACCCTTTTTTCCAATTCATTAAGTCCCCTTATCCCTCCTACAAAATCAATTCTAGGATTTGTACGCGGATCATCTATTCCAAGAATTGGGTTCAGCAAGTTATTTTGAAGGACAGAAGCATCTAGTTTTTCAACAACATCACAAGCATCATAAGTACCCTCTTTTGCTTCAATCTCATACCACTTTCCATTTAAATACATACCATACGTATGTTTCTTAGAAGGTCTATAAGGATCTTTACCTTCATATTCTTCCACATTAAACTTTTCTGAGATCTTATTCATATATTCATCACGGGTAAGGCCATTTAAATCTTTTACAACTCTGTTATAATCCATGATACTTAACTCTGAATCTGGGAAAAGTACAGACAGGAAGAAATTAAATTCTTCATCTCCCTTGTAATCTGGATTTTCCTTTCTTCTTTTAATACCAACTTTAACTGCAGAAGCTGTCCTGTGATGACCATCTGCTATATAAAGACTGTCTATATTATTAAACAACTGACAAATAGTATCTATTACCTTGTCATCATCTATAACCCATACAGTATTTGTAACGCCGTCCTCAGCTACAAAATCATAAACTGGTTTTTTTTCATTAGTCCACTTATCTACTATATTATTAATTTTTTCATTATATCTATATGTTAAAAAAATTGGTCCTGTATTTGCATCACAAGTATCAACATGATTTATTCTATCCTGTTCCTTGTCTTTTCTTGTAAATTCATGCTTTTTTATTTTATTATCAATATAATCATCTATGGAAGTACATCCTACTATACCTGTCTGCGCCTTCCCATTTCTAATCAGTCTATATATATATAGATTTTTCTTATTATCTTTTATAAGCAAGTTATTATTTATCATATTTTGCAAATTTTCATTTGCCTTTTCATATACTTTTTTATCATAAGGATCTATATTTGTATCTAAATCAATTTCAGCTTTATCTATATGCAAAAAAGAATATGCATTGTCTTTTGCCATTTCTCTTGCCTCTTCACTATTCATAACATCATAGGGAAGTGCAGCTATTTTACAAGCTACATCTTTCCTTGGTCTTATGGCTTTGAAGGCTTTTAAAGTTGCCATTTTAGTCCTCCTTATGCATTAACCAAATTTTTATCTAAACATTTTTCAACTATATCTACAATTTCCATTCCAATTCTCTTTTGAGCCTCACCTGTTGAACCACCTATATGAGGTGTTACTGATACTCTATCATTATTTAAGAGTTCTTCACATGGTTTAGGCTCATTTTCAAATACATCTAGTGCAGCTCCTGCTACCTTTCCTGTATTTAATGCCTTTGCTAGAACTTTTTCATCTATAACTCCGCCTCTTGCACAGTTTATTACGAAAACTCCATCTTTCATAATGTTGAATTCTTTTTCTCCTATTACAGCTCCCTGCTCTTTATTGAAAGGTATATGAACCGATATATAATCTGCCTTCTTTAACAAATCGTTGAGTTCACAGAATTCATAATTATTATATCCCTTTGCCATACCAAGAATGTCTGTATATATTATCCTCATTCCCATAGCAGCTGCTCTCTTTGCAACCTCTTTTGCAATTCTTCCAAATCCTATAAGCCCCAATGTTTTTCCATACAATTCTACGCCTTTATATTTCTTTTTCTCCCATTTTCCATCTCTCATAGTTACATTGGCTATATTAATATATCTTGATACTGCAAATATGTGGCCCATAGTAAGCTCTGCTACTGACACAGTACTAGCATTTGGAGTATTTCTAACTGTTATTCCGTTTTGAGTAGCATATTTTACATCTATATTATCTACTCCAACCCCACCTCTTATTATAAGTCTTAAATTACCTTTTTTAGCTTCATCTATAAGTGGTTTTCTTATTTTAGTAGCAGATCTAACTACTATTACATCAAATTCTTTTATTTTTTCTTTTAATTCATCTTCTTCAAAATGTTTGTCTACAACTTCATACCCATCTTCTATTAATTTATTTAAAGCTTCTTTTTCCATTCCATCACTAACTAATACTTTTATCATTTCCCTAGCCCCCTTAAAACTTATAATCCTAATATGTCATTAATATTTTCCAAAAGTTCTTTTATATCATCAAGAGTGCAATCAGCCATATGAGCTATTCTAAATGCTTTCCCTTTTAACTTTCCGTATCCATTTGATATCTGGAATCCTCTTTCACCCAACTTTTTATTAAGTTCTGCTACATCTATATCTCTAGTATTCTTTATATTAGTAAGAGTATTTGAAAGATATCTTTCATCTGCAAATAATTCAAAATATTTTTTAGCCCATTCTCTCACATATTTAGCCATTTCCAAATGTCTATTATATCTATTTTCAAGCCCCTCTTCTAAGATTCTATCCAATTGATAATCCATTGCAAACATATGTGAAAGGGATGGAGTAGATGGATATTGATAATCTTTCTTTTGTATATAATTATATATTGAAAGTAAATCCAAATAATATCCTCTAAACTTTACATTTTTTGCTCTTTCTACTGCTTTTTTTGAAAAAGAGCATATAGCCATTCCTGGAGGAAGTCCTAAAGCTTTCTGGCTCGATGTCAAACATATATCAATGCCAAGCTTATCTACTTCTATTTTAGTACCTCCCATGGAGCTAACTGTATCTACACACCATACTATATCTGGATATTTTTTTACTACTTCTGCTATTTCTTCTATTGGATTCATAACTCCTGTAGAAGTTTCATTATGAGTTATGCAAAGTGAATCATATTTACCTGTAGCTAAAGCTTTGTCTATTTCATTGACATCTGCTGCATTACCCCATTCTACTTCGTATAAATCTGCTGGTACGTTATTACATTCTGCGATTTGATGCCATCTTTTTCCGAAAGCTCCTATTGAAAAAACTGCTGCCCTCTTAGCTGTACTACATCTTATAGCACCTTCCAAAAGTCCTGTTCCAGATGATGTTGAAAGTAAAATTTCTTCCTTTGTATGAAATACTTTTCTCATTTTGTCACTAATGTCTCTTTGAAGCTTGGAAGCTTCTTTACTCCTATGTCCTATCATAGGTGTAGCCATTTTCTCTAATACATCTTCTCTAACTTCTACTGGTCCAGGAATAAATAATTTCTTATGCATGTTTTTACCTCCAAATAATTTTATTTAATTAATAATCTAATGTTATTTAACAGTTTAAAGTTCTACACTGATAAAGCGCGTGTTGTAAAAAATAAAAGCCAACCAGATCCCTTTAGGGACGATTGCCTCGCGTTGCCACCCTTGTTGGTTATAATAATATAACCCTCTCATTAAAATAACGGTTTTTCCGTATTATTCATCATAATAATTCTCCAAGGTGGATTCACAAAAGCATCGGTATCAGTTTACACCTTCCACTGACTCTCTACTACCTAACTTACGCTACTATTCTCTTCATAGAATAATATTAAATTTGAAATACTATTAGCAAAATATTTAACATATGAGAATTTATTATAAATAAAAAAGAACCAATCAAATCCCACATAGGGACGATTGGTTCGCGTTGCCACCCTTATTAGTTATATATATAATACAACTCTCTCATTAAAGTAACGGTTTTTCCGTATTATTCATCATAATAATTCTCCAAGGTGGATTCACAAAAGCATCGGTATCAGTTTACACCTTCCACTGACTCTCTATTACCTAACTTATGTTACTATTCTCTTCATAGAACAATATCAAATTTGCTAACGTTTGTCTTTCATTGGTATTATTATATAGTTTATATTTTTATATGTCAATACATATTTTTAAAATTAAAAAATAATTTTTTAATAACTATGTTTGATCTAAACTGGTTAAGACTTTGTCATAAAGATCTTTAATACATATACCATTTTGCAGGTTTCTGCAATTAGTACAGCTTTTGGTGTCAGAATTTCCTATGCCAGAATTAAATGAAATATCTTTTCTTTCATATCCCGGACAAGAATTAGCAATACCTACCATTTGCCCTATACTTCCCATTTTAGCTGCCCCCTTTCACTGTTAAATTTAATTCATACTTATCACTTGTTCAATTTTGTAAAGCAAATCTTTACTGCATTTGTTATTTACAAAATTCACACAATTACTGCAACTTCCTGAGATATAGCTTACCTGTAATCCCAGAATACTATTTTTAGATTCATATTCTTTACAATTTTCTGCAACAATTCTTTTATCTTGGGCTGAAATCATAAAACTCACTCCTGAAAAATATTGTATCTTTATTATTCCCAAGCTAAAAAATTTAATTCTAAAATAGCCTCCAACATTAGAATTGTTAGAAGCTATTTGTGTAATTCAGGATCAAAAGTTTATTTATTCAGATCTAATACCTGTATAATATCTTTTTGAGTTTGATCTATTTTCTTACCTCTATATCTTATTGCATTTATTGGACATATATGTATACATCTCAAACATAAAATACATTTGCTATGAAAAACTGCATGTCCATTTTCAAATGTTATATTACCTTGAGGACAATTTCTAAGGCATAATCCACATTTAACACAATCTTTAGTTGATGATATATTTCTAGATAATTTAGGTACCCTACCTTTGAACACGTTATTCAGTACTTTACTAAATTGAAGCCTTATTAAAGAATTAGATTCTTTTACAATCCTCCCCTTTATAAAACTTTCTACTATATTTGTAATCTTTTTATCAACAGAAACAAGCAAATTTTCTATTTCACTTTCATTATATTTTTTACCTATAAAGAAGTAAAAATTATTAGGCATTTTTATGCTAATCTGTATAGATGGTACATATCCTTTCTTCTTTAAACATCCTGCAACAAAACAAGAAGCTGAAGATGATGAAGCACCTTGTGTAGAATATACTATAACCCTTGTATTTTCTTTTGTATTATTCAGTCTATTTAAAAAATTTGTTACAATTTTAGGTGGTAATTTCCAATGGACAGGAAAGCCAATGATTATGAAATCATATTTTTTTATTTTCCTCTCTTCTAGAGATTGAATATATGCTAAGTCTATATCTACATTATAAAGCTGAAATTTTTCCTTAAACCTATCCGCCACCCACTTGGTATTTCCAGTACCGCTAAAATAATATAAAATACCTTTCATACTAATCTAATCCTTTATTTTTAAATAATTAAAATAAAAGTAGTTACTCCTCTCCCTATAATATACTGTAAATATTTATTCTGGTCTTCTATTTTTATATTTTTTCCTATGTTCATTCATAATTTGTCTTAAAATTTCAGCCGAAGTAGGAGGCGTAAAAGCTATAGCATTAGCTCCTGCAAGTATAGTTTCTCTTATATTTTCCTCTGTAGGTCCTCCTGTAGCTATTATTGGGAAATTAGGATATTGACTTCTAACTTTTTTAACTATTTTAGCAGTTTCCTCAGCTCCAGATACATTTATTATAGTAGCTCCTGCTTCTATTCTCTTTTGCACATCCTCGTATTCAGATACTATGGTTACTATTATTGGTATATCTATGCTATCTCTCATTTGTTCTATAACTTCATTAGATGTAGGACTATTTACAACAACTCCCATGGCACCTTTAAATTCTGCATCTAATGCTAAATTTAAAATTCTTTTGGCTGTTGAAATTCCGCTTCCAACCCCGCAAAAAACAGGTATATCTGCGGACAAAATAATTGCGTGTGTTATAAGAGGCTGCGGTGTAAACGGATATACAGCAATAACTGCATCTGCATCAGTATTTTTTATAATAGCTACATCCGTAGTAAATAAAAAAGACTTTAGCCTTTTTCCAAATATTCTTATTCCACTTGCTTCTCTAATAACTTCAGGTACTCTAATCATATGCTTTCTTTCAATTCCATCTACTTGTGGTATATATTTAGCCATGTTTTCCCCCTCCTTGTATTTAACTATCTGTTTGACAATTATTATCACATCTATAAGCTTTTTCTCCAATATAACCTAATTCCTTTAAAACCTTTCTAACTATTCTCTTTCCAATTTCATCCTCTTTCATTTCACATAGTGCATCTTCTATGTATCCCCAATTTACCCATTCCACTTCTGCAGATTTTTTTATATTTCCACCATCATACTTGGCCATAAAAGTAAGCATTATTATTTCCTTATTGTTATTTTTTACATATTCGCTTCCTAAATATTTCAAATCCTTTACCTTAAGTCCTGCTTCTTCAAATACTTCTCTATGCACAGTTTCTTCTACTGTTTCTCCATTTGTAACATATCCGGACAATAAAACCTTAGAATCTTTAAATATATAACTTTGTTTTAATAACAATATTTTATTTTCCTTTATTACAGCCACTATTACACAAGGTCTTGGAGTATCAAAATACATTATATCATCTTTAGGACAATAAGGTACTCCACCTTCATCCCAGCTGTATTTTTCTTCTAACTCTCCTCCACACATGGGACAATATTTAAATTTCATATACACACTGCTTCATAAAGCAGCTACACCTCCTTAACCTGAACAAATAAAATTTTCCAAAATTTATATATTAATTATACTATAAAATTAGCAAGTACATTATAAAATATATATTAAAATAATATTTTTTTATTTATAGGCATACTTTTATTTCATCTTTTAATATTATAAAATTTTCACCTAAAAAACAATCATAGGCAAGAATTTTTACCCCTTCTTTATCAGCATACCTAAGGTGCTCTCCAAACTTTTTATCAATTTCATCGTAAGGCTTGAAACACTTAATGCCTTCCATTTGAATTAAAAATAAAACTGCAGCCCCCATATTAGATTTTTTCACTTGGACTAATTCCAATAAATGTTTTCTTCCTCTTTCTGTAGGTGCGTCCGGAAACCTGGCAACTCCATTTTCTTCAAAAGTAACTCCTTTTACTTCAAGATAATATTCCTTATTATCTTTATCCAATAACTTAAAATCAAACCTGCTGTTTCCGAAAGTTTTTTCCCGCTCTATGTTTTTGCAATCTCTAAAATAACTTATTTTGTTCATTTTTAGCGCTTCATCTACAATTCTATTTGGAATTTGAGAATCTATATTTATTAATCTTGTTCCTTTGTAGGCAGCTATTAAATCATATTTTGTCTTTCTATTTGGGTTATTTTCCTCTCTTAAAATTACTGTAGCTCCAGGTATAAGAATTTCCCTACACCTTCCTGTATTAGGTACATGAATCATTAATTGCACACCATCTATATTTACATAGGCTTGAAATCTATTAGGTCTGCTAATAAATCTAGCCTTTACTATTTGTTTGTTAAATATCAATATACCATCTCCAATAAAGCCAAGTTTATGTTAATCAAAATAAAACCACCCTTTTAAAAAATAAAAAGTGGTTTATTAATAAGAATTTTAGAGAAATAGTTTAAATATTATAAGAAATATCACTCCTGGTATTCCAAAAAATCCTGCAATAAGTGCTGTAATTGCATTAATACCTATACTAAACGAAAAGTATTGTCCTATTAAATTAACTATAACTAGCAGTACTACACCAAGTACAGCATTTATAATAAGTTTAAATAAAATTTTTAAAGGCCATGAAAATACTTTTACTAACACATAAAGTCCTAATATGGCAATTAAAAAATATCCTATATACTGAAACATATCGCTTGTTAACATATTGCTTATTCCTCCTCATTTTTCTTATAGTAAAACATTTAAATAAAAAACTTAATATAAATACTATATAATTTATATTCTAACAATTAAAAAATATTAATAAAAGGAATAAGCTAAAAATTTTTGTTTAAGATGATTTTTTATTTTCCTTTAAATTAGGAAACATACTATTGTAATTCAAATCTATTCCATTTTTCTTTACTTCATTTAATAAATACATATATTTTGATTTTGCTGCCTCTTCCATATATATAGCGTAATCAACCAAATGTGGATCTTTCACGGTATCAAAGTATATATCACATCTTTCCAACTCTTCCCTAGCTTCATTTATATCATTTAATAATCTTTTTTGATTTTTTGTGTATTTCGAATTTTTTGCCAACAAATATTTGATTATATTATACTTGTTCATAAAATCAGAATCCTCCTAAATTATATGTTATCTTAATAATTGACATAAACTGGCGTCAATATACATTATTAAAGAATCCTGATTTAAACGCATTATAATTTACTTTATATCTCCACTCTACCTTCTAGTGCTTTTGACAGAGTGATTTCATCTGCATATTCTAAATTTCCACCAACAGGAATACCATGGGCTATTCTAGTTACCTTCACTCCAAGGTGTTTCAATATTTTAGATATATACATAGCTGTAGCTTCTCCTTCTACATTTGGGTTAGTTGCAACTATGACTTCTTTTACATTCCCATTAATTCTTGTTATAAGTTCCTTAAGCTTTATATCATTAGGCCCTCTTCCTGCCATAGGTGATATATTGCCGTGCAACACATGATAAACACCATTGTACTCTTTAATTCTTTCCATAGCCATTATATCCTTAGGCTGTTCTACTACACATATTACGCTCTTATCTCTATTTGGATTTGAACATATAGCACAGGGATCTGAATCTGTAAAATTTCCACAAACAGAGCAGTATCTTATAGTACCTCTTGCATTAACTAAAGCTTTTGCAAACTCCTTTACTTCATCACCCGGTAAATTCAATATATAAAGGGTAAGTCTTTGAGCTGTTTTATAGCCTATTCCCGGTAACTTCGCAAACTCTTCTATTAATTTTTCAATAGCTGCAGGATAAAAATCCATAGTATCACCTCAATTTAAAACCCCATCAATAAGATGGGGTCCATAATCTTAAAACATTCCTGGTATATTAAGTCCACCAGTTACTTTTTGCATTTCAGAAGCAGTCTCCTTTTCTGCATTCTTAAGTGCCTCATTACATGCAGCTAAAATTAAATCTTGAAGCATTTCTACATCTTCTGGATCTACAACTTCTGGTTTAATTTTTATATCTACTATTTCTTTTTTACCATTTACTGATACAGTAACTGCTCCACCGCCAGCAGTAGCAGAAAACTCTTTATTTTGAAGTTCTGATTGCATAGTCTCCATTTGTTTTTGAAGTTTCTGGGCTTGCTTCATTAAATTATTCATATTTCCGCCGCCACCAAAATTAGGTATTCCGCCTCTTGCCATAGTATATTTCCTCCTCAATTAACTAATTTATATTTAATTATACCATATTTTTATCAAATTTTATCTAAGGTTATTTTACATTTATTCATCAAATATTTCTACTATATCCTCCCCAAAGGTATCCCTTAATAATTTCTCCTTGGATACAGATACATCCTCCACTTCGTCTTCTATAATGTATCTAATCATAACTTTTTCCTTCAACACTTCTGAAAAAACCTGTTCAACTATTTTTCTATTTTCATTCTTTTCCAGCCTCTGTTTATGGAAAGCATATTCTTTACCATACTCTATAGTTATTATACCTTTTTCACATTTAACTACTTTTCCTGTGGTAAGTGCTGCAAATAAAACCATTTGATGCTTACTTTTAAGTGATTCAAGTATATCTTTCCAGCTTTTTTTAACTATATCTAGTGTTATCTTTGAATATATATTTTCTTTATTTGCTGTCTGTGCTTCGTCATTTGATGAATTATTTTTTATCTTATGTTCTTCAGTACTACTTTCTCTATAGGTATCTACTATTTTTTTAGGTACAGTTTCTTTTTCCACCTTGGCATTAATCTTTTCATTTGATACTTTAATTTTTCCTTGCCTGAAGGCTTCTTCCAATCTATTTAATCTTGCAAGTATTACTTCCTTTGACGTATCATACTCTATTTTACACATCTTTATAGCTGAAAGTTCTAAATAAATTCTGCTTTGTTTAGTCCATTTAGATTGTTCCTGGGCATCTTGAAGTATTCTTATATCTCTCATTATTTCTTCTACACGTATTTTCTGTGCTTGATCTTTTAAAAGATTTATATTTTCTTCTGACATATCAAGTACATCTTCTGGATTATTAGACACCTTTACCATTAAAAGATTTCTTAGATGAATTATCATATCCTTAATAAAGTTAAATATATCTTTTCCACTTAGAACTATATCATCAATTACTCTCATCGAAGATTCTACGTTCTTTTCTATTATGCTGTCTGTAAGTCTTAATAAATTCTCATTAGTAACTAGACCTAACATGTTAACTACATCATCATATTCAACTTTACCATTTCCCATAGATATTGCCTGATCCAATATACTAAGTGCGTCCCTCATGGCTCCATCGCATATTCTGGCTATTAAATTTAGACTTCTGTCATCTGCAAAAATTCCCTGTTCACTAACTATGCATCTTAATCTATTAAATATCTCTGAACTTTTTATTCTTCTGAAATCAAACTTTTGACATCTGGAAAGTATAGTAACAGGCAATTTCTGAGGATCAGTAGTAGCAAGAATAAATATTACGTTTAGAGGTGGCTCTTCTAAAGTCTTTAAAAATGCGTTTACTGCTTCTTGAGTAAGCATATGAACTTCGTCCATTATATAAACTTTGTATTTACCCTCCTGAGGAGGATATTTTACATTTTCTATTACATCTTTAATGTCTTCCAATCTTCTTTTGGAAGCAGCATCCATTTCAATTACATCTATTGAAATACCTGCATTTATTTTTTTGCACATCTCACATTCATTACAAGGTTCTCCATCTTGAAGGTTCAAACAATTTACCGCTTTTGCCAGTATCTTCGCCGTAGAAGTCTTTCCAGTACCCCTTGTTCCAGAAAATAAGTATGCATGGGCTATTCTATGGTTTAATATTTGATTTTTCAATGTAACTGTTATATGATCTTGACCTACAACATCTGAAAAAGTTTTAGGTCTCCATTCTCTATATAATGCAGTATAAGGCATATTATCACCTTCCCTCATATATTATAACCTATCTTTAATCGTATAACAAAAAAGATACCTTATGGTATCTTTTAATTTTCAGTCATTATTAAAGTCGTGCACCTTGCTTCGTCTAGTAAACTATAAGCGTTACCCATGCAGTTAACTCAAACCAGGTTTATCCACGGCACACGAAAATATTCACTTACCGCTGCTTCCTTCCGGACCTGACGGGGTTCATGAGTTTCCGTTGCGTGGGATCCAGTTCTCAACGCCACTTTTATGGGCCAGACCTCACATTTTACAGCCTAAGCTAGGAATTCAACCCTGCTATAGCGGATTGCAGGTTACAGGGCACCGCTAACTCCCCATCTAGCACGACAAAGTTAAAATGGCGGAGAGAGGGGGATTCGAACCCCCGGTAGAGTTTCCCCTACACACGCTTTCCAGGCGTGCTCCTTCAACCACTCGGACATCTCTCCACAGGTTTACTCATGAAATAAATTTATATTAAGTTTTGTGGTTCAGAAACTACCACAACAATCAGTATTATACTATGAATATAATAATATTTCAACACTTTTTATAAAAAAATTTATATGTAAATATCTGCCTATGGTTTGATTGGGAACAAACTGAAAAAGTATGATATTACACATATCATTTAATTAACAAGAATAAATCATATTTATCGTATCTGCATATTGGTATCATTCGGCTGTCCGTATATAATATTATTATGAACCAGAAAGGACGGATGATTATGGATTATATTTCTACCCCAGAGGCGGCTAAAAAATGGGACATTTCAGAGCGGAGAGTACAAAAACTTTGTGAGGAAAACCGCATACCAGGCGTTTCAAAACTTGGCTATATGTGGCTGATACCAAAAGACGCAGAAAAGCCAATTGACGGCAGAACAGAGAGGGGAAAAGAGCTCCAATATGAATAATGTTTTGATTATAGACGATGACAAAGAGCTTTGCGCTCTTATGAAAAAGTGTGTAGAACAAGAGAATTTATCTGCTATTATTGCACATGGCGGTGTAGAGGGACTACGTCTAGCTGACGAAAATAAAAATAGCTGCTCCCTTGTAATATTGGACGTAATGATGCCGGATATAGACGGTTTTCAAGTTCTCAAAAAAATTAGGGAAACAAGTAATATGCCGGTGCTTATGCTCACTGCTAAAAGTGATGAGGATGATAAGGTTTCCGGGCTACGGCTAGGTGCTGACGACTACCTAACAAAACCGTTCAGCATTAACGAACTAATGGCTCGTGTAAATTCCCTTATTCGCCGCTACACTACCTTGAACTCGACTTTTATAACTGACACTGATTATATAATGTTAAAGGGCATGGTGATTGATAAAGCAAATCGCATGGTTTCTGTTAATGACATTCCAGTTGAGCTTACAAGCAAAGAATTTGATTTACTTTCATTTCTGGCTTCCAATAAGGGACGGGTGTTTACCAAAAAACAGATTTATATGCAGGTATGGGAAGAAGAATATGCTTACGATGATAATAACATTATGTCTTTTATCAGTAAATTGCGAAAAAAGATTGAGCCGGACCCAGAGCATCTATTTTACATTTTGACCGTCCGGGGTGTGGGCTATCGTTTTAATAAGGAGGCTTGACATGAATATAAGTGTTTATCTGCTTTTTGCGTTGGTTTTTACCCTGCTTATTATAGCATACCTTGTTTCTATCTTATGGCGAGTTCGAACACAGCTTACACTTATAAAAGACGCTTTAGAAGATATAAAAAATGGAAACCTTAATCGACGTGTTTTAGCAAGAGAAAGCGATATGACAATGCAAATTTGTTATGGCATTAACGAAATTGCACTAAGTAGCCAAGCACGTCTTATTCAGCAAAAACAATCAGAGCAGGCATACAAACGCCTAATGACAAGTCTTTCCCATGATGTGAAAACGCCACTTGCTTCTTTGGTTGGTTATTTGGAAGCAATCGAAAGTAAAATTGTTGTAGGAGAAGAAAAGGATGAATATATCCATGTTGCGTCTGATAAAGCCCATCATTTAAAACATTTTGTAGAAAATCTGTTTGAATGGGTTAAATTAGATTCTGGTGAACAGGTTTTTCATTTTGAGACTTTTGATTTGAATGAATTGTCCCGCAATATTATAGCTGATTGGTTTCTTATTTTAGAAAACAGCCATTTTGAATATGAATTTGATATACCTGAAACAGAGTATTTCATGTCCATAGATGCAAACGCATATACCCGTATTCTCAATAATCTATTACAAAATGTTATTACCCACAGCGAGGGTGATAAAATGACGCTGCGTATTGTTGAAAATAAACAACAAGCAAAAATTGTAATAATAGATAACGGGAAAGGTATATCTTCTGATAATCTCCCTCATATTTTTGAAAGAATGTACCAATGCGACCATTCACGTACTGCAAAAGGAAATGGTTTAGGCTTGGCCATCACAAAGGAACTTATCAGCCTTCACAAAGGAACTATTACCGCCGACAGCACTCCAGGTATAGGAACCGTATTTACAATATTACTTCCTAAAGCCCTATAAAAATGTGGGGCTTTCTTGCTGCTAAAACAAGATAAAAGCAAGGTTACGGCAAGGTTAATGTTTTATACTTTTAATTGTGATTGCTTCTGACATTATATTGGTTATTACATTGTAAAAGCAAAGTTATTGAAAGTGAGGAAATTTTATATGAATGATTTTGTTATTGAAACAAAACAACTGACAAAAATTTATGGAAAGCAGACAGCAGTTAGCACAGTCAATCTTCATGTAAAAAGAGGCCAGATTTACGGTCTGTTAGGGCGCAACGGAGCTGGAAAAACCACTATTATGAAAATGATTTTAGGGTTGACTCCAATCACTTCTGGCGAGGTAAATGTATTCGGACAGAATATCAAAGGTCGGGGAAAACGAGTATATCCTCGTATCGGTGCTATTATCGAAACACCAGGGTTTTATCCAAATTTGACAGGAACGGAAAACTTGGAGATTTTTGCGAAACTGCGTGGCACAGCATCCCCACATGCAGTTGAAAATACATTGAAAGTAGTAGGATTACCTTATAAAGACAAAAAGCTGTTTAGTAAGTATTCCCTTGGAATGAAGCAGCGTCTTGGTATTACCAATGCTATTTTGCATGACCCGGAACTGCTGATTTTGGACGAGCCTACAAACGGTCTTGACCCTATCGGCATTGCAGAAGTAAGAGATTTTATTAAAAATTTGAGCGTTGAGCGTGGAAAGACAATTCTTATTTCCAGCCATATTCTCTCGGAAATCTCATTGCTTGCGGATGATATTGGAATTATCGACCACGGTGTTCTATTGGAAGAAAGTAGCATGGAGGAACTTAAACGAAAAAGCGGTAAGTATATTATACTTCAAGTTTCTGATGTTTCTAAAGCGACCTTAATTTTGGAACGTCAATTGGGCTTGAAAGAATATTCTGTGCAAGATGATCATACGTTGAAACTCTATGATACCTCTCTGGATATGGCGTGTGTCAATAAGGCACTTATGTTGAAGGAGGTGTCGGTTATCAGTTCAGGGCTTTGCAATGATACTTTAGAGGACTATTTCAGAAAAATTACAGGAGGAGATGGCATTGCTTAAACTTATTCAAATAGAATTTCTTAAACTACGATGTAGAAAATTTGTGTGGATTATGATGTTGTCAGCTCTCATAATGCCATTTCTAGCATTCTTATTATCCAAATATGTATGGAAAACAGGTGTTGAACCAATACAGTTTTATAAATGGTCCGCATTCGGTTATACGTCTTTTATTATCTTGCCTGTTGTTTTGGGAATGCTTTGCACCATACTTATGCGTGAAGAAAATCAGTATGATATGCTCAAACAACTTTGGATTGTGACTGTCAGCAAAATGGGATACTTATTCAGTAAATTTTTTGTGGTTTTGATTTACTCCATTTGTTTCATGCTGATTACAGCCGTCACTTCCGTTGTATTCAGTGTAGTTCCCGGATATGTAGCATTTGAATGGGGAAGCGTTTTATATTTGCTGGAAAAATGCTTGGAGTATGGTGTTCTTACTGCGTTTGTAATGCTGCCGATTTTAGCAATCGCTGCGGCACAAAAAGGATATATTCTTCCGGTTTGTATCACATTGGTGTATGCCTTTTCCGGTTTTATCTTAATGACGGTAAATATGTATTTACACCCCTTATCCAGCATGGAAGTTATCATCATGCGAAATGGAGATATTCCGGGTGTTGCATTTACACAAGCAATCAACATTCCTTTAGCATTTCTTTGTATTTGCGTTTGGGATATTATTTCAGTATTACTTGCAAATATTACATTGGGAAGAAGAAGGTGAGGTGTGAATCATGAAAAAATTACTTTGGGCGGAATGTCAAAAGCTTCGCCGTTCAAAGATTGTTGGGATTACAGTTTTTGCTACGGTTATGATAGCGGTTATGGTCTTTTTAGGAGGACAGGATATGTATGATGGCTCTCAGAATATAGACAATGCAGGCTGGTATATGGGTATAGCTCAACCACTGGCAACAATTTTTGTTCTTCCAGCGGTCATTGCCCTTTTGGGCAGTTATATGATTTGTCGTGAAGAACAGGAGGACACTATAAAATCTCTGCGGCTTATTCCCGTAAATGAAGTGAACTTAACCGCTGCAAAAATGATTGTTACTTTTGCGTTCAGCATACTCCTTTACTTGCTGCTCTTTGCTATAACATTTTCGGTTGAGGCCATCTTACATTTTTCTGATTTATCAACAGGAATGGTTCTAAATTTTCTGAAAGCATATTTTCTGGACGGCTTAGGTATATTCCTTGCTATCTCACCCATTATTGCTTTTGTATCGCGTATGAAAAAGGGATATTGGCTTGCACTGTTATTTGCTGAAATTTATTCTTTTGCCGGAACATTTATGAGTATGTCAAATACCCTAAAAGCTTTGTATCCTATTACGGCTGTATTTGCCATTTCTGGCTACTATGACGCATCGACATGTCAAATACTACTTAGTTGCATTAGCCTACTGCTTTGCGGGGGACTTGCCACATTAATACTTGTTGATCTGAACAAAACAACGGCAAAAATGAAATAACTTTTCAGATCTGCCAAGCGGCGGTGAATACTACGAAACCAATTTATTTATACCAAAGCTCGACACATGAAAAAAGCATAAAGAAACTCGCGTAAGTCCTTGATTTACACGAGTTTCTTGTTGGCGGAGAGAGGGGGATTCGAACCCCCGGTGCGGTTTTACACCGCACAATTGATTTCGAGTCAATCACCTTCGACCTCTCGGACATCTCTCCATATTACCTTTTACTTCTAAAAAATTTTTCTAACATTTCACTACACTGTTCATTATACATCCACTGAATATCTACCCAACGATTTAAACGTCTATTTTGTAATATATTAACCACAGAGCCACAAGCCCCCATAGTAGGATCAAAAGTGCCTATATACAGTTTATTTATTCTGCACTGTAATATAGCCCCTGCACACATAGGACACGGCTCTAAAGTAACATACATACTACAGCCAGTTAATCTCCAATTACTTAATATCTCTGATGCATTTTGAATGGCAAGCATTTCTGCATGGGCAGTAACAATTCCAACTGTCTCTTTTAAATTATGACAGCTTGATATTATTTCATTATCTTTTACTATAACAGCTCCTACTGGAACTTCACCTAATTTCAACCCTATTTTTGCCTGCCTTATGGCTTCCAGCATAAAGTCCTTCATAAAATACCCCAAAAGTTTAAGTATTTATTGCATTATGACACATATAAATTGAATAAATATAATATAAATATAAAATAAGGATATACTATAAAAAACAATGAAAATCCTCATAAAATAAACGCCCTGCAAATATAATATTTACAAGACTTATGGTGCGCCCGAGAGGAGTCGAACCTCCGGCACGCGGTTTAGGAAACCGCTGCTCTATCCTACTGAGCTACGAGCGCATATATAATCGCTACTTAACTATTTTATTATAGTTTATAATAATTGTCAATTTTTTTTAGTTAATAATTGAAAATTTAAATATATTAGTGATTATAACCTAATTATAAGGGAGGAAAAATATGATTAATGAATTAAAGAGTTTATTCTTAGCTGGAGTAGGTTCAGCTGCATATACTTATGAAAAAGCAGTAAATCTAATTTCTGAAATGGTAGAAAAAGGGAAAATAACAGTAGATGAGGGAAAACAATTATCCGAAGAATTAAAGAAAAATGCTTTAGCTAAAAAAGATCAAATAAAGCCATTAACCAAAAATGAAGTTATATCTATATTAAATAACATGAACTTTGCTTCCAAAGAAGATATCGCATCAATAAATGATAGATTAACTAAACTTGAAAATAAAATAAACAATAATGACTAAAGCCATTTTAGGCTTTAGTCATTTGAGATAACTTATGAGAAAAATATATTCACAAAGATTTAAGGAAATAGTGAAGGTACTAGCTAAGTATGGTTTTAAATTCTTAAGAGAAACTAAAACCTCCAATAAGAATAAATCTCCTGAAAATCTAAGAAAAGCTTTTGAAGAACTTGGACCTACCTTTATAAAAATAGGCCAAATACTTAGTTCAAGGCCAGACATATTGCCTTCATCCTACATTAAAGAACTTTCAAAGCTCCAAGATGATGTACTTCCAGAGAAGTATGAAGATATAGATATAGTATTTTTCAATGAATTTAATAAAAATATAAATGAATGCTTTTTATATTTTGAAAGAAATCCTATAGCCTCTGGATCAATTGCACAAGTACATAATGCAACTTTAAAAAATGGGAAAAAAGTCATTGTAAAAGTGCAGAGACCTGATATAAAACAAAAAATGGAAACAGATATATCCATATTGTATAAAATCATGAAACTTACTAAAAACAAATTTAAAGATGCACTAATAGATCCAGAAGAAGCTTTAAAAGAACTGCTCTCTTCCACTAGAAAAGAGCTGGATTTCAACCTCGAAGCAGACAACATGATAAGATTTAAAGAACTAAACAAAAACGTAAAATTTTGTTATGTTCCCTATATAATAAAAGATTTATGTGGAAGCAAAGTACTTACCATGGAAAAAATCTATGGATTTAAAATAAATAATATAGAAAAACTAGAAAAAGAGGAGTACTCCTTACAGGACTTAGGCAAAAAATTAGCCTTATGTTTTTTTAAACAAGTTTTCACAGACGGGTTCTTTCATGCAGATCCTCATCCAGGTAATTTATTGATACAAGACAACAAAATATGTTTTATTGATTTTGGAATAATGGGTTCCATTTCTCCTAGATTAAAATTACTTTTAAACGATGCAATTATGTCCATTGCCTATAAAGACACAGATAAGCTTGTATCTGTAATTATGTCCATAGGTATAAAAAAGGAATTAACTGATAGAAATAAATTGTATGAAGATGTAGAATTGTTTCTGTCAAATTATCTGTTCACTTCTCTCAAAAACATAAAAATTTCTGTACTTATAACAGAAATTTTTAAATGTGCAAAAAACAACAATATCACTTTACCTAGGGATTTAATATTATTAGTAAAAAGCTTAATTATAGTAGAAGGCTTAGTAGCTGAAATAGCTCCTGACATAGAAATTTTAGATATAGCAGTACCCTTTGTGAAAAACAATAATGAATTTTATTTTTTAAAAAATTTTGATTTAGAAAATATACTTATAGATTCTGGTAACTTCACAAAAAATTTTTTCAAACTTCCTATGAAAACTGTAGAATTAATAGACAGCATATTAAATGGAAGAGCTAAAATTCAACTAAAATTTAATAAAATAGATGATTCATTAAATCAATTAAATAAAATGGTAAATAGACTTTCTATCTCACTTATATTATGTTCTATGATTATAAGTTCTTCCTTAATTTTAAATTCAAATACAGGTCCAAAAATACATGCTGTACCTTTACTGCATGTTATAAATTTTTTATTTTTTATAATAATCGGCATTACTCTAATAATTTCAATAATTAAATCTGGAAAACTTTAAAGAGAGATTCAACTTAGGATCTCTCCTTTTATTCCATTTAAAATTCTGTACATAAGATTATCTATCATTTCATTTAAATCTTTGTTTTTTTCATTTATCAATTCATAAACAGCAACAGAACAAATTGTCCCGAATAAATCATATGCTAAAAATGAGGAATTACATGTTTTTATGTATCCCTTCTCCATAGCATCATCTAAGTAGGATTGTATATATACTATGTATTTTCTTATATATTCCCTTAATTCCAATTGTCTTACTTCTTGGCCCCAAAGTTGGCTCATAACTACCTTAAAGAAATCCCTATTTTCATAAACTAATCCCCACTGAACTTTACATACAATTTTTATTCTGTTTAAAGGATTTGTTTCATTTTGGGATTCATCTTCTATGCTTTTTCTTATTACATTCATGCCCTCTTCTATAATATATTTAAATATCTCTTCTTTACTTTTAAAATGATAGTATAATGTTCCCTTTGCTACTCCTGCATCTGCTGCTATAGCATCCATAGTAGCACCACTGTATCCATTCTTGGAAAAGACTTTTATAGCAGATTCAAAAATGGTTCTTTTAGTATTACTCATTAATACCACTCCAGATTTTTATTATATAACTGCTGACTGGTCAGTACAATTATATTTATTTACATTATACTTTTGTTATTAAAATAACTCAATAGTTTTTAATACATTAATTTTACAAAAATTATTTCTATATTAACATTATAGTGTTAAAATAAGCTGTAAATAAAATGTTTTAAGGTAGGAAAAAATGATTAAATATTTTAATAGGAAAAGTAAAAAATATGAAATAGAAAAAGTAGCAGGAGGAACTTATTTAAATTGGACTTATTCTTCCCCTTGTGGAATGAAATTATTAGAACTCATAATTAAGAAAAAAGTTTTTTCCAAATTATATGGAAACTTTTGCAATAGTAAATACAGCAAAAAGAAAATTAGTCAATTTATAAAAGACTTTAATATAGATATAAATGAATTTAGAGAAAACTATAAGAATTTTAGATGTTTTAATGACTTTTTTTCAAGATCTCTCAAAGATACTGCAAGACCTATTGATAGTAACAAAAATATATTAATATCTCCCGGGGATGGAAGATTAATGGTATATGAAAATATAGATTTAAACAAAATCGTTCAGATTAAGGGATATACATATAGTCTTTTTGATTTAATAGATGATCCCAAAATAGCTGTAAAGTTTAAAAATGGTACCTGTTTAATATTAAGACTTTGTCCTACAGATTACCATAGATTTCATTTTATAGATTCTGGTATATGTGAATCTACACATAAAATTAAAGGTAATTACTATTCTGTAAATCCAATTGCCTTAAAAAATATTGCTAATCTTTTTTGTAAAAACAAAAGAGAGTGGAGCATATTTCATTCAGACAACTTCAGTGATATACTATATGTAGAAGTAGGTGCTACCTGTGTAGGTTCTATAATTCAAACCTATTTACCTGAAGGAACTATTAAAAAAGGTGATGAAAAAGGTTACTTTAAGTTCGGTGGCTCTACAGTTATATTATTTTTTGAGCAGAACAAAGTAACTATAGATAAAGATTTGCTAAAACAATCAAATCTAGGGTATGAAACCAAAATACTTATGGGAGAGACTATAGGAACCAAATTTACTTACTAAGGATTATTTTATTTGTAGGCCTTTAATTTACAATACTTCCTAATTTTATAATGGACATTATAAAATTAGGAAGTATTGTATTATATTAAAATTTGAGTTACTATAGCAAATGTGAATAAAATACTATTTAACAAGAGAGTGAGGTGATTATAATAGAAAAAGATGTTTTTTCTTTAATAAGAACTAATTATAATAATTTATCTCCTACTCAAAAAAATATTGCGGATTATATCCTTTCAAATCCTGAAAAGGTTATTTTATATTCAATAAGCGATCTTGCAAGTGAGTGCAATACTAGTGAGCCAACTATATTTAGATTTTTAAAAAAAATCGGCTACGAATCATATCAGGTTTTTAGAATTAAAGTAGCTCAGCAAATTTCAGATAATTCAACAAAATCTATATATGGAGAAATACAACCGGATGATGATATAAATACAGTCAAGAGAAAAGTCATAGATTTAACAACTGATTCCATAAATGATTTAAATAACATCGTGGATAAACAGCAGGTTAATTTATTTATTGATACCATCATTAAGGCTAAAGAAATTATTTTTTTTGGTGTAGGGGCCTCAAATATGATTGCTGGAGATGCATATCATAAATTTCTCCAACTTGGTTTTAACGTGAAATTTTGTAACGACCCACATATTATGAATATGATAGCTTCTCACTGCCATAAAGAAGACTTAATAGTTGCTATATCACATTCTGGAGAAAGCCGTGAAATAAAAGATGCTGTTGATTTTGCTAAAGAAAATAATGCTACAATTGCTTCTATAACTAGTTATCCGCATTCAGCTTTAGCTAAAAAATCAGACATACTATTATTGAGCTCTTCTCGTGAAACAGAGTATCGTTCAGATGCTATGATATCTAGAATAAATCAGCTTGTAATAATTGATATTTTATACGTATCAGCAGTTTTACGTGTTGGTCAAAAATGTATAGATAGTATAAATAAATCAAGAGTTGCTGTGGCAAAAAACAAAACTTAAACAAAAAACTTATTTTATGATAATTACCTTTAATTATTGTAAAATAAGTTTTTTTATTGCTAAATTCGGCCCTAAAATTTGATAAAAATTTAACTATTATTGACATAAAAATTTTGAGGTAGTATATTAATCATAGTAGTAAAATTACTACTATGATTAATATACTAGTAGGAAAAATACTATCACATTTATAAATTTAATTGTTTTTACCATTAAATTTATAAGCTATATTTCTTAGTTTTAAGTAAACGTTTCATTAAAAACAAAATATATTTGTAAATCACTTATTATTCAAATTGGAGGGGAAAAATATGAAAAAAAATGTTGGATTTATAGGACTTGGAATAATGGGAAGACCTATGGTATTAAATCTTATGAAGTCAGGACATAAAGTAACTGTATACGATATAAACGAAAGTGCTGTTGAGAAGTTAGTGCATGAAGGCGCAGTCGCTGCCAAATCTCCAAAAGAAACATCAGAAAATAAAGATATAATCTTTACAATGCTTCCAAATTCAAAGCATGTAGAAGAAGTTGTTTTAGGTGCAAATGGTGTAATTGAAAGTACAAAAAAAGGTTCAGTTATAGTTGATATGAGTTCAATTTCACCAGTAGTTTCAAAAAAAATTGCAGATGAAGTTAACAAAAAAGGTGTTGAGATGTTAGATGCTCCAGTAAGTGGAGGAGAAACAGGAGCTATAGATGGTACCCTTGCAATAATGGTAGGTGGAAAAGAAGAAGTTTTTGACAAAGTTAAAGATGTACTTCATGATATGGGAAAAACAATTACACTAGTTGGCGACAATGGCTGTGGTTGTACTGCAAAATTAGCTAATCAAATTATGGTAAACTTAAACATTGCTGCAATGAGTGAAGCACTAGTTTTTGCTGCAAAAGCAGGTATTGATATCGAAAAAATGTATAACGCTATACGAGGTGGACTTGCCGGAAGTGCTGTATTAGATCAAAAAGTTCCAAGAATACTTGATAGGAACTTCGTACCCGGTGGAAAAATTTCTATCAATCTTAAAGATATAACTAATGTCATGGAAACTGCCCATGATATAGATGTTCCACTTCCTTTAACAGGTGAATTATTAGAAATATTCCATGCTCTTAAAGCAGACGGAAAACAAAATGATGATCACGGCGGTATAGTTCAGTTTTATGAAAAAATCGCAAATGTTCAAGTTAAAAGGAGCTGAGATTATGAGTAATAATAAAATATTAGCTAAAGAAGCTTTTAATAATATACCTGAAGTAAATACAGAAGTTGTAGATAAAATGCTTAATAAAGAATTGAAAGATTTAAATAAAAAAATAGTAGTACTTGATGATGATCCAACAGGTGTGCAAACTGTTCATGATATTTCAGTTTACACTGATTGGTCATTGGACAGCATTGAAAATGGTTTTAAAGAAGAAAATTCAATGTTTTTTATCTTAACAAATTCAAGAGGTTTTACTGCAGCTGAAACGGAAAAAGCACATAAGGAAATATCTTTAAATATTTCAAAAGTAGCTAAAAAACTTAATAAAGATTTTATTATAATTAGCAGATCAGATTCAACCCTTAGAGGACACTATCCTCTTGAAACAGAAATTTTAAAACAAACTGTAGAAGCAAATTCTGATGTTAAATTTGATGGAGAAGTATTAATGCCATTTTTCAAAGAAGGTGGTAGGTTTACCATTAATAACATTCACTATGTTCAAGATGGTGAATACTTAGTACCAGCTGGTGAAACTGAATTTGCAAAAGACAGAACTTTTGGATATACAAAATCTCATTTAGGCGAATATATTGAAGAAAAAACAAAGGGAACTTTTAAAACAAAAGATACAACTTACATATCACTTGAGGATATTAGATCTTTAAATATAGAAGGTATTACAAAACAATTGCTTGATGTGAAGAATTTCAATAAGGTGGTAGTCAATGCTGTAGATTATATAGATGTTAAAATATTTGTCACAGCTTTAGTAAAATCAATAAAATCAGGTAAAAACTTCATGTACAGAAGTGCAGCTGCTTTAACCAAAGTACTAGGTGGCGTAAGTGACAAAAACTTACTAACTAGAGATGAACTTATTAAAGTAGATTCTAAAAATGGAGGATTAATAATAGTTGGTTCTCATGTTAAAAAAACTACTGAACAGTTAGAAGAATTAAAGAAATGCCCATTCATAGAATTTATTGAATTTAACTGTCATCTTGTTTTAGATTCTGAAAAGTTTGAGGCAGAAGTACAAAGAATTATTGAAAAAACAGAAAAACTTATTGCATCTGGTAAAACTGTAGCAGTTTACACTTCAAGAAAGAGAATAGACCTTGGTGAAAATAAAAAAGAAGAAGAGTTAAAACTTTCTGTTAAAATTTCAGATGCAGTAACAAGTATTATAGAAAAATTAAATGTAAGGCCTAATTATATTGTCGCTAAAGGTGGAATTACATCAAGCGACGTAGGAACGAAAGGTCTTAAAGTAAAAAGAGCAACTGTAGCCGGACAGATAAAACCAGGAATACCTGTTTGGACTACAGGAGCTGAAAGTAAATTTCCTGGAATATCATATGTTATATTTCCAGGGAACGTAGGAACTAAGACAACTTTAAGAGAAGCAGTTGAAATTTTAAATAAATAATTTAAAGAGGATTAGGAGAGAAAATATGTTAGTTAATATGAAGCCGCTCCTTGAAGATGCAAGGTTAAAAAAGTATGCTGTTGGTTCATTTAATGTGTATAACTATGAAACTATAAAAGGTGTAATCCAAGCTATAAAAAATCAAAAAATACCTGCTGTAATTGCTTTCGGTGAGAAATATTTAAAAAATATGGATGTTGATTCTGTATATAACCTAGTAAACACTTTATCAAAAAATATTGATGTACCTTTTGCCTTACATTTGGATCACTGTAAAAGTTTAGAAAACATATATAGAGCTATAAGGGCAGGATTTACTTCAGTAATGTATGATGGTTCAGCACTACCCTATGAAGAAAATATTGCAAATACTTTAAAAGTAGTTGAAGTAGCTCATGCATGTAATGTATCCGTAGAGGCTGAGTTAGGTTCTTTAGCATCAGGATTAAATTCTCACGAAGGAAAACTAGATGATGAGGAAATTTATACAAGCCCTGCTAAATCACAGGATTTTGTAAGAAGAACGGAAATTGATGCACTTGCAGTATCCATAGGAACAGTACATGGAATGTATAAAGGTATCCCAAATATAAGGGTAGATATCTTAAAAAAAATAAAAGAAAAAGTAAACATTCCATTTGTACTTCATGGAGGTTCAGATACACCTGAAGAAAAATTAAGAGATTGTATAGCAAACGGAATATGTAAGGTAAATGTTAATACTGAAATATCAATGTATACTGTAGAAAAAATAAGACAAGCATTAAATGACGGTAACAACTATCATTTATCTGACATATCTTTGATGGAGATAAATTTCGTTGAAGATATTGTAAGTAGGTATATTAAAATTTTTAGTTAATATTTTAATATATCATATAGCTTAATAAATTAATATATGGAATGACTCATGCCATTCCATATGTTATATTACGCATTATGTAAACGATGCAACAAATATTATCAATAGTATGGAGGTAAAGATATGCCAATAATAATAGTAGGTATAGGTGTTTTATTATTACTTTTATTGATGGTAATTTTAAAGATAAATAGTTTTATTTCTTTAATTATAGTTTCTGTTTTGGTTGGTATTATGGAAGGAATGCCTTTAGTTAAAGTAGCAACTTCTGTTAAAAGCGGTTTAGGGGGAACCTTAGGCTCATTAGCACTTGTTCTTGGCTTTGGAGCCATGCTTGGAAAACTTATGGCAGATTGTGGTGCAGCCCAAAGAATAGCTGTTACTCTCATAGCTAAGTTTGGTAAAAAAAGAGTTCAGCTTGCAGCAGTTCTAACTGGTTTTGTAGTTGGGATAACATTATTTTATGAAACTGGATTTATAATATTAATACCACTCGTGTTTACTATTGCTGCAGAAGCCGATGTGCCAGTGTTATATGTTGGTTTACCACTAGTTTCTGCGCTCATAACTGCTCACGGATTTCTACCACCTCACCCGGGTCCAACAGCAATAGCCGGAATATTTAAAGCTAATTTGGGTAAAACATTGCTATATGGACTACCTCTTGCATTTCTATCAGTTATTGTAGGAGGACTCTTATTTACAAAGACATTTAAAAAAGAGTATTTGAATTGTGATATTCCTAAGGCACTTTTTAATCCAAAACACTTTACAGAAGAAGAAATGCCAGGGTTTAAGATAAGTTTATTTACAGCAATTATTCCAGTTATATTAATGTCATTTCAAGCTATTATTGAAATTTTTGCACCAAAGTCTTTTATTGTATCTTATGCTTCATTCTTTGGAGATCCATCTATAGCCCTTTTAATAACTGTCATAGTAGCTATGTTTACTTTTGGAATTAATAGGAGAAGAAAAATTGATGATGTTATGAAATCAATTGCAGACTCTGTATCTTCAATAGCAATGATACTTCTTATCATAGGTGGAGGTGGCGCTTTTAAACAAGTACTTGTAGATAGTGGGGTTGATAAATATATTGCTCATATTATGCAAGGAACTTCTCTTTCGCCATTACTATTAACATGGCTTATAGCAGCTGTTTTGAGAGTAGTTCTTGGATCTGCAACAGTTGCAGGTATGACAGCAGCAGGTATATCCGCACCACTTATAGCAATAACTAATGTGAGTCCAGAACTTATGGTCATTGCAACTGGAGCAGGAAGTTTAATATTTTCACATGTTAATGATGCAGGATTCTGGATATTTAAGGAATATTTTAATCTTTCTATAGGTAAAACCGTCAGGACTTGGTCGGTTATGGTTACTATAGTTTCAGTTTTAGGATTAATAGGTGTACTTGTTTTAAATATGATTGTATAATTAAAATGGATACATAAAAGGTGTATGTAAGTTATTTATATGCACCTTTTGTTTGTTAAATATATGGAATTGGGGAACAAATAATAATGTTTTTTAGTGATGAACAAATATGATTTAAAAAATGAAAATATGTAAGGAGAACCTAATTATGCTTAAATATAAATGGTGCATATGTGATATGGATGGAACACTTCTCAATTCCAAGGAAGTTATATCAGAAGAAAATGAAGCCGCATTAAAAAAACTTCAACAAAATGGAGTAGAAGTGATTATTGCTTCTGGAAGAATAGATCTTTTAATGAAGCCCTTTATAAAGCAATTAAATTTAGAAGGAAATATAATATGTTGTAATGGAGGACTCATTAAGAATATAACGACTGAAAAAATTGTTTATTCAAAAACAATAGATAAAAATATAGTAAAAGAAATAATATTATATTGTTTAAAAAATAATATTGGTTTTCTAGTTTATACTAATAATATGGTATATTCCAGTAAGAAAAATTATAAGGTAGAGAACTATGAAAATATAAATAAATCTGCACCTCCTAGCTTGCAGATACCAATAGAATACATAGATAATTCTACAGTTGAATATCTAGAAAAAGTGGACGTGTTTAAAGTTTTATTGATTTCTGATACTGAAGGCGTAAAATTATTAAAAGGTTATTTTTCGAAATATAAAAGCCTTACTGCCGTTAGTTCGCTTGATGGCCTGCTAGATGTAATGGCATCGAATATTTGTAAAGGTAGTGCATTAAAGATTTTATCTAAAAAATTCGGAATGGATTTAGACAAGGTTATTGTATTTGGTGATAACTATAATGACATTGAGATGTTTGAATGTGCTGGAATGCCTATAGCTATGGGAAATGCTGTAGAAAGTATTAAAATGAAGGCAAAATATGTAACTAAATCCAATAATGAATCTGGAATAGCCTATGCTATCAATAATTTTATACTAAACAAATAGTTTTATACAAAGCGGATAGTTAAATTTATCCGCTTTTGTATGCTACAAATTTAGGAAATTCAACTCTCTTATAAAAAAATTCTAGAAGTTTTTATATAAAAGAAGTTTATGAATTAATACATTTTCTTTTTACAGGAATCCATACTTCACACTTATATTCCCCCTGCTTTTTATCATTCCAAAAATTCTTTTCAATACATGGACCTTCCACTTGTTCAAATCCAGAAGAAGGAAACCATTCAGAATATATACGTCTCCATATATCCTGTATAATCAAGTTATCTGGCATAGTTCCATGACCTTCAAATACTGCCCATGTAAGTTTAGGTATCTCAAGTATGGTAAATTCATCTGATATCTCAGTTTTAGGCATTTCATGTCCCATCATATATTTTCTTGTACCGTCTTCTTTAAAGTCATAATGAAATCCATCCAATAAGGTACCTTTAGGATTACCTAATATTTCATTAATTCTGTCATGTGTTCCATCTTCAAAAATCTTACTGATGAATTTCGGTATTTCTCTATAAGCAGCATCATTAACTTTAGTTGTCATAAAACCTATTCCAAAAGCTTTAAAAGCTTCCTTTTCTACTATTCTATAAATCATTTCGCATTCTCCTTTTATTGATATTTGAAATGAGATTTTTGGAAAGGCTTTAATTTTTCCATTAAACTTTTTTAAAGCTGATGGCGATATTCCATGAAGCCTTTGAAATGCTTTAGTAAACGCTTCTGGGCTCTCATAACCATATTTTAATGCCACATCAATAACTTTTTTATCTGTTGAAGCTAATTCTTCTGCAGCAAGAGTTAGCCTCCGATTTCTTATATATTGGCTTACAGTGACCCCTGTTAATGCATAAAACATACGTTGAAAGTGATATCGTGATGAACATGCAACCTTTGATATATCTTCTATATTAAGTTCCATATCTAGATTGTTTTCAATATATTCAAGTGTATTATTTAGCAGCTTAATTGTATCCAAAGATCTCATCTCCTTTTAAAATCATTATATAAGAATTAGGGAATATACTCCTGTGTTTTTGTGCTTTACTTTGTCTTATGACATAAAACATACTTTTGCTTATTCATCCTTTATACCATATTCAAGGATATATTTAAAATTCAAACATAAAAAACACTGTAAAATTCTTTTGAATAATACAGTGTTAAAATAATTGTTTACTTTTTTACGTAATTAGTACTAATCTTTTTCAGCAGCTTCTGCATCTGCTTTAGTGACATGAACTGTATTTCGTGGATGCTGAGGAGGTGCATAAATAGCATATACTTTAAGGGCTTTATCCCCTGTGTTGATAACATTATGCCATGTACCTGCAGGTATCATTATTGCAAAGTCATCATATACTTTTTTCTGAAAGTTTAAATTATATTTACTTTTTCCCATTTTAACAAGTCCCTGGCCTTCTTCAATGCGTATGAATTGGTCAACATTTGGATGAATTTCTAAACCAATATCATCACCAACATTGATGCTCATTAATGTAACTTGTAGATGCTTTCCTGTCCATAAAACAGTACGAAAAGTATTATTTTGTTTAGCTGCTTTATTAATGTTAACTACAAAGGGTTGTGATCCATAATCTTTCAATTGAATTGATCCATTACTCCTTGATAATTGTGAAGCTTCAAGTCTTGAATCATCCTCAATTTCATCATCAAAAGGAATATAAGGATCATTAAATTGTCTCAAATAATTTGGGTCATACAAAGGACATGGATAAGCATTATACATTTGTGTATTAATGCAGTCACTGCATGGATACTTTCTATAATTATTATACATATTGTTCCTTTCTTTCATAGTCTTACGAAATTATAATATGTTTTAGTCCTTCAAAATGTGATTAAATACAAAAATCCCTTGGAATCAAGAATTTAGACTTCAAGGGTTTTGTATTATTAGTATTCAGTTTTATTAAATATTATTAAATTAATAACATTAGACATTACTAAACAAAATAGTTATTCAGATCCTACTTAATATCAAACAAACATATTCAATATCAAAATACATATTAATCCTGTTACTGATAAAATAGTTGATAACAAAGTCCAGGTTGAAAATGTTTCCTTCATACTGAAACCAAAGTATTCTTTAACCATCCAGAATCCTGCATCGTTTACATGAGAGGCTATCGCACTTCCACATCCGGTTGCAAGTGTTACTAAAGCCAAATTAACATGGCCACAACTAGCAAGCATTGGAATAACTAGACCTGATGTTGATAAAGCCGCTACAGTTGCAGACCCTAAAGAAATACGTAATATTGCTGCAACTATCCATGCAAGTAGTATAGGCGATATAGAACTTCCACTGAATAACGTAGCTATATATTTACCAACACCTCCATCAATAAGTACTTGTTTAAAAGCACCACCGCCGCCAATAATTAAAATCATCATTCCAATTGATGCAGCTGCAGCCGAGCAGGAAACTCCCACTTGCTTAATTGGAATTTTCCTTCCTATTCCCATTGTATATACTGCAACTATTAAAGATATAAGCATTGCAGTGTCTGGATTACCAATAAAGCTAACAATAGTAAAAAACGAATTTTCTTTAATTCCTGCTGTTTTTTGTACCATTGAAATTATTGTGGAAATCATCATCAAAATAACAGGAAACATTGCTGTTAATAAACTAATTCCAAAACCAGGTGTTTCTTCTATTTTAAATGTTTTTTGTTCGCCTAAAGATTCAATATTCCCAGTTTTTTCAAAAGCACTTGGTATAATTTTTTTAGCAACTTTAGTAAATACTGGTCCTGCCATAATAACACACGGTATTGCTACAATAATACCATATAATAAAACCGTTCCAATGTCTGCTCCATATGCTCCAGCTATTACTGTTGGTCCTGGATGCGGAGGTAGAAAGCTGTGTGTTACTAATAAAGCTGCAAGCATAGGAATTCCTAAATATATTGGAGGAATTTTTAATTCTCTTGCAATAGAAAATACAATTGGAATTAATAAAACTAATCCTACTTCAAAAAACATTGCTATACCAACAACAAATGAAGCAACTACAACAGCCCACTGAATTCGTTTTACACCAAACTTGTTAATTAAAGTCATGGCAATGCGATGTGCTCCGCCTGAATCAGCAACTAATCTACCAAGCATGGCACCAAGACCAAATATTAAAGCTATATGGCCAAGCGTTCCACCCATACCATTTTCGATGCTTGCAACAATTTTCCCAAGAGGTATGCCCAACCCCAAAGCTACAGCAAATGAAACAATCAGCAGTGAAAGAAATGTGTTTAATTTAAATTTTGAAATTAATATTATTAAGAATAATACACCTATTCCTACCATTAATAATGGCATAATATATTCCCCCTAACATCTTTAGTTTTTAAACATAAAACAGTGATTATTTTTTAGTTAACGCTTTCTTACCAGCTTCAAGAACTTCAATAATTTTATCTACATCATATACGCTTCCTCTCCAAGTTCCACCACTGACAGATTGAAGTGCTGCCCACAATCTTGTATCATCTGGAAGATCTGCATCAGGCTTAAGATCTGGATGAAGCTTGCGTGATTCTAATACTTTAGCTGCTTCTTCATAAGAAAGTTTGTTATCTTCAGTTCCAATGAAATTAATTGATCCCTCAAGTTTGTTAGTGTCAACTATTATTTCAATAACATCTTCATCTCTTAATTTTCCGATAGGACCTCCTGCTAATGCTTCAGGACCTACATGTCCAAAACAAGCCCCTGTAGAAACACCAGAAAAACGTGCATCCGTAATTAGAGAAACATGTTTACCAAAAGATAAATGTTTTAAAGCAGAAGTTAACTGATATGTTTCTTCCATCCCAGTTCCCATTGGGCCTCCGCCCATCACAATCATTATGTCACCAGCCTTGATTTTTCCCACATCTTTAAGTGCTTTAATAGCTGCCTTTTCAGATGTGAAAACTTTAACTTTTCCAGTATGTCTAAATATTCCATCATCACCTATAACTGATGGATCAATAGCCGTTGATTTTACTACTGAGCCTTCAGGTGCAATATTTCCTACAGGAAAAGTTACTGTTGATGTTAATCCTCTTTCTTTTGCCTGACTTGGGTTCATGATAATTTCATCAGGATTAATTTTATCCACTTCAAGCAGACGTTTTCTACACTCAACACGTCTTTCGGATTTTTCCCACCAATCAAGGTTATTTCCAAGTGTTTCTCCTGTAACAGTAAGAACATCTTCATGCAGCAAACCAAGTTTTCTTAAATGAAGCATAACTTCAGGAACTCCACCTGCTAAGAATGCACTTACTGTTGGATAATTAACTGGTCCCATAGGAAGAACACTCACTAAACGAGGCACTTTCTTATTAATTCTTGCCCAATCTTCCACAGTAGGAATTTTACAGTTAGCAGCATGTGCAATTGCTGGGAGATGAAGAAGCAAGTTTGTTGATCCTCCAAAAGCAGCATGAACTACCATGGCATTTTCGATTGCTTTATCTGTAATAATATCCTTTGTTGTTATTCCATTATCTGCCATATCTAAAACTGCTTTAGCTGATTGTCTAGCAATTTCTTTCCATATTTGCTGACCAGAAGGTGCTAAAGCAGAGTGAGGCAACGCTATTCCAAGTGCTTCAGCAATAACTTGAGAAGTACCGGCTGTACCTAAGAATTGACATCCTCCACCAGCAGAAGCACAAGCATTACATCCACGTCGGCAAGCATCTTCTAATGAAAGTTCATTATTTGCAAATCTGACTCCAATAGTCTGAATAGTTCCTGCATCCTCCCCGTCTATAGCTTTAAGTGTTGCACCACCAGGAACAATAATAGTTGGCAAATCATGCATAGATGCTAGTGCCATCATCATGGAAGGCAGTCCTTTGTCACATGAAGCTACTCCCATTACTGCACGGCGTGTTGGCAGTGAACGAATTAAACGGCGACATACTATTGCTGCATCATTACGATAAGGAAGAGAGTCAAACATTCCAGTTGTACCCTGACTACGGCCATCACATGGATCTGTTACATATGCAGCGTAAGGAACGCCTCCAAGTTTCTTTATTTCTTCAGCTGCTGCTCTCATTTGTAATCCTAATTCAAAGTGACCTGTATGTAACCCTACAGCAATTGGAGTACCATCATTATCACGAATTCCTCCTTGATTGCTAAGTATTAACACGTCGCCACCCAGGAGTTTAGATGGTTCCCATCCCATACCAGCATTTAAAGTCATTCCAAATATATTTCCGCTAGGTGAATCTTTTAGCAATTCCGGGGTAAGTGGAAGTGAACCTTTGGGTCCTTCTGCATGAGTTTGAATCTCATATAAAGACTTATCTTCTCCACCATAAATTGATTTTAACGACATAATAATCCTTCCTCTCTATGATTTAAAAATCTTTTATTTTATATAGTAACTTTTAATAAATTGCAGCAGATTATTTTGAAATTATATTATCAATTTCTTCCATAAGCTTTTTAATTGAATTGGTTTGTTTTTCGTCAGCTTGCAGAAGAGGAGTTTTGCAGTAGTCTTTAATATCCAAACCTTTGAACATCATGGCTTTTTTTACAATTGGAATAAAGCATTTACTAATTTCATATAGTGCTGCTAACTTATCAACACAATTTTGAATTTCAGCTGTTTTATCCATGTTTTTCTCATTAACTGCTTTTACCCAATCTACAAAAATCTCTGGATAAAGATTGGAAAGTGCGCTAATACATCCGCTGCCACCAGAAAGAATATTACGAACAAAGTTTTCATCAAATCCTGAGAATACCTCAAAGTCAGGGAACTCATTCTGTACGGTTTGGATTAATTTTCTAGTATGTCCCATTTCGGATACTGTATCTTTATAACCAACAATGTTGCTGTGTTTTCTCAATAAATTAAGTGTTAATTCTGGTGATAAATCATGTCCTGTTCTGTCAGGGTAATTATATAAATAAATATTACCTTTTACAGATTCTGCTACTTTCCCATAGTAAAATTCCAAACTTTCATCCGTTAGACTAAAATAATATGGACTGATAATTATAATATCATCTGCTCCAGCATCAATGGCATAATTAGAAAGTTCAATTGTATCTTCTATTGTCATGCAACCTGTTCCAATAATAAGTTTTGTCCTTTTATTTACATAGGAAACAGCAAGATCAATTAATTCCTTCCTTTGTTCAGTAGACATAGCATAGAACTCACCTGAACTGCCCATAATAAGCAGGCCGTCTATTCCTGCGCTTATGAGATAGTCATAAATATTTTTATTTGCCTGGATATCTAAGTTTCCATTAGTATCAAATGCAGTAACAACTGGTGTTATAAATCTAGCTTTTTTCATATATGTTTTCCCCCTTAGTAACAATTAGACTAAATACAAAGCCTAATTTGTAATTGTTTACATGTATTTTAAATAGTTAACTTAACTATTTAATAATTCATAAAAATAGTTAAAGCTTTTATCTATACTTAAGTAATAATTTAAAATTTTTAGTGATACCTTAATAACTTATGGGATTATTCCTCCTTCCATGTTTACGTATATACAAATCTTATTTGTTTATACGAATACTATAGTTAAATAATATCACAATTTTTTGTCATGTCAAGGTAATATTTGGGCATTATTGTAGAATTAAAAAAATAGAGACATTTTTCTTGATATTTTAATTGAAGTGCTTTTATAGAAATATTTATTTTTATATGTATAAATGGAGATTGAATATTACTAATAAGGCATTTATAATTGTTATTGTATAACAAAGTTTTATAAAAATTTGAATGGTGGTTGTAAATATGGCACATAAACCAACGGAAAGAGTGTTAAATATATTAAATCTTTTGTCAGTCAAACCTAAAGGCTTAACATTAACAGAGATTTCTGAAGCAATTGATGTACCAAAAAGCACTCTTTATCCTATTATCCAGACAATGTTAGAACGTAATTTTCTTTCTCTTGAAAAAAACTCTCTAAAATATTCAATAGGAATTTCCACTTTTTGTATTGGAGCATCCTATTCACGAAATAAAAATATGTTAGATTTTATACAAAAAATAATGAAGAACATTGTCAGTAATATCAATGAAACCTGTCAAATGGGTATTCTTGATGGAAACAATGTACTTTATATATTAAAAGAAGATCCTATAAAAGATATTGATATTCGACTTATTTCATATGTAGGGAAACGAATACCCGCTTATTGTACAGCATTAGGAAAAGCCCTATTAAGCGAATACAGTATTGAAGAAATAAAAACACTTTATCCTGATGGCTTAAAACCCATTACAAAAAATACTATAACAAATTTTTCTGTTTTAGAAGTGGAATTAAAAAAGATTAGAGAAACTCATGTTGCAACAGAAGTTGAGGAAGTAACAGAATTTTTACGCTGCTACGCTGTTCCCCTGACATCAAAAGGAAAAACAACCGCAGCTATCAGCATAAGTATTCCAACTTTCCGAGCTACTGAGGAGAAAAACAAGCTTGCAATTGAATTATTATTAAATGCAAAAGAACAAATTGATGCTGTTAATTTGAATTAAGTCTTATCAGCACTAATAATGCTATTTAACGGAATCAACCGATAAGGTGTCTTTAAACAATAGTCTTTATACCCTGGAAGATCTCTTAAAAGCACTTCTTCCTCATTCTTTATCCTTAATATATTCATTGGCACAGAGAGAAGGAAAGGTAGTACTGCCCAATAAGAACCAAGTGCAAGAGGAGTAAATAATAACATTAATATCATCCCTAAATACATTGGATGGCGAACTATGGAGTATGGGCCTGTTGTTATAACATGCTGTTCTTTTTCGACATGTATAATAGTAGATGCATAGCTGTTTTGATTATGGTTTCCACTAGCAAGCCCACAGTGGACTTGCACCACCAAGTTGCCGCCCATGCTAGGCTCACAAAAAAAATAAAGGGTCATTTTTATTGACTCTTTATTTTTTATATCTATTCAACTGTTGTTTCAGCCTTATTTACAACATCTGAAAGTTGTTGAGTAGGTGAATCATAAGGATTATTCCAGCCTCTGTTTATAACCAACTCGGTAAGTGCTGAATGACCACCAACTACTTGATTAAGACTAGATGCATAAAGTGCTCTTAATTCTGGTGTTGTACTTGTCATCGTTGCATTTAAATAAGCATCTGCTGCACCTTTAGCAGAAGAAAGCATACTTCCTGATATAACTTCATCATTTATATCAGTAGTATTTTTAACTATGTTGTTTAAAATACTTGCCATATAATTTTACCTCCTTTATCTTCTTGTAATATCATTCTCATTAATAAATTGTTCCAATCCTTTAATTCTACCTTCAGCCGCCAATATACCTGATTTTGCTTGCTTTTTTAATTCATCATCTTTTATAAGCGATTGCATTGCTCGTGAAACTGCTAACCCATCACTCTCAAACTTCAATAGTCCTGTTAATGAAAGTATTTCTCCTTCAGCAAGTTTTCTCATTTTGAAACCTCCATTCTATAGTTAATACATTGATTTCTCCATTAGTATGTGTAATTTATATAATACTAAACATAGAACTAAGATTTATAGTTTTTTATCAAGTCAATATCGGCTTTGAATCAATCCATATCATCCCGGAGTGCGTCAATAATATTTTCCTTTTTTATTTTTCTAATAGAATACAGCATTGTAATGAACACTATAAAGAACACGCCAAGCACACTGATTCCGATACTGGCCCACGGCATCACAAAACTTCCACTTTCGCTGCCATTCATTTCTTTGTGCATGAACCATGAGAATATGATTGCCAGGGGAAGCCCGAAGAGCAGTGCCTTCATGCCATAAAAGATACACTCGAAATTCATCATCTTTTGGAAATCGTGGTCGGACATTCCCACAGAGCGAAGCATTGCAAGCTCACGTCTGCGCATCTTGATGTTCGTGGAAATTGTGTTGAACACATTGGCAACTGCAATCAGTGAAATCATAATTATAAAAGCATAGGAAAACACATCGGCAATGAATATCATATTGCGGCTCTGATCAAGCGCTCCAGACATATTCAAAAGGATGTACGGGCTTGTAATTCCCATATCCTGAACTATCTCTTTCATTTTATCCGATGACTTCGATGGGTTCTTTGACTGAAATGTCATGCCCTTAGTTATAATATCTGCAGGAGTACCAGTGGCATTAAACTTTTCTTTGAGTGAATATGGGGCAGTCACATAAATCCCACCTGATTTTTGTTTTATGTCTGTTAAGATAGGAGGTGTATCAAGCGGCACAAAATTGTTCATAAATGTAATACTTGCATTATATCCCTGTTTCATCTCCGGCTTGCCATTTGTTTTGGGAAAAATGGTAAAATTACTGGCAGAACTCTTGAACACATTTTGAATTTGGCTGGCCGTTTTCTGATTGTCGTGGCTGTCCACTTTGGCAACGCCGATTAATTTCGCATTTTGTCCGGTATATTTATCTGTAGGCAAACCTAAACTTTTGACAATCTTCAGATAGGTACTGTCATCTAAAAATTGGATTTGCACTGGCAGATTCACCGTTTCGTTTGGCGAATGTGGACCTAAAGATTTCTTGTAGGCGTCTGAAAGATCACTGCCCTTGGCAGCACAGAAATAATTCATAACAACTTGATACGAACTTTCGTCAACACCATCGACGTTTTTTAGTTTGCTATAAAGCTGCAGCATTTCGCTGTCTTTCATATCATGTGTGCCAAAACCGACATCACTATTAGTAACCTCTTTTGCACCTGCCGACGCCTGTTTCAAATCTATTACAAGGGAACTGGTCGATATAAACAGCACTACGCTTAAAACAAGTGACAGCACAATGCTGCTGTAGCGCTTTTTGTTCCTCTTAAAGTTCTTTAATGCAAGAGTTCCCTCCAAGCCGTAAATACGCTCCGCAAGTTTTGACGTTTTCACAGCTTTGGATTCGATTTTGATATCGTTCGTCTGACGAATACACTCCATAACTGGCATATTGGCAGCTTTGCGAGCTGGAATATCTGCCGAAATCAGGATTGTGATCATGCTGGTCACTACTGCTGCAATGATTGCGGGAGCGGACACTGTCAATGTCAAAGGTACATTGGCGAAAAGAACGTTTGCGAAGTTTTTGGCGACGATACTAATCGCAAGTTTGATGCTGGCTATACCAATGATAACACCAATCGGGATACCAATAGCACCAATACAAAGTCCTTCAAACAGCACTGAATGGCGCAGTTGCTTTGGGGTAGCTCCCACCGATGAGAGAATCCCGAATTGGTGTGTGCGCTCGTTCAAGGAGATGTTGAATGAATTATAAATCAGAAAAATAGAACCAATCATAATTATGATGAGTACAATGGCACCGGCTGAGTACAAAAATGCATTGAACACCTTATCGCTTGGATCGTTTGAAAGAGCAATGAAACGCAGCACATCACTATTAAAGATGTAAGCATGACCTTCAGCTGCATTTTTTGCATAAGTATGAGCCTTAAACGGTTTTTTTAGCGTGACAAACAAGGTGAGATTATTTGGTGTGTCTGCTGCATCTGCAGTTGTAATTGCGGTATATCCAGGCACAGAATATTCATCAAAGTGAGGCGTTTCGCAGAAACCGACCACTGTATAAGTTTTCTCTGTTTTTGGCACAAGAGTTTCTTTCCCGGAAATGTAAGGGTCATGTTGACCAAGACTTTTGTTTCCACTCATGCGGCTTCCAATAGCAAGGGTAAGTGTGTCACCCACACGTAACTTAACGCCATCTTTTATTACAACTCTCTCAGGAACAACAATCTCTCTGTTGTTTTTTGGCAACCTGCCGGCACACAATGTGATGGGGAGAGCATTGAATGTTTTCTTGCTGAATCCGGCGATAAAAAAATACGGTTTGCTAAGAATTTTTCCACCATTAAGTTTTGCGTAGCCAATATTTTTAAATGATGTGGTGTTTGCAACTTTGTTGTTACTTGCCTGCTTCGCTGCGAAAGAAGAATCCACATCCTCAAATTTGATGTGCCAGCCGCCGTATTTGTGAGCCTCACCGTTTGACATATAGTTCAGCAGTGAAACGCCAAAAGTGACGACTGCCGTAATCAAGGCAGCAGACAGTACAACTCCGATAATCGTTACAATTGTTCGTGTGCGGCTCTTTTTCATGCCTTGCAAGGCAACTTTGTTGAAAATGTTCATGGTCTCACCTTCTCGTCTCGCACTACTTTGCCGTCCGATATACCGATAATACGATCTGCTTGCAAAGCGATGTTTTCATCATGTGTAACAACGATAAGTGTCTGATTGTATTTTTTATTGCTTTCTTTAAGAAGCTTTATAATTTCATGTCCATTTCGGCTGTCCAAACTACCCGTTGGCTCGTCGCCAAGCATGACCGCCGGGGCGTTCATTAAAGCACGTCCTATTGAAACACGCTGCTGCTGACCGCCCGAAAGCTGATTAGGTAAATGTGTTTCTCGGCCCTTTAGCCCAAGCAACTCCAGCAATTCATTCAGCCTCTTCTTATTAACATTCCGTTTGTCCATCAGTATAGGCAATGTGATGTTTTCCACCACATTCAGAGTGGGAATGAGGTTGTGAAACTGGTAAATCAGTCCAACCTGACGCCTGCGGAAGATGGCAAGTTTTTCATTGTTCTGGTCATATACATCCTGACCCTCCAAATATATCTTTCCGCTTGTTGGCACATCCACACCAGCTATAGCATGCAGCAGAGTGGACTTGCCAGAGCCAGAGGAACCGATAATTGAAGTAAATCCTCCTTTTTCTATTGTAAGCGAAACATGGTCAAGCGCAGTAACCTGATTCTCACCAGTGCCGTAGACCTTGCATAAATTTTCAATTTTTAAAAACTCCATTATGTGAGCCTCCCTTTTCATGTTTTACCTATATAATAGAACTTTCAACTTACATCTCTGTGACTTTAAGGTGAGAGATTCGTCACTTTGGGAAACGAAGGTCAAACATGGCGCCGCCCTGTGGGTGATTTTTGGCGGTAATCGTCCCGCTCTGACGTGTTATAATCATCTTGCAGAGAGCGAGTCCAATCCCGTATCCTGTGGCACTTGAGTTTTTCCCACGATAGAATCTGTCAAACAGGCAGGGTAAATCTCCTTTTTCAAAGCCTGCACCGCTGTCGTGGATGGTAATCTCGGTAAACAATGGGTTGTCCGTGCAGACAATCTCAATCTTCCCGTCATCGCCTGCACTTTCCATACAATTTTTGATGATGTTTTGAATTGCTTCCGAAAGCCAACCAAAATCGCCCTGAATTATTATCCCTTTCGGCACGTCTATTTGCAAATCAATATCGTGCAGTTCCATTTGGATCAAAAGCGGGTGAATCGCAGCACTTATCAAAGTATTCACATCTACCTGTTCACATTTAAAAACCACAATGCCTGCATCCAGGCGGGATAATTTGAGAAGGGAAGTAAGCAGCCAATCCATCTGCACAAACAATTCCTTTGTTTCCCGTATCAATGCTTTCCGTTCATTTTCGTCAGGGTTATTCTCTAATAATGATAAAATGAGGTTTACGGATGTGAGAGGGGTGCGGAGTTGATGAGCTATGTCGGCCAGCGAATCAGCAAGATGTTCTTTTTCTTTTTTCAGTGCATCATTTTGCTCTCGAATACGCAGCGTCATTTTTGTTATCTCGCTTTGCAGAATGGAAAGTTCGCCCTCATCTAATTCACAAATATACAGATGATCAGCATTATGAAGCACAATATCGATTTGATCTGAAATTTGGGCAATGCTTTTATATCGGGCTTTGGTAAATGCAAAAAACGCTATTCCAAAGGCTGAAGCAGAAGCAATGGCAAGAATTCCAGCTGCCACATTAATTGCAAATCCCAACGTAACAGCGGCTGCGGCTATTAAGAAGAACAAAATAGCAAACTTTCTAAATTCTCTATTCCGAAACATACCCATCCCCCAATCTATATCCAGTCCCACGAACTGTCAGAATTATTTGCGGGCTTGCTGGGTTGTTCTCTATCTTCTCACGCAGACGTTTAATGTACACGGTCAATGTATTGTCATTGACAAACTCGCCCGCAGCGTCCCACAATTCGTCAAGCAGCTTGCTTCTCGTGATAATACTTTTGGGGTTATTAATAAACACCAGAAGTAAGCGATATTCTAAAGCTGAAAGAAAAACTTCGCTACCGTCCTTTTTTACAACACCGCTTGCCATATCGACATGAAGCCCATGGATTTCAAAAGCTGATGGAGAACATCCGCTTTTTCGCAGGGCGGTTCTAATTCGTGCTATCAGTTCGCGCGGACGAAAAGGCTTGGTAATATAGTCGTCTGCGCCCATGTTAAGCCCAGTAACAACACTCGCCTCATCGCCGGAAGCCGTCAGGAAGATAACGGGAACATCCTGCACTTCTTTGATTTCCGTGCAAACTGTAAAGCCATTTCCGTCAGGCAAAGAAATATCTACAAGTGCTAGGTCAAATTTATTCCCAGCAAGCATGGCAATGGCATCACTATGCGTAGGGGCGTGAGTGACTGTAAACCCTTCTGAGCGAAGCAAAAGCACAAGGTTTCTGGCAATTGTATTATCGTCCTCAACCAAAAATATCCGTTTCATTTATTTTCGCCACCCTTTACTTTACTATTCCTATATCGTCCGTCAGCCGGTTTTTCAGCGTGAGCAGGAAGAAGCCATGTATTTCCCATTTTTTCAGCTCCTTTAATCCGTCCAGCAGAGCAATAATACACTACCATTCTGTCTGTAATTTTCCAATTTTTAGATGCTTCTTTTGTTGTTATATAATCCACGCATAGCACCTCCATAATTTTATTATATTTCCTTTAAAAGAAATATACAAGCTGAGTATAAATAACATTAAAACTATTTTGGCTGCATACATACTGACTTTTTAAGGTTTTCCAGAAAGCTTCTTAAATGAAAGCACATATAAAACCATTCCTACTAGAATAAATGTAAGTCTACTCATTATAAAATCTAAAGACAATCTAAAAACAGGTTCACCGAGACTATCAACTGGTAGAACTGTAGGCATATAAGTCACATACCCTTTGGCGAAAATATCAATAAAAGGTGTGCTATTAAAACTCATAAGTGACAAAATCAAAACAATTGGAATCCAAGAATAAAGCAAAGTTTGCCTTTTGCTGCCTAAAAACATACTTGTTCCAAAAACAAACACAAAAGTAGGAAGTAGTATTATTAAGATCGGTAATAAAAAGTTTTGAAAATCTGTAAAATTAAAAGTTATCTTGTAAAACACCAAACTTATCAAAATACAGCATACCGCAATAATTAAGTAAGAAATAAACAGGGCAAAACTTTTTATAGCCAGATACTTTTTCTGTGGTAAAGATGTACATGAAGTAATTTCTCTTACTCTTTGTTCATTTCTAGAAAAAAGTCCTGTACACGAAAGCATTAAAATTAATAACATAATCGTATTTATGCCACACAAAAACTTACAATAACTCCATTTAGAAAAAGGTGCCGTACCAGAAACACCTTGTATTATTTCTGTATAAAGGTCAATCACTGAAAAGAAAAGTGCAATTATGAAAGTTATCACAAATATCTTTGAAAAAATTATTCTTTTCAGTTCGTATTTAAGAATTTTTACATCCATTGACGGCTGCCTCCTTGTGTAATACCACTAATATTTAAAAAATCAGAAAAAGACAGTTTTTTATCCTTTTTGCCATAATATTCTTTGTAAATAACTTTCATAGAATTAAAATAATTGTCTTCACCTATGTGCTTATAAACATTGTAAACTGTGAGTGGTCCCAAGCCATAAATTTCACCACCTCTTAAAAATAATGAAACATAATACTTTGGAATCATTGATAACTTGTTCATGTATTCAGGATTTCTTCGATAAAAGTTTCGATTTAATTCATTTGTTGATTCTTCCCATTTTTTCAACAACAAATTTTCTGCATAGGCTTTTCCAAATTTGTTTTTCAAGAATAAATAAGTACTAAAATCCGCAAAAGCTTCATCTGACCATTCATCGTGATTTTTATCTATTTGATTATGGCTGTTTGCATTAGATACATTTATTCCAGTTCCCCACCATTGATGAGCAATTTCATGCGTGAGCAAAGCAAAAGTGTCAGAAGAAGATGCTATCGATGAATCCACATTGGATTTTTTCTTTAAACAATCTTCTGAAACATAAGAGATATTTCCGTTTTGAAATCCACCTTTGCCCTGTACTCCTGATGTTACAACTACTTTGAGACTATCTTTGCCTAGTGGTCCAAATTTTTCCGAAAAGAATGAGAATATATCAAGCGTATCATTTCCTCTGGATTCAAATTCTTTTCTTGCAGCCAATGGATAGAAAAACTCCACATTTGTGCCCCTTACATTTCTTTCAAATATTCCATATCGTCCGGCTGTCAAAGATAGGTCACTTAATTTATCCCAAGAAAAACTCCAAGTAGTAAAACCATCCTGCTCAGAAATCTTGCGATTTTTTTCTCCCTGAGTTATGACTGTAAACTTTGAGTCCATTTTTATTGTTCCTTCAATAATCCTATCATTTTGTTCAATACAAACAACAGGAGCAACGCCCGTGGTGCCATTTAACCTTACATAATTTTTGCTAATTCCTTGGGAAAAATCTTTAGCTGTACTTTTGGCTTTCGGTATACCTGAATACCTTATGCTTAATTTAGTTTTAGTGTTTCTTGGAATGCTTATTTCAAAAACGTTGTTAAGTTTTGCACTGCTCAAAATCTTGGGCGAAACCTGTGTACAGCTTATGTCCTTGTTGCCTAACTTGATTTCACTAATATGGTAACCGTCTGCTAATTCAAAATATACATTTTGAGGCTTATCAGTGCCGTTTTGCAGTTCCTGACAATAAGCTCCGCTAGCACAATTTTTATCTTTTTCTATCTTAAGATCTACAAACATATTTGAAGTTCCTATGACACTTACGTTTACAGGCGTTTCTTTTTTACCATTAATCAATACTGACACCACATCCGTAAGCGAAATTGGTTTGAAAATCGGTTCATTTTGAAAAACAAAAAATACTCCAAAAAGAGAAACCAAAAAGCAAATTGGTATGAGCTTATATTTTTTACAGTTTTTTAAGATAGATTTAAATAATCCTTTTTCATAACATCTATCGCTTAGCATTCCGAATAAAAATATGGACATAGATACTGATAACCCAAAGAGCCTATTCCAGAGCATTCCCAAAACGATATTCCCGCTTCCGAAATTTTCGGAAAGTCCACTAGCACCTGTCTGAACCCACATATATTGATAATTGATATTTCCTGTTAAAAAACTAAAAAGTACCGCTAAAAGCATAATAATGCAGGTTATATTGACATTCCTAAATATAAGATAAAATCCTGCGGTCATAAGAATTGTTAGCACAATCGAGCCAAAAATTATTAAGGTATAACTGAGCAGAAAATAACTAAAATTGGTTAGACTGCCCACGTTAAATATATAGTGAGGAATCATAATTATCATTGAACCCACTGTTGAAATAAGACCGGCACACATTAAGCCTGTAATTTTGGTTAAATGTATCTTTATAGAACTTGATATTGGTTCAATTATATAATTAACTCTAAACCTAAGTATTTTGTCAAACTCAAAAACTGTTAGTGTCGTAAAAGCAAGAGTTGAAAGTACTGCTCCTGCCTTTGCGGGGAAAAGTATCGTTTGAGATAAAAGAGTAGAGCTATTTATTCCAAATATCATACTGCTAATATCTTCGCTAATGTAGGTTGAGAGTAGTGCACCAATCAAAGGAAAAACTGACACAAGTAAGATTATTATTTGAGTAAACCTGGACTTCAGAATCCGCTTTGTTTCATAATCAAAAAATACATTTCTCATTTAATGGACACCCCCATTGTGTATGACATATGTGTATGCATCTTCCAAGGTAGGCTCTATAAGTGCAATAGAGCTTTCTATTTCTTTGCCGATAACACGACAGGAGATGCCATTACCAGTAAACAACTTAGATGTGATTTTGTACTTACCTCCAATTCTTTTTTCTAAAGTCTCGTTATCTTTTTCCTCAACAAAACCAACATGTCCGTGTACAGCTTTTATTAAATCCGGCGAAGTTCCATCAAATAAAATCGTACCGTTATTAATGATTATAATTCTATTGCAAATGGCTTGTATATCATCGATGATGTGAGTAGAAAGTAACACTATCTTGTCATTTGCAGTCTGTGAAAATACATTTCTGAAATTAATTCTTTCTTCTGGATCAAGTCCAACTGTAGGTTCATCTAAAATTATAAGTTCAGGATTTCCAAGTAATACTTGTGCTATACCAACACGCTGCCTCTGACCCCCTGAAAGAGTTTTAATTTTGAAATTTCTTTTTTCTTGCAAATCAGTCCTTTCAATAGCTTGCCGAATAATACCTTTCACGTTGTTTTTAATTTCTTTTAATGCACACATGTAATCCAAAAACTCATAAACTGTTAATTCGTCATATAAACCAAAGCTTTGCGGCAAATACCCGAGCTGCTTTCTGAGTTCTTTTTCGTACTTTTGGATTGGCTTACCATCAACAATTATTTCGCCGGCCGTCGGTATTATCTTCGATATCAATAGTTTCATAAAGGTACTTTTTCCAGCACCATTGGGACCCAAAAGTCCTATAAAATTTGGGCTGTTCACTTCTAAATTCATATTGGTTAGTGCCTTTTTTCCTGTTTTGTATGTCATACTCACGTTTTTAATACTGATTTTCATAGATGCTGTTACACTCCTTTTTCATCTTTTACCTATATAATAGAGCCTTCAACTTACATCTCTGTGACTTTCAGGTGAGAGATTCGTCACTTTGGGAAACAAATGGAAAAGACCTTCAAGTATTTTGAAGCTCTTACAGAAGTGACTGAATATTTACATCTATTGTTCAATTATCATCAAGAATAAATTTTGGCAACTGCTATCCCCCACAACAGTACAATCGCTTCAAATATCCATTTATACCTGAACATAATGGCTATATATTCGCGTATAAAGGCGCTTGGCCAGTAATATGTTGCCGTTCCACATCCAACACCGCTTGCCTTTATCTTCAGCTGTTTTGCATAGAGACTTGTTCGAAAAACATGATAATTGTTCGTCACAAATATATAGCGGTGCTTCACACCATTCACATCCAGCATATCTCTGACATTTTTGAGATTTTCAAAGGTAGTCTTAGACTGTTTCTCTAGAATAATATCCTCTTCTGGAAATCCAGTTTCTACAAGATAATTTTTCATTGCTGCCGCTTCCGATATCTTCTCATCGGCGCCCTTACCGCCTGATACAACAATCTTAGTATGCTGCCTGCATTTATGGTAAATACGAACCGCTTTGTCAACTCTGCCCTTCAGCAGCGGAGATACTCTTTCTCCGCCTATGAGACCACATCCATGAACAATAATATAATCACAATTCAGTCTTTTAGGTAAGCATGTATAAATTAGCGAATAGATCAACAGTGAAACAAACGTAAAAGCAATATAGAACTCCAAAATCAACACCAGTGAGAATATCGTTCTCATAACAGAAGCATCCTGAAGAAAATATATTCCAGCAATGGTTACCATACTTCCCACGATCATGACTATTCCCGTCAATAAAGATAGAACATTCTGCAAACGCCTTCCCTCTTTTTTCATCATCTCCAAACCATTCACAATGAAAAAGATTGCAGTAACAAGAAAAATCAATGGTATAAGCAGCAGCATCAAAATTCCAAGAATCATTCCCCGGATTCCCGGTGCAGAGCCAAATCCAAGAAGAAAAATACCAATTGCCATCATCAGCAGCAGTGCATTCCAGAAACTTCTTGGTTCATACAGCATACTTATAACAAGGATGAGCATTAAAATACAACCAGGCATCATTAAAGACATTCAGACCACCTCTTCTCAATATAAGTTGCGTTCAAATTGCCATTAGGATAATTTGAATTCAGATGTTTTTTGAATTTTTTGTATTAAATTAATATCAGTTTTGATTTACATGTCATCCCGAAGCGCGTCAATAATATTTTATTTTTCATTGCTTTAGGCATATACATACTGCCCTTGCCATATACATTACATAGATTTTCAACTTTTAAAAATTCTATTATTTAAGGTTCCTTTCTTGTGGCTTACCTATATAATAGAACCTTCAACTTACATCTGTGTGACTTTTAGATGACATATTTGTCACTTTTAGGGGAAAATAGATTAAAAACTATAATTTTAGATAAAATAAAAAACACTGAAAATCAGTGTTTGGAATGGATTATGGTGCGTCAGAGAGGAGTCGAACCCCCGGCACGCTGGTTCGTAGCCAACTGCTCTATCCAACTGAGCTACTGACGCAAATTAACAGTGTTATATTAACACAAATACCAATTAAAATCAAGTCTATTTACTATATCAAGTTAAAATTTATATACCTATCTTAGTAAATAAAAAAAGAAGTAACCATTTTACTGGATAACTTCCTTGAGTAACTATATTTAAGCCATTACTAAAAGTATAATGGCGGAGAAAGAGGGATTTGAACCCTCGCACCGGTTACCCGATCTACGCCCTTAGCAGGGGCGCCTCTTCAGCCACTTGAGTATTTCTCCATGCCCTACGTTTAAATATAATTATTATATGGCGGAAAGAAAGGGATTCGAACCCTTGGTACGGTCACCCGTACGCCGGTTTTCAAGACCGGTGCCTTAAACCAACTCGACCATCTTTCCTAGACCAACATGACAAGTATTATTATAACAACAGTCTATATATATGTCAACATTTTTTTATCTTTTATATTGAATTTTTATATAAAAAATTCAATATAACTACTTTTTATCTAAAATAAGCCTGACAATTCATGTAATTTTCTCTGTATTTAGTATACTAAAGGAGATATAATGAATTACTTCATTATATCTCTCAATATGCCCAAAATACTCTCACAATATCTTATTTTAAAGATATTGTATTTTATAAGATAATTTTATTTTATTACTTCTTTTCCACCCATATATGGTCTTAATATTTCAGGAATTATAACACTTCCATCTTCTTGCTGATAATTTTCTAAGATAGCTGCAACTGTTCTACCTATAGCAACTCCTGATCCATTTAAAGTATGTACATACCTTGGTTTGTCTTTTGGAGTTTCCTTATATTTTATATTAGCACGTCTTGCTTGGAAATCCTCAAAATTACTACAGCTTGATATTTCTACATATCTATTGTAACTTGGCATCCAAACCTCTATATCATACTTAAGTGCTGCAGTAAAGCCCAGGTCTCCCTTACATATTCTAACTACTCTATATGGAATTTTCAGTCCTTTAAGTACATCTTCCGCATCATTAGTAAGTTTTTCAAGCTCATCATAAGATTCTTCAGGTCTTGTGAATTTAACCATCTCAACTTTGTTAAATTGATGTTGTCTTATTATTCCTCTTGTATCTCTTCCTGCTGATCCTGCTTCTGCTCTAAAACATGCACTATATGCGACATATTTCAATGGCAAATCTTCTCCCTTTAAAACCTCATCTCTATGAAAATTAGTTACTGGTACTTCTGCAGTTGGAATTAAAAAGTAATCATTATTTGATATTCTAAAAGCATCCTCTTCAAATTTAGGAAGCTGACCTGTACCAGTCATACTAGTCCTATTTACCATATAAGGAGGTAATATTTCTGTATATCCATGCTTTTCTGTATGAAAATCCAAATAATAAGTTATTATAGCTCTTTCAAGTTTAGCTCCTAACCCCTTGTAAAATGTAAATCTAGAGCCTGACACCTTTCCACCTCTTTCAAAGTCAAGTATATCAAGATCTGTACCTATATCCCAATGAGCTTTAGGTTTAAAATCAAACTTAGTAGGCTCTGACCATTTTCTAATTTCTACATTATCTTCGTCTGATTTTCCTTCTGGAACTGCAGGATTAGGGATATTAGGTATCCTAAGCATTATGTACTCTATCTTCCCATTTAATTCTGATAATTCAGTATCATACTGTTTTATGTTATCTGATACATGTTTCATTTCAGCAACTAAATCATCTGCATTTTCACCATTTCTTTTCATTTTAGCTATCTGAGCTGAATCTTGATTTCTTTTATTCTTTAAAGCTTCTACTTCAACTAGAATTTTTCTTCTCTTCTCATCCAAAGCTATTACTTCATCGATAGTTGCTGGATCAAAATCTTCTCCTCTATTTGAAAGTTGTTTTTTTACTTCCTCTGGATTGTTTCTTATTCTTTTTAAATCTAACATATTTTATAAATCCTCCCTAATCATCTATATAGTTTCCTATAATATAAAAAGAGCCTTTACGTACCCCAAAGGGACGAAAGACTCCGTGTTGCCACCCTATTTAATTAACAAATTAATGCTAATTCTCTCTAATTTATAACGGTATTACCGAACTGTTTTATCAGTACTTCCAAGGTGGATTCACAATATTATGATATCAGCTTACACCAAGACACTGACTCTCTTAAATCACTTTAAAGCTACTAACCTCTTCATCAGTTAATTTTTAATTAAATATATATCCACTACTTATTATAACCAAGATATTAAAAATAATAAAGGTAAATTTGAAATTATTTTGTAATTTTATTAACATTTTTAGTACAAATTATGTCCACCTTCGTATTTAGTATATTTTTGCAAATTATATCTCCAATTTTTATAGGTGCCCCAACATGTATTCTAGCTAAAACTTTTGAGCATTCAAGCCACAAGCTTTTATCTAGTGGCTTAGAGCTCTTTACTGATACTACGTTGCAATTACACCCTTTTATTCTAACTATAGTAGTAAATATATCACACTTATTATCTTCTTTTAATTTCAAATTTTCTTCTCCGCTATATAAACTTTCATCAATATCCTCTCTATCTTTACTAGCTATACATTGCCTATCCAATTTAGTACCTGTTCTCTCCTTTATCAATTCTAACTCCCCCAATTACATTTTATCAAACTCCTTTATTCTACCTACCATGATATTGGAATTTTTAGAATCTTTAACTACATCAGTCATTTTTTTATTAGTCTCCCTTGCAAGAATTGACGCCACTTCATAAAGGCACCTTGTTCCTCTACAATCTCCAAAAGTTGCACCTGTCCTTCTCTTTATACCTTCTATAGTACGTGCCCCTAATGGTCTACTTATGGCATCTATTATTTCACCCTCTGTTACCTTATTACAATAACATATCACCTTACCATATTTCCTATTTAGCTTTATTATTTTTTTTCTTTCCTCATTAGAAAGTTCTCTAAATTTGTAAAATTCCCTCCTCTTATCCACAAAATCCTTTTTCAAGCGGCAATTTAGTTTGTTTACTACTGTCTTGCACACTATATTTGCAATTGCAGGTGTCATTGTAACCTGCCCATAATGTTTTCCTATTATTTTAATATAATCTTCATCAATTAAACTATCGTCTATAATTAAAAAATCATCATAAAAATGTGAATTATAAAAATCATTAATATTTTCCTGTGATAAATCTTTTATAAAACCACTTATTTTTTGTAGTCCCTCTTCACAATTTATTTTTTCACTATTCTTTAATCCTACTAACAATTTATTTTCTTTTCCAGGGATAATACATGTTTTATTATCCCCCTCCCCTATTGTAGAAATTATATTATTATAGGGTTTGCTTAATTTTTTTTCTACGGAAAAATATTCTAAATATTTTACATTTTGATTTACCTTATTTTCTCTATCTATACTATAATTTTTACCTGGGGTCGTATTTAGTACCATATTACACGTAAATTTATTTTTATTGGTCACTACCTTAAAACCTTTGGATATACTTTCTATATCCAAAACTTCTTCCCCTAACTTAAAATTGACCCCATTGTCACAAGCAATTTCACCATAAGAAATAGCTAAATCATAAGGTGATATAATCCCCGTATTTTTAGAATAAATAGCTTTTTTTATATTTTTCCCCAAATTTGGTTCTATCATCTGTACTTCTTCTCCATCTAACAGCTGTATGTTTTCCATGCCCCTATTCAAAGCTTTATTATACATACAAATTAGCTTTTTCTCACCTTCTTTAGTATCTGCTAACAGTAAGTATCCCTTCTTCTCAAAGAAAATATTAAACTTAGATGCCAAATCAGACATAATCTTACTGCCAGCAAATTCAAGTTTTGATAATGATATATCTTCACATTCCAATCCATCATACACTATAGAATAATCTATAGGTGCTACATCATTAGCAATATCATAATCTTTTTCAATCAATGCTATATTTAAATTATACTTTGAAAGTTCATAGGAAACTGCACATCCTATTATTCCCCCTCCTAATATAAGCACATCATAATCCATGTTAATCTCCCCTTCAAAGAAATCTTTATTTTAATAATCTAAAAATAGCCCTGTTTCTACTACTTTGTATTAAATTCTATTTACTTAGTGAATTCAATATATCTCCAAGTTTTTTAATATTATCTCCATATCCTGACCAATCACCATTTTTTTGTGCATTTAATGCATTCTCATACAAACTCTTAGCCTGCTTTATCTTTTCCTGATTGTCGTTATTAGTAGGCACCAGCTGACTTTGAGCAGCACTATTTCCTTGTGATTGATTATTTTGCTTATAGTTAAATATCTGCTGCAAAGCATCATCTATGCTTTCAGCTAATATTATTTTATCACCATAAGATACTACGACTCTTTTCATCTCTGGTATACTATCTTTGCCACTAGCTCTAAGATACATAGGTTCTATATAAACCAAAGAATTATTTATAGGAACTATCATGGTATCACCAAATTGAACCTTAGACCCATCTTTATTCCAAAGTGACAGTTGAGTAGATATAGTCGTATCCTGATTTAATTTTTGTTTAAATAAGTATGGACTATATATCGTCTTCTCTGGAGGGAATTTATATAGAATCATCTTTCCATAGTTTTTTCCATCCATCCTAGCTCCAAATAAAGCTACCATATTGTCCTTATCTCTCATATTAAAATATTGCAGCAATATCATTTCTTCCTTATTAGCACCTGGAAGTTTCATAACAACATAAGGAGACTCCATTAGATTCTTTTCGCCACTAACCTGTTTTTGGTTCTTAGCTACTTCCCATAAATCTTCTCCACTATAAAATACTCCTGGATCTGTTACATGATATTTCCCAAGTACACTACATTGAATATTAAACAAATCTTTTGGATATTTAAAATGCTTAACTATATCAGGTGATAGTTGATTCATATTTTTAAATAAGTTAGGAAATATTTTTGCATAGCTTTTTATTATAGGATCAGTTTTATCCACTATATAAAAATTTACGTCTCCATTTAAAGCATCTATAGTAACCTTCACAGAATTTCTCATATAATTTACATCGTTCTGAGGTTGTGAAAAAGGATATCTATTTGAAACAGTGTATCCATCTAATATCCAATATAACTTTCCTCCACTTGCAACTATATAGGGATCTGAGTCATAGTTTAAAAAAGGTGCTATTTTATTGACTCTATCAACTATATTCCTATTTATCAATATCTTACTTTCTTTTGATATATCCCTGGATAATAAGAAATTTAAATCCTTCTGATTTATTGCAAATAATAATCTATTTAGAAATCCTAATTTTATTCCATCTGTTCCATTATAAATATTAGTTGCATTATTACTTCCTTTAGGATAATCAAATTCACCTATTTTAGTATTAACTACTGCATAGTTATCCGTTTTTTCACCAAAATATATTCTTGGATTTTGAATTTTTATATCAGTGGAATTGTTAGGTGGCATATCCTTTATGACAAAGTTAGGCTGTCCTTCTGAAGTTACCGAATTAACTTTATTCATAACTATTCCATAACCATGGGTATATATAAGATGTCTATTTTGCCATGTATTTGGATCTATTGCCTTGCTGTTTATTTCTCTCGCACCTACAAAAACTTGATTAAATTTTCCATTTATATTGTATCTGTCTATATCAATATTATTAAAGTTATAATAATATCTTATAATTTGGACTTGATTATAAAATTCAAGTGTAGGATCAAAAGAATTTATCCTTATATTATTTATCGTATCCATATTATTTTCTATATCCTTTGAAGTTAAATCATCCTTGACTTGAAAAGACCTAGTATCCACATTATCAATATTAAATGCACTACGGGTATAATCTATATTATATTTTATATATGGACTTTCTAAAGTTTTTTGATTGGATTTAACCACAAAATTTTGAACCACAAAAGCCATTAGATTTCCACTTATAATTAAAACTATTATTACAACTATAGATGCCACTATAGGTTTAATTTTAACTCTAATTATACTAATAAATATAACTATAGCAGCAATAAAAGATGCTACTGCAATAATTTTATAGAACAACAAACTTACATGAGCATCTGTATAACTTGCGCCAAATGCTACTCCATTTTGGCTATAAACAAGGTTAATACACTTTAAAATATACCCTATTGATATACACAATATTATAAGAGCAGCTAAAACTGCCAATTGTTTTCCTGCAAATCTAGTAAGCCCACTATCTAATATATTTATTTTACCAAAATTTTTCTTAAAATTTCGTGATACAAATCTATCCTTCATACTTAATATAAAGTATGTAAAAAGAGTTATCAATCCTAATAAAATAAATAGGCTTACAAGTGCACTATATATAGATTGTATAAGCGGTAATTTAAATATATAAAAAGAAATATCTAAATTTAAAATTGGGTCTTTTTTATTGAAAGATACTGAATTTGTGAATTGTAAAATTCTATACCAATAAGCTGATGCAAATACATAAGAAGCTAAAAAAGACACAATCAAATCAATAAAAAAAACTATTTTTCTCTCAATTTTAACTTTACTACTTTTTACCTCAACAACTTTTCTATACTTTATAATGCTTATCCTTAGACTTTTATAATATAACCATATTCCTACAAAGCTTATAATAAATAAAGGTATCATAAGCTTACATACCGCTACAAGTTTAGTAAAATAAACAGATAAGTATCCTACTTGTTTATACCACTGTATATTTATTACGAAATTTACGATATTATTTAAAAATGAAATACACAATACTAAAACTAAAATAAAAATACCTATTGCCATTTTCCTCTTCATAATACAACCACCTCTTTTATAAATATAAAAAATTTTAGCTATGGATCAATCAGAAATCATATACTTTTTCTCTTTCAATTCCCTTTTTATATTCTTAATTATGTCATCGTTTTCTGCAACTATAGTATGTAAATGCACACCTCCTGTTAATATTAATAGTGGTTCTGCTTTATACTGTTCTATTTTATTTATAAAATTTTCAACATCATATAAATTTTTTATCATAAGCATACTTTTTATTTCACCATAAAGGGGATGTTCTACTATTACATCCTGTACTTTACCCCCAAATTTAACTATAGTTTTAAGTTCATCCTCTATTTCACTTGTTTCGTGTGAAACTGCTATTACAGCCTTAATTAAATTTTTTTCTGCTTTTGGAATCAGATAACCATCTGGGGTTGCTATTATATCTTTACCTTCTGCCCTTAAAATTGCTATATCTTTAACTATTATTTGTCTAGTAACCCCTAACTTTTCTGCCAAAATATGACCCTTTTGAGGTTCGTCATTTTTTTCAAGAATTTCTTTAATATATATTCTTCTTTTTTTTGAATCCATCTTAACCTCCACTAATACACTTATACATTAATTATATCATAAAAATTGGAATAAATTTATACACATAAAATACTAAAATACTTATAAATTAAAAAAATTTAACTTATAATTTTAATTTCTTTTATCGCAATACTTTAATATCTTTAACTCCAAATTATTATTATGAGTATCGTTATTATGATGATTTTCTATCAAATAAAATAATTTTTCATTATACTCTATCTTTTTTAATAGCTCTACTCCTATTTTACTATGATTGTAATATACATTTATCTTTGGCTTTTGAGAAAATTTTCTTAATTTCCCTTTTGAAATCCTATCCATTGATACTATAAATGATTTGTCTATTAGATTTAGCTTTCTATCTATCTTACCTATATCATGTAAAAGAGCAGCCTTTAGAAGCAATTTCTCATCTACTGTACCTGGCTTACTATTACAAATACGCTCTACATCATATGCTACTTTTACGCAATGCTTTTGTTCATTTATGGACAGTTTATTAAATAATTTTAATTCTTCTATACTTAAAATATTTTTTATAAACCTACTATCCTGTTCATTAATTCTAGAAGTTAATGCCCAATAAAATTGCTTTATTCTATAAAATATCAATATAAATCTCCTCCAACTAATACACTATTTAAAGTGTACCATAATACGGGCAAAAAATAAAAGAACTACATAAAACTATGTAGTTCTTTTCATGGTGGACCTTCAGGGACTCGAACCCCGGACCCACCGGTTATGAGCCGGTTGCTCTAACCAACTGAGCTAAAGATCCTTATTACCTGGCAGCGACCTATTCTCCCACAGGGCCTCCCCTGCAGTACCATCGGCACTGTGAAGCTTAACCTTCCTGTTCGGTATGGAAAGGGGTGTTACCTTCACGTCATTACCACCAGATTATTATCGAAAATTGCTATTTCTATCAATTTTCTTTTCTATTATCTTTTAAGAGTTCAAATTACTCTGTCCTCTCAAAATTGCACAGTAAATTTTTTTCTTTCGTTTTTATTTGGTCAAGCCCTCGACCTATTAGTATCAGTCAGCTTAACAAGTTGCCCTGCTTACACCTCTGACCTATCTCCTCGTGTTCTTCGAGGGGTCTTACTAGCTTACGCTATGGGA
>NZ_LROS01000021.1 GCF_001675165.1 Clostridium ragsdalei P11
TGATTTTAGAAAATTGCTATTAGCTTCGCAATACTGCGTCAAAGTTTTCATTGCGGTGCTCATTTACTTAAGTAAACTCCGCTCCTCATTCAAACTTTTCCTTGTCTTGCTCGCTACTACCAATTTTTAATATATTACATTTCAGCTTGTTAGCAAAATATAATACATTATTCTTACGAAATTACTTTTTTAGCTGCTCTCGCAGCTCAAAAGAATTGCTGGTTTATTCTAAATAAGTTATACTTATATCTTCCTCTGTTTAATTTTCAAGGATCATTTTGCTGTCTCACTTCGACAGCTTTTATAGTATATCATCTTTGTTTCAACCTGTCAACTAGTAATTTACTATGAATTAAACTTTCTAAGTTATCGTTCAGTTGCGACAGGAATTATATCTTATCACATCTATTTTATCATGTCAATTAGTAATTTATTTCCAGGCTGTTTATTACATTATATATTCTTTTAGTAATATAATTAATAACTTTTATATAGTACTATGCAAACTGAATTGCTGTAATACTCTTGGTTGCGGGAGCAGGACTTGAACCTACGACCTTTGGGTTATGAGCCCAACGAGCTACCAACTGCTCCACCCCGCGTCATTATACATTTATATTAACAACTATCCTTGGTTGTACTGGCCGCTTCTCGAAGCGACAAGTCATATCTTATCATATATGCAGATATAAGCAATTAGCAATATTCGGTGTTTACCATACAATATTGCAGCAATACCTCATTATTCTTCTATATACCCAATAATTCATATAGTGACACACCTGACATAGTTTGCTGAAAATAAGTATTAACCCTCAATTAGTATCAGTCAGCTCATTATGAAAAAGAGATTAGCAATTAACTGCTAACCCCTTTTTATCACTTTATGTTGCTAACCACACCATTTAATACACTTTTTCTAATTGCATACTGCTCCTTATATATATTTGAATTGTTGGCATTTGGACTATATTTATTGATAATTTTTAGATTGCTGACAAGCGCCTTCTTTAAGTCCTCTATATCACCTGCTGCGTATGCACCAATAATACAATCTGTAAGTACAGCACCTCCTGAGACTTCTAGTGTAATTGTTTCACTTTGCATAATGTCTGCTTTAATTTGATTCCACAAATCATCTCTACTTCCACCCTCGGTAACGGTAATTCTGTCTATTTTGATACCAGCATTTCTATAATCATTTGTAATTTCCATATAATCATAAGCAATGGCCTCCAAAACAGACCTCCATAAAACAAATTGATCTGTATCCAAGGTCATGTTGAAAAAACAGCCTTTTATCTTTGAAAATTGACCATATCCACCAGTTAAATATGGTAAGAAAATCACACCATTGCATCCCGGTACAACCTTTTCCGCTCCTCTGCTAAGCAGTTTATAATAGCTATCATCATCAGATTTTTGACAAATGTTATCCTTAAACCAACGCAGTGCCAGACCTCCAGTTCTAACAAATCCCCAGTAAAAATATGTATTTTCTAAAGTACCGCTGTTAAAAATCAATTCACTTCCTCTTTGACTAAGCTCTGGAATAATCCCATTTGTAGAGACACAGAACATGGCACAAGTTCCTGCAACATCTACAGCCTTATTTGCTTCAAGAATTCCACTTCCCAGCATGGACTGCATTGTATCACCTGCACCAGCACAAATTGGTATGCCATGAGGACATCCCGTTTCCTTTGCCGCACTTTCCGATAATGTACCAATAATATTCCAGGGCCTTACAATCTTAGGCATATAGCTTTTAGCTATCCCTAATATATCAAGCTGTTTATCAGACCATTCCTTTTCATATACACAATATCCAAGGCCCCATCCCGACATAGTTCCCCAATCAACAAAAGCATCCTCACTCTCTAAACCTGCAAGATTCATCAAAATATAGGGAGCATTATGGACAAATTTTTTGCCTCTTTTTTGAAATTCTTTATTATTTGCTAAGATCCATCTTGCATGCAGTGCTGGAAACATACAGTTTGGATCAGCATTTCCTGTTTCCTTTCCCCAAATATCAAGATTCAATTTCTTAAGGACTTCAGCATCACTCTGTGTTCTTGAATCCAAATAGTTTATGTAAGGTGTAATTGCCTTTCCACTTTCATCTATACCCACAATTCCACAAATAATTCCATCCCCCATAATTGCTTTAATTAAGCTAGGATCAATTTCTTGTTTTTTTAACTGTTCTACGCACTGCTTCATGCCAAGCTTTGTAAGTAAAAGATATTCATCTGCGTCCATATCAACCCATCCTGGATGAGGATATTTTAAAGTTGTCTTATTTGACGATTTTGCTACACACTTCATATTTTTATCATATACAGCAACCTTTACACTTTGAGTTCCTGCATCAAAAGCAAGATAATAATGTTCCATTTTATATATTTAGTGAGAGATACATAGAAATTGCAACCTCCCCCTAAAATTCGCCTCTTTTCTTTATCATACTATCTAACGTTTAATTTTAAGCAAAATAAAATAACCCCTAGGTTCTCCTAGGGGATTGTAAACATAATAAACATGTCCATCTTGTTTATCCACCTTCTTTCATCCAGACTATACTGTCGGCTTCGGAATCTAACCGAATCTGCCATATGGCTCGCGGGCTGTACCGCCGATAGGGAATTTCACCCAACCCCGAAGGATATTCTATATAACTTTACCATTAATATATCATTGTGCTTTTTCTCTGTCAATGCTCATATGATTTTCTTAATCTACAAGTGCAATCATTTTCTTTCCAAATAACATATTAGTTAAGGCAATAGCTCGTCCAACACCGATAACTGCCACTAAAGTTCCAACGCCAATTCCAACAATTTTTCCAGCACACACCAAACCAATAACTACAGTGATTATAACACTTGATATATCTGTTATATTTTTTGCCAGTCCAAGTCCTTTCTTAGTTCGCTCTGCTAATGCCTGTGTAAAACCATCTGCAGCATTTGGAACAATCTTCATTTGAACTGTAATATATGCTCCAATTCCAGTGAGCATAATTGCTGCTGCAAGCAAAAGCAAATTCATTATTAAGTTATCACAATTTATAACTATTATATCATTAAAAATATTAATTATACGGCTAAATACAATACTCATGGGAACCTGTAGTAAGTCAAATGGACGAAATTCCTTTCCACGCAGGGCTGCTTGTCCAGCTACACACAGTATGTAAATACACATAGTTGCATTTCCCAAGTTTATATTCCAAATTTTTGAGATAGAATATGGTATGGAAATTATAGGTGATACTCCGAGACCTGTTTTTGTATTCAAAATAATTCCTAATGCAAGTATCACAAGTCCGATACAGTACATCATTCCTCGATAAAATTTTTTCATATGCATTCCTCGATTCTTAATTTTGCTATAAATTTACATTTTTAAATTTAACCACTCTATTTAGTAGAAATTATAAATTTTAGCTACTGTTTATTTACTTTTTTCACTTCCTTCGTATATTGTATATAAATAGTAACAATACTATTATATAAACTTTATAAATTAAAAATCAACTTATATGGATACATATTCTTACAATAATAAAGTTCATTTAAATATTTTGTACATAAGTCTTAGTAAAAATTTTATGAAAATCTATGACACTTTTAATTACTCTCGAACCTTTTCTTTAACATATTTCCAACATTCAGACAGGATAATATACTTTGCAAAGGGCAATATATAAATGGTCATTATTTAAGGAGGTGTCTATATATGAGTATATTAAATGGATTTTGGGGAAACAATGATGATAATAAAAGAGATACTGACGAGGATGAAGCAAAACTTCGTCTCCGTAAGGAAGAACTTGACATTACTAAAAATAAAGTTCAAAAAGGTGAAGTAGAGCTTAGCAAAGAAATCATAGAAGAGAAAAAAAGTGTAGATGTCCCTGTAACACGTGAAGAAGTCGTAATTGAAAGAAGAAATCTAGACAATGAAGCCTCCGATTCTCCTATAACTGATGAGGAAAGTATTAAAATTCCTGTCAGTGAAGAAAAAGTTGATGTAAATAAGCACACAGTGGTATCAGGAGAAGTTTCAGCTCATAAGCGTGCCATAGAAAATACAGAGCATATAGATGAAACTCTTAAACGAGAAGAAGTTAAAGTAAATAAAATTGGCGATCCTAATGTAGTTGACAGTACAAGTAACCAGATCTAGTTAAATTTGAGACACCTCACAAATTGTACACAATTCGTGAGGTGTCTTTCTAAACAATTGGAGGACAAAACTTATGGTAAATACAAATAATAGTACAACTCTTGAAATTAAAAAAGAACAACTTGATATAGCAAAAAAGTGGATACAAACAGGAAACGTAAAAATTCATAAAGAGACTTTCACAGAAGAAAAAAATTTTACTATACCTGTTGTACACGAAGAACTTGTAATTGAGAAAGAGACCTTTGCCTCAGCTGATGTACAACGTAAAAATATTTCTACTGAATTTATACGCATCCCTTTGAGTGAGGAACAGGTGGATTTTTCAAAACATAAAGTCATTTTAAAAGATGTATCCATATATAAACAACAAATTGAAGAAATCCATCATATTGAAGAAACCTTAAAAAAGGAGGAAGCTAAGATTAAAGTCTCCGGATCTCCAAGTGTGATTGACAATAAAAAATGAATTATACTACCTTTTCAATAAATATCTTTACAAGTTTTGGATCAAATTGAATACCTGCATTCTTAACAAGCTCTTCTACAGCTATCTCTTTTGATAAAGCACTTCTATAAGCCCTTTCACTTATCATAGCATCAAAAGCATCGGCTATTGCAATTATTCTTGATTTTAATGGAATTTGATCTCCTTTAAGTCCTTTAGGATAGCCCTTTCCGTCCCATCTTTCATGATGTGCTAGAACATACTCTGACATCTCCGCCATATCATTAACAGAACTTAAAATACGATAGCCTATTTCCGGATGGCGTTTAATTTCTTCCCACTCTTCATCGATAAGCTTACCTGGTTTATTTAAAATGTTCTCATCTATGGCAACTTTTCCTATATCATGTAACAACCCTACAGTTTTTAGTTCTTGTATTTCACCATCTGGTAAATTCATAGCCTTTCCTAAAAGATTACAATATTCAGATACCCTATGAGAATGTTGTTCCTCTCTTTTATTTTTTTCATGCAATGTATTTATAATAGCACTAATTGTTTTTCCTCTCATACTTGGGCTCTCAAAAAGTTTCTTTTTGTACATAAAATCCTCTGCTTTTTTCAGTACTTCAAATACATCCTCCTCTTCATGGTACTTTGCTGCAAATCCAAAAGAAATTGAAAGATTTATTGACTCTACCTTCTCCTTTGAAGCTAATTCAGAAATACGCCTAAGTATTTTGCCTGCTTCAAGTTCATTTGTCTTTGGAAGCAGTATTACAAACTCATCTCCTCCTACACGTGATATTATACCTTTATCACCACAGGCATTAAGCATTACCGATGAAACCTTTTTCAACAATTCGTCACCAGCAGCATGTCCAAATGAATCATTTATTAGCTTTAATCCATTAACATCGGCCATAACGATAGTAAGAGGAAGGTTTTCTTTGTTATTTAATCTTTCAAGCTCTTCTTCAAAAAACCTCCTATTGTATAGTCTTGTAAGTTGATCGTTGTAGCTTAGGAATTCAATTTTCTTTTGATTTTTTCTTTCATCTGTAATATCTCTGCTTATTGCAATAACTTCATTTTCTCTACATTTGACTATCCGAAGTTCATAATATTTCTTACCTACTGGCATATCAACTTCGTATTGAAAACTTTCCAAAGAATTATTTTTAAGAGCAGCCTTAATTTTCTCAAAACCAGCTTCAGCTATTTTAGGTGGAAGTACATCCCAAAGAGTTTTTCCTATGAACTCATTTTTAGGCATTATTAGCACAGAAGTATCTTTTATTTGACAGTCTTTGAAAACAGCATTTTCATCTACAATAAAGATAATATCTGGAATAGCGGTTACTATTGCTCTATTTCGTTCTTCACTTTTCTTTAAATTTTCTTCACTTTTCATTAGCCTATAATATTGACTTCGAAGTTCTTCTTCTATTGCAACTAATTCATTATAAGAAGCCTCTATTTCTTCATTTGATACCAGCAACTCCTGTTTACTCTTTTTTAAAGCCTCATTTGCTTCTAATAGTTCCTTTGTACGTACAGCAACCCTTTTTTTAAGAGTTCTATTCCATAATATTAATAGAAGCATACTTGCCACTGATACCATTATTAAGCCTCTATACTCTATTACTGTCTGATAGAAGGTTTTTTCTTCATAAACCCCCAACCACTTATTATATATTTCATCATATTTTCCTGTAGCCTTAAGTACTTGCAAACCACCATTAAGAGCAAATAGTAAATTATCATTTCCCTTTTTTACAGCAATGCAGTAATCATCAGGGTTAATAACTAACCCATTACCCTTTATGTTTGAAATCTTATCTTTTTTCATAAAATAGTGGCCTATTACAGCTGAAACTACTGCATAGTCATATTTGTTCATAGAGACAAGTTTAAGTGCCTCCTCAGATGAATGAACTTCAATAAAGTTAATATTAAGATTTTGCTTTTTTAGATATTCTTCTGATATCTCTTTAGCTTGAACTACTACTGTCTTTCCTCTTAGCTCACTTATATTTCTTATACTTTTGCCATTTTTCGTAAATACATCAGCACCAGTTATTGTAGTCTTTGTTGTAAAAGAATACTCTTTTTCCCTATCTTTAGAATGGAACATACCTGCTATGACATCTATTTTACCGCTTTCAAGTTCATCCATAGCTTCACTCCAGACACCTAATTTAATCTTTACCTTAAATCCCATAGCCTCTGCTGCAGCCTTAGCAAGTTCTACATCAAAGCCAGTTGGATTACCATTTTCATCTATGAAGCTATATGGTGGATAATCTTTATCATCACCTATTATTATTGTTCTGTCTGCTTTTTTTTCATCATTACTTAGCACCTTGTAAATAGTTTCTTTATTAGGATCCACACTTTCCCTATTATCAGCAAACACTGCTTTTCCATAATTATTACCCAATAAGCAAGTTAATATTGCAATAACTACTATAATAAATACTTTAAGTTTTATTCCAATCATGCCCCCTTTCCTTTACAGTCATTTACATTTTACTGTTGCATTGAAAAGTATGTATGTTTTTACATTTATTTTTTATCTGATGGCTACCTACTGTAACACTCCCACTTCTATCAAAGTGGGAGATATTAGAACTCTTGAGCTTCAGCGATTTAGAGTTCTTATGCTGTGCATAACAGTAGCTACGCCCCTAGATAATTCATCTAAACTTAGTGAGAGAAACAAACTTCCACTAAGTAAGATTCATTGATATCAAAATAGTACATTTTTTATAAGTATATCAGATTTATTAAACTTCTACACTAACATTTTCTACTATATAAAGTAAAAAATCACTACAGGAACTTAATCCTATAGTAATTTTTATTTTATCCCATCTATTCTATTTTACACAAACCTATGGATGTTCCCTAGCTATGATAAAAATCATTAGATTTTCCAGTATAACTATCTCCATTGCTCCATTTAAAACTGCCTTGGCCTTGTTTTTTATTATTTATTGTAGAATTACTCAATACCTTTAGGATCTAGTCATTTGTAATCATATGCTGTCAATATGTTTTCATATTCAAAATTGAAAAAGCACTGCCATATAATTTGAACTGTGCCCTGTCTACTTGACAGAGCACAGTTCATTATAAATGATAGTGCTTTTTATATAACTTATCCTATTTCAATTTTATTTTGGTTATCATTGTCCTGCTCTAGCATATCAGCTGGAACCTTTTTCTTAAGTGTAAGCATAGTAACACCTGCAATTACCAGCGATACAGCCAAGCACATATATGCCACTGTATAAGAGCCTGTACTAGTTTTTACAAAGCCAACAAAATAAGGTCCAGTAAAGCCTCCTAAATTTCCTATAGAGTTAATTAGGCCAGTAGCACCAGCTGCTGCAGGACCAGATAAAAATGACGTAGGTACTGCCCACCATACTCCCATTCCTACATATACACCAATTGCAGTAACACAAGTGAATATAAAGCTTAATACAGGATTAGAAACCAAAGCTCCTAATGCCATACCTACAGCACCAATAAAAAGTGGAATAGCTACATGCCATCTTCTTTCTCCTGTCTTTGAGGTAGAATTACCATTAATTATGAAACCAATAAGTGCTGCTGTCATTGGTATTATAATTAGCCAGCTGACACTAGAATTACTCAATCCTGATACTGATTTGAGTACTGTTGGCAGCCAAAATCCAAATCCCCAAAATCCTGTAACCCACATAAAATATATAAAACATAATTTGAGAACGGTCTTATCTTTTAAGGCTTCCCATAATGTATATTTCTTTATTGAATTTTTTACAGCAATTTCTCTTTCATATTCTGTTCTTATTGTCTTTTTTTCTTCTGAAGTTAACCAATTGACATCTTCAGGTGAATCCTTGAGCCAAAAAATAAGAATGATTCCATAAATAAAGGCCATAGTTCCTTCTAAAATAAATAACATCTGCCAACCTTTAAATCCAAAAGCTGCAATACCTAATATTATGCCCGCTAAAGGAGAACCAATAATACTTGAAACCAACATTGAAGTTAAAAGTATTGAAAGTGCCTTAGGCCTCTCCTTTGCATTAAACCAACGAGGAACAATAGCTGAGTAACAAACTGGATAAAAACTTGCTTCTGCAGCTCCTACTAAAAAACGAACAATATAAAATTGAAGTTCCGTATGTACAAAACCCATAAGAGCAGTAACTATACCCCAAGTAAGCATGATTCTAACAACCCATTTACTTGGACTTCGCTTCTCTGCAAATACAGTTCCAGGTACCTCAAACACTACGTACCCAAAAAATAGAATTCCTGCTCCCATTCCAAAAACCTGAGCAGTAAATCCCAGATCTTTATTCATCGTCAAAGCAGCATAGGATATATTGAGTCTGTCAATATACGCCAGCATAGATGCGATAAACAATGGTAAAATAACATTTAAATATTTTCTTTTAGTAACACTACCTTTAATATTCATAAGATAAAGCCCCCTTCTTTTACTCCTGTATAATCATATTTCTATATTGTAATTTGCCCCAATTTTTCTAATATTCTAATATTAATTTATCCTCCTCTCCTATTACACATATTTTAATGAATAAAAAAATCTTTCATCCTTATAAACACATTTTTAAATATGTTCATAAGGACGAAAGATATATTTCCGTGGTACCACCTTATTTGCAATTAGATATACCAATTGCCTCTCAATTCAGGTCAACTTTAAATAAAAAACTTTATTTAATCATGAACCCTAACCATATATCGTTGGTATACGTCCTCATTTACTTGGCAAAAGCCTTTCTACTTGGAAACTCCGGAGTGATTTGCATATTTTCATTAACACCAACTTGCACCAAACGCTGGCTCTCTTAAGTTAATACATTAAATATTTCTTTCTCCATCACAGTTTATGGTATTAAGTATATTATTTTTTTTTGAGATTGTCAAATGTTTTTTGGAATATTTATCTGACTCTAAGAATCACTTGATATCTTAAATTTTTGAACCATCTCATTAAGTTTTTGAGCAAGTTCTGCTTGACTTTGTGCAGTTTTCGATACCTCTACTATTGCTTTTGTTGTTTCATCAATACTTGCCTTTATTGCTTCTGAATGTTCACTAGAGTTCTGTGAATTTTCTGCCATATTCTGCACTGCATTACTTACTTGACTCACTGTGGCTGTAAGCTCTTCAGACATAGATGCAATTTCCTCAGACATTCTGCTAACAAAATCAGAATCACTGTAATATTGACTCCCCATGTTTCCAAAATCCTGAAATTGTGGATCTACATCTTCATTTATAAATTTTAATACATCATTACCATTTTCAGATATATTTTTAAATGCATCCTGAACCTTTACAATAGTATCTTGAATACCTGTTACTGCTTGTGAAGATTGTTCTGCAAGTTCTCTTACCTCTTCTGCAACTACTGCAAATCCTTTGCCTTGTTCTCCAGCCCTAGCAGCCTCTATAGCGGCATTTAGGGCAAGTAAGTTTGTCTGCCCTGATATATCTGCAATAGTGTCTGCCATAATCTTTATATCATCTACTATTTTTCCCTCTTCAATTGCCTGCAGCATATGATTTTTCTTCTCTTCATATAAGTTTCGTACTTCTTTTATTGCATCCTTACCTTTTTTCTTAACTTTAACAGCTCTTTCTTTAGACTGGTTTGCATTATTGCTTCCTTCTGCAGCTTTACCAGACAGTTCATTAATACTCGAATTCACTTCTTCAATAGATGCTGTTATTTCTTCTGATGACGCACTATTTTCTTCAATTCCAGATGTTATATTCTTTACTGCACCATCTATCTCCTCTGCTTTTGCTGATAACTCTTCTACTGTAGCAGAAAGTTCTTCACTAGATGCACTAATCTCCTGTGAATTTGACATTATTCCTTTAACTAGCTCAGTTAAATCTTTCTGCATCATATATACTACGTCGGCAAGTTCTCCTATTTCATCTTTACGTCCAAGTGGTACAACTGTAGTAAAATCTCCTTTGGCTATAACTTTTATATTTTCTACAGCTAATTTCAAAGGACCTGCTATACATGAATTTAGCAATAAAGATAAGCCTATAGCAAATACTAGTCCAACTATTATTAGTATAGTCATAATCTTATTGCTGCTTAAAAATACAGCATGGTTATTAGAATTTTTGATTTTTGCATTGTCAGTGTTTACACTAATTAGCTTATCAAGACTTGAAAACATGGCATCTCTTGTAGTTGCTATCTGCCCGTATTGTTTAACTGCCTTATCAAAATTTCCTGCATCAATAAGCTTAATAGTATTTTCCCTTAAAGTTATGTACTTATTAACGTAACTTTTAAATGTAGACCACATTTGTTTTTCTGTGTCATTCTTAGGAAGCTTTTCATAATTTTCTATATATTTCTCATCTTCATCTTTATTTAGTTGGATATCTTTTTCTAAATCACTTTTTTTTGAAGCATCTTTCACATAAACTAATTGCAGCATATCGCTTTTTATTTCCGTTAAATTTTGTTCCATATCTGTAAGCATATAAACACTCTGTAATCTATTGCTGTACATCTCTTCAGAATTTACATTCACTGTCCTTAGTGACATTATACCTATAGCACCAACTACAGCAATTAATAAAGCCATTATAATAAAAGATAACATCAATTTTGTTCTTACTTTAATATTTTCAAAAAAATTCACCTTGATTCCCCCTATTTACTTTGATTTTTTAATAAATCTTCCATTTTATTTTCTTTAAGCGGTTTACTAAAATAGTAACCTTGAATCAAATTACATCCCAAACCAATAATTTCATCTAACTGTTCTCTTGTCTCCACACCTTCAGTGATTACTTTATATTTTAAATACTTTGATAATTTAACTATGCTGCCAATTACAGCTTTGTTTTTATCATTATGGATATTAGAAATAAATGACTTGTCTATTTTTAACGTATTAACTGGTAAATTAATTAAATAGCTCAAAGAAGAATATCCTGTTCCAAAATCGTCTATTGCAATGCTTACGCCGCTTTCCATAAGCTCATTTAATAATTCAATTCTGTCTTCTCCAATTTCAATTAAAGTTCTCTCCGTTATTTCTATTTCAAGTAAAGAAGGTTCTACATTGTGCTTTGCACATATGTTTAATATATTCATCTTAAAATCACTTTTTTCTAATTGAATTGGAGATACATTTACAGATATCGTACTAAATTTATAACCTTTTTCTTTCCATGCACAAGCAGTATCTAAGGCTTTATTTAAAACCCAGTTTCCAATTTGTACAATGTATCCATTATCTTCAGCTACAGGAATGAATTCAGCAGGAGGTACATTGCCAAGTTTATTATTATTCCACCTTAAAAGTGCCTCAAAGCCGATAATTTTATTATTTAAAGCATTAATTTGAGGCTGATAAAAAATATCTAATTCGTTATTAATAATTGAATTCTTCAGCTCACTATCAATTAAAATTTTTCTAAAATAGGGTTGTGCCTTTTGTTTATCAAAAAAAGTACACTCATTTTTTCCCTTACCCTTAGATTTATATACTGCAAAATTGCAAAACTTTAATAGCTCATCTGGATCAGAGCTATCATCTGGAAAAACAGTTACCCCTAAACTTGTACTAATATAAATTTCTTTACCCATTATTCGAAAAGACTTTTTTAAACATTTATGAATTTTATTACACATTTTCTCTATTTTTTTTATATCATTAAACTCATAAATTAGTATTGCAAATTCGTCCCCTTCTAACCTGAATAATTCACCTTGCTTACCAAGTAATACAGTAATTGATTTTGCAAATGATTTTAAAATCCAATCACCAAGGTGGTGCCCAAAATTATGATTTATAATTTTCAAATTATCGATATCAATATATATAAGTGCACCTTTTTTATTATGAATTTCAGCCATTTTTATTGAATTATTGAGTTTTATCAAAAAAAATTCCCTATTAGGTAACTTAGTAAGACTATCCCATCTATCATAAAACTTCATATTTGTAATATTAAATATTAATACACCTAGTACACCAGAACTTTCTGTTTCATCTTTAAATATTTTCCCCTTAAGTAAAACCCATTTAATTTCTCCACATTTAGTCTTTATTCTAAATGTACTTCGATAAAATTCTAGAGATCCATTAATGTAATCATCTAAATCTTGTATTGCCATCATTTTGTCTTTTTCATAAGTTATAATATTAATAAATTCATTCATACTTTTGATAGAGTTAAATTCATATCCTGTTATTTTTTCAGAAACAACCATTTCGCCTGTATCTATATTCCATTTGCAGACTCCAAGATTCCCCATATTAAGTGCATATGTATACACGTTGTCATTTTCCAAATTATATTTATCGTTTCTACACATTTTACAATCCTTATCTATGCAAATAATTTTTCTTCTAAACTATTTAACACTACTGGTATTTGTTTATTTAAATGCTCATTCCTCACCATGTGATTAATATTTTGACTTATTTTTTTATCTACATTATTATTTATTTAGACGAAATAAATATTTTGTCCGAAAAATGAAAAATTTATACCTATTTTCCATTTTATTATTTCAATATAACTCCATAAATTTAAAATTATGATATTTATCACTTCATTATTCTGTAAATTACAACATTATTTTAATACTATTTTCATAATAATTGGATTTTACTCAACATTATGCTATAATTTATTATACAAAATATTTATATTGTACAATTATTTTGAAAAGAGGAAACTAAATGGAAAGAAATGGTGACAGAAAAATAAAATATCTTACTCAGGAGGAAACAAAGAGCCTTTTCAACGCTATCATTAATTTAGATAATATACATGCAGTTAGAAACTTAGCAATTTTTAGAGTTGCTTATAGGTGTGGGTTAAGAGCATCGGAAATTGCTTTAATTAAATTAGAAGATTACAACTCTTCAAAAGGTGAACTTTACTGTAAAAGACTAAAAGGCAGCTGCAATAATACCATAAGACTTGATAATAAGACAAAAGATGCATTAGATAAATATATACATGAAAGCAATTTGTCATCTAATTCTGAAGTTATATTTAAAAGTCAAAAAAATAGACCTATTTCCAGGCAAACTCTTGATTATCTTATGAAAAAATATTGTTCTTACTCTAATATTCCTGATAAAAGTAAATATCATTTTCATTCTTTAAAGCATACTACAGCAGTTCATTTAGCAGAATCTGATATGGATATAAAAGAGCTGCAATGGTGGCTTGGACATAGATCTGTTACTAATACAGAAATTTACTTTCAATTTACGACCAAGCAGCAAGAAAAAATGTATTCCAAGCTTGAAGAAAAAAGTGAAATGGTCTAGAAATATCTAAATTTAAAGCTAAAGTGCAAATATAGCATTTTAGCTTTAAGTTTATATTGACATAAAAAAACTAGATGATATAATTACATAAATTGAAACTTAAATCATATAAATATCTAAAGAAAGGATTTAAAAATATGAGTATGGAATTTATAAAAAAAATACCTACAGCACAGGAAATTATACAAGAAATGCCTCTGCCAAATCATATTAAGGAAATTAAAAAAAATAGAGATATTGAAATAAAAAAAATTTTTCAAAATGAAGATGACAAATTTCTTCTTATAATAGGACCCTGTTCTGCAGATAACGAAGATTCTGTTTGCGAATACATTGGAAAGCTTGCAAAAGTTCAAGAAAAAGTAAAGGATTGTATTATCATTATACCTAGAATATATACAAATAAGCCAAGAACCACTGGTGAAGGATATAAAGGAATGGCTCATCAACCAGATCTACATAAAAAGCCAGATTTAGTTGAAGGAATAAGAGCAATTAGAAGGATGCATATAAAAGCGTTAAGTGAATATCATATGCCTGCTGCTGATGAAATGCTGTATCCTGAAAATTATAAATATCTTTCAGATATGTTAAGTTATCATGCAGTTGGAGCTCGTTCAGTAGAAGATCAACAGCATAGATTTACTGTAAGCGGTATTGATATGCCTGTAGGAATGAAAAATCCTACCAGTGGAGATATCCATGTAATGTTAAATTCTATTAAAGCGGCACAGCTTGGACATTCTTTTATTTATGATGGTTGGGAGATTAAAACAAGTGGAAACCCTCTTGCACATGCTGTTTTAAGAGGAGCAGTAGATTCTTATGGAAGAAACATTCCAAATTATCATTATGAAAACTTGACTTACCTTGCCAGCGAATATGAAAAACAAGGGTTATTAAATCCTGCTATTATTGTAGATACAAATCATGCAAATTCAATGAAGCTTTATAAGGAGCAGCCAAGAATTGCAAGAGAAGTATTAATGAGTAGGAAATATAATTCTACACTTAAAAAATTAATTAAGGGATTTATGATTGAAAGCTATCTTGTAGGAGGTAGACAAGACGTAAATGATAATATTTATGGAAAATCCATAACAGATCCATGTCTAGGCTGGGAGGATACAGAAAATTTAATTTACTATATTGCTGAAAACGTGTAAATTTACAATAGATGAATTTATTTGGACAGACGTGAAACCTAAGCTGAAACTAAAAGTACCTCACACCTTAAGTTTCATGTCTATATTACTTTTAACCCCTGACTCTACCACCATGTACTACCTTGCCAACTACACTGCCTAATTTTCCCTTTTCTTCCTCATTGTTAATGTTCAAAGCCCAGAACACAGGAAATCTTTCACTGATTTCTGTCTTAATTATCTCTGGTGCTGCAAAGGCTATAATTTGAAAATTAAGCTTGTTTGCAATAGTAAATATGGGGTCCAATACATGAGCTCCAGAAGCCTTCCCAAAAGGATTATCCAGCATCAATACAGTCCAGGGATTTTCATTTCCTAAGGTCTTCTTCTTATAATTCATAAGCATCATGATTACAAAAGTATTTATGGATAACGTCTGTCCCCCACTGCCCTCTGGAGCATCTCCTTCTCCTGAATTTACAGCTTCCCAGGTAGCATAATGATAATTCATTGGTTTTGCATATAAAAATTCATTTTTTCTGTCATTTTATATACTTCTAGTTTAGGATATTTTCCTCTAAGTGATTTTGAAAATATACTTTTGTCACTCATAAGTTTTTCTAATATTTTATTATCCAGGTTATCAAAATCCACCTTTTTCTCTTCCAATTTTTCAATACACTGAATATCAACTCTATTTTTAACTGTACTATACACATATTGACCAATTTTGCATTTTAAATGTTCCCTCATAGCTTCTTTTCCATCTTTAATAGGTTTAATAAAGGCAACCTCATCTACTATTTCCTTGTCTTCTTCGATATGAGATTCCACTATCTCAAACTTTACAAAAGTATTAGGATATTGCTTTCTTACATCTTCCCATTTCATAATATCAACTCCCGTACAATTGTATTTTTCTAAATTTTAGCATACTAAAATATTTATATAAAGATATTTTTTATACTTTCTCGCCAACAAAAACATCCGCTAGGATAAGATGTACTTTAAGCAACAATCTCAATTAATCTTGTTTCTATATTATCCCACTTCATATTTAAATTTACTGTACATACCTTCAATACATGGTTTTCCATAGTATAAGTTAAATCTAAGTCTCTATTTACCTTTGAATGCCTCAACTCTTTTTATAAAAGTTCCTAACAAAATTTTCAAAGAGATATGCCATTTTTCTTTCATCCTCCAAAAAGTTATAGAACCCTGATCCTTTGCCTTTTTCATCCATTAACATATTATCATTAATAAGCTTACATTATACAAAAATAATGGGTATAGATTTGGTTTTTACACAAATCTATACCCATTTTCATTTCAACTCTAGGTGATGTCATAGGGCATTTTGACAATAAACATTTGATACAAATAATCAAGTTTATAATAGCTTGCCATCAAATTATCTAACGTGATATAAACCAAGTTAGTAAAGATGCCAGCACAAATATCATTATCTCTAGTATATAATATTTGATATCTCCTTGTTTAATTATTTTTTTCTCCATTATTACCCTCCTCTGCAAAATAACATAATTGTTGATTTTATATATTTTTTCGACAATTTATATTTTTATAATACTATGAGTTGAATAAAGATGCAAAGGAAGAAAAGAATAAAAATTCCTTTAATTCCTCCTTAGAAAGCTTGCTCTATATCTTTTTCAGTATAATTATTAAAATTCTCTATATGCAAAATAATTCCGTTTCTATTATTTAGATTTTCTTTTTATTTTAAATTATTATATGATACTGCTATTTCTCCTATATTAGAGTTCACTTTCATATCTAAGGGCAATCCATTTACAGCTTCAGCAACAATGTGTTTGCTCTTATTTATTTCCTCTATCAAACCGGCCATAAATACTTGATATAAAGACAAAATAAAAAGAACTATAAGGAATTTAATAAAAAATTCACTTATAGTTCTTATATAGTAGAGCACATAATAATCTAAGTTGCACCATTATAGATAACATACATCACCTTATTATGATATTTCCACCACAATAAAGCAAGTCACTACCAATAATCATGTTTTCCTCGACTACATAAAATATCTACACAACTATATATAACCTCTTGGCTATATATAACCATCTCAACACCTCATATAATTTTAGCTCGACCCTATATCATAAGTTGGAACCTTAATATAATCAACTTTAATCAACTATATTAAAGCTTTTCCCCACAATATAGAATCTTCCCTCTGACTATATATAAGCTATTTATACAATAACCTATATACAATCGTCGGCCGACTTACACATACCTCTAATTGAAGCACATATAAATCTTGACTCAACTGTTATATACCCTATGCTATTATAGTAACCTTTTTGTCTTTATTATATACTGGTAATTTTTGATTAAATTTAAACAAAATTTTTTTCAAACTCCCATTAACCTTTTAAAAGTTAATGGGAATCTTTTAATTACTTACCAATTACTTGATAGATTTGTTGTTGAACATTCTTATCTACTACACCCTCTCCACCAAATATGGTTGCTCCAGATAACTTTCTATCTTTTAAATATAATTTTCCGTTATCTGACAATCCTGTGTTAACTAGAACGATTGGGGCATTATGCTTTCCAGCATATATGCTTCCAGCAAGTGCATCCGGAAAATTATTACCAGATGCTATGCATGCTTCATTTCCATCTAACTTAAAATATTTTCCTATTTCAAGAGAAGTTTCATAACGGTCTGATCCACCTATTCTTGTAATATTTGACTTCTCTATTGGTATAATCTGTGCAATAGTATTTTCAACTTCTTGGCCTATTGATCCCTGCAATCCTATAATAAATACCTTAGTTGGATTTATAGTTGAAACTTCTTTCTTTATTGTATCTGGAATTTCATTCTTTCTAGCTAATAAAATAGGATATTGGTTTACTGCTGCTGTACTGGATATTGAAACTGCATCTGCATAATTTTCTCCCGAAACTATAACTACAGGAGTTTCTTTATTTACATTTAACTTTTCTGCTATCTTTTCTGAAGTTTCATATCTGTCTGCTCCACCTAGTCTTGTAATATTCTTAAAACCATTAGCTGTAACTTTATCTTCAAATTCTTTGCTTACTGCTCCGTTTCCTCCAAGTATATAAACCGAACCTGTATTATCCATGCAGGTTTTAATATAAGCTAGTACTTTTTGCTGATTTTCATCTGTACTTCCTACAAGTAACATTGGGGCATTTAGTTTGTATGCTAGTACACTTCCTGACAAAGCATCTGGGTAATTTTGTGCTGAGGCAATTACTACATTTGAAATTTTCCCTGGATAAGTTGCCTTTGCAATATCTAAAGCTGTATCTATCCTATTTTGTCCGGACAAACGCTGTACTCCTGTTACTTTACTTGAAACATCTTCTTTATTCATTCTTATATCCCATTTTACGATTTCCTGTTCTACAGAAATTGTAGGACTTACATATTTATAGTACCCATCTTTAGTTACTACTACATAGTAATCTGAATTTGGAAATACCATAAATCCATAGGCTCCACTGCTGTCGCTTACTTGTGGATTCTTATTATTATTAGGTTTAAATCCATCTATACCAGGAAGTGGTACTACTGTATCTGCTTTCTTCCCTGCAGCTTTATTTCTATCAGTGTTTGCATAATATACTGTTACATTTGCTCCATCTATAGGTTTTCCTGTAGATGCATCTGTTATTATTCCATAAGGGTCAATTAACTTACTTTGTAAGCCTACTTTTCCATCTGTTCCAACCTTAACTTCCATGGTTCCTATAACAATCTTTTGTCCATTTCCTAAATCATAAGTTAAATTAAAGTTGTTAGTTGTTCCTTTTGCTAAGCTTTCAATTTTAACTGTTCCGTCAGTCCCAATTGTAACTGGTGTTCCTTTATCTGTGGTAATACTTAATTTTGAAACATCTGTTAAACCACTTACAGTTCCATCTGGTGCTTTTAATGCTGCTACCTCTGAAGCCTTCATTGAAACTGCACTATTACCATTACTATCAGTTGTTACTTTAGCTGATATACCAGAAACTTGAGTCCCTGTCTTACCATCTACTACAGATCCTGTAACAGTAGTTTGAGCTGAAGTGCTTCCTGATGAACTACTAGAGCTTCCACCGCTATGAGAATCTGGGATTGGTGTAAAAGCTAAATCAAAATCACTTTCTGTACTTCCTGGAATCATTTTTATACTTACATTATAGTTTCCTGAAGTAATAGTGTTTCCAGCTACAATAATAGGACTTGATACAGTAACTGGAAGTACTACACCAGCTATCAAATTTTCATTGGTTATATTAGTCTTTGGAAATTCTCCGCTTATACTTTTGCTTCCTTTGCTTATAGTTACATCAACTTTATCTGTATTTACTGAATTAACATCACTTAATAGAGCATCCCTTGTTCCATTTGAAAGTTTAAATTTATATCCGCCTGTCATATTTGGTGTTACATCTAAGTTATTTACTGTTTCTACTGGCTTTCCTGTAACCTGTACTGAAAATGAATTTCCAGACGGAGGTGTGCATGCTTCTACCTTATATGTTTTTCCATTTGTCAAGCCTATTATTTCTGTGCCTGTTAGTGCTGCTGCATCTGATTCATTATCTGATAGTGTTCCATCTGCTTTTACATACTTAACTGCTCCATCTACTGTTACTTTGTATTTGTTTCCTTTAGTTAAGCCTGTTACTTTGCTATCTCCTGCTGTTGCTCCACTTACTGAACCTTCTGCTACTGTTACTGTACTTCCTGGGGTTTGTCCTGGTGCTGGAAGATTTACTAGACCACTAGTTATCTGTGTACAATTTGCAGCATTAAATGCTAACTGTGCTCCTGTAACTGCTTCTGCATTAGATGCACCTAGGTCAGTGAAACTTACAATTCCTGCCTTTGCTGCTACTGCTGCAGTTCCAGTTAACATCCATGTTCCAGTATCATTTTTAGACGCTGTTACTTGTGTTGAGTTATCATTTGTACATATGTTTAAATACTGATCTTTAAGAGTTACTTGAGGCTGCTTTGCAAACTGTCTTCCATTTGAAGAAGGAGCTGTTATATCCTGAGTTAAACTCATTGATGTCGCTGCCGCTGGTACTGGTGTTATTGCACTAGGTGCTGTTGTTGGCGTATCTACTCCTTCTACGGTAAATACTATATCTTGTGCTGCTGCATTATTAAGCGCCAAGTTTGCATAAGCTACACCTTGTTCAAAGTAGAAGCCCAGTGTTGTAGAGTCTGCTGCTAAGCTTCCTACTGGATTAATTGAACTTAAAATACTGCCAAGTCCAACACCACAGCCAATAACTGGCATACCTAATGAAGCTATAGGACATTGTGAAAATCTTCCATAGCTGCCATCTGGTGCTGCTCTGTAACCTGATACTGTAACGTTCTTTAAATCATTAAACTGAGTATCTATATTTCCATGTGAATCTTTCGCAGTTAATACAATTTGGTCATTTTCTCCTGCTGTTGGATTTGATTTTGTTACAGATACTTGTACTTCTGCTGGTGCAGTCCCTATGGTATAGCTGTCACTCATTACACTACTATTTTCCATTCCATCTTTTACCGCTATTGCTTTTATTGTTGTTGAAGCATTTATTGTTATTGGTCCGTTATAATACGTATCACTTGTTGTTGGTGTTCTTCCATTAATTGTGTAAAATATTGCTGCTCCGTCAGTTGCAGTACTTAAACTTACAGTTGTTCCTTCCGCAACTGCTCCTCCTGCTGGACTTGCTGTTGGTGCTGCAACCTGGTCTCCCTTCACTGTCTGAGTTACTGATGCAGTAGTATATCCATTTGCTTTTATTTGTATAGAATGTGTTCCATATCCTAATACTCCTGCATTAAATTCTATCTTTCCATCTGATATTGTATATTTACTTTTATCTATTTTTACTGAATCTGCATCTATTTCAGTTATTGCTGTTCTCCATGCTGCATCATCTGTAAATGTTATGTCTATTGGATTATGAATATCACTTGATATTGTATCTGCTGTCAATGCTGGTGCTGGTACTGGTGCTGGTGATACAATTACTTCTACTGTTGCTGTATAGTTTCCAGTATTTTTATAGCCTGCTGGCATTGTTCCTAAAGTTGCAGTAAAAGTATAGCTTCCTGCTGCATTAGGATTATAGTGGTCTGTATCTACCCATGTGCTTACTGGCACTGTTACTGCACCATTGTTTGCCTTTACTGTTGTTGGCAATGCTGCTATTACTTTCGCTGCATCAGAATAAGTTGCACTTCCTGCATTTCCTGCTGATATATCATTTATTTTATCAAAGCTTGTTATTTCTGTCGCTGCTGGTGCTGGTGGCAAATTAAACTTTTTAACTGTTATTTTGTTACTACTTCTATCTACATATGCTTCATATAAGTTGCCATTTTTATCAATAGCTGAACTAATATAACTTATTTGTCCTCCTGAAAATCCTGCAGTACCTACAATTTTCCAGCTAGTTCCATCATACTTTTTTGCCAATGCTCTCATAAATGCATTCGTGACATTAAAATCTGAGTTTCTATATGATAAATAAAGATTATCATTGCTATCAAAAAGTATATTTACAGGATCGCCTTGATGGTTTGATAATGCATCGCTACCTACACTTTCCCATGTGCTTCCACTCCACTTTTTTACATATGAATTCCATGCACTTGAATTTCCATCCTCATAAGCCAAATAAGGAGTACCTCTGCTATCAAAAGCTAAACTATTACAAAAATTCGGGCAATTAGTGAAACCCATAGTTCCAAGACTTTTCCAGCTAGTCCCATCAAACATTTTTGCAATTGATTTTTTAGAATTGCTATCCATAGCTGCTACATATGGTTGATTACTTACAGGATTTATGGCCATACAAACATTATCAATTTGACTCGGTGAAATTTCTCCTTCTTTTCCAACTAAATTCCAACTAGTCCCATTATATTTCTTTACACAAGCTGGATAACCTGAGTCACCCTGTTCATTATATACATCATATAATACATAAGGAACATCATTTTTATCAATAGCCAGGCAAGCATAATCAACAGAATCTGTATATATCTTATCACTTGCTGCATCTTGCCAAGCTCCTGAAGAAAATTTTTTTACTCTTATATAACAATCATCCCTATATGCAACGTAGACCACATCCTTACTGTCTATACATATATTTAAATTGTCAACTTGACCAGTTGAAAAATCTGGACTTCCTACAGGTTCCCAGCTTACTCCATTAAACTTTTTTACTGTTATTTTGCTGCCATTTGCAGTATCATCATATGCTACATAACAAGTGCCATGACTATCTACAGCCATTTTAACACTAGTAGCCGCCTCTGAAAATTCTGCAGTTCCTACGGTATCCCAAGTATCCGTATCCGCAGCCCTAGCTTTCATGCCGGTAAAAAGCTGCGTAAATAAAAGTAGTACTGCACTAATAGAAACTACTTTTAAAAAGGATCTTTTTTTAACTTTCATACTTTATTACCTCTTTTCTCTATTATAATTTTTTATTAGGCTTTCACAGAGTGCGTGGGAGTATTAGAGCAGGTAGTCATCGGATAAAACGTTGATTGTCCTACTCTTGGTCCATCTGTACAATAAAAGAACATTTTAATATTATATACTTTATTCTACAACATGTAAGTAAAAGAAAAGTAAAAGATTTTTTTACTTACATAGCTAGTCTTGTTCTTCCTTTTTTTACTCTATTTATGGTTAAATAAAAAACTGGGGCTGTCGCACTAATTTTTTAGTGCGACAGCCCCAGTTCTATTTACTAAACTTAATTACTAAAGCCATTCATAAGTTTTCCATACAAATCTATTACAACTGGCTCTGGACATATATCCAGTTCCCTTTTTAACATTCTTACATAACCTTCATAATATTTCGTTAATGATTTTTTATTCTTTTGCACTGCAAGTACCTTCATAAAAAGACAATTTGCCTCTTCCTGAAGTGGACTAATTTTAATTAATTTTTTTAAAATATAAGAGGCTTTCTCCATGTCACCATTATCAAAATAATATTTTCCTAGTTTTTTGATTAAATTTAAATATTGATTTAAATATTTTTCTCTTTCTAACATACTCCAATAGTAGGATCTATCTCCTAGTAAATCTCCTACATACATTTTCTCTACATCTAATGCTTTCTGAAGATTTGATGCATCTATTTTCTCAAGTTTCTGAATTTTTTCTCTGAAGTCCATGAAATCCACATAAAAATCACTACATTCTAGCCTATAATCCCCATTACTTGATGTAAGCAATAGTTTTGAATCATGATGTTCAAGCACTTTCCTAATTTGATAAACAGCAGTTTTCAGATAGTTTTCAGCATTTTTTAAAGGCATGCCAGGAAATATATCTTCTATAATTATATTCTTTGGCACTTTCCTCCCTTCCTTTAAAAGAAGATATGCAAAAAGCTCCATGCTCTTAGTAGAAGGCCATTTTACAGTGCCTAATCTTTGGCTGCTTACATCTATACCCCCAAAAAGATAAACTGAAATATTTTTTTCTTTTGCTAACGCTTTTTCAACTAATAATGATCTTTTTTTCAATGCCCTACTTATAGTACGCTGTAACCGCTCTGATAAAACTGGTTTTACAATATAGTCAAAGGCACATATATCAAAAGCTTCCACAGCATATTCCCTATAAGATGTAATAAATACAATATCAATTATTGAATTTGCTTTTTTTATTTTCTTAGCCAACTCAACTCCATTTTCTCCTGGCATATTTATATCCAAAAACACCATATCTATACTGAATTCTTTTAGAAATTCCAATACATTGCTTGAACTATTAAATATATTTATTACCTCTACTCCTTGAATTTTATTAAAAATCCTTTTAAGGATAAGAAGCATAGCTTTATCATCATCAATAATAATAACCCTCATATTTATCCAACCCCCAACCTATTTAAGCTTTTAAGCACTTTTACCTGATAAAATTGTAAATTCAAAAGTACTTCCCTTGCCTACACTACTTTGAGCCCATATCTTACCGTTATTTTTTTCAATAAGCTCCTTACAAACCATTAATCCAATTCCTGTTCCTTTTTCCCCTGAAGTACCAAAAGTAGTGTAACGACTAAAATTACTAAATAATTTTTCTACCCTCTCCTCTTCCATTCCTACACCATTATCACTGACAGCTACATTAACCATTCCTTCAAATTCTTGCGCTGATATTTTTATATTTCCACCACTATTAGTAAACTTTATTGCATTAGAAAATAGGTTCCTTAATACAATTTCAAGCATATCTCTATCTACACAAACAACAACCTTCTCCGATATTTCATAGGATATACTTATTTTCTTTAACTCCGCATTTTGTATTAAAGGCGTTATAGAACTTTTCACTATATCCAATAGTGTCCATGAAAGATTATTGCAGGTCATCCCATCCATTTGACTTCTAAACCATTGAAATACATTTTCAACCATTTCATATGTACTTTTGCTATTCTCCTTAATCTGATATAGTATCTCTTTATTTTCTTCTTTGTAAATATCATCCTCATCTTCTAAAAGATCCAACAAACTTAACAAAACACCTAGGGGAGATTTAATATCATGGGAAACTATAGTGAATAGTTTATCCTTAAATGCATTGAGCTCAGATAACTTTTCACGCTGCAGCTCAATTTCAGTAATATCGTTCAATATTATTATCTTCCCTATGATTTTGCCAGTATTCTCATATATATTGCTGATATTGATCTTATAATATCTTATCTGATCTTTATCTTTTATACTTATTAAACTTTCATTATTAGAAGTAGTATTTAAAGCTTCTAGTACTGTTTTATATTCCTTAAATACCTCATCAATTTTTTTGCCTCCTGCTTTTATATCTTTCAATTCTGGAATGATATTTTTTGACGAGTTGTTAAAATTAACTATATTATTTTCAGAATCTAATATTATAACCCCATCCAGCATATTGGAAAAAACTTTCTCCAGTGCTATTGGCGTAAGTTTTAAAAACTTAAATTTTAATACAGCAAAACTATACATTATTGCGGAAATAGAAAGTGCAAGTGGAGCTAAATCCACATCAAAGTGAAGTAATCCAAAAATGTAAAAAACATCTGAAATCCATGGAATTATCCAAGCTATTATTAAAAGTAATATCTGTTTTCTTATAATTGTAACTGCCTTTAAATAAGCTTTTATAAAAATTATTAAACCTATAGCCATTAGTACATAGTTATACACAGTATGTACCCAATACCAGGGACCATGTATTACTTCTAAAATTGGAAAAATTCCATCATTATTCATATACATTTTTTTATAGAACAAATGATGGAAATCATTTGTATAATTCACTATTAATATAATAACAGGCATAATATATAATAACATCAAAGTTCTCTTTTTAATTTTTTCTTTATACCCAGTAAAATTAAGTGCAAACATTAACCATAGTACACCTAGAAAAGCCCCCCCTAAATATTCTACTTTAACCCAAAGCTTTACCCACTCAATGTTTGTACATAATATTTCAAATGCATATCCAAGCGCATAAATTGATACAGGAAACAAAGATACCGCCACATATAACTTGTCTCTTTTCCATGAAAGGCACCCTATAAAGCCCATCACTAATGCTGATATTAATAATACCAAACTAAAAAAATAGTTTACCTTCAAAAACATCACATCTCTTTTCCCTTACAGGATTATAAGCTTTATCCAGATAACAAAATCCATAAACGTCTCTAAACTATCCTGTACTTTTCACTTCTCTAGGAAATTATTGCAAATATGTAAATTTCTTAACTCAATTGCTATATTTATTTAATAATACAACATTTCATACACCTGATTCAAGAAATTATTTTGCATTTTAATATTTAAAGATACCTTTAGCAAATTAAAAGCGCCAACTCACTGATTACAATAAGTTGACGTTATGTCATATCTTTATCTGATGTCTATTTAACACCTTGTTAAATTTTTCATACTTTCCGTTTTCCTAATAGCTCTTCCAGTAAAGCTTTCCTTTGAGTTAATAACATCTTTCAAAGTGCCTTCTACAATAACTTTACCCCCATCTTTTCCGCCTTCTGGTCCCATATCTACTATCCATCCTGCTGCTTTTATAACATCCAAATTATGTTCTATAACTATAAGAGTATGCCCTGCTCTAAGAAGTTTATCAAAAATAACAAGCAGCTGAGATACATCATGAAAATGCAGTCCATTTGTAGGCTCGTCAAAGATATATACAGTCTTTCCTTTAGCTTTTCTGCTGAGTTCCTTTGCAAGTTTTACTCTTTGTGCCTCTCCTCCACTTAAGGTTGTGGCACTTTGACCAAGCTTTATATATCCAAGTCCTACTTCTTTTAAAACTTCAAGAACTAAATGTATATCTTTGTAATCTTTAAAAAATTCTGATGCCTCATTGGCATCCATATCCAGCACATCAGCAATATTCTTTCCATTGATCTCATTTTTAAGCACTTCTTCTTTAAATCTCCTGCCTCCGCATTCATCACACTCTATCCATACATCCGGTAAAAAGTGCATTTCTATTTTTATCTGACCTTGCCCTTCACAATAGGGGCATCTTCCTTTTACTGAGTTAAAGCTGAAATAATCAAAGCTCATATGGTGCTTTTTAGCATATTTTGTATTTGCAAAGACTTTTCGTATTTTATCAAACACTCCTATATAGGTAGCTGGATTAGATCTTGGCGTTCTTCCTATAGGCTCCTGTGAAACATTTATGACCTTATCCAAGTCTTCATATCCTAAAATTTCACTGTAATGTTCTATTTTATTATCTGCTTTGTTTAATAAATTTTCTAAGAGAGGTTTTAAAGTTCTGCTTATTAAACTGCTTTTTCCACTGCCGCTGACTCCTGTTACAACATTTAATGTATTTAACCTGAAGTGTGCTGTAATACTTCTTAAATTATTTAAATTTGCACCTTTTATTGTAAGAAATCTATTATTTTCTAAATTGTTATACATAGTATCATTGACTTTTAAAGTTTTACTCAAATATTTTCCTGTTAGTGAATTACTATTATTTTTAATAACATCTAAGCTTCCCTGTGCTATTATTTCTCCACCTAAAACCCCTGCATAAGGGCCTATATCTACAATATAATCTGCATGCTTAATTATTTCTTCATCATGTTCTACAACAATTACTGTATTTCCCTTATCTCTTAACTTAAAAAGTGTGCCTACTAGATTTTCTAAATCCCGCGGATGCAGTCCTGTTGATGGCTCATCTAAAACATAAGTTATACCTGTAATCTCACTGCTAAGCTGTGCAGCCAGCCTCACCCTCTGTCCTTCACCTCCAGATAAGGTAGGTGCACTCCTGTTTAAAGATAAATAGTGAAGACCAACATCATTTAAAAAAGATAATCTCTTATATATCTCTAAAATTATTTCCTTTGACATCTTGAATATAGAATTTGGAACATGTTCATATACATCTTTGATAAAGCTTAAAGCTTCTCTCACAGACATATTTGAAACCTCCGATATTGTTCTTTTTCCTATCCTGACGCTATTTGCTTCTTTTGATAGCTTTGTACCCTTGCAGACACTGCAAGTATCGAAGCTCATAAATTGTGCATACTTTTTTCTTGTTACTTCGGAATCTGTTTCATAATAAAGTCTAGTTAACTCCGTAACAATTCCTTTAACAGGTTTAAGCGTAGTTTTACCTCCCATTATAGATGGATACTCTAGCTTTTCTTCTCCTGAGCCATACAGTATTACGTTTTGAAAACTCTTAGGTAAGTCTTTCCAGGGTGTTTCAATATCTAAATTATAATGATCAAATACAATATCTAAAGGTCCTGTTGGCCATGTAGTTTTATTATTTTCTCTAAGATTTCCAAACCAATTAATAGCCCCATCTAAAATGCTTAAACTTTCATCACCAATTAAAAGCTTTAGATCAACTTCCTGTGTGACGCCAAGCCCCTTACAATGAGGACACATTCCCTGAGGAGTATTGGAACTGAAATGTGCTGACATGAGAGGTTTAATAAAGGTATGACAGTTAGGACATTCACTTTTTTTATTTTTATAAAGCAGTATTTTTATTTCCGTTTTACAATTTTCACAAGTTCTAATCCCTATTCTGGAATATAAAAGACGCAGGTAATCAGAAATTTCCGTCAAGGTTCCAACAGTAGATCGCGGATTGCTGCTTATACTTTTTTGCTCTATGGCAAGGGATGGGGTTAAACCTGAAATGTATTCAACCTTTGGCTTTTCAATTTTTCCCACACTTCTTTTTGCAAAGGTGGATAAACCTTTAATAAATCTTCGTTGTGCTTCAGCATGTATTATATCGAATACTAAAGTAGATTTACCGCTTCCACTGACTCCAGTAAATACAATGAGTTTATTCTTGGGTAGTTTCAAAGAAACGTTTTTAAGATTATGATGCTTTGCACCTTTTATAACAATCATATTATCTTCAGATTCTTCATTAATACTTTCATTTATTATAAGTTCTCTAAGCTTAGTACTCATATTACACCTCTTTCAAACTTCTACTTGAAAGAATAATGCATCCAGTAACTGGAGAGTCAATACTTATTTTAATTATTTGATTGGAACTATAAGTTCAGTTACATAATTTTCTTCATTTACTGTGCTCATTATGTCTACAAGATAATTATCTATAGGCTCACCGCAAACTTCATATCCATTTTCATAAATGTATTTAAATATTTTTCTATAAGTATCTATCATATTGTCATAACTTCCATAGTTAACAGCAGTAACAGCTTTAAATCCTCCAAATTTTCTAACTAAGCCATCTATTTCTCTATCTTCAGATACAGATATACAAACTTCAATATCATAATCATCCTTTACTTTTTCTTCATAATCAATACAGGTATCATAATATACTGCCATAGCATTCTTTATAATATGAAATTTATTTCTTTCAACTAATGAAATCAGCTTACAATACCGAACTGTAAAATCTTCAATAGTGCAAGGTCCCTTACTCCTTAAATAAGCAACATAAGATACAGGTATTTCTTTTATCTCAATTTTAAAGTCCTCATGTTTTTTCTTCTTACTTTCTTTTATAAAGAACTGCAATTTTGTTTTTAACATTTTTAAATCGCTAATTTTATTATCAATCTCCATACATTTTTCATTGATTTTTCTTGTATTATACTCTAAATCTTCTCTGCCTAAAAGCACCTTTATTTCCTTTAATGAAAAACCTGCTTCCTTAAAATGCTTGATCACAAGTACCAAAGCCAATTGATCATTTGAATAATACCTATAATTACTGTCTGGATCGATCTTTCTTGGTATAAGTAGTTTTATTTCATCATAATATCTGAGTGTTTTTATTGGAATATTGCATATTTTAGATACCGGTCCTATTTGATAAAGTTTTTTACTTTCATCCATTGTATTAATCAGCTCCTATATAAACGCAGTTAACTATATTTTACACTTTTCAAAATACCTTTAGCAAATTAAAAGCGCCAACTCACTGATTACAATAAGTTGACGTTATTTCATATCTTTATTTCCATATAGTCCCTTGTGGGATTATTTTCATAAGGCACTTCTCATCACCCATTTTTATACTTTTTAACAACTCCACATCTACTTTACACCCAAAGGCTTTTTCAAAAAGAACTTTACTATAACCTGTTGTGCATTGACACCAGGTATTTGTCTCTAATCTATCAGCACCTTCAAGCATTGGGCATGAACAAAAAGAAAATTGAAGATATAGTTGTCCATTTTCTGAATACAAGCCTGCTGCTTTTGCTTTGTCTAAGCTTCCAAATTCGTCCATATTTGAAGATGCTTCTACCAGTTCTTTCACCAATTTTAATTTTTCATCCATTCCATATCCGCACTGACAATGCATTCTTATCTCCTTGACAGTAGAATTATCAAAATGCTTTTCTAATCTCTTCATTGTGGACTTCACCCATGTAGGATTATCCTCTGTTTTTGCAAGTTCATCTTTTCCATATACTATTTCCTTTGCGGTTTCATCATTACTAGCACTTTTGACAGCTCCATAAATTACTTGTTCCTGAATTTTTCTTATATCAAACATTTTTTGAACTCCCTTCAACTCGAACTATATCTCTGTTACAGTTCTTATTATAGTAGAATGTCTGTTTTTTTACTTCTGAATTCTTGCCCTATTTATGTCATCTTCAAATAATCGGTATGCACAGATCCATCACAACACACATGTTTTTCCAATTAATAGAATGATAAATATCTAGTCCATACCTTTCATCCATTTTATAACCGCTATTTGCCAGCCAAACATTAAACAAGCCTTGAAAAGTAGTAAAAATATCCTGTACTAGCCCATCAAATCTATAAATCGCAAATTTACCACCTCGAATAGTTGTAACATTATGAAAAGAACAATCTTTATCAACTGTCATACATATGTCATATAAACATTGGTCTATACGTGTAACAGATGGATCAGCATAGGATCTTTCAATTAAAAGTGTATCTTCTTTTAATTGATCTTTATATTTTTCTATAAAATCAAGCCAGTTTTTTCCAAGTTCAATATAGTTTCCAATATGCCTTTCACATATAACTACAAAATCATCCAGTTCTTGTATAATGACCTGCTTATCATATTCTTCAAAAGATTGAAATCTAGCAACCTTGTCCTCACAAAAAGGATTTGGTACACATTCTGTATACTTACCCTTTCGAAATTCAGCCGGAGAAATATTATTGTGCTTCTTAAATACTGAACTGTAATTTGACGGACTATATCCATAATCATAGCCTATATCAGTAATTAATTTGTCCTTTTCAACCTTAAGTCTAAAAGCACTTTGTTCCATTTTTAAGCGTTTGATAAAAGCATATATGCTTTCTCCTGTTTCTGCCTTAAAAATTCTACTGAAATAATATTTTGATAAATGGCAATAATTTGCAACATCTTCAATTGAAATCTCCTCGTCTAAATGCTGCATTATATAATCAATACTTTTGATTACCAATTCGTTCGAGATCATAATACATACCCCCATTGCTTTGTTGCTGATGGCGTCATAATTAGTTTTAGTAGTTACTCCATTTCATTATGCAAATCAACTCCTATATAAACGCAGTTAAATACATTTTACCATAAGGCATCTCTAATAATATAGAAAACTTAAATACTAAGTTTAAGGATAGAAATTTAAATCACTTTTTTCATGCTGATGATACATTATATCAAAAGCAGTATCTTATTTTTTACTTTTTAACTTCAATTTATTGTCCCTGCAACAAAATGAATGATATAATTACATAAATTCAAACTAGTAAATACAATATAATGAGCATAAAAGATATATAAGAAGAGGTGCAATTAACATATGAACTATAATGTAGAATTACTAAGGCAAGAAAGTTATAAACCAACATTTTGGTCTGGAGGCATGGCTACAGAACTGACAACATATCCATTAAATTCTGATTATGCTAGCAAAAACTTTTTATGGAGGTTGGGGGTTGCTAAAATTGATATAGCTGAATCTACTTTTAGTAATCTACCAAAAGTTTCGCGTAAATTCATGGTTATAGAAGGGAAAATAACTCTCGACCATGAAAATAGGTACAAGAAGCTACTTAACTCCTTCGATCAAGACAACTTTATGGGGGATTGGAAAACTAAAACTTATGGTAAAGCTTCTGTTTTTAATTTAATGACAAGGGAAAATTATAATGGTGAATTACTTCACCTTAATATTAGTCCTAACAAACAACTTAAATTTGAACATAAAACCCCATTAAATAAAGATTTGGTGGCAATTTGTTTTTACACTGTAAATGGTGGATTTGTCTCTACTATTAATGATAAAGTTTTTGAAACTGTTAAAAATGATTTAATTTTAATTAACTGTGTAAATTCAAGCCATAATCATGAATTTATGCTTTCTAACAATACTTCAGAAATTACTAATATAATTGTAAGCATAATTTATAGTAATTAGCTTATTTAACTCTAAATTACTTTCGTATAAAATCCCACCTTTTTGTTCTATTTAGGTGGGACTTTTCACATCCTATATTATAAAAAACATTGTACATTTTTTTCTTCTTTACTTATTTTTGATAATGCATCAAAAACTAGGTCAGGCTGATCCATCATCAAGAAATGCCCTGCATCAGGAATTATGAATATATCTTTATTTGGCGCCTTTATATCTTTAAAATAATCTTCAGCTATAACATGTGGGGCTTGCCAATCCCTTTCCCCCAAAATATAATATACCGGCACCTTATATTCTTTGGATTCTCTGCGTAGATTAAAGTCCTCAAGAAAACTGTAAACCTTTGAATTTGCTTTAAAAATCTTCATGAATGCTATAATATCGGAGAACTTAAAAATAGGACTTTTAAGTACAGCTATCCATATATCAATGCCTATCTCCATACCTAATTTGTATTTTCCCTGAAGCTTACGAACTACATTACATTTTCTTAAAAACTCTTTATCAAAAACAGTTTTGCTGCCAGGATATTCACCTATACTTTCAAGCTTTTTTAATGATTTTTTATCATCTGCATTTTTGATCATTTCTTTAACTTTGTTATAGCCTACCTGCTCATTTTCCACCATACCAATAACCTGTCCAGCACCAATATAATACTCTACGTCTTCCGGATGCTTTCTGATAAATACCGACCCAAGAACACTTCCCCAGGAATGGCCAAATATAACAATCTTTTTCTTTTTATATTTTTTCTTAAGATACTGGATAACTTCAAATAAGTCCTGAAGCATCAAATCTATTGTAGGAAGTTTATCTGGATTTTTCGTGAGGGTCTTCCCAGCACCCCTCTGGTCCCAATGAACTACAGTATATATTTCTTCCCATCTATCTTGAAATAATCCTGTAAATAAGGATTCTGCCGAACCTGGCCCTCCATGTAAAAATAGCATTACAGGATTATCAAAGCTTGTTCCTAGATGATACAGGAACTGATCTATTCCATTAATCCTTACATATTCAGAAGTACATATTAACCTGTTGTTTTTATTTCTCATAATTTTTCCTATCCTTTCTTTGATTTTTTCTTATATTTTCAAACTCCTTTAATATTCTTGCTGCGTCATCTTTCTGACTTTCATCTACTTTTAAATTACTATGTTCTTCAAAACCATCTTGTTCTTCACCATCAAATTGATACAGTTTTTTAAGCATTCCCCAAATAGTTTCTAACTCTTCAGTTGAAAAATCCTTAAAAAGCTGTGCCATGAACAATATTCCTTTTTCTGAAACTTGATACAATACCTGTTTTCCAGCTTCCGTAATTATTACATTGACAGCACGCCTATCTTCAGGATTAGGTATAACATCAACATATCCCTTTTTCTGCATGACAGTAACAATTTGTTTTACATTTTGTTTAGTGGAACCAAGCTTTCTTGCAATATTATTGAGGGTAGTTTTACCTTCAGATAAATGAGCAATTGCAACCATTGTCATATACTGCCTTGAAGTCAAATTTCCCAGGTATTCATCTCCTCTTACCTGAAGTTTATTGGCCAGTGAAAATAAGGTGGCATAGGTTTGTTCCATTAAAAATATTTCTCTATATGTATCCATAAAAATTTTCCTCCATTAGTCAATATATTGTCTAATTATAGTTTAATGATATTTTTTATATTTGTCAATACATTGTCTATTATTTTATCCGATGACTATATAATAAAAAACTCCCATACTACCAATACTATCTTAAGAATATAAAATGAAAGATGGTGAAAAAACTGCGGCACAGCAGGAAATATTATGGATGTATGCAAATTAGATAACGAAAAACTAAAAGAACTATCTTCCTATATAGATAGTTTGGAAGAAAAAGAAGGTTCACTTATAAGTGTACTTCACAGAGCTCAGGATATATTTGGATACCTTCCTGAAGAATTACAAACATTTATTGCAAATAAACTTGACATTAGTGCAGCAAAAGTATTTGGCGTAGTTACTTTCTATTCATACTTTACAATGAAGCCCAAAGGTAAACATGTAATAAGCATATGCATGGGTACAGCTTGTTTTGTTAAGGGTGCAGAAAACATTTTAGAAGAATTTAGGAATCAGCTTAAAGTAAAAGATGGATTTACCACAGAAGACGGATTGTTCACTATAGATATTTTAAGATGTGTTGGAGCTTGCGGCCTTGCACCAGTAGTTGTAGTTGACGGAACAGTCCATGGAAAAGTAAAGGTCGAAGATGTTAAAGGAATATTAAGTCAATATACCTTAAAATAAATATCAGAAATTTATGTGGAGGAAAATATATGGATAAGATAAAATCCTTTGAAGATTTAAAAGCTTTAAGAGAAAAGTATAAAGCTAAGATAGCAAACCGTACTTATGATAATGCAGATAAAAATATAAAAAAAACTTTACTTGTATGCGGTGGAACAGGATGTCGTGCTTCAAGAAGCTTAGATATAGTCAATATACTTAAAACTGAAATTAAAAACGCAGGTCTAGAAAATACAGTTGATGTCATTTCTACAGGATGTTTTGGATTTTGTGAGAAAGGACCTATCGTCAAAGTTGTACCAGATAATATTTTTTATGTTGAAGTTAATACCGAGAGAGCAAAGCTAATTGTGTATGAACATATGGCCAAAAATACAGTAGTTGAGGAAGCTTTATATAGAGATCCTATCACTAAAGAAAAAATATCAAATCAAACGGATATTCCATTTTATAAAAATCAAAAAAGAATTGCTCTTAGAAACTGCGGCCTTTTAAACCCTGAAGATATTACAGAATACATAGCAATGAATGGGTACGAAGCTTTAGGCAGAGTTCTAACACAAATGACACCTGACAGCACAATTGATGAAATTAAAAAAAGCGGCCTCAGAGGCAGAGGGGGCGGCGGCTTCCCTACAGGCGTAAAATGGGAAATGACAAGAAAATCCAAATCTGATACAAAGTTTATGATCTGTAATGCTGATGAAGGTGATCCCGGTGCCTTTATGGATAGAAGCATACTTGAGGGAGATCCAAATTCTGTACTTGAAGCTATGGCTATTGCAGGTTACTGCATAGGTGCAAATAAGGGTTATATTTATATCAGAGCTGAATATCCTCTTGCAATAAACAGATTAAAAATTGCTTTAAAGCAAGCTTATGATTTAGGTTTACTGGGTGATAATATTTTAGGTACTGATTTTTCCTTTCATATAGATTTAAAATATGGTGCCGGAGCTTTCATCTGTGGTGAGGAAACTGCACTCATAAATTCCATAGAAGGCGGACGTGGAGAGCCTACCGTAAAACCTCCTTTTCCTTCCCAAATAGGTCTCTGGAAAAAACCAACTAATATAAATAATGTAGAAACTCTGGCAAACATCCCCCCTATTATATTAAAAGGCTCTAAGTGGTTTAGTTCTATAGGAACTGAAAAGAGTAAAGGAACCAAAGTTTTTGCCTTAGCAGGCAAGATCAATAATGTTGGCCTTGTTGAGGTACCTATGGGTATAACCTTGCGGGAAATAATATATAATTTAGGCGGAGGTATTCGCGGTGGTAAAAAATTTAAGGCTGTTCAAACTGGCGGTCCTTCTGGCGGGTGCATTCCTGCAGATCATTTAGATACTGCCATTGATTACGAAAGTCTTACTGAAATAGGCTCCATGATGGGTTCTGGTGGAATGATAGTTATGGATGAAGATAATTGTATGGTGAATATAGCCAAATTCTATCTCCAATTTAGTGTAGATGAATCCTGTGGAAAGTGCACTGCCTGCAGAATCGGGAATAAAAGACTTTTAGAAATTTTAGAGGATATCACTAAAGGAAAAGGTACCATGGAACATCTTGAAGGATTAAAAGATTTATCCTATGTAATAAAGGATTCAGCCCTATGTGGTCTTGGTCAAACATCACCTAATCCAATTATAAGTACAATGAAATTTTTTTGGGATGAATATATAGCCCACGTAAAAGATAAACGCTGTCCTGCTGGAGTTTGCACTGCACTTTTAAAATACAATATAAATTCTGAAAAATGTATTGGCTGCACAGCCTGTACAAAGGTATGCCCTAAAGGAGCTATTTCCGGAGAAATAAAAAAGTCACATGTAATAGATAAGTCAAAATGTATAAATTGTGGTGCATGTAGTAGTATTTGTAAGTTTTCTGCTATTACGAAAGAATAATAATTTAAAGAAAGGAGTTTGTAAAAATGGTAAATTTAACTATAAACGATATAAAGGTTTCTGTCCCAGAAGGCACTACAATTTTAAACGCTGCAAAAAAAGTAAACATAAATATACCTACTCTCTGCTATCTTGATCTTCACGATATAAAAATGGTAAATAGGACTTCCTCCTGCAGAGTCTGCCTTGTTGAAATTGAAGGCAGGCGAAATCTTGCACCTTCATGTTCTACAGAAGCTTTCGAAGGTATGATAGTTAGAACAAATAGTGCCAGAGCTATAAAAGCAAGGCGTACTATGGTAGAACTTTTATTATCAGATCATCCTACCGACTGCCTTGTATGTGAAAAGAATACTCAATGTCAACTTCAATTAATCGCTGCTGAATTAGGTATAAGAAAAATAAGATATAAAGGTGCTATGTCTAATTACAAAAAGGATTCATCAAGTGGTGCTATATATAGAAATCTTGATAAATGTATAATGTGCAGACGATGTGAAACCATGTGCAATGAAGTTCAAACCTGTCAGGTTTACTCTGCAGTAGATAGAGGCTTCGAAACTGTAGTATCCCCTGCATTTGGTCGTCCCATGGTTGACACGCAATGCACATTTTGCGGTCAATGTGTATCCGTATGCCCAACTGCTGCATTAACTCAAGTTAGTAATGTAGCTAAGGTATGGGAAGTACTAACTGATCCTGATAAATATGTAGTAGTTCAAACTGCCCCTGCTATAAGAGTTACTTTAGGTGAAAAATTCGGTATGGAACCTGGAACTATTGTAACTGGCAAAATGGTATCTGCTCTTAGAAGATTGGGCTTTGATAAGGTATGTGATACCGATTTTGCAGCAGATGTAACTATTTTAGAAGAAGCTCATGAATTTATAGATAGACTTCAAAACGGCGGAAGACTTCCAATACTCACAAGCTGCTGTCCCAGCTGGGTTAAATTTATAGAACATCAATTTCCTGATCTTTTAGATATACCTTCAACTTGTAAGTCTCCACACATAATGTTTGGTACTTTAGCTAAAACATATATGGCAGAAAAATTAAATATTGATCCATCTAAAATTGTAATAGTTTCAGTTATGCCATGTATTGCAAAAAAATATGAAGTAAGCAGAAAAGAACTTCAATATGAAGGTCATAAAAATGTTGATCTTGTAGTTACCACAAGAGAGCTTGCAGATATGATAATGGAAGCAGGAATAGATTTTAATAAACTTCCTGATGAAGACTTTGATAAACCTTTTGGAGAATCCACAGGTGCTTCTGTAATATTTGGAACTACCGGCGGTGTAATTGAAGCAGCTCTTAGAACTGCTTATGAATGGATTACTGGAGAGACTTTAAAAGAAGTAGAATTTCATGGTGTAAGAGGACTTGATGGACTTAAAGAAGCCAGTATAAATATTGGTGGTAAAGAAATAAACATTGGCGTAGCTCACGGTCTTGGCAACGCAAGAAAACTTCTTGAGGAAATAGAATCTGGTGAATCAAAATATCACGCTATAGAAATAATGGCATGTCCTGGAGGATGTATTGACGGAGGAGGTCAGCCGTATCATTTTGGAGATTTAGATATTGTAAAGAAAAGAATGGACGCTTTATATAGAGAAGATAGAAACAAACCTCTCAGAAAATCTCATGAGAATCCTGAAGTTCAAGCTCTATATAAAGAATTTATTGGAGATGTAGGCGGAAAAAAAGCTCATGATCTCCTTCACACTCATTATATAAAAAGGCAAAAGTTATAACTTTATCTTTAAATATTGAAGTCCTCCTGAATTACTGTATTAAAATAAATACTAATTTCAGGAGGAACTATTTTTATATGCTATAATATTATTATAAGTACAATAAAACATTTAATTCTAAGGAGGTGTAGCAGTTTGGGCATATTTAGCAATGTATTTTCTTCAAAATACAAGTCAATTTATAGATCCATTGAAGAAGGAAATGTAAATGAAATAAAAGATTACTTAAAGGAAGACAATGATTTGGATTCCGATTTTGAAATTCAGAGTATACTTCATTATGCTATCGACAATTGCGGGAACAACTATTTTGAGACAATTGAGCTTTTAATAAACAGCGGTGCAGATATCAACAGCCGCCAAAGTAAACTCATGGAAACTCCCCTGCACAAACTTTGTGCAAGAGCAGCCCCCCATATTGACTTGATAACCATGATACTAAAAAGAGGAGCTGAAGTTAATGCAATCAATAGCCTTGGTAAAACTCCTATATTTTACTGCAGCTTTAATTATTCCGTAGAACTTTTGAATCTCCTTGTAAAATACGGTGCGGATATAAATGCCCGGGATAAATATGAAAATACTCTCCTCCATGACGACTATATCAATTGTTTTGAAGAACATTTTGAAGAATTTTTAAAAGCACTCTTAAACTTCGGTTTTGATATAAACTTGAAAAATGCTTCAGGACTAACTCCCATGGCTCTTTGTAAAAATAAAAGAATCGAGAATATTTTATCAAAATATGGTGGAATTAAATTTTAAATTGAAGATATAGTTTTCCATCTTTTGAGTACAAGCCTGCTGCTTTTGCTTTATCTGAATTTTCAATTTTCATAACTAGGTTCCGAAATATAAGTTTTGACATACACAAAAAATAGTTATAAAATATAATTATATTTTATAACTATTTAAAAATCAGGTGATAAATTGCATATTTATAATAGAAACATGATAGATGATATATTTAATGCACTTGAAGTAGCAAAAAAAGCACACGACCTGCTGCCACCGCTGCCACCTAATATTAAACCAGTTCACTTTCGCATCCTAAGCACAATCAATAGTATCTGCGACGATGCTGGCAATTCACGAGTTACCGATATCAACAAGGCATTAGATTTTTTGCTTCCTAATACAACCAAATTTATTAATGAGCTGGTTAAATTAAAAGTTGTTGAAAAATTCACTTCGACTATAGACAAACGTGTGGTATTAGTACACGCAACTAAATTAGGCAAACAATACATAGACAGCTATATTATTAAATATCAGGAACTTTTGCATCAGGAGTTTTCGACTCTAGATGAATCCGACTGCCGAGCAATGATTGAAACCATTCATAAAGTCTATGGAGCTATAAAAAAAGTCTATCAAAAATAATTGGAAAAGAAAACTGAAAGAGGTGTTGTCATTAATGGCAATTGAAAAAGAATTAAATCTTACTAAAAAACAACGAATACTGATTATGATTCCTTTATTAATTGGAGGATTTATCGCTTTATTGAATGAAACGCTTTTAAATGTTGCGTTTCCTCAGCTTACGTCATCGCTGCATGTTTCCACAAGTACCGTCCAATGGCTGGCCACCGCCTATATGCTGATTATCGGAATTTTGGTTCCAGTAGTAGCCTTCCTTATGGAAACTTTCACAACAAAAACCCTGTATCTTACTGCTATGGGTTTATTTACGGTGGGAACAATTTGCTGTGGCTTTTCACAATCATTTACCGCCCTGCTTATATTCCGTATGGTACAAGGTGCAGGAACAGGAATGCTGATGCCAATCATGACAAATACGATTTTAACCATTTATCCCATTGAAAAAAGAGGCAGTGCAATGGGTATTAGCCTCATCATTGTGGTTTTCGCACCAACAATTGGACCAACGCTTTCTGGTCTGATGCTTCAATACTTAAATTGGCACTGGTTGTTTTTTTCCATTTTGCCATTTGCACTGTTTGCAATCATAACAGGTTTAATTAGTCTTAAAAATGTTTCCAACCTAACAAAGCCGCAAATTGACGTTTTGTCCGTTATACTTTCCACCATCGGATTTGGAGGCCTTATATTTGGTATATGTTCCATAGAAAGCCTTGGATTTTTAAACGGAGTAGTGCTTATATCCCTGCTATGCGGATTTGGAGGGCTGATTTTATTCACGAAACGTCAGCTAACACTGAAACAGCCCATGCTTGAACTAAGGTTGTTCCGATTTCCAATGTTTTCTTTGGGAACTGCGATTCTGATGATCTCATTCATGATTCCATTTTCCGTTAATATTATTCTACCCACATATTTTCAAAGTTCAATGGGCATGACACCATTTGCAGCAGGATTGGCCTTGCTGCCCGGAAGTATTTTAAACATGATTATTACGCCGCTGTCCGGCCATTTGTTTGACAGAATCGGGGCAAAGTCACTGGTAACTACTGGATTTTGCATCTTAACGGTAACCATGTTCTGCTTTTCACATATTTCCGGATCTACTAATCTAAGGACCATCATTGTTTTGCATCTATTTACATTTTTAGGAATTTCTCTGATTAATACTCCAACGCAAACCAATACGTTAAATCAGCTGCCGAAAAAATATAATTCCCACGGTGTGGCAATTACAAATACTTTGCAGCAAATTTCTGCAGCCATTGGTTCTTCTTTGTTTATCGGTTTGATGGGAGCTAAACAGACAAAATATCTTTCAAAATTGAAAAACCCCGATATTTTACAGCAGCACACAGCAATCATTTCGGGTGTTGACATGGCTTTCACAGCTGCTCTGATTCTGATAATTATCGCTTTAATTTTATCGCTTTTTTTAAAGCAAGGTGAAACCTGGTGCAAAAAAGATAAAATATGTGAAACAAGTAAAATATCTTAACAATATGCGGTATAAATAACATAGCTGTCACCAGAAGCAATAGGAAAATTAAGGAGTACTAGCATCAAAACGTGGAAATTATACTCTAAGGTATTTTTCACAATTGTAACTAGATTGTGATAGCAAACATATCACTAATTAAATTTATCAGTAAATAAAACGTTATAATGGAAGTACTTTAATGCCAGGTGAAATATTAAACTTTCCATGACTTAATAAATATCCTGACATGATAAAATCAAAGATTGACCATAATTCTGTAATAGAATTTTCAATAGGGGTTCCTGTTAGTGCAAAATAGCTGCCGGCTTTAAAGGATTTTACACTTTGAGCATTTAAAGAATATAGTAGAAACTATTATAAGATTAATCTATTACTTGTGTTTTAACACCTACCTTACTCTTACATATTGCCTCGTCCAATAACCCATATATTTTCGTTACTCTTCTTCAAGTTGTCTACCATACTATTAATATCTTTCTTAGCAAACCATGACTGAGGAAAATATAAATCGTTATAGTAATACTTTGTACTATTATCACACTTAATTACTACCATTGGGTAACTGCCTCTAGAACGTACTGTAAACTCTATTTCTGTTATGTTTGCTATGTTCATCCTTTTGGTTGTAGAAATTTTTTTTATTTCTATATATTTGTCTTCTATAGTAATATAGATTTTATTTTTAAATAAATAGTAGGCTAACACAGTGTAGTAGGCAGTACACATTAAGCATAAGAGTACTGCAATAAATATAATACATACTTCTAAAGTATTAGACCTATCAGTTAATGCAAATATTAGCACTATCGAAAAAATAGCTGAAAATAATATGGGAAAAATAGCTTTGTATTTATTAGCTGGATAAATGGTATATTTAAATGTTTGATTAAATTCAAATTGTTCATTTTTATCAAGCCACCAATTCATATTTTTGCCACTAATTTTATATATTTTTTCAAGTAATATCCTAGAGGGTTCCTTTAAACCAGTCTCTAGCTGGCCTATAGTTGCTTTTGATAAATCTAATTTCCTACCTAAATCCCTTTGTGTAAGTCCTAAATCTCTTCTATATCTTTTTAACTTATCTGAAAACAATACAACCCCCCCTACTATTCATTATTACCATTTCTAAGATTGTTGAGCTTTATACCATGGATGATATATCTTTATTCAACTGAAAAGTTCCTCGATATCCTTCTCCTCCATATTGGAAAGTAAAATTTCTTCTCCAGTATTTTCTTCTATAACATCCTTTATTATTTCTTTCTTTTTCTCCTGTATTTTGTGTATTTTCTCTTCTATAGTTCCTTTAGCAATAAGTCTAATAACCTCTACCGTTTTCTTCTGTCCAATTCTATGAGCTCTATCTGAAGCCTGATTTTCTACTGCTGGATTCCACCAGGGGTCATAATGAATCACTATATCTGCAGAAGTTAAATTTAGTCCTGTTCCACCAGCTTTAAGAGATATTAAAAATATAGGGATTTTACCTTCATTAAACTCCCTAACCATTTCTCCCCTTTTTTCTGCTTTTACACTGCCATCAAGATACATATACTTTATATTTTCATTTTTGAACATACTTCCAATATTTTTAAGTACAGAAGTAAATTGAGAAAATAACAATATTTTATGTCCATCATCTACATTATTCTGTACTATATCCATAAGAGCTTCCATTTTTCCATTATCACTTTCATAGTTTTCTATAAAAGTAGAGGGATCACAGCATATTTGTCTAAGTCTTGTGATTATAGAAAGTATCTTTATTTTACTTTTATTAATGCCTTTATCTCTTATTTCATTATTCAATTCCTCTTTAGCTTGCCCAAGGTAAGCTGCATATACTTTCTTTTGATCCTCTGTCATATCTATCACCATATTATGTTCAATTTTAGGTGGAAGTTCTTTTATGACATCCTTCTTAAGCCTTCTAAGAATAAAAGGTCTAATATGTTTATTTAATTCCTCTAAAGCTTTTTTATCACCATTTTTTATAATAGGTACTTCATACTTTTGGCTAAACTTTCCATGACTTAATAAATATCCTGGCATGATAAAATCAAAAATTGACCATAATTCTGTAATAGAATTTTCAATAGGGGTTCCTGTTAGTGCAAAATAACTTCTAGCTTTAATGGATTTTACACTTTGGGCATTTAAAGAATTAGGGTTTTTTATATTTTGAGCTTCATCTAAAAAGCAGTGTCTAAATTTTATAGTTTTATATTCTTCTATATCTCTTTTAATAAGTGCATAGGAAGTTATAACTATGTCCGCCTCATTCATCTCTTTTAACTGACTTTCTCTTGTATCCCTGCTGCCTGATACAACTAAACATTTTAAATCCGATTGAAATTTATTTATTTCACTTTCCCAATTGTACACTAAGGATGTAGGACACACCACCAAAGAAGGCTGTTTTTCCTCATTTTCATCTACCTCTGATTTTACAAAAGCTATAGCCTGAAGAGTTTTTCCAAGACCCATTTCATCTGCTAAAATGCCTCCAAAGCCGCAGCTTGAAAGAGTTTTAAACCACTTAAATCCAAACTTTTGATAACCTCTCATAATGTTATCCAGTTTTTCTGGAATTGTATAATCAATGTCACCAATATCCTTTATATTATTTATAAGTTCTCTAAACTTCTTATTTCTTTGCACGAAAGTTATATTATTTTCCTTAAGACTTGTATCTATGTAAATAGAATTATATTTAGAAAGAACTATTTGATCCTTTTCCAGATCTGAAGTCTTTATGTTTAAATAATCTATCATATCTGACATATTTTGAAGTTCTCCAGCCTGCAGAGGAATAAAGCCTCCATTTTTAAGTCTGTAATATTTCTTCTTTTGTTTTAATGCATCAAATATGTGCTTTAACTCTTCTCTATTTACACCATCAATATTAAAGGTAAATTCTAAAAGATCCTCATCATTTAATCTTATATTGGATTTATAGCTTTTAGAGGTATAAATTCTTATATCTTTAAAAGCATCTGAATAGTAAATTTCTGCGGACTCCTGAAGTTTTTCCAGGCCTTCTCCCACAAAATCTAAAATTTTATCCTCATCCTCTAAAATAAAATTAGATTTCCCCTTTTCAAATTGAAAGGCAGTCAAGGTATCTACTATAGCTGCTTCTTCCTCAATATCTCTAACCAATACCTTCTCATCATCTTCCCTTGCACCATCATCCTTTAAGGGATTTATATCTATATCTCCATATTTAAATATTACATCACAAACTACAGCATCTTTATCCTTATCAAAATAAAGACAAGGTTTTAAAGGTTCTTCATAAAATTTCTCTTTAATAACGTCATTCACTGTTACCTTTGTACCTATCTTTTTTAAGGCTGGAATTATATAAGAAGCTATTTCTTCACTTTCACTTTGCTGGAAAGTAATTTCAGAGTTTTTTTGTTCAATAAAAGTATTGTAAAGTGCTTTATACACCCTCACCTGTTCATTTGTTGGCACATATATTTTGTTATTATAATAAAAATAATTTCCACTTTTGACTAAAGCTTTAGGCAGCTTTGAGATTTGAGATAAAATTATATTATTCCCATTACTGTCTAATTTAAATTCTAAAGGAAAATTTTCTCTTACCACTTTAACTTCACTATAGTTATCATCATTTATTACTAAATCTACAGCTGTTTCTCCTATATTATCAAGAAATTTTTTTAAGTTACTTTCCGTAAGCCTTGCTCTTTTTCCGCTTAAAAATCTCGGTGTTTTATTGTAATGGTAACCATACATTACCATATTATCTGTAACCTTATCTATTTCATATAGATCTTTAAGCATACTCAGAATAAATTTGTCTTCATCCTTAAAACTGTGTAAATATGCGTTATATGTAAAGCTTTTACCAAACTCCAGCTCATTATGTTCTATAACTGCCTCTAAAAAACTCTTCATATTCTTTACTACATAAAGCTTTTCTTCTCCCACCTTTAATTCTAAAAAAGCTTCACTTTCTCTACGGCTAATATTAAATTGAAGTTTACACTGCAGGTTTAAAGTCCTAGTTTCCATCTTTGTTTTAGGTGATATTAGACTTTTCTTTAATTGTTGAATTAATTTGCTATTTTTCTTTATTCCTGATTTATTCTTTTCTCGAGCATATTTTATAAGCACCGCGGCTATATGCTTACATGGAGCATTATAATATGCCTTACAGTCACAATGACAACTTATATTTTCATTGATATTTGGATATATTATTTTTACATTATATTTTATAGGCATTTGTGAAGAAGACTTCACTTTTCCTTCAATAGTAGTTTTTTTCCACCCTAATTCTTCTTGAGTACTTACACTCAGGTTTTCTACTTGATCACTTTCATAACATGTAATACCTTTTTCATACGTTTCAAAATTTAAACTATCTTTTATTATACCTTCATTTAATTCAAACAAATTTATTCACTCCTGTTTAGGCATCTGAAATAAAATAATTTATCCCTGTTAAACATTCTAGCACATAATAATATTTTTAAACATGTTTCTAAATTATTCTTATTGAAATAATTGTAAAACCTATGCTAAAACTGTTGTTAAAGCATAGGTTTTTTATTACAAAAATGTTAGTCAATTTATATTTCATATCCTTTTATCCAGTTTTTAGAATATCTACTTTATCCGATGAGGTTTTAAGAATCCATTTTCAAAATTTATATCTTCCATTGGTTTTCCATAATAATATCCTTGGAATATATCGCATCCTAAGCTTTTTAAAGATTTTATTTGTTCTATTTCTTCTACTCCTTCTGCTACAACTTCATATCCAAAATAATGAGATAATGAGATAATGAGATAATTGTATTAACCATTACTACACTTGCTTCATTTGATGTTATATCATCAACAAAAGATTTATCAATTTTAATAATATCTATGGGCATATTTTTTAAATAATTTAATGATGAGTATCCAGTTCCAAAATCATCAAGGCTTATTTTGATTCCATTAGCTCTTATTTTATTTATATTATTTACAGCTTCATCAAAATTCTTGGCTATTGTTGTTTCTGTAACTTCAAATTCTATATACTCAAAAGGCACTTTAAATATTTTTATTATTTCCAGTAAGTTGTCACATAGTTTACTGTCAATGAGCTGTTCTGTAGATAAATTTACAGCTATTTTAAAATTTTTATAACCTTTATCAATCCAATTTGATACATTTTTACATACCTCAATAATAACTGATTCTCCTATATATTTTATAAGACCTTCTCTTTCTGCAAAATCAATAAATTCTGAAGGAGGTATAATCTTATTATCCTCTTTAATCCATCTTACAAGCGCTTCCGCACCTAATACCTCACCATGTTTTGAAATTTTAGGTTGATAAAAAACTTTAAACTCACCATTTTTAATCCCATCTTCTATTGCCTTTTTCTTTATTGTGTCTTCATATATACCAACATTTATAGCGTCATTATAAAAGCTATATACATGTTTGCCTATTCTTTTAGATTCATACATAGCATCATCTGCACGCTTGTACAAAGTTTCAAAATTATTTCCGTCTTTAGGAATAACTGCCACACCCAGGCTTGCAGTCACATAATCAACATTTTTTCCATAAATATTAAAAGGCTTTTTAAATACATTTAAAATTTCTCTAAGCATTACCTCTGCTTCATCTTTATTCTTAACAGACTTTATTAAAAATAGAAACTCATCGCCTCCATTATGACAAATGTAGTCTTGAATATGCATTACCTTCTTAAATCTTCTCCCTGCCTGTTTTAAAAATTCATCACCTGAAATATGACCCAGCGTATCATTTACAGCTTTAAAATTATCCATATCCAAACTTATTAATATGGAATAGGTATTTATTTTAGGAATTTCTTTAACTAATGTGTTTAATACATAATTCTTATTGGGAAGGTCAGTAACACAATTATGAAATGCATAGTAATCCATCTTCTTACTTATTTTAGTAACCACAAACATCATTAAACTAAACAAAAGTATCATTGCAAAATTAATAGCAATTATTGCCCGTAAGGTGATTTCCTTTATAATTTCATTTTTATCACTTAAACTTTTTATATATTGGTCTGAATAATTTAATATTTCTTTGCTTAGTTCAATTCTTCTATCTCCTAAATTCATTATTTCTTTCTTTTCATCATTGGTAATAGCTTTAGATTCTTTTAGCTTCCCAAGCAATTCATTTAATCTATTTGAATATTTTTTATTTGATTCTTTAAATTGAACAACTAAATCTTTTTCTTCATTGGTTAAATCGTGAAGTGTGGTATATTTATTAATATTTTCTTCAATATCTTTTTCATATTCATCTACCTTATCTTTCATATCCATATAATCATTAACTGAATACAATGCGTATAATCGTATACTCCAAATATCTTCATTGATTTTATTTGCATAAGCAGAAGTTAAATATCCATTTTGGTACATATTATAGGGTTTCTAAGTGATAATTTAACTTATACTAGGAAACTTCTAGCATAAGCTAATGAATGAATCTTAGCAAAATTAGAATTAAGTTCGTCAAAAAGAATTTTAATATCTGATACTAATTCCC